>CAWDQC010000046.1:0-41871 GCA_963804355.1 uncultured Pseudomonadota bacterium | reverse complement strand
GCACGAGGCGAGACGATCAGTCGCCTGACGCCAAGATCGGCGTAGCGACGAACGAGGTCGTGGTCGAGTTCAGCCTTGGGAGTAACGCTGATCTCGATCTGATCGAAGGCGCGGCCGTGTTTCGTACAGGCGTCGCGAATACCCGCGATACAGTTCGCCGCCGAATCGAGATCGAGGCCATAACCGAACCATCCATCACCGAGGCGCGCGGTGCGGCTGAAGGCATGAGTGGTCTTGCCGCCGAAGACGATCGGCGGATGCGGCTGTTGTATCGGACGAGGCTCTGCGCGCACGCCGCCGAACGAAGTAAAACGCCCGCGGTACTCCGCTCGATCCATGGTCCATAACGCTTTCATCGCGGCGATCATCTCCTCGGCGCGTTTGCCCTTGTGATCGAACGGCATCCCGACCGCGTTGAATTCGAACTCGAGATTGCCGATGCCGATCCCAAAGATGAGCCGCCCATTCGAGAGCACGTCAACCGAGGCGAGTTGCTTCGCCAGGACGACCGGATTGCGCAAGGGCAAAATGATGATTCCCGTGCCGAATCGCAGCGTGCGGGTGTGCGCCGCGGCGAAGGCCATGGTGACCGCCAGATCGACGAAGACGATATTCGGCGGCATCGGCGAGGCGGACGTCTGCGGGTTCGCCAGCGCGAGATGTTCACCGCCCCAGAAGCTCTCGAAGCCCGCTTCCTCGGCGGCGCGTGCGACAGTCGCAATCGCGTCGGCAGTGACACACGGCCGCGTGTTCATCCCGAAGAGTCCGAATTTCATTTTCGACTGACTATCACGAAACGTCGACGATTCGATGTGGCGAGCATTTCGGTGACGAACCGAATTATCGATGAGCGCGCGGTCCCGAAGACTTTACGGAAGCGGCGGCAAAGAGTAATCCACCGCTAGACCTTAAAGGGAGATTCTATGGCAGCGGACGAACCCAAGCGGATTCTGGACGGCTACAAGGTTATCGACTTCTCGCAGGTGTTGGCGGGACCCACGGTCACGCGGCTGATGGCCGAGCTGGGTGCGGAAGTAATCAAGGTGGAACTGCCGCCTGGTGGTGATCGTTCGCGCGGCCTACCGTTTTTGCTTAACGGCCGTAGCGGATATTTCGTCCAGCAGAATCGCGGCAAGAGAAGTCTGTGCATCGACCTGAAGAATCCCAAGGGACATGCGGTCGTGCGCGATCTCCTGGCCAAAGCTGATGTAATGGTTGAGAATTTCGCGCCTGGCGTGATCAAGCGGTTGGGCTTTGGCTACGAAACCGTGCACGAGCTCAATCCGCGCCTGGTGATGTGCTCGATTTCACTTTGTGGGCAGGCGGGGCCCTTCTCCTTCAAACCGGGTTTCGATCATATCGGCGCGGCCCTCGCCGGCGTGCTCGATATGACCGGCGAGGCTGACGGTCCCCCGCTCCTGAATACGATGGGCGTAGGCGATGTCAGTACTGGTGTTCACGGTTTCAGCGCGGTGCTGGCCGCTTTGCTCTACCGAGAGCGCACCGGAAAAGGCCAATGGGTCGACGTCTCGCTCGTCGACTCCTATTTCCATTACCACGATGTGAGCGCGCAGGTGCTGAGCCTGAGCGGGGGCAAGACCAAGCCACGGCGCAGCGGTGCTCATCACTACCTCCTGACACCGGGCGGAATCTTCAAGAGCCGCGAGGGATTTATCCTAATCGCCGCCCTCGACCATCAATGGGCCGACTTGTGCCGCGCGATGGGGCGTCCCGACATGATTGATGACCCTGCTTCAAGTCCAACACGCTGCGAACGCAGAACGCGAAAGAGGTGATCGGCACGATCGAGGCATGGCTGCAGGCTCAGAGCTGACGAAGCTGCGCTGAAACAACTCGACGAGCATCGCGTACCATGCGCTCCGTACTGAGCGTCGAACAGGCAGTGAAGCATCCGCAACTGCAAGCGCGGCGGACCGTACGCAAGATTCACGATCGTGTGCTGGGCGAATTCGAGGTGCCGGGCTTTCCCTTGCGCTTCTCCGAGTTTCCCACGGAGCTTACGCTCGAGGCGCCATTTCTCGGCGAGCATAACAGCGAGATCCTGGAGCGCGACCTCGGCTATTCATCCGAACAGATCCGCGAGCTCGAAAGCGCCGGCGTACTCCGGAGCGGCGAGCGTTAAGGGGTTGTCGTCGCCTCGGGCAAGCTAGGCGTCGAGCTTGTAAAATCTGATCGCATTCTCGCGCATGATGTTCGTGCGCGCCGTCTCGGACAGCGCGCCCAGCGCGCTTTCCACCTGCGCCACGACGCCGGGATAAGTGCAGTCGAAGTGCGGATAGTCCGACCCCCAGAGGATATTGCGGTCGAGACCGAGATCGCACATCGCGCGCAACGTTCGCTCGTCGGGGTCAAGCGACAAGTAGCACTGCTCCATGAAGTATTCGGTCGGGCGCTTCCGCAGCCACGGCACCATCGAACCCATCTTTTCGAAGTGGCTATCCATGCGGTCGAGCCAGTAGCCGACCCAGCCAACGCCGCATTCGAGGAAACCGACTCGCAGCCGCGGAAACTTTTCGAGTACTCCGCCGCAAATCATATCCATGCACGCGGCCTGCTGCTCGAACGGATGGCACACCATGTGAAATGAGAAGACGTCATGCAGGTAGCGGTCCGCGCCGAGCGTCGGCATCCGGGTTCCGAAGCTCGAATGGATCGCGACCGGCAAATCGAGTTCCTGCGCCTCGCGCCAGAACGGCTCGTAGGCAGGGTCATTGAGGCGGCGTCCGTTGAACGGGTTGGGCCGAATCATCACGGCCTTGAAGTCCAATCTCGCCACGCGGCGCATCTCTTTGACCGCTTCGTCGACGTCGACGATCGGCATTGGAGCCACGCCGAAAAGACGCCGCGGATTAGCCTTGCAAAAATCGCCGAGCCAGTTGTTGTAGGCGCGGCAAGCGGCGACGGCGACTCGCGGATCGGTGAAATCGCCGTAAACCAGCCAGAGCGATGGATAGAGCACTGCGAGGTCGATGCGTTCGGCATCCATTACCTTGATTCGTTCGTGCGGTTCCCAACTACCCATCAAAATATCGTCCCAGGTTGCGGTACGCGCGCGTTCCGGATCGAGAAAACCGCCGGGAATCATCGACGCGGCAACCGAACCGCCGACACCGCGCCGCCGTTCACCATTGATCCAGAATTCGTCGGTGCCCTCGCTGCTGCGGCGGACCTGGATTACTCGATCGCGATACTCGGGCTCGGTGTACTCATCCCACACGACATGCGGTTCGACGATATGTCCGTCGGCATCGACGATGGTTACCATGATGGCGCCTCTCTCGACTGGAGGTTATCCCAGTTGAAATCAAGGTCTCGCGTAGTCATTTTGTCAAGGCCGGTGTACGGCTCTCGAGCTTCCGATCGATACCCTCCGTTCACAACAACTGTTCGACGATACTCAGCGCGAGAGGCTCCTTGAAGCGCACGGTACCGAGGCAAGTTGCGCCGGTCGCCTTGCGGACAAACTCGGCATCGCGCGCCACCGATGCGGAGGTATCGGGATCGAGAGCATTCATGATGAAACCCGCCAGCCGAATTCCCCGATTTGCTGCGTAATCCAGCGCGAGCCGCGCGTCGTTGATGAAACCGGCGCGGTTGGCGACGATCAGAATCAACTTCAGATCGAATTCGCGAGCGAGATCGGCGCTGGTGTGACGCCAATCAAGCGGCGCCGCCAAGCCTTCGGCGTCCTCTACCAGCATCACTTCGCTGCGCGAAGAGAGCTGACGAAAAGCGCGTTCGATTCGCTCCCAATCCGGCAGTGACGCACCCTCGACCGCGGCCGCCGCGGCCGGTGATATCGCCAGGCGGTAGCGATAAAGACAGGATAATTCGGGCGGCTGGTCGGACGATGCTGCCGCTAACAGCGCATCCGCATCCGCCGCGATCAGCGCGCCCTCGCGCTCGATGCAGCCGGTCTGTACCGGCTTCATCACGCCGACGCGCATCGCACGAACCTTGAAGGCGAACGCGATCGCGCATCCGGCCATGGTCTTGCCCACGCGGTGGCCGGTGCCGCTGATTAGAAAGTTCGACGACATCGATAATTCGTCTATAGCTGCGGCCAGTATCGTGCAAACCTGCCAACTTGTGTTCGTGGAAGCCGCTGTGGTTAGATCGCGCAGAATTTAACTGGTGCTTTGGGCGAGGTGAACGTGATGAAATACAACGTCATCGACGCTGACGGCCATATTTGTGAGCCGCCCGATCTCTGGGAAAAATACATTGAGCCGAAGTTCCGCGAAGGCTGCCCTAAGCTGATAACGACTGGGGACGGCGGCGAAATTTTTCGCATCGAAGGCGACTACGCGATCGACCTCGGTCGCGGCAAGAAAAAGGTAAGCTTCGGCGCAGTCGGCGCAATTGGCGCGCGCGACGGCAAGGTCTCGCCCAAAATTCCTTATGTGGAAGGACGCAAGGGCGGCTTCGATCCGCACGCCCGCATCCCCGACATGGACGCGGAAGGGATCGACGCCTCGTTCCTCTACCCGAGTCTGGGGCTGTTCCTGGGCGCCACCAAGGATCCCGACTTTTCGGCGGCCGCCTGCCGCGCTTACAACCGCTGGCTTGCCGATTACTGCAAACCCTACCCTGAGCGTCTCTTCGGTGCTGCGATGCTACCGATGCAATCGGTCGCAGGCGCCGTCCAGGAGATGCAGTTTGCCGCCAAAGAGTTAGGTTTCCGTGCCGGCTTCATTCGGCCCAATCCTTACAACGGACGGGTCCTGCACGATCCTGAATACGATCCGCTGTGGGCCGAGGCACAGGACATCGGCTTCTCGGTGGGTATTCATGGTGGCTCTGAGAGCGGACAAGCGACGCTCGCGATGGATCGCTTCAAGAAGAGCGGCGCCGTCCGTCATTGCGTCGCGCACACCTTCGAGATGATGGCGGCGGCGACCAGTCTCATCATGTGCGGCCCCTGCGATCGCTTCCCGCGCTTGAAGATTGCCTTTCTCGAATCCGGCGGCGGTTGGATGGCCGGATGGCTCGATCGGATGGACCGTCATTTCGACGACGTCGGCATGAACGATACCGGGCTGTCGACGCGTCCGAGCGAAATCTTCCGCCGGCAATGCTTCATCTCTTTCGAACCGGTCGAGAAGTCTCTGGCGCTGCTGGCCGATTATATCGGTTCGAGCAATATCCTGTGGGCGACTGACTATCCGCATCTCGACGGTTTCTGGGACGCCCCCGGAATGATCCGGCGGATGGGTTTGCCGCAGCAGACGCTCGCCGACGTGCTGGCGGGCGGAGCCAAGCGTTATTATCACCTGCAATAGAAGGGTGATGTTTTTTCGCACTGCGATCTCTCGCGAGCTGGAGAGGTCGAACAAACACGCGGGGTGAACGTGATGGAATACAACGTCATCGACGCTGACGGCCACATCCTCGAACCACCGGACCTTTGGGAGCACTACATTGAACCGAAGTTCCGCGCGGGTTGTCCCAGACTCGTAACTACCGAAGGGGGCGGCGAAGTCTTCGTTATCGAGGGCGACGATGCGATCGATCTTGGGCGCGGCAAAAAACGCGTCAAGTTCGGCGGTCTCGGAACTATCGGCGCTCGCGCGGATCGCGGCGTCAAGTCGCATCGAATCCCATATCTGGAAGGAAAGAAAGGCGGCTTCGACCCGCACGCCCGCATCCCGGACATGGACGCCGAGGGCATCGACGCGGCGTTCCTTTATCCCAGCCTCGGGCTCTTCCTGGGTGCGACCAAAGAGCCGGAATACTCGGCGGCTGCCTGTCGCGCCTACAATCGCTGGCTCGCCGACTATTGCAAACCCTACCCGGAACGATTGTTTGGCGCCGCGATGCTCCCGATGCAATCGATCGAACTGGCGGCCGAGGAGATGGTTTTTGCCGCGAAAGATCTCGGCTTCCGCTGCGGGTTCATCCGGCCGAATCCATATAACGGCCGCGTGCTGCACGACCCCGAGTACGACGTGCTGTGGAATACGGCGCAGGATCTCGGGTTTTCAATAGGAATTCACGGCGGTTCGGAAAGTGGACAGCAAACGCTCGCCATGGATCGCTTTACCAAGGGACTCGCCGTGCGCCACGCGGTTGCGCATACGTTCGAGATGATGGCCGCGGCGACCAGTCTCATCATGTGCGGCGTATGCGATCGTTTCCCGCGCCTGAAGGTCGCCTTTCTCGAGTCGGGAGGCGGCTGGATGGCCGGATGGCTCGATCGGATGGATCGGCATTTCGAAGACGTCGGAATGAACGATACCGGGCTATCGACGCGTCCGAGCGAGATCTTTCATCGGCAATGCTTTATCTCTTTCTAGCCGGTGGAAGGTACTTTGCGTTGCCTGGCCGATTATCTGGGATCCGACAATATCCTGTGGGCGACGGACTACCCTCACGCCGACGGCTTTCCCGATGCGGCCAACATGATCAAGCGCATGGGAATGCCGCCGCAGACCCTCGCCAATGTCCTCGCCGGCGGCGCCAAGCGTTATTACAACCTGCAGTAGTCGAGCGGTGCCGGGGCGCGTCCGCCCCGGCGTCCGTTTTGTCCATACCTCAACTAACAGATTAGATTTCGTCGCCGGCCTCAACGTCTTCGCTTCGCGGGGTTAATGTTGTGTGTCCCGATCAGGACCAATGACCCACGGACCAGACCCCTTGACAGAACGCCCTCCGAACACGAATGACTGCATCAGCACACGGAGGTTTCATCGATGGAATTTGGCATCGCCTATCCGGCGCGCCCGGACGCGTGGAAAGATCTCGTCATCGCCGAAGATCACGGCTTCACGCAGGCATGGTTTTACGACTCGCAGATGATCTACAGCGACGTCTACGTCTGCATGGCGATGGCGGCTGAGCGAACCAAGCGAATCAAGCTGGCGACTGGCGTGGCTATTCCCTCCAACCGGATCGAGCCGGTAACCGCTCATTCGATCGCGACCGTCAATCTTCTGGCTCCCGGGCGGACCGTGCTCGGGGTAGGATCGGGTTTTACCGGCCGTAATACGATGGGCTTGCCGCCGATTCCGCTTGATCAGCTGCGCGATTACGTCGCCATGGTGCGCAAGTTGTTGCGCGGCGAAGAGGTAGTCTATCGCGAGGGCAAACGTGAGCGCGCGATCCGTTTCCTCCATCAGGACCACGGCTACATTAATCTGAAAGATCCAGTGCCGATTCATATCGCCGCCGACGGACCCAAGGCGCTCGAACTCGCGGGCGAAATCGGCGACGGCTGGATCACGATTCTGTCCGATCCCGAGCGCTTCCGTCAGAAATTCGATTCCATCAAGAAAGGCGCGGCCCGGGCCGGACGTCCCACCAAGGATCTGCCGATCGCGGTCCTAACTTCTGGATGCGTACTGCGCGACGGCGAATCAATCACTTCGCCGCGCGTGATCGAGCGAGTGGGACCCTTCGCGATCGTTTTCCTGCATGCGCTGTGGGAAGCGTCCGCTATAACGGTCGATCTGCAAGGTCCGCTGGCCAAGCTCTGGGAGCGTTATCGGGAAGACTACGTGGCGAAGATGAAGACGCCCACCGACAAGCGCTATCTCGAGGTTCACGAGGGCCATCTCATCTACATGAAACCGGGCGAGGAGCGTTTCGTCGACGAGACCCTCCTGCGCACGATGACGCTCACCGGGCGCGGTGAGGAGATCGTCGCACGGCTCAAGGCGCTCGAGGCCGTGGGAGTTACACAAGTGGCGATCCAGGTAGTTCACCCGCACGGCCGCGAGATGATCGAGGATTTCAGCCGCGAAGTAATCGCCAAGTATTAGTTGCGCCGCACTGCTTCCGGAAAGCGAGTTGTTGCATGAGTCTTCCGCTCGAAGGCTATCGAATATTGGAGCTCGCGCAGATTTATGCTGGACCCTACTGCGGACTTCAGTTGGCCCATTTCGGTGCCGAGGTAATCAAGGTCGAGCCTCCCGGCACCGGAGAATTGCTGCGCAACCGCTCGCCCGGGCCGTATGGCCCGAACTGGGCTTCCTGATGCTGAACCCGGGCAAGAAATCGATCACGCTTAATCTCAAGGATCCCCGCGGCCATGCGATCCTCATGCGGTTACTCGGCGACGCCGACGCCTTGATCGAAAATTATGCTCCAGGCGCACTCGATCGGATGGGCCTCGGATACGACGATTTGGCGCCACGTTTTCCGCGCCTGGTCTACGCATCGGGCAAGGGGTACGGCCAGGATAGCCGCTTCGCCAAGCTCGGCGCGCTCGATTTCACCATCCAGGCCTCGTCGGGAATCATCAGTATGACCGGCTATGGCGACCGGCCGGGCGTACGCGTGACCGCGGCGCTGGTCGACACGAGCACGGGTATGCATCTGGCCGCCGGAGTGCTCGCGGCGTTGCTCGAACGCGAGCGCACCGGACGCGGACGAAAGGTCGAGGTCGCGATGCTCGACGTGTGCATCCCGGCGATCAACGGCGCAATCGCAGCGGTGCTCGAGGGCAAAACCATTCCTCGGCTCGGCAATCGGCATCCGGCCGCATGTCCCTGCAATACCTATCCAACTGTGGACGGCGAGATCTGGATATATTGCCTGACCGAGGCGCACTGGCGGCAACTCGCGGCCCTGATGAACCGCCTCGAACTGGTCGAAGAGCCGCACTATCGGAACGAAGCGGCGCGCTGCAAAAACATTGACGAAGTCGATGCACTCGTCGGCGAATGGACCTCCAACAAGAAGCGGGA
Source organism: uncultured Pseudomonadota bacterium (assembly GCA_963804355.1). Taxonomy (GTDB): domain Bacteria; phylum Desulfobacterota; class Binatia; order Binatales; family Binataceae; genus JASHZA01. The sequence goes on along the minus strand of CAWDQC010000046.1, from coordinate 33,163 downwards.
CGATTTAGTCGAACTGTTGCTCGCTCATAACATTCCCTGTGCTCCCGTTCGCGAGATAGAAGAGGTCGCCCACGATCCCGAACTGGAAGCGCGCGGCCTCATTCGCAGAACGGAATTTGGCGGGCATGATGGGGTTAGGGTGTTGGGTTCGGCGATTAAAATGTCGGGGGCGCGCGAAGACGAGGTTTCGTCGAAGGTGCCGGAGCTGGGCGAGCACAACGCCGAAGTCCTCGCCCGTATCGGTATCGATGCGACAGAACTGGAATCGCTCCATCGAGACGGCATTATTTGACGGTAAATCCCGCAGGCGCGATAAGTAGCTCGCGGGCCACGCTCGCAACGTTCAGATCGCCACCTACGGACGGAAAGGAGATTGCCAATGTCCAGCTACTTTAGAGTTAACAAGGAAGGCGCTGTGGCGGTCCTCACTTTCGACCGCAACGAGAAACGCAATCCACTCAACGAAGACAGCGTCTCGGAACTCGAGGCCAACCTGATGAACTTGCGCGACGACGAAGAAGTCCGCGCGCTGCTCTTCACCGGTACCGGCAACACCTTCTCTGCCGGAGCGGATCTTTCGCGCCTGAAGGGAGTTACCGACGAGGCCGAGCGTCAACGTCTGTTCGGCGCGGTTCCGGCGCAACGGCGTCGGATCCTGCGACGCACGCTCAATCTATTGACCAACCTCGAGATGCCGACGGTTGCCGCGGTTAACGGTTTCGCCGTAGGCGGCGGATGGTTTCTGGCGCTGGCTTGCGACCTGCGGATTGCGGTCGAGGGTGCCGAATTCTGGATGCCCGAAGTCGATTTAGGATCGCCCGGACCTCGCGCACCTGAAGAGTGGCTTACGGCACATGTCGGCGCCGCGCGCGCCAAGGAAATCATCTTTACCTGCCGGCATTTCAAAGCCGCTGAGCTTTACCAGTGGGGCCTGCTCAATCGCGTCGTGCGCAAAGAGGAACTGATGCCGGTCGCGATGGAACTCGCACAAAGCCTGGCGGCGAAGAAACCGGCCGCGATCGTTCAGGCCAAAGCCAACATCAACGGATTCTTCATGGAGTAAGCCGAGATGCCCGAAAATTTCCTGTTCGAGAGCGACGGACCGATTAGCACGATTACTTTCAATCGACCGGAACGCCGCAACTGTATGACCCGCGAGGTGATGCTGGAGTTCGAGAGCATGATCCATCGCGTGCGCGATACCAAGGAGACCCGCGCGCTTATCGTGACCGGAACCGGCACCGCGTTCTCGGCCGGCGCCAACTTATCCGGCGCAAAGGGCGTTACCGATCCCAGGGAGCGCATGCGTATCTTCGCCGCTGACAATAAAGGACTCGCGCGGATCGTCGGCCGCGTATTCGACACGATTCTCCGTCTCGACTGTATGACGATTGCCGCCGTCAACGGCTACGCGGTGGGCGGGGGTTGGGCGATTGCCGCCGCCTTTGATTTCGTCGTCGCCGCGGAGGGCGCGGAATTCTGGGTGCCGGAGGTCGATCTCGGCGCACCCTACACCGGCGGCCCGGCCGAAGTGATGGCAGCCCGACTGGGTCCGTGGCGGGCGAAAGAGGCGATGATTCTCTGCCGTCACTATTCCGCCCGCGAATTGTTCGATTTTGGCATGGTAAACAAGGTGGTGAAGGCCGGCGAGCTGATGCCGACGGCACGCGATCTCGCTCGCGACCTGGCCAAGCAACCCAAACGCGCCGCTACCGCGACCAAGCATGCGGTCGATTCGATATTCGCAGGTCCGCGACTGTACTAAGATTTTGGCTAATTCCACGCAACGGGTTGAGATTACGATCGCTAATGGGGCGGGGGCGGACGGCCGATGCCTGATGATCGCGAGGCCGCGCTGCTATCGACGATCACTCGCCTTAGCGCTAGACTCGGCCCAAATTCAGGCGTCAGTACCCTAACGGAGGCGTCAGCAATGATTCATCCCGAAAGAATAGGTCACGTGGTGATCAAGGTGCGCGACATCGAACGCTCGCGCAAATTTTACACCGAGGTGATGGGTCTTCAGCTCATGATGGAGCTGTCGAAACTCAAGATGGCCTTTTTCGCCAGTAACGGCCGCGACCATCACGAAATTGCCTGCATGGAAGTCGGCAAGGAAGCCAAGGCGCCCGAGTGGCGGCAGGTCGGCCTGGTTCATATCGCCTTCCGGCTGAAGAACGAGGAAGAGCTACGCGCGGCCTTCAAGGTGCTCAAGGAAAACGACGTGCCGATCTCTTTCACCGTCGATCACGGCATCACCAAGAGTATCTACTTCAGCGACCCGGACGGTAATCAGCTCGAGGTCTATTGCGACAATCCGCCGGAGTACATTGCGCAGATGCGCGACAACAAGTACGCCGGGATGGACAAGCTCGAGTTCGCCGCTGACGAGCCGGGTCTTGCCGAGGTTTTCTCCTCGATGGCGAAATAGTCGGACACACCATCAACAATTCATTAACGTGAAGCGGCCGTGCGGGCGGATGCCTGTGCGGCCGCAGGTATCTCCATGGGCATACGGACCGGCAGCGAATTTGTCGAAAGCCTGCGCGACGGCCGCACCGTTTTCGTCAACGGCGATCGCGTCAAGGACGTCACCACCTACCCTCCCTTCCAAGGCATCGTTGGAACGCTGGCGTCGCTGTATGACCTCCAACATTCGCATCGCGACCAACTGACTTATCGATCGCCCACCACCGGCGATCCGGTCAGCGCCTCCTTTCTCATGGCCTCGTCCATGCCCGAAGCCGAGATTCGGGTCCGCGCCGAAGAACAGCGCGCCGATCACACTTTCGGCCTGATGGGCCGGTTGCCCGACTTCTGCAACGCAATGATCACCGACTTTGTTGCCGCGCATGCCTACCTCGGCAGGCGCGAAAAGCGCTACGGCGAGAACGTGCGCCGCTACTATGAGGCTTGTCGCGATAACGACTGGTGCTTGACCCATACACTGGTCGACCCGCAAATCGATCGCTCCAAGGGCCCCTCGGCACAACCCGATCCGTTCGCCGCGCTAAGACTCGTTCGCGAGACCGACCGCGGGATCATCGTTCGTGGCGCTAAAATGCTCTCGACTCTGGCGCCGTTCGCCAACGAGATCTTCGTGGGTCCGTTCTACCCGCGACGCGCTGGCGAAGAGCCCTACGCGCTCTGCTTCGCCCTGCCGATGGATACTCCGGGGATGAAGTTCATCTGCCGCGAGGCCTTCGACTCGGGCCGCAGCACCTTCGACCGCCCGCTCAGTTCGCGCTTCGACGAGGAGGACGCGCTCGCCATTTTTGACGACGTCGAAGTTCCCTATGAGCGCGTCTTCATCAACGGCGACATTGAGATCTTCAACGGCATCCTGCCGCGCACTCCCGGCTATGCGCCCCTGCAGGCGACGATTCGCGGGATGGTAAAGCTGCGCTTTCTCGCGGGGCTCGCCTGTCATCTGGCCGAAGCGATTGGCCGTAACGAGGCGGTCCATATGCAAGCGCAACTGGGCGAACTGGTCGCGAACGCGGAGATGGTCGCCGGTTTGGTGCGCTCCGCCGCACAGGAAGTAGCGCTGGGGGCGGCGCAAGCGATGCCGCATCGCGCACTCGCCGCGACGTTATGGGTGCTGATGCCGCAGGTGCAGGTGCGCGCAATCGAGGTGATTCGCCAACTCAGCGGCAGCGGCCTCATCATGACGCCGACGGAAAAAGACTTCGCCAATCCTGAGATCGCGACGTATCTGGAGAAGTATCTGCGCGGCAAGGACACCGCGGCGAAGGACCGCGTGCAACTCTTCAAGCTCGCATGGGATATGATCGGCGAGCCCTTCGGCAGCCGCCAGTTTCAATACGAATGGTTCTACGCGGGCGACCCCTATTTTACTCGCGCGCGCTTTTACGGCTCGCCCGTGGTGAAAGGCTTCAAGTCGATGGTGACGCGATTGTTGAACGACAGCGGGAAGTAGACGCTAGCCGCGTGAAGCCGCTCCCGCCGCGCCGCCGGCGATTCGTCCGAACACTGCGCCGGACATCAGGCCCGTACCGCCGGGGTAGTTGAAGTAGAAGAGCCCGCCCACGAGTTCGCCGGCCGCGTAAAGGCCCCGAATCCGCTCGCCGTCCGTATCGATCACGCTGCCGCTTTCGTCGATCCGCAAACCGCCGAAGGTGAAGGTCACGCCGCACGTCACCGCATAAGCCTCGAACGGCGGCGTATCGATCGGATTCGGCCCAGTTGCTCTTCTCCAGCGCGAGTCCTCGAGTGCAGCGGCCGTCCTTGACGTTCGGATTAAATGCAATTTGCGTCTGGACGGCGGAATTGTAGGCGCGCACCTCTTCGAGAAAGCCCGCGGCGTCGACGTCTTCGAGCTTGGTGGCGAGTGTTTCGATCGTTTCGGCGCTGACCTTGGTCACCCGCTTGATCCGATACTCGTCGCGCAACAGGTGGAGCACCTTGCGATCGAACACCTGCCAGGCGAATTGCCCCGGCTGCTCGAGGATCGCGCGCCCGTATTTCGCATACGTGTAGTTGCGAAAATCGGCGCCCTCGTCGACGAAGCGGCGTCCGCGGCCGTTGACGAGAATTCCGAACGGATAGCTTGCTTCTGGAAGCCGTCGCCGACGCTCAGGTCGCCAAACTCGGGCGCATTGCGATCCCATCCCACGGCATGACATCCCGACCAGTTGCCATAGGGCATCGCTCCGATCTCGAGCGCCATCCTGATACCGTCGCCGGTGTTGAAACGCGTGCCGCGCACCTTGGCGAGGTCCGCCGGGACCCAGGTAGCGCGTGCGCCATTCGGCGTTGGCCTCGAAGCCGCCGGTCGCGAGGACCACGCACTTCGCCGCGATCTTTTCGGTCTTTCCCTTGATGCGCACGGTCACGCCGTGCACGCCGCCGTCATCGCTGATCAATTCGAGCGCGCGGCTCTGGTAGCGCACGTCGATTCCGTTGCGTTCGGCGATCGCGTAATGCGCATCGACGAGTCCCGGCCCGCCGCCCCATGCTTCGACTGTGAGCCCGCCCCAGAACTTGAACCTGCCCTCGACCTTGAAGCTTGCCGACCGTAGATTGGCGCGAAGCGAATCCCCTTGGCGCGCATCCACAGCATCGTATCGAGGCTCCGGGTGACGAGCGCCTCGGCGAGCTTCGGGTCGGTGCGATACTGGGTGACTCGGCACAAATCGTCGTAGAACTGCTCGTCGCCGTAGACGCCGAAGTCGGTGTTGGCCAACTCCTCCTCGGTCAGATCGGGCATCAGCCGCTTTAAGTCTTCGACGCCGTTGTAGGCGACGCGCATCGCACCCGCCGTAAAGCGCGAATTGCCGCCCCTTCCTCTTGCGGTGCAGCTTCGACGACGAGCACGCTGGCGCCGGCCTCGCGCGCCGCCAGGGCCGCGCAAAATGCCGCGTTGCCGCCGCCCAGCACGATCACATCATATGATGGCATCTATACTTCTCTCGACCGATCGGCCGCATCTCGAGTCCGCGGACAGGCGTCAGAGCAGGCGAAAGCCCGAACGGCGACTCGCCTCACGGTCGAATGTGACCGTATATTCGCATCCCGAGCGCCGGTTGGTTTGTCCGATAAAAGCGTCGGCGAAGCCGGCGCCATCACGAAACTCCGTTAAGGCAATGCTCGCTTCATCGTGATCTTCGATCACCAGTTGGCGCACTTGAAGCAGCGCTTCCAACACTTCCGCTATCCGTTCCCGCGAATACCCATACGCGCGCTCCAATACCCAGACCAGTTCGCAGAGCACAATCCTGTTGACCATGCATGGATCAGTCGCCGAGCAGTTACGGGTGAGAAAATTCGCCGCCCTTCTGGACTGGATCGGATCGTCTCCCACCAGATACCGAACCAGCACGTTGGTGTCGACCGCCTTCATCTCTTCGCGTGCTTGCCCGTCGCCTGATCACGAATCGCTTCATCCATCTCTTCGAGAGTGACTCGACGCGGCGCCGGCGCCAGAACTCCGTTGAGTGCTCCGATGTCCAGCGAGGCTGGAATGAGTACGACTCGACCGTCCCGTTCGATAACGAATTCCACGCGGTCGCCCACCTTGAGCTTCAAATGCTGACGTACGGCCTTCGGAATAGTGGTTTGCCCTTTGCTAGTGATGGTGGCGCTGGCCATTTCCTTACCTTCCGTAAGGATTCTATCATAATGAAAGCCTCTGCGCCTATCTTCATTTGCCGCTGGTTGATCGATCGCCCGGCACGATACTGCGCGCGATCGACGCGTCCAGCGCCTCGTAATCGTGATAGCCAATCGTCTCGTACAGCTCCGCCCGCGTCTGCATTTTGTCGATCATCGTGACGGCGCTGCCCTCGCGCGCGAGGCATCCGTAAAGTTCTCCGACCGCCTTCGCCTCGACCCGCAACGAGGATACCGGCCATATCACCATTTTGAAGCCGAACTGTTCGAACTGTTTCGCCGTAAACTGCGGCGTGCGGCCGAACTCGGTCATATTCGCGAGCAGCGGCGCGTCGATTTCCATGGCGAACCGACGGAACATCGCTTCGTCGGTTAATGCCTCGGGAAAAATCGCATCGGCACCGGCCTCGCGATAAAACCGCGCACGTGCAATGCCGCCTCGATCCCTTCGGAAGCGACCGCGTCGGTTCTCGCGATAATCCGCAGATGACGTCGTGCGCGCACCGCCGCCTGTATTCTGGCCCGCATTTCGTCCGGCGAGGCGAGATTCTTATCGTTAAGATGGCCGCATTTCTTCGGTAGCGTCTGATCTTCGATTGAACCGCGGCCGCGCCCGCATCCTCCAACTCGCGCACGGTGCGCATCACGTTGAGGATTCCGCCGAAACCGGTGTCGCCGTCGACGATCAGCGGAATCGCGGTCGCACGCGCGATCGCTCGCGTGAAGAAACACAGCTCGTCGAGGCCGACGATACCAAGGTCTGCCAGTCCAAGGCTGGCGCTCAAGGCCGCTCCGGAAAGATAGATCGCCCTGAAGCCCGCCTTCTTCGCCATCAACGCCGCGAGCGCATTGTGCGCGCCAGGAATCGCGAGGATACCCGGATCGCGCCACAGTTCGCTCAATCGCACGCCGGGCGCCACCGTCGAGGTCTTGTCGTCGAGCCAGGTCATCTGCCGATGCTCCTCTCGCAATCGCGCGTGCCATCCCAATAGCCGAGACACGCCCGCGATCTCTTTTCTCGCACGAGGGACCCGTCACGGCCAAGGCGTTTTCTGGCCGGCGCGCCTTTATGCAATATTCGACTGCACGACGCGTCCTGGTAAACCGCTCTTCCGGCTGCTGCCAAAGGAGCTGCACGATGAAATTCGGGCTGTTGTACAACACCGATTATTATCCCGACTTGCACGGCTCCGCGTCGCGTTACTACGCGCAAATCCTCGAACAGGCGCAGCTTGCCGACGAACTCGGCTATCACGCGGTCTGGTTCGGTGAACATCACTATTCGGGCTATTCCTTCGGCTCGCCGCCGGTAATCGCGACCGCCGCGGCCGCGCGCACCAAGCGCGTCAAACTCGGCACCGGCGTCTCGCTCATCCCGCTGAATCATCCGGTACGACTCGCCGAAGAGTATGCGATGCTCGACGTTTTGAGCGAAGGACGGCTCGATTACGGAATCGGTCGCGGCTTTCTCAATTATTCCTACGAGGTTTTCGGCGTCGACCCCGACCAGAGCCACGAGCGTTACCGCGAGGGCGCCGACCTGATTGTCAAAGCCTGGACCGCCGACGGGCCGTTCTCCTTCGACGGAAAATTCTGGAAACTTCGCGACTACAGCTTCTTTCCCAAACCGCTCCAGAAGCCCTACCCTCCCATCTATGCGTCCGGCGCGATCACCCCGGAAAGCTTCGTCTGGGCCGGGCGGATGGGCTTTCACCTGAGCAGCGGTTTCTTCGTGCCCGCGGCCGACCGCATTCGCGAGAATATCGGGCTCTATCGCAACGCCTTGCGCGAGAGCGGCTTTGACCCGGCGACGCGCGAAATCTCCGGCGTCTTCCAGATGTATTGCGGCGATACTCGCGAGGAAGCACGCGACCACGGCGGCGTTTACGCCCTGCAATACTACAAGTTCTTCGACTCGCTTGACCGCCGCAAGAAGCATACGTCGTCCGCTTACCAGCTCTATCAGCGCGGCGTCGCCAGCCCCTTTATCGGCAAGACCTTCGAAGATCTCGACGCCTTGCGCGTGCTGCTCATCGGCACTCCCGACCATCTCATCGAGCGGATACGCTGGGCGCAGGAATTCTACGGCGCGACCTACTTGATTCTGGAAGTGGCGCAGGGTGGTGAGCCGCACGATTACGTGGTGCGTTCACTCGAGCGCTTCGCGAATATATGTGATGCCGGCCTTCAGCGGCAATAATTGAGAGGATAATGGCGGATTTCGACGTAATTATCGCGGGCGCGGGCAATGCCGCGCTCTCGGCCAGCGTCTCGGCGCGGAGCGCCGGCGCCGATCGCGTCCTGGTGCTGGAAAAGGCCCCGGAAGAGATGCGCGGCGGCAATACCTATTACAGCGGTGGTCTCCTGCGTATTGCCTTCGATCGTACCGAGGATCTTCTTCGTCTCGTTCCCAAGGCGCGGGACCTGCCGGGATTCGTCGAAGGTATCGAGCCGTATCCGATGGAGTCCTTCTGGTCCGATCTGCGCCGCATGACCGACAACCGCACCGATCCGCAACTCGGCGAGATCCTCATTTCGAATTCCTACGCCACCGCCGCCTGGATGGCCGAAAACGGCATCCGTTTCGAACCCGCGATCTCGCTCGGCGCCGTCCGCGTAGGCAACGTCATCAAATGGCCCAAGGGCGCGATCGTGCGAGCCGCCCACGAGGGCGTCGGTTTGTCGCGCATGTGGATGGCGGCGGCGCAACGCAATGGCGTCGAAATTCGCTACGGCACCGCGGCCATTCGCCTGCTCCAGGACGGTCACGGCCGCGTCAACGGCGTGGTGGTTCGCGATTCCAGCGGGATACACGAGTTGAATTCGCGCGCCGTCGTGCTCGGCTGTGGCGGCTTCGAGGCGAACGCCGCGTGGCGCGCCCAGTACCTCGGCCGTCCCTGGATCATGCCAAGGTTCGCGGCACCAAATACAATCAGGGCGACGGCCTGCGGATGGCCTTTGAAATCGGCGCGATGCCGTGGGGACAATGGAGTGGATGCCACGCGACGCCAATCAACGCCGAGGCTCCTCCATTCGGTGACCGCCAGCTGACCGACAAAACCAATCGCCTTTCGTATCTGTACGGCGTCATGGTCAACAAGCTGGGCCTGCGCTTCGTCAACGAGGGCGAGGATCAGGCGCTTTTTACCTATGCCAAGTTCGGCGGCAGCATTCTCAACCAGCCGGGTGGAATCGCCTACCAGATTTTCGATGCCAAGGTGACCAACCTGCTCGAACCGCGCTATTCGACCAGTCAGCCGATCCTCGCCGACCGGCTCGACGACCTCGTTCGCCTGCTCGACGTCGATCACGAAACCGCCCTGCGCACTCTCGACGATTACATGCCGCGGCAGGTCACGGCGCCTTCAATCCGGGTGAGCGTGACGGCATGACGACCCAAGGGCTTCCACTGCCGAAGTCGAATTGGGCACAGAAGCTCGATACGCCGCCTTTTTCGGCCTGGCCCGTGACCGGCGGAATCACCTTCTCCTTCGGCGGACTCAAGATAAACGATCGCGCGCAGGTGATTAACACCGGCTGGGAGCCTATTCCCGGTCTCTACACCTGCGGCGAGATGGTCGGCGGACTCTTCCATAGTAACTACCCTGGCGGATCCGGGCTGATGTCTGGTGCGGTATTCGGCCGCATCGCGGGAGCCAACGCCGCCCAGGATCGCGAGTGATTGATTCTCGAAGGACTGCGCCATGAAACAGCTCAAATTGCGCGCAGTCTTCATGCGCGGCGGAACCAGCAAAGCGATCATGTTCCGTCAGGGCGATTTACCGTCCCATCGCGCCTCTGGGATCCGATCTTCCTTGGAGTAATCGGCAGCCCCGACCCCAACGGCCGCCAACTGGACGGGATGGGCGGCGGTATCTCGTCGCTCTCCAAAGTCTGTGTGATCGGACCGCCGAGCCGCTCTGACGCCGACGTCGACTACACTTTCGCGCAAGTCTCGGTGCGCAACGCCGCCGTCGATTACAGCGGGAATTGCGGGAATATGTCCTCGGCGGTCGGGCCGTACGCGGTCGACGAGGGTATCGTCGCGGCCGACGGCGACCATGCACCGTGCGGATCCACAACACCAATACCAGCAAGATCATCGTCGCGCGCTTTGCGATGGACGGTGGTTTCGCCGCCGTCGACGGCGATTTCGTGCTTCCGGGAGTCGCCGGCAGCGGCGCGCCGGTGCGCCTCGATTTTCTCGATCCCGGGGGCGGCACCGGCAAGTTATTGCCGACCGGCCGGCCACTCGATCAGCTCAACATTGAGGGTCTCGGCAGCATCGAGGCGTCGCTAATCGACGCGGCCAATCCCTGCGTCTTCGTCGACGCGCAGGCGCTAGGCATGACCGGCGTCGAAATGCCGGACGAAATCGAGGCGAATCCCATACTGCTCGCGCGTCTGGAGGCAATACGAATTGCCGCCAGCCTGGCGATGGGAATCGCCCAGAGCCCCGAAGAAGCCACGCGCAAACCCAGCATCCCGAAGGTTGCGATGGTCACCGGGCCGCGCGAGGCGCGAACGCTCGCGGGTGAAATTCTTCACCCTGACGCCGCCGATGTAACTATGCGAATGATGTCCCAGGAACAACCGCATCGCGCCGTGCCTCTCACGCGGCGCGATGTGCCTGGCGGTGGCCGCTCGCATCGCCGGCACCCTGGTCGATAAAGTGACGAGAAAATCCTCATCTAACGACGACCCCGTAAGAATCGCTCAACCCTCCGGCCTGACCCAGGTCGGCGCTTCTATCCGACACGAAAACGGCGTCTATCGCGCCGAACACGCGACCGTTTACCGGACCGCGCGCCGCCTTATGGAAGGAATGGTCTACTTTCGCCCTGCCGGAATCTAAGTCATGTCTTCCGCGGTCAAAGTTCTGCTCATTTCCGGGATAGATGACTTTTCTCTCCCAACTACAGGTTAATCTTCGCAATTGACCACTTCCCAGCGTTTAGCTTGCATCACGCCTGACTCATGTGCAGTTTGTAGTGCTAACGCGCCTGAAACTTCGGGACGCGAGGGTAAATATGCGTAAGGGTCCGCTGGGCCGCGCGAAAACCCGGGGGACCACCTGAGCTGCGATGGCTGCCGCACCGTCACAGAGCTCCGCCCCACCGGTACATCGCGCGCCCTCCAATAAATGGCTGATCGCCGTCGCGGTCATGATGGCGACTATCATGGAGGTGCTCGATACCACGATCGCCAACGTGGCGCTCCTTCATATCCGCGGCAGCCTCTCGGCGGGGGTCGACGAAGCGGCATGGGTCCTGACCTCGTATATCATCGCCAACGCGATCGTCATTCCGCTCACCGGATGGTGCGGCGCCTACTTCGGCCGCAAGCGTTTCTTCACCTTTTCGATTCTGCTCTTCGTCGGCAGCTCGCTGATGGCCGGCGCGTCGCCGAACCTGCAGACCCTCGTCTTCTTCCGCATCCTGCAGGGTCTGGGCGGCGGCGCGATGATGCCGATGTCGCAGGCGATTTTGATGGAGACTTTCCCGCCTGAAGAGCAGGCAGTGGCGATGTCGGTGTGGGGGCTGGGGATGATGCTCGGCCCGGTTATGGGTCCCATCCTCGGCGGCTGGATCACCGACAATTACAGTTGGCGATGGATTTTTTACATCAATGTCCCGATTGGCGTGATGGCGTCGATCATGATTACGGTTTTCGTCCATGATCCCGCCTACATCCGCCGCAAAATCAACGCGATTGATTGGTGGGGACTGAGTTACCTCATCCTCGGCATCGGCGCTCTGCAGGTGATGCTCGACAAGGGCGAGCGCCTCGACTGGTTCAGTTCGCACCTGGTCATAGTCCTGTTGCTGGTCGGCAGTGCCGGACTGGCGGCATTCATCCTGCAGGAGCTGTGGACGCGCGAGCCGATTGTCAATTTGCGCGTGCTCAACAACCGTACCTTCGCCGTCGGCACCCTGTTCACCACCATCGTCATGTTCGGGATGTACGGCACCTACATCCTGATTCCGCTCTATTGTCAGCAGATTGCCGGCTACACGCCGCTGCTGGCCGGCATGGTGCTATCGATTCAGAGTTTCGGCACGTTCCTGTCGATCGTGCTGGCGGGCCGCTTGTTCAACAAGTTCGATCCTCGTGTGATGGTCGCCTTCGGTTGCATCCTCGCGGGAATCGGCAGTTGGGACATGGCGCATTTTTACGAACAGATCGACTTCGAGAGCATCGCCATCCCGGGAATTCTGCGCGGTATCGGTTCCGGCCTGATCTTCATCCCGATGACGACGCTCAGTCTCGGGGCCGTCCCCAAGGAAGACATGGGAACGGCGTCGGGGCTTTTCAACATGGTCCGCACCATCGGCGGTAGCATCGGGATCGCGGTGCTAATCGCGATGCTGTCGAGCGATTCGCAGATTCATCAGAGTTATCTGGCGGCGCGCGTCGATCCCTTCAGCTTCGGCATCTGGCGGCATGCTTTCCCGGGAGCTTCCGGGGCGATCCAGAACCTGACGCGCCACGGTGACGCGCCGATGCTCGGGATGGTCTACCAGGAGGTGCAACGGCAGGCGTCGGTGATGGCCTTTATCGATGATTTCCGCATCATCGCTTACATATTCTTCTTTTTGAGCCCGCTCGCATTCGTCATGCGCAAGCCGCGCGCGGGTTCGAGCGCTCCGGCGGGACATTGAGCCGCACAGCCGAAGGACGAGTTCCGCATTGCCGGCGTCATGCGCCGGGCGGGTTCACGTCGGCCCATAGACGTCGCATCAATTCGATATGCGTTTCTACCGCCCAGAGCGCCTCGGTGGCCGCGCCTTCCGGGATCGCACTGAAGATGGAAAACGCACTGCTGTCGCCATGGTCCTTGTCGACCTCTACGTGAACCGAGAAAAAACGCACTGCCTCCTCGTCGAGACCATAATGGCGTCGGAGGCCATCGATCACCCGCGGATAGGCGTCCGGGTTGTGCAATTCGGAACCGAGGCTGATCCCAGCGAGCGTGGTGTACCAGGGTTTGGAATCGGCCAGCCAATACATCCAATGCACCATGGCAGTGGCGTCCGGCGACATCTGCGAATGCAGCAACTGGTCGCGGGGGATGCCGAGGGCCTCGCCGAATTCGAGATAGAGCTCCATATGGGAGCGCATCACCCCGGATTGACGCCCGAGTTCCTCCTCGTTGAGGTTCTCGATAATCGCCTTGCGGGCGGCGAAGTTATCGCACTTCGCGTAGATCAGTCCGAGAATGTTGGCGTTATGACCCTTGTTCCCGATATAGAGCTGGGTCGCCCAATGGCGCAGTTGGTCCCTGCTCAGGCGGCCGCTCTCGATCGCATCGATGGTCGGATTATGCTTGAGGGTCCGGCCGTTGCGGTCGAGTCGTTCGAAGAGCGCGTTGAGCTGACGCTTTCCTTGCATCACGTCCATCGGCCGTCCCTCCGCAGGCGCGATCTGCACCTTATAGCGCGGAAATGTAGCCGGAGTCTGGCAGCTGTGGCAATCGCGCCCATCGTCCGAAATTTTGCTTGCCCTATGACATCGGGGATGGTAGGCAAGTCTGCCCCCTATCGAGAAGTCGCGAGCGGCCGGAACCTTGGGGACATGGGGCTTTTGCCGCCGCCTTCTAATCGGGGACAGCGGAGACATAATTAATGGCGAACGCCAGCAGCAAGGAGCCGTGGGGGCTCGGCCGATACATCCTGCAGTACCGCGCCCTGATCGGGCTTACCCTGATCGCAATCACCGTGTTCATGGGCTACTGGGCGGCGCGGGTGCAGATTGCCACGAAGTTCGAGAACTTCTTCCCCGCCAACCATGAGGACACGCTCCTTTACCGCGAGTTCCAATACCACTACGGCGGCGCGCAGACGCTGCTGCTATGCTGCGGCTCAAGCACGGCGATATCTACAACCCCAAGACCCTGCACAAAATCCAGGACATCACGCTCGAGGTGAACATCCTGCCCGGGGTGGACCATAACGAGATCTTCTCGCTGGCCTCCTATCGGGTCAACTTCTATGCGCGTGCGGTTCCCGGCGCGCTGATTTCGACAATCTTCATGTATCCGCTCGTTCCCGAGACGCAGGAGCATACTCGATACGCTCGAAGCAAAATCGTGGACGCCCATCGCGAGCCGTCACCGCCGTTTATCAACGACGACAAGGGCGCGGTGGTGCCGCCAGCTTTGTCGAGGACAGAGCTCGACTACAAGGCGCTCTTCGAGGGCTGCAGAATATGTCAAAAATATTCCGACGATAACACCGAGATTTTGTGGCAGGGCTGCCGGTGGTTTCCGGATGGGGCTACTACTACCTGCCGCGTATCACGCTGATCTTCTTTATCTCTATCGCTCTGATGCTGTCATTCTTTATCTGAGTTTGGGCCAGCGCAGCAGTTGGTGGGCGCCCATCCTGACCGGATCGTTCTCGGCGATTTGGGGTCTCGGCTTCATGAGCCTGATGGGCTACAACTTCGACCCCGTGATGCTGGTTATCCCTTCATTCTGACGGCGCGGGACTTCAGCCATGGTATCCAGTGGCAGGGCCGGTACTACGACGAACTCGATCGGCTCGATGACAAGCTTCTTGCCTGCATCACCACCACGGACGTGATGTTGCCGCCGGGGTTGCTGTCGATCCTCGCCGATATCGCCGGCATCATCTTTATCTCGTTTGGCGGGATTCCGGTACTGAAAGAAATCGGCCTGGGCGGCGCGGTGTGGCTGGCCTGGCAGCCTGACCATGGTGTTCGTCTTTCAGCCGATCTTCATGAGCTACCTGCCGCGCCCGCGGTTCGGCAGCGCCGCGTTGGTGACACGCGAGTGCGCGGATGCCCGCCGCACCCCTTTCACGCTTTCGTGTACTGGCTGGTGAGCATCCCGTTACGCCGGGACTCCTCGCGCGTTTGCTGGCGGCGGCGGATCTTCATTTTCTGGGGAATTGTTTCCGGGCAGCACGCCCGTATCGGTTACAAACAGCCGGGTACGCCGTTGTACAAACCCGACTCCAAGGTCAATCAGGATATGGCGGTGATCTTCACGTACTTGCCCACCGACGAGGGTTGGGTGGTTCTGAGCACGCCCGATTTTCCGGACGTCCAATCCGGACTATCGCGCCCGAACTACCTGCGGATGGACGGCGATCATGAGCGACTATCTGGTGGGCCGCGGCGACGTACTGGGCGTGGTGTCTTCGCCAATCTCGGGATCCAGCCGATCGACATGATGTTCCACAACGGCTTCCGAAGTACCGCAATGTCCCCGCCAGCGTCAAACTGGCCGGTGCCCTGTGGTACATGTTCCTGGGCGGCACCGCACCGGGCGAAATTGAGCGCTTTTTCGCCCATAGTCCCAAGATGACCAGCGCCTGTATCAGATTATTTCTCGGACCATACTTATGACCGGCTGAACCGGGTCAGGGAGCAAATGCAGCGACTTCGTCAGACGCACGTCACCCCTAACCCCGAGCTGAGCCATGTCAAGGTGCATTTTCTGGGCGGCGATTCGGGTCTTTATCTGGCCGCCAATGACGTCCTTTACCGGCTCGACCTCATCAACATCACCTTCGTGTTGGTGGTGATTTACCTGTGCTGCACCTTTGCGTTCAGATCTCCCGTTGCCGGCGCGCTCTTTATCGTTTCGGCCGTGATGGCGAACTTTGGCGCATTTATTTACATGAATGCGCGCGGTATCGGCCTCACGATCGATACCATTCCGGTGATTTCGCTCGGCATCGGTCTGGGCATCGACTATGGAATCTACATCGTCGCCCGCATCCAGGACGAAGTGATCGGAGGGGCGACGGTCGAAAACGCTATCACCACGGCGCTCAGCACTACCGGCGCCGCCGTGTTCAGCACTTTTGCCGTGATGGTGGGTGGCATCCTGCCGTGGGCTTTCTCGCCGCTGCTGTTCCACAACGAGATGAGCGTGCTGCTGATCTTTCTGATGGGCACCAACATGATCGCGGGATGCTTGATCCTGCCTGCCTTTATCGCCTGGCGCCGGCCGCATTTCATCGCGCGTTATGAGAAGAAGAGCGGGTCGCAAATCGCGGCAGCGGGCGCCTGATCCGAATCCGTCCGATTCTGCGACACGCGGCGCGATTCAGTTGCGGTTGC
Source organism: uncultured Pseudomonadota bacterium (assembly GCA_963804355.1). Lineage (GTDB taxonomy): Bacteria > Desulfobacterota > Binatia > Binatales > Binataceae > JASHZA01. The sequence continues at coordinate 16,939 of CAWDQC010000046.1, read as the reverse complement.
AAAAATTCTTTTCGCACTTTTGTTGCGATCGTCGCGCGTAAGTCTTGAACGCTCGCGCCTGCCTCTCATTTCTTTTTTTCTCTGCCTCAAGCACGACGGCGACGACGATTCGCCGGCGTGAAATTCGCGCGAACGATTTTATATTGACTGCGCATATTGGCGACCCTAGATTCGATTACTCCGCAGCCGCTCGGGAAGGGAGATCGTCATGATAAGTCCCGTGGCGCGATGGCTCTGTATCGCCTCGTTTCTATTCATGTCCGGCTGCGCCGCACAGCAGCAGGCTGCCAAGGTCGAATCGGCGACGGCCTGCTTCCGAACCGCTCCCGCCGCGCCCGAAGCGAACGACCATGCGGGGATAACCGGCCTTGGGAAGGGACCAGCGTCGCGGACTGCATGGGCGTTGAGATTTCGGATATGGGCCGTTGCGAAGCGACGCAGAATATTACGCTGACGATGTTCCAGGAAGGCAGCAAGGTCAGCGGCTACTATCGATGCGCGTATGGAAATCAGAACTGCCGCAACCTTGCCATGACCGGGGTGATCAAGAACGGCAACATGGAGGGACGGCGGCTGATGATGAGGGTGATGCTCGAGGACGGTTCGATGTGTTACTTCACTGGAATTCCGGCCGGCGACCGCCTCGACGGTCGTTACTCGTGTATGACTACGGGGTTGTTCGAGCAGGGACGTTTCCGCACCCAGCGCAGCTACTAGTGCGTCGGGACGGCGCATCAACGCCGAACTGTTGGCGCGTCGACGCCTGACGAGTTCGGAAGTACCTATTTATCGAAATCTCGACGGCCACTAGCAACGGCGAATCGCATCGTGACTAGAGAATCGGCATTGACGGGATTAGTCACCGATTATAGATTTCTCGCGAAATGCTATTGCAATCGCGAAAATTTCGTCTGCCGGCCAAACTAGTTCTGATTCTGACCTTTGCGGTTGCGGGATGCAGCGCGAGCCCGCCATATCCGCGGGAATTTTTCAGCGCCGGCCGCCGCCGCCGGATCCGACAATGCCGGCGCCAAGACTGACGATCCGATCCTGGGGGTCTGGGAGGAACGACGCTGGCGAGCTGCGGCATGCAAAGTTTGCCCAACCGCTGCAACGCCCAACAGCTGGTTAAGATAACGCTGGTGGGAGGCCCGGATTCCAAGGTCGGCGGCTACTACCAATGCGCTTACGGGAACATGAACTGTTATCACATGAACGAGACCGGCAAGGTGGTAGATGCCGGAATGAACGGCCAGCTTCTGTCGATGAGGGTGATGATGAATGACGGAACGTCGTGCCGCTTTAACGGTCGTGTGAACGACAACGCGGTGCTCGGCGGTTATTCATGCTACACCGGGGCCTCACAATTCGAAGAAGGGACCTGGCGCGCGAACCATTCGTATTGAGCCTATCGATCCCTCGCCACTTTCACGTTCGTCCACTTTGATCATTTGCCGCGAGGCGGCCGCGTGCGCGATCCGCGCCGGGGAGCGTAGCGCTTCAAGGCAACGAGAACTGCGTCGGCCTCCGCCTGGATGACCGCGGGATCGAAGCCCTGCCCCTCGAGTTGGAGATTCACTTCCGCGATCGTGCGTTCGTAGTCGTTACGGAAAAGGGTGTTGAGCTTCTTCCATTGGATCCCGGTTAAGGCCTTGACGACCTCGGCGCGCGCCTCGAGGAGACCGCGCGCGATCATCACCGCGATCGCTGGGTAGCCGAGATAGCCCTGCCAGTACGAAGCGTTATCGTTGGAGGAGATTTCGCGATGGTCCGCGGAATTCTCGACCGGGCAGGTTGCGTGCCGTCCGAGGAGGTCACCGAAGCGTGTTGCGCGTCGACGAGGTGGACGCGGTTGTCGCCGATTGCGCCGAGGGCCTCGTAGACCTTGGCGATCGGCGGCATTTTCCACAGTTGCGCTGGGCGAAGCTTCCGGCATGGGTCCGTTCAAAGAACTTTGCCCGAGGGCAGGCAAGTATCGGATCGCCGCAACCATAACGGAGCGGCCCGATTCGTCGTTTTTCGGTCCTCCGCCTTGATTATGCGGCATCGGCATGAGGATCTGATAAGCGGGAAGAAGGTGTCGCATGGCAAGCAAACCGATCGGAAGACTCGACCATATCGGAATCGCGGTTAAGAGTATCGCGGAGGCGCGCAAGTTCTTCGAGGAAACTCTCGGGGCGAGTTTTCTCTACGAGCACAAGAATCCCGAGGCGGGCTACACCATCGCGGAGTTCGATTTCAACGGGATGATTCTCGAGTTGCTCGAACCGCTCGGCGAGAAATCGTTCCTGCATGGATTCCTCGAGAAACGCGGCGAAGGCGTGCATCACCTGACGCTCGATGTGCCCGATTCAAAGGAACGAATCGCCGAGATGAAACGCGCCGGGATCAAAGTCGCGCAGGAGCGGGAGTTTGCGCCCGATTCCTACGAGGCATTTCTGTCGCCGCGATCGAGTCACGGAGTCTTGATCCAGATCGGATCGGGCTATCCGACCCTGGCTCGCGCGGCCGAATGGTTCAAACGCGACAGCTAGCCCATCAAGCCCTTGGTCAAGCCGCCGTCGATGGTGACGTTGGCGCCGTGGATAAAGGCCGCCCGCGCGGAGACGAGGAACATCACCAGATCGGCGACCTCCTCGGGCCGGCCGACGCGCCCCAGCGGGGTCATGCGACGCAAGGCCTCGTCGTCGGCCTGATTCGCGCTTGAAGGCGACAGCCCGCCACGCATCTTGAGCAGCCGATCGGTCAGAATCGGACCCGGATTGATCCCGACCACGCGCACCCCGAACTGCGCACTCTCATCGGCGAGCGCCTTGGTGAAATGATTGAGCGCGGCGTTGGCGGCGCCGCCGATAGTGTAACTGCCGCGTGGATTGAGGGCAGCCGCGCCGATGACGTTGACGATCACCGCGCCGCGGTCGCGCTCCATCAGCGGGAGCACCTCGCGCGCCATGCGAACGTAGCCGAAAAATTTGAGCGTCCAGTCCTCGAGCCAGGCCGCGTCGGTCAATTTCAGGAACTCGCCGGGACGCGCGCTACCGGCATTGTTCACCAGGATATCGACATGGCCGAAGCGCTGACGACAATGGGCGACGACTCGCTTAATCGCGGCGGGATCGGTGAGGTCGGCCGCGATCGCATCGATCCGTTCACGCGCGCCATGACCGACCGCGGCGACCGTTTCATCGAGCGCCTCCTGGCCGCGCGCGCAGACGAGGACGGAGGCGCCTTCGTGGATCAGTCCCAGCGCGGTCGCACGACCGATGCCTTTGCTTCCACCGGTCACGATCGCAACTTTGCTCTCGAGTTCGAGTTCCATTTTGGCAGTCCTCTTACGAACCGTACCGATCGATCACCGAATCAGAGCGCGCGTTCAGCGAAGTGGCGCGACCGATCAGGCAAGATCGGCTCGAGTCTGGCCGTTAGCGATACTGTTTGACGCGGGCGTGCAAAACTCCGGTATCAGCTTGGCGAACAACTCCACCTGGTTTTTCACCTCGGCCAACGGCAACAGCCCCTGGTCGCAAAATACCAGGAAATACTCGGGGTCGAGTTGCGCGCGGACCGCGTCCAACTGGCGACGGACATCGTCGAGAGTGCCGACGAAGGCGATGCCGGCCTTCATCACCGGCTCGATACTGGTCGGGATATTCGGGTAGAAGCGCGAATGGTAGAGCGCGAGCAAACCCATGATGCCCTGTTCCGCCAAAGCCATCGCACGTTCGCGGGTGGGGCCGATCGAAATGACGCGCGCGAGGCCAACGCTCTCTCCCAGGCGGAGATGGCGGCCGGCCTTTTCCGCTTCCTGGCGATAGAACTCGGCGCCCTGAACGGCAACCTCCGGGAAGGGGAGAAAGATCATCGGCACGATACCTTCGCGCGCGGTCCAGCCGATCGTCTCGCGAGTCAACGTCATCGCCTGCAACAGGAGCGGATGGGGCTTCTGAATGGTTTGGGCACGACGGAAATTTTGCGCACCAAGCCGTTGCCATCGACCTCTCCGGGGGCGCCGTAGCGCATCGCGACGTCGGCCGCCGGCCAGGGCACACCTTCAGCGGGCGTCGGCACCTGGTAGTACTTGCCCTTGAACGAGAAGGCTTCGTCCTTCCAGCAGGCCTTGATGACCTCGAAGAGTTCCTGCGAGACCTCCCGATTGTGCAGTTCGGCATCGCCGCCCTGCACCGAGGGCTCCACGCCGTAGCGCTGTCCCAGCACGTTGACCCATCGCGGGAAGACGCCGCGGGCGAAACCGGCGACGGCGCGACCGCGGGTGATCTGGTCGGCCCAGGCGACGTCGGTCGCGAGACGGATTGGATCCCAGGTCGGCAGGACGTAGCCGAGCGGGCCGATTTTTATCCTTTTCGTGTTGGCGGCAAGATGGAGAGTATGCGGTGTCGGATTAGCGCCGGCGATCAATCCATCGGTGAAGAAGTGATGTTCCGAAAAGGTCAAAATCTCGAAGCCGCTCTGTTCCGCCAGTTGCGCCAATTCGACCATCTCTCCGAGCATCTGCTGTGTGCGGTCGGTGCGATGCGCGATTGGGCGGAGGCGCTCACGCTCTTCCATGGTGGCAGGGATAACGGGTCCAAGGTGAAGGATAAATTTCATGGTCTATGCTCCCGCGGTGCTGGCGGGCTTAACCTGGATTGCCCGCAGCCGCTCGTCACTCCGTGTCTACCACGAAAGATATTCACAGGGGCAGCGCATGTATCAGTCGTGCTACTACCCCACGCGCGCGCTATCTGGCACGATTAGGCATCTGCGATGAAAGATTTGATTCTCTCCCTCGTGAGCGACGCGATCGCGCGTGCACACGCGGCCGGAAAACTCGTCTCCGCCGAGGCGGCGGTCGCGGTCGAAGCGCCCAAAGACACCACGCATGGTGATATCGCGAGTAACGTAGCGCTCACGCTGGCGAAGGCAGAAGGCAAAGCGCCGCGTGCGATTGCGGCGGTTATAAAAGAGCATCTGGAACGCCCGCCGCAGGTGGAGGAAGTCACGATTGCGGGACCCGGATTCATCAACTTTCGGCTGACCGCCGACTACTGGCATGGCGAGCTTCGCCGGGCGGCGGCGGGCGGCGAGAATTTCGTTCGACCGGCGATTGGTAATGGCCAGAAGGTGCAGGTCGAGTTCCTTTCCGCCAATCCGACCGGACCTTTGACCGTCGGTCACGGGCGCAACGCGGTGCTGGGCGATACGATCGCCCGACTGCACCAGATCGCCGGCTTCAACGTTACCCGCGAGTATTACTTCAACGACGGCGGCCGGCAGATGAAGTTACTCGGCGAGTCGGTCCGCGCGCGGTATCTGCAGGACCTCGGACGGCAAGCCGAGCTTCCCGAAGACGGTTACCAGGGCGAATATATCGCGGAGATCGCGCACGACCTGACGACGGCGCACGGCGATAAGTTGGCGGAGGGAGCCGATCCGAAAATCTTCGTCGACGCAGCGGTTAAGGCGATTTTTGGCGGCATCACAAAGAGCTGCGACCGCCTCGGGATCCGCTTCGACGTCTATACCAACGAGATCGATCTGATCCGCGACGGTCGCGTCGAGGCGGCGATCAACGGACTGCGCGAACGCGGCTTCGTCGAGGAATACGACGGCGCGGTATGGCTCAAGGGTAAGGCGCTCAAGCTTCCGAACGAAAAGGACGTGGTCCTGGTGCGATCCACCGGCGAGCCGACCTATCGCTCACCCGATATCGCCTACCATATCGACAAGCTCAAACGCGGCTTTGATTCGATAATCGACGTGTTCGGGGCGGATCATATCGCGGAGCACGAGGGAGTGATCGCGGCGGTGCGAGCGCTCGGTTACGATACCGCGCCGATCCGCGCGATAATCTACCAGTTCGTGACGCTGACGCGCGGCGGCGAAAAGGTGAAAATGTCGACGCGCAAGGCCACCTACGTCACGCTCGATGAGTTGGTCGACGAGGTAGGTGCGGACGTCGTGCGTTTCTTCTTCCTGTTCCGCAAACACGACAGCCATCTGGATTTCGACCTCGACCTGGCGAAACGGCAGGCGCCGGAGAACCCGGTATTCTACGTGCAGTATGCGCATGCGCAGGTTGGCCAGCGTTTTTCGTGAAGCGGAGAAGGCCGGACTCGATCTGCCGACGGATGCCGGCGCGACCGACCTTACCCTGCTCGCTGAAGAGGAGCTGACGCTGGCGAAAAAGGCGGTGGGAATTCCTCAGATCGTGGCCGGCGCGATCGAAACCCTCGAACCGCATCGAATCCCGTTCTATTTGCTCGAACTCGCCGGTGATTTCCATCGCTACTACAATAAGCCGGTCAATCGTATAATCGACCCGGAGCGGCGCGAGCTGAGTCTCGCGCGGCTGTTTCTGGCGGCGGTGCTGAAGAACGCGATCGCGGGGGGCCTGGGGCTGCTCGGTGTGAGCGCCCCCGATCGAATGTGAGGTGTCAGGCGCATGCGCTTCGAAATTGGAGGCGGCGGCATCGCCGCAATCGGTGTAGCTCTCGCGCTGTTATCAGGCGCGGTCTTCTTTCTAGGGATGTTCGCGGGTTACGACGTTGGACGTGAGAGCCAGGTAACCACCGCACAGGTCGCCACGGCCTATCCGGTGCAATCGCCACCGGCGGCGGCGCAAAGCAATGCCGAAGCCTCGGCGGCGACGCCGGTACCGGTCGAAAGTGCAGCGGGCGCGACTTCCCCATCCGAGGCGGCAAACTCGTCTGACCAACCCGACGATTCGAGCAGCGGGATCGAGGAAAAGAATCTCGGCAGTGGCGCACCGAGCAGATCCGATACGATGGCTCGGACCGAATCACCAGCCGCAACCGCGTCGCCCTCCGTTGGCGCACCGTCCGACACAGCTAATGCCAACCCGGCTGACGAGAACTCCGCCAGCGCGGCGCCCGTCCCGGCGCGTCCAGGACGGCACAAGCCTTACAATATCCAGATTCGCGCCGCGATGGATCTGAACGGCGGCAACGCCATGATGAAGCGGCTCGGGGAGTTGGGCTATCAGTCGCACCTGATTCCCACCCAGATTGCCGGACAAACCTGGTACAGGGTCGAAATTGGACCATACGCGAGCCAGGAGGAGGCGTCCGCAGCCGAGGCGCAGTTGCGACAGAAGTACAACAGCGCGTATGGCGCTCCACGTCCGGCGCAAGCCGCACAGCCGCAAAGCTCGGCGCAATCGACCGCGCAAAGGTCGAATTGACGGTCAATCGCAGATGCGGGAACGAAACACCATTGACAATTCCCCGTGCTGCTGGCTAATTTGAGCAGCAATGATCGATTGCATCAACGGAAAGGCTTGGGCGAACTGGCGCTGGCGCGTTGCGGCGGTTGCCTGCGCTCCGGTTTTGTAATCGTTTAGACAAGACCGAACTATACAAGGGCCGCAGGCGACCAGTTCCTGCGGCCCTTTTGTTTTATGCGAAGGGCGGAACTGGTGAGGCGCGGTTTCGGAGGGCTTGGAGGTTAAGATGGCGACATTGACTCCGGGAGAGGCCGAGTTCGAGGCGCTCGCCGGCAAAGGGTTCAACCTGATTCCGGTCGCGCGTGAAATCGCGGCCGACCTCGAAACGCCGGTCTCGGCGTTCCTGAAGGTTGGGCGAGGCGATTACTCTTTCCTCCTCGAAAGTGTCCGCGGCGGCGAAAAATGGGGGCGTTACACCTTCCTGGGCACCGAACCCGCGCTGGTAATAAAGGCCCGCGCGAAGCGGGTCGAGCTGATTCGTCCCGGACGAGCCGTCGAATTGCGCGCGGTCGATGATCCCTTCGAAGAGCTGCGCCGCCAGGTGAAGGCGTTTCGCGCGCCGCAATTGCCCGAACTACCTCGATTTTTCGGCGGCGCAGTCGGCTTCCTCGCCTATGATATCGTGCGTCAGTTCGAGCCGCGAATACCGGCCAGTGTGCAGGACGATCTCGCGGTGCCGGAAATCTACATGATGTTCACCGACACGGTGCTGGTCTTCGACAATGTGCGGCAGACCCTCAAGATTATCGCGAGCGTGCCGATAGAGGAGTTCCCGTCGACGCGCACCGCATACGCGAGCGCGCAAATGAAGATCGACCAGATGATCGAGCGTCTGCGTGAAGCCGCCGTACCGCCATGCCTCGAACCGTCGGCGGCGCTAGCTTCGTCCGATTTGCGCATCACCTCCAACGAAACGCCAGAGGGTTACATGGCGATGGTGGACGCGGCGAAGGAATATATCGCCGCCGGCGACATTATCCAGGTCGTCCCGTCGCAACGCTTCGAGGCACCCCTCCCGGCGCATCCGTTTAACCTCTACCGCAGCCTGCGCACGATCAATCCGTCGCCCTACATGTTCTACTTGCGGCTCGGCGATCACACCCTGGTCGGCGCCTCACCGGAAACGATGGTGCGCGTGGAGGATCGGCAGATTACGCTGCGTCCGATCGCGGGGACGCGCCGGCGCGGCGCTTCCGAAGCCGAGGATCTGGCGCTCGAGCGCGAACTGTTGGCCGATCCCAAGGAACGCGCCGAGCACATCATGCTGGTCGATCTCGGGCGCAACGACGTCGGTCGCGTCGCCAAAATCGGATCGGTCAAGGTCAGCGAGTTGATGACGGTCGAGCGTTACTCCCATGTCATGCATATCGTCTCGAACGTGGTCGGTGAATTGAACGACGGGATGGACGCCTTCGACGCGTTTCGCGCGACCTTCCCCCAGGGCACGGTCTCAGGCGCGCCCAAGATCCGCGCGATGGAGATCATCGACGAACTCGAACGCGTGCGGCGCGGCGTCTACGCGGGCGCGGTCGGGTACTTTAGTTACACCGGCAACACCGACACGGCGATCGCTTTGCGCACGCTCCTGGCCAAGGGTAACCGGGTGTATATCCAGGCGGGCGGCGGCGTGGTCGCCGATTCGGATCCCGCCGCGGAATATGAGGAGTCGTGCAACAAGGCGCGTGCGATGTTCCGCGCACTCGGCGCCGCGCGGGAGTTCGAAGCCGCCGGTCAGGCGGGGACGTTCCGATGAGCACACGAATCCTGATGATCGACAACTACGACTCGTTCACCTACAACCTGGTGCAATACCTGGGTGAACTCGGCGCCGAGGTAACGATTCGACGCAACGACGCTATCGACGTGGATGGCGCGCGCGCCCTCGAGGCGAACGCTATCGTGGTTTCTCCGGGGCCCTGCACTCCGGCCGAAGCCGGCATTTCTGTTACAATCCTGCGCGAAATGGCCGGCGAAATCCCCATGCTCGGCGTATGCCTGGGTCATCAATGCATCAGCGCGGCCTTCGGTGGTCCGGTGGTGCGCGCCGATCGCCTGATGCACGGCAAGACTTCGCCGATAATCCACGACGGTAAGACGATTTTCGCCGGGCTCGAGAATCCGTTCGAAGCGATGCGCTACCATTCGCTGTTGGTCGACGCGAAATCGATCCCCGACTGTCTCGCGGTGAGCGCGCGCACGGCGGAAGGTGAGATCATGGGACTACGCCATAAAACGCTCGACGTTGAGGGCGTGCAGTTTCATCCCGAATCGATCGGCACGCCGCAAGGCAAAGATCTTTTGCGCAATTTCCTCGCGAGGGTGAGCGCGTGATCAACTTGCGAGAGGCCTTCGAGGCGGTGATCAAGGGGCGCTCGCTCGATGCGGTGGAAGCCGAAAGCATCATGGGAGAGATTCTCGACGACGTCGCGCCCGACGCTCTGGTTGCGGGTTTTCTGGTGGCCTTAAAGATGAAGGGTGAGTCTGCCGCGGAACTCAGCGGCGGAGTCCGCGCGATGCGAAGGCGCGCCCGGCCCGTCAGTCTTAATCGGGGTAATATCCTCGATACCGCCGGGACGGGAGGCGATGGCGCCGGCACTTTCAACATCTCGACCGGGGCGGCGCTGATTGCGGCGGCGGCCGGTGTGCCCGTGGCCAAGCATGGAAATCGCGCGGTCAGCGGACGAGTCGGCGCCGCGGACGTGCTCGAGCATTTGGGTATCAGAATCGAATTGGATCCGATCGGGCTCGAGCGATGCCTCAAGCAGGCCAATATCTGCTTCGTGTTTGCGCCGGCCTATCATACGGTGCTCGCGCGCCTGGCGGTCCTGCGCCGAACGCTGGGGATTCGCACCGTGTTCAACCTGATGGCGCCGATGGCAAATCCCGCCCGGCCGCGTCGCCAGCTACTCGGCGTCGCGGAGCCGAAGCTCTTGCGTCCGGTGGCCGACGCACTCGCCGCGCTCGACGTCGAGCGCGCAATGGTTGTACACGGCAACGACGGTTTGGATGAGATCTCGCTTGGGACATCGACCACGGTGGTGGAAGTGCGCGAAGGCAAACTGCGGGAATTCGAAATAACACCCGAGACCTTTGGCCTCAAACCTGCCAGCGCGGCCGAGTTTCTGACCGCAGACATCAAGGAGGCGACGCAGCTTCTGCGCCATGCACTTGGTGGCGATCCCGGCCCGGCGCATGATGTGCTCGCGCTCAACGGCGGCGCTGCGATTTATGTCGGCGGCGGCGTCGAGACACTCGCCCAGGGAGTCGAACTCGCGCACGAGATTTTGGATTCGGGTCGCGCGCTCGAGACGGTCGAAAAGATGCGTCTGGCAAGTATGGAAGGCGTGCCCTCTTAAGAGCACCAAGTAACTATCATGGCTTCGATACTCGATACGATTTTTGCGGCGAAGCGCGTTGAACTGGATCAGCAACGCGTCGCCGTGCCGCTGGAAACAGTGATCGAACTGGCACGGAACGCTCCGCCTGCGCGGCCTTTCATCGATGCGTTGCGATCGCGACGACCTGCGATTATCGCCGAGGTGAAGCGCGCCTCGCCGAGCAAGGGTGACATTCTGCCGGGCCTCGATCCCGTCGCGGTGGCGCGAGACTACAAGGTCGCCGGCGCCGCGGCGATTTCGGTGCTCACCGACCGCCACTTCAAGGGTTCTCTCGCAGACTTGCGGACGGTGCGCGCGGCGGTCGACCTCCCTCTATTGCGCAAGGATTTCATTTTCGATCCATATCAGCTCTACGAAGCACGCGCGGCCGGCGCCGATTGTATCCTGCTGATCGTCGCGATGCTCACGGACGCTGACTTGGCGTCGCTCAGCGCCCTCGCCGCCGAACTCGGGCTGGCTGCGCTGGTGGAAGTGCACAATCGTGACGAGTTCGACCGCGCTCAACGCCTCCGGGCGAAGCTGGTCGGTATCAATAACCGCGACCTCCACAGCTTCAAAACCGATATCGCGACCACCGAGGAGTTGCTCGCGGGCTACAATGGCGACGCGTTAATCGTTTCGGAGAGCGGAATCGAAACGCCGGCGCATATCCGTCGCCTTTTTGAGGCGGGCGCGCGCGCCTTTCTGATCGGCGAGAGTTTGCTCAAGGCCGGCGACCCGCGAGGCTCCTTGTCTGCCCTCGCCAGTGCACTTGAAACCCTCGAGGCGCGTCGCGGCAAATGAACGTACGGGTCAAAATCTGCGGAATAACCCGAGTCGAGGACGCGCTCGCCGCGGTCGCGCTGGGCGCCGACATGATCGGTTTGAATTTTTACCCGCCGAGTCCGCGATCACTTACGATCGAACGTGCGTTGGAGATCTGCCGCGCAGTTGGCCGGCGATGCGAAGTCGTGGGCATCTTCGTCAATGCCGATCGCGAATATATCGCCGAACGGATGGGCACGCTGGGTCTCGACCTGCTGCAATTTCACGGTAACGAGGACGAAGAGGCGCTCGCCGGCTGGCCGGTGAAGGTGATTCGCGCCCTGCGCATCAAGGACGAATCGCCACGGGAGAGCGTCGCGCCATCGACGGCCGACTACGTGCTGCTCGATACATTTCATCCGGAACTATTCGGAGGATCGGGACAATCGCGTTCGCTCGACGGCTTGAAAGGCCTCGAACTAAGCCGCATCTTCATCTCGGGCGGCCTCAACCCGGATAACGTCGGCGAAGCCGTGGCGCTGCGGCCCTATGCGGTCGATGTCGCCAGCGGAATCGAAGCGGCGCCCGGAATCAAGGATCCGTCCAAGCTCAGGAGCTTTATTCTCAATGCAAAATCTGCCCGATAGCCGCGGACACTTCGGCGAGTTTGGCGGTCGCTACGTCGCGGAGACTCTGATGCCCGCGCTGTTCGAACTGGAAAAGGCCTACAAGGAAGCGCGACGCGATCCCGCCTTCCGCGACGAACTGAAACGCTATTCGCGCGAATATGTCGGCCGCCCTACCCCGCTTTTCCATTGCGCCAACCTCACCGCTCAACTCGGTGGCGCGAAGATTTACTTGAAGCGCGAAGACCTTTGTCATACCGGCGCGCACAAGGTGAATAATACGCTGGGCCAGGCTTTGCTCGCCAAGCGGATGAACAAATCGCGTATCACCGCCGAGACTGGCGCGGGTCAGCACGGCGTTGCGACCGCCACGATGGCGGCTTTATTCAAGCGCGAATGCCATGTTTTCATGGGCAGTGTCGACGTCGAACGTCAGGCCCTCAACGTCTTCCGCATGAAGTTGCTGGGCGCCAAGGTCACTGCCGTCGATTCCGGCAGCAAAAGCCTCAAGGATGCGCTCAACGAGGCGCTTCGCGATTGGATCGCAACCGTGCGCGATACCTACTATTTGATCGGCACCGCCGCCGGCCCGCATCCGTATCCGATGATCGTGCGGGACTTTCAATCTGTCATCGGCCGCGAAGCACGGCGTCAGGTGATGGAGCATGAGGGGCGGCTGCCCGACGTGTTGGTGGCGTGCGTGAACGGCGGCTCGAACGCGATCGGCCTCTTCTACCCGTTCATCAAGGATAGCACCGTTCGCATGGTCGGGGTCGAAGCTGCTGGGCTCGGCCTCAACGGTCCGATGCATGCGGCGACGATAACCGCCGGCTCCGTCGGCGTTCTCCATGGTAACCGCACCTACCTCCTGCAGGACGAAATGGGACAGATTCGCGAGACGCATTCGATTGCCGCCGGGTTGGATTACCCGGGTGTCGGTCCCGAACTCGCATGGCTGCAACATAGCGGCCGCGCCGAATACGTCACCGTGACCGACGCGGAAGCGCTCGAGGCGCTCAAGCTGCTCTCGGAATCAGAGGGAATCATACCCGCGCTCGAAAGTGCGCATGCGGTCGCCCATGCGATTAAGCTTGCTCCCACTCTCGCGCGCGACCAGGTGATGATCGTCAATCTGTCCGGCCGCGGTGACAAGGACATGCAAACCGTCGCGCAGGCGTTCGGGGTGACTCTCTAATGGAACACGCCGACGGCCGTATCGGGGCCAAATTCAACGATCTCAGAGACCGCGGTGACAGCGCACTCATTCCCTACATCGTCGCCGGCGACCCCAACCTCGATGTCACGCGGCGTCTGATTCTGGAACTGGAAGCGCGCGGCGCCGATCTGATCGAACTGGGTGTGCCCTTTTCCGATCCGATGGCTGACGGTCCCGCCAATCAGCGCGCCTCCGCACGCGGGCTGGCCAGCGGCGGCACGCTCCCGGCTATTCTCTCGATGGTCGCCGATATTCGCAAAGAGTCGCAGATTCCGTTGATTCTCTTCGGCTATTTCAACCCGATCGCGCATTACGGATGCGAACGGCTGTGCGCCGACGCTGCGCGCGCGGGCGTCGATGGTTTGCTGGTCGTCGATCTGCCCCCCGAGGAAGCCGAGGAACTCGCCAGGCCGGCGCGCTCTTCCGGCATCGATATTATCTACCTGCTCGCTCCGACTACTCCGCTGCAACGCAGCCGGACGATCGCGCATGCGGCCACCGGCTTTCTCTACTATGTGTCGGTTACCGGCGTGACGGGCGCGCGCGCGCAAATCGCGGCCGATCTCGAGACTAATCTCTGCGACATTCGCAGCGTGACCAGCCTGCCGATCGGTGTCGGCTTCGGCATTTCGACGCCGGCCCAGGCACAAGAAATTTCTCGTTTCGCCGACGCGGTCGTAGTCGGCAGCGCCATCTCACAGCTAATCGAAAATAACCTCGGATCCGATCGCCTGGTCGCCGCCATCGGCGATTTTGTCGGTTCGCTAAAAGCCGCGATGCGCACGAGCCACGCTCGCAACGGCGTCGCGGCGGCGGAGTAGTGCATGGCTGCGCAAGAACAAAACACGCAGGTCGGAGCGCCCGGCAATACTTCCGATGACATCTGGCTCAAGTGCCCCGGTTGCAAGGAAATCACCTTCCGCAAAGAGGTCGAGCGCAACCTCAATGTCTGTCCGAAATGCTCGCATCATTTGCGCCTTACGGTAGAGCAGCGGCTATCGATAACCGTTGATCGGGGGACCTGGCGCGAGCTCTTCGCCGAGTTGGCCGGCGGTGACCCTCTGGATTTCGTCGATACTCGCAGTTATCCGCAACGGCTCGACACTGCGCGACGCGCCAGCGGACGCAACGATGCGGTGGTGACGGGAATCGGCAAGATCGAGGGGCGCAACGCCGCCATCGCGGTGATGGATTTCAACTTCATGGGCGGCAGCATGGGCGTGATCGTCGGTGAAAAGATCGCCCGCCTGATGGACCGCGCGCTGAAACGTAGACTGCCGGTAGTCGTTTTCTCGGCGTCGGGCGGCGCGAGAATGCAGGAAGGCGCCCTCTCGCTGATGCAAATGGCGAAAGTGTCGGCGGCGATCGCGCGCCTGCGCGACGCCCGCATCCCTTATATCTCCGTCTTATGCGATCCCACGACCGGCGGCGTCGCGGCATCCTTCGCCAGCCTCGGTGACGTGAATCTCGCCGAACCGGGCGCAGTGATTGGCTTTGCCGGACGACGCGTGATCGAGCAGACCACCAGCCAGCAGCTTCCCGAGGATTTTCAGACCGCCGAGTTCCTGCTCGCGCACGGGATGCTCGACGCGATCGTGCCGCGCCACGAATTGCGCTACAAGCTTGGCCAGTTCCTCACCATACTGCGTCCGCAACGCCTACGAGACTAGCTTTCGCGAACCATCAGGCCCTCGCTCAGCCATCTCGTCAGAAGCCGGTTGATCAGCGCCGCGGGATCCTCGTCGCCGTCCGCCTCGGCGGATATCGCTTCGCAAACCGATGAGAAACTCGCGCCGTCGCGAACCATTTCGAGTGCGGCGCGTTCCGCACGATCGACAACGCGATAGTTCACTCGCGAATTTTGCCGCCATACGATGATGCTCGCTTGACCACCTGCCGGCTCACCCCAAGGTTCACCGGTTTCGATCGCGTGCAGGATTTCATCGACGCGCCATTTGGTCTCGAGAACGCGTGACGCCGGATGCGCCTTCATAATCATGCCGGGCCATTCGTGCGGCGCCACCTGACGCATCGTTGCCCCGTCCAGCGCGGACGCATCCGGCGCGTGGAAGATCTCCAACGTGGTCCGTTCGAGCCGCGCGAGATCGCCGAGATACCGCCATCGCTCACTCAAAGGATGCGCACCGATAAAATCGGGCAAGTGGCGGCCGGCGTGAAGGATCGACGGCTCCGTCGGCGGATAGTCGACCAGGTAGCCGGTGATGAGGTTGTGAAAATTCACCTCGCCCAGTATCGCCAGCGTCGCCGGGAACTCCTCCTTGAAAACGTCGATCAGCCTATAGAAATACGCGTTCGCGTAGATCTCGAGGCGTTCGCGCGCCGCCAGCAGCCCCTCTTTGACGAGTATCCCGTCCAGCCCATCCGGAGTCAGTCCAATTTCCGACGCGAGCCCTTCATCCACTCCGCCCGGCGCGACGATTAAACGATAGATCGTCGTCTGCAGGTTCTTGAGGTCCATTCAATCTGCCGCCGAATCGGCTTCTCGATCGCACCGCGACGATTTCATCGGATCGCTTCACCGGCGTGCAGCGCCGCTTCTCGAATCACCGATTCCGACCGGGTGCGCGCTTCATCGGCTATCGCCTGAAGCTCGCTAAACTCGGGAATCCGATCGTCCCATTCGATCAGTGTCGAGACCGCTCCGAAGCGCCGGATCGCGTACTCGTAGAGCCGCCAGACTTCTTTGCATACCGGATGGTCGTGCGTATCGAGAAGATACTTGCCATGGTCCTGATGCCCCGCCAGGTGAAACTGATGCACTCGCTCGATGGGAACGGAATCGATATAGCGTTTCGCGTCGAATCCGTGATTGAACGCATTGACGAAAATATTGTTGATGTCCAGCAGAATGCCGCAATCCGCTTCGTCGGCCACCGCGTTCAGAAACTCCCATTCGCTCAGCGTCGAGCAGGCGAACGACATGTAACTCGAGACATTCTCGATCAGAATGGCGCGCCCAACGATGTCCTGCACCTCGCGAATACGCTGGACGACATGAGCCACCGCTTCTTCGGTGTACGGCAGCGGCAGCAGGTCGTGCAAATTTCGCCCGCCGACTCCCGTCCAGCACAGATGGTCCGAAATCCACGCCGGCTCGAATTGGCGCGCCATCGTCTTCAGCTCATGCAGATACTCGCGATTGATTGGATCGGTCGAACCGATCGACAACGACACCCCATGCATCACGATCGGGTAATTCTCGCGAACGCCCTCGATCACCTCGATCGGACGTCCCCCCGCGACCATGAAGTTTTCCGTCGTGACCTCGAACCAGTCCATCCGCGGAATGGTCTCGAGAACTTCGGCATAGTGGGGCCGGCGCAATCCGACGCCGAAGCCAAGAAAAGGAAAGTTGTCCATCGCGTCTTTTCGCCGGCCCCTATGCTTTAATTCCCCGTCAATCCTTGTCCGCGTGACCGCCCTTCTGCGAGCAATCGTCGGCGCTCGCCGCGCTCACCCAGCCCTTGCCCTTGCAAGCGTTCTGCCCCTTGCAGCTATTGCTCGCCGACATGCACGAGCTCTGGCCCTTGCAACTATTCCCGCCGACGCACTTTACGCTCGATGAATTCGTGCCCTGCGTCTTCGCCGAATCGTCCGCAAAAATCGGCTGTGCCAGGAACATCATCCCAACAGTCGCAGCCAATACCGTCCCCGCAATTTTCCGCTTTTCCATCACCTGTCTCCCTTCGTC
>CAWDQC010000045.1:0-7226 GCA_963804355.1 uncultured Pseudomonadota bacterium | reverse complement strand
CTACGGCCGCTTCCATAGCCGGATGGAATCCGGCCCGTCGGATCAGGTTCGAATGAGTGCGAACTGAGGTGCCGGCGCGCTGGGCAAGTTATTTCGCGGCGGGGCGATAGCGCGCGTTCCACTCCGATATCGATGAGACGAAGGTACCCGGAGACGGATTGAAAAATTCCGCCGTCTGCAACAGGTTGAATGGCGCGTTGCCGCCGCCTCCGGACCTGACCCAGCGTCGCCGAGCGTAGGGGCCAGGCCGAAGTTGTAGCCCGCCGCTATCAATACGGTGCCGATTGCCGATCAGAACCGCGCTCGCGCCTTCGCGATATTCATTCATGCTTTTCGCGCACAACGTATGCGGTCCCGCGATGCGGCCGCCGACGCATGTGAAGGCGCCGTTGACGGGATTGTAAAGCTCCGCACTCGCCAGGCTGTAGCGCTCGTTGCCGCCGCCGGCGACGAGGACCATTCCGTTGGGCAGCACCGTCGCAGTCTGTTGCTGGCGCTCGTCGGTCATGTTGGTGCCGTGCGGAAAGATCGTCGTGACCGCCATGAAGTGATGTCTCACGGGATTGTAGAGTTCGGCGGTGGCAAGGACATTGCCGCCGGCGTCGACGCCGCCGGTGATCAGCACCTGGCCATTCTGCAGACGGCTGGCGGTGGCCATCTGGCGCGTCGTCGTCATCGATCCGGCCTCGCTAAAGCGCCCGCTCTTCGGATCGTAAATCTCCGTGTTGCCGGCTCTTCCGCCGACGTCACCGCCGCCGCTATCAATACGCGGCCGTCGCTGAGTAGCGTGGCAGTATGCTTGGCCCGCGCCGAGTGCATCTTGCCCAGATGAAAGAATTTGTTCTGCGCCGGGTCGTAGACCCTGGTGACGTTGCCGGTTGGGCTGAAGCTACCGGTCGCGGGATCGTAGAGTTCAGCGGTATCGATATTGGTCACCGTCGCGGTCGTGGCGTCACCGCCGGTGATCAACACCTTGCCGTTGGCAGCAGCGTAGCGGTATGGTCGTAACGCGCCTGGATCAGATTGCCGGTCGGCTGGAATTGATTCTTCGCGGGGTCGTAGATCTCAGCGGCGCGCACCGGATGACCGTTCGTCCCGACACCGCCCACGATTAATACCCGGCCATCATTGAGCAATGTCGCGGTATGATAGGCGCGGCCACTGAGCATCCCACCTGCGAGCGTGAAGCCGTCCGCGGATGGGTCGTAGATTTCGGCGACCGAGCTTGCGGCTTCTTCCTTGGCGGCGCCTCCGGCGATCAGCACCTTGCCATTGGCCAGGAGCGTCGCCGTCGCTGCAAAACGGGATCGCGCAAGTTAGGCGCAGGCGGTGGCGGCGTCGGTCGAACTATCGGTGGCGCGACTACCGGACCACTGGCGCAACCGGCCAGCATCGCCGTCAACGCGATACCGAGGACGGCGATCAGCCTTTGCACGTTATTTTCGCAAGCAGCCGGGACTCGATTCTGGCACAGACGACGAGAGCTTGAACTCATGGATCAGCCGATGGAGACGCGGGCGACTTGGTGGAGATACCCTTTGCAAAAACCGATACCTCGCTCTGCCATTCAGAACCAAAGGCAAGAATCAGGACCTGCTGGTTGATGTGCTGGTCCTTGGAAAGACTATGCCATTCGCCACCGCCCGCCGCTGCCATGTTCTGGTAGGCTACCTGAGTTTGGTGAGCGAAGCTTGGCAGGGGCGAATTTTTCGGCGGCGGCTGGCCCATCAGCCGATAGAATTCTTCGATGAAACGTTCGTGCTCTTCGACGGTTACGTCGACCGTGCTGAAGGACCCGTTCTCCGATCGTAGCTTGCGAATCTCTTCGAGCGTCGGTTGCATGTCATCGTCGAAGGGTGGCGTATCTCCGACCAGTACGATCACCTTTCTCGCCCCGGGCTTCCAGGCCAGTCGGTCGACTGCGGTGCGCACCGCACCGAGCGTATCTTCCTGCCACTCGCCACCGTCGCGCGCCTGAATATTGTTGAGAAAATAAAGGAGTTTGTCGGGCGAAACGGTCAGCGGCTGGGTCTGAATCGGCTCGCCGCGTCCGCCGAAAACCACGATCCCGATGCGCGCGGTCGGCACCAGGCGATGAACCGCCAGGACGAGTTGTTTCATCTTGTCCTTGACGTCGCCGATGATGCGTTTCATCGAGCCGGTCCCGTCGATTACTACCGCAACGTCGAGCCCGCTCTTGCGCAAGCCGCCGATGAAACCGCCGAAGCCCGCGCCGACGCCATTGCCATAGCCGGAGCCTATGCCACCGCCGCGGCCGATGCCGATTCCGGCTCCGCCGATCGTTCTGACATAGTGACTGGCGATACTGATTGCCTGCGAGCTCTGTGGCGCCAAAACCGGGCGCTCGATCGGCAAAGGCGCGACCGCGTCCGGTACCGGCATCTCAGGCATGTCGAGTTGTTTTACTTCGTTGCTGGAACCGCCGCCGCCGCTGCGCAGATCGACGTTGATCAGGTTGCGCCCGGCCTGCAGATGAACTCCCCAAAGCAGCGCGAGCAGGATGATCACGTGGAGCGAAACGGAAAGCGGAAGCGGACCCGCCATGAAGTACAGCGTGTCCCAAAATGACCGGCGGCGTACGATCGGCTCGTCGCCCTCCGCGGCGGGCGCTTCGGCCTGCACACGACGGCGTGACCAGGTAAATCGGTATAGAATGAAAGCGACGGCCAGAACCGATATGGTGCCGATCGCTGCGATTGCCAAATACATCGCCAAGCCGCCCTTGCCGCAGTTGGACTATATCCAACCGACGGCCTGAACCGACCTCCTATTCAATTCGCGTCCATCGTCACGGAGCATCGGAAGGGGCCACCTGTCCCGGTTCGCTTCCTCCGGGAGCGACATTATCGATTTCCGGCACGCTTCCGGGGCCCATTTCCGCAGGTGCGCTGCTGCCTTCGCCACCCCCTGAAACCGCAAGTGCGATATTCTCGGCACCGGAAGACTTGGCGACATCGAGGATCCGCACCATATCGCCAAGAATGACCTTGGGGTCACCGTCGAATACCACCACTTTATCGGTGGTTTGGCTCAACGCATCGTGAATTGCGGGGCCCAGCTGACTTTCCGTGACATTTTTCTGGTTTACGTAAATTTGATGGTCGGCAGTGTAAGTTACGGTCACGCCCTTGGGTTTCTGCTTCTGATCCGGTGTCTGCAGGCGCGGCAGGTCGACGTGGGCGGCGGATTCGATCGTAATCGCGGTTGCGACCATGAAGATAATCAGCAGGACGAGAAAAATATCGGTGAGCGGGGTGATATTTATGGCGGCGAAGATGCCACCCTGTTCGTTGCCGCCTTGAATTGCCATTGAACGAGTCCGGATGCTTATTGACGTTGCCGGCGTGATAACGATTCTACGCTCTCGTCTTTAGCTGCCTTGAGCCGAGCCGAACTGCCCGCTCATCGCACGTTTGGCCGCAATCGCAATCTGCTGCGCGCCCGCGGCCTTGGCAACATTCAGGATTCTCACCATGTCACCGAGCAAAACGGTGCGATCACCCTGAAAAATCACGACCTTAGCGTCAACGCGGCTGAGTGCTTCGGTCAGCGCCGGTGCAAATTCACGTTCGGGAACGTCCTTGGAATTAACGAAAAGCTCGTGGTTGGCGGTGAAGGTGACGATGACGCCTTTATTCTCAGGCGAGGTATTTCCGGCCAGGGGGAGGTCGACATGAGTGGCCGATTCGACGGCGACCGAGGTCGTCACCATGAAAATGATTAACAAGACCAGGAAAATATCGGTCAGGGGCGTTATGTTGATTTCCCAGAACATCCCGCCGCCGCCCGACGGGGTACTAATGGCCACTCGTCCCCCTCCCTGCGATCGCGGCATCGATTAAGCGGGTCGAGCAGATATGGATGGTGGCGTTGATCCCCTCGATCTTCTGCGAGAAGTAGTTGTAGAAGATGACCGCGATAATCGCGACGACCAAACCGAGCGCGGTCGATATGAGCGCCTCCGAGATACCGCCGGCGACAACCGAAAAACCGCCGGTACCCATCACGGCCATCGACTGAAAGGCAACTAAGATACCAACGACGGTGCCAAACAGCCCTATGAATGGCGCAGAGGCACCCGAAGTGGCGAGGACCCAAATCAGGCCACGCAGCTGAACAGTCTCGGCAAAACGTCGTTCTTGATCGACTTCGTCCAGGCGGGTACGGTCGGCTGTTTGTGCCTCCGCGAGCACGTCGTGGAAGACTCTCTCGCACGGGCTCGGGCGGGTTTGCAGCTGGTCGAGAGCTTCCTTGAATTTGCCTTGGCGAACCAGACCAACCAATCGGTCAGCGAGTCGGGCTGCGCGCCTGTTAAGACCCCATAAGCGCCCAGATGCGTTCGAAGATGATAGTCACGCAAACGACAGAGATGATCAGCAGCGGGTAGGTCGCGTACCAACCCTGCATGATCATTGAGACGATACTGAACTGATTCTGCATCCCCGTTGTCCCCGACAGACGAATAACCTACCGAGAACCCGGACATCCCCCGATCGTCCGAGTCAGCCCAAGTGCGCAAAAAGCGCTGCCCCTGTCAAGGCGCATTCTCCGACCGCGAGAGGGCCTCCTCCGTAAATCCTACCCGCGGCGAAGCCATCCTCCAATAATCCGCTGGTTGGGAACGCCTTGACTTTGATAGCCACGCGAGACTATCCAGAATTTCGGCACGATCCGCGCCAGTGGGAGCAAAAGCACAGGCCAGCGGGGCGTTGGCCGGTTTGGCGGCCTGAGCCAGTGGCGGTTGCCGGCAGGGCGGCGGAACAGCTGCCGATGATATGATGCGGCCTTATGACCGGTAGCGTCCACGAGCGGACAGATCAAAGTTCGAACACGGAACGGGAGAGGTATCAACCACGATGGCATTATTAGACGGTAAAGTTGCGATCATTACCGGAGCTGGACGCGGAATCGGCCGCGAAGAAGCGCTGCTAATGGCAAAGCAGGGCGCCAAGGTCGTGGTGAACGACCTCGGTGGCCATTTCGACGGCACCGGCCAGTCGCGTTCGCCCGCCGAAGAGGTGGTGAAAGAGATTCGTTCGGCCGGCGGTGAGGCGGTCGCCAATTACGAGAGCGTTTCGGATTTCAAATCGTCCAAGCGAATCATCGAGTGCGCGATCGACAATTTCGGCAAGCTAAATATCGTGGTCAACAACGCCGGAATTCTCCGCGACCGCATGATCTTCAATATGAGCGAGGAGGATTTCGACGCTGTCATCGGGGTGCATCTTAAGGGCACCTTCAACATGGCGCGCCATGCCTGCAACTACTGGCGGGAGCAGCACAAGGCCGGCAACATGCTCAACGGCAGGCTGATCAATACCAGTTCCGATTCGGGATTGCTCGGCAATGCAGGGCAGGGCAACTACGGCACGGCGAAGGCGGCTGTCGCCACCATGGCGGTCATTATGGACCGCGAGATGTCACGCTACGGAGTATGTATCAACGCGATTGCTCCGGTCGCGCGTACCCGCCTGACGATCGATGCCACACCGCAGACGGCGGCGACGATGCCGGTGCCCAAGGGCGGTGAAGTGGATCGTTTCAGTCCCGCCCACGTAGCTCCGCTAGTCGCATGGCTGGGGAGTGACGACGCCAAAGACGTTCACGGGGAAGTCTTCCGGGTCGGTCTGGGCATGGTCTGGCTGATGCGCGGATGGCATAGCGCAGCCAAGATCACGCAATCCGGTCCGCTGAAGTTTTGGGATCCGGCCGAGATTGGGGGCCGAGTAAAGCAAGAACTCGCCAAAGGCGTCACCAAGAAGGAAAACCTGGGCGAAGTCCTGGCGGGCACGGTCTGAGGGGTGCAAAAACCGGCAGGTGATGAAAGCGCGGTCCAACGGGGGCCGCGCTTTCGTTCGGTCTTGCTGATTTGTGCGGCGAATACCGCGCGGAGCATCATGGCCGAGCATTTGATGTTGCGCGAGTTGCGCGGACGCGGAGCCGAAGAGCGCGTGCGCATCCGATCCGCGGGAATTGCGCCTTATGCCCGCGACGGCGCCCTGGTCTCGCTCGACACGCGAATGACGCTGCGCGATGTTGGGATCAACCTGGGCGAAGAAGCGACCTCGACCGACCTCAAGCGTCATCCGGAATTGCTTTCGGCGGCGGATCTCGTAATCGCGATGACCGAGCAGCAGAAGCGCGAACTGGGCGAGCGCTTTCAGATCCACGAGACGCTCGAAGTTCATACGTTGCGGAGCTTTGCAGGAGAGACCGGCGATATCGACGATCCGTTTCGAGAAAGGCGACCTGGCTTTTACCGAATGCCGCGAGGAAATCATGCGGTTGGTGCCGCGGGTCGTAGACCGTCTGCTGGACATGGATTAGCCTCGGAGGAAAGCGAGGCTAGTATGGACTTCACTAATCCCCCCGACGCGGAAATCCGCGCGATTCTTTCCAAGCCGACCACCGTCGCCGTGATTGGATGCTCGGACAATATCGACCGCGACAGCCTGCGTATCGCGATGCTGCTCAAGCACAAAGGCTTTCGCGTTATCCCGCGTGAATCCGCAGCTAGGTCCCGAGGCGCTGCGCAAGGAGTTGGGCGAGCAATGCTATCCTGACCTCGAGTCGATCCCTGAGCCGGTGGAGATAGTCGATGTTTTTCGCCGCCCGGAATTCTTGCCGGGAATTGCGCAACAGGCCGTGAGAAAAGGCGCGCGAATTCTGTGGGGACAGCTCGGCGTGGTCAATCTTGAAGCTGCCGCAGAGGCCAAGAGCGCGGGGAATGACGGTGGTGATGGATCGCTGTCCGGCGATCGAATACCGGCGTCTCTTTTGATCCGCTCGATCGCATCCGCGCGCGATTTATCGGAGGACGATATCTACGCCGGGTGACGCCGGTCGCGCGTTCGGGGAGCCAGGATTGAAGGCGCGCAAGTGGCGGATGCTCGAAACCGAGCGGGTCTACAGCACACCAATTTTCGACATTCATCGGCGCAAGTCGGCGCATCCGCGACGGGGCGAGCGCAATTTTTTCGTGCTCGAAGCGCCGGGCTGGGTGAATATCATCCCGCTTACGCGATCGCGCGATGTGATTTTCGTGCGCCAATTCCGCCACGGGGTGAGCGCGTTCACGCTGGAGATCCCGGCGGCATGATCGATCCGGAGGATCCGACGCCCGCTTACGCGGCGGCGCGCGAGATGCGAGAGGAGTGTGGTTACGACTCGGATGACATCGTCGCGCTCGGCCAAGTAGGCGATTA
>CAWDQC010000044.1:0-8595 GCA_963804355.1 uncultured Pseudomonadota bacterium | reverse complement strand
GCGATCCTGGTGCGATCGATGAGCGAAAAGCAGTAAAACTCTCGCAGTAAGACACTCGTTATTCGAAAGGCCTCGGTCCGCGCGGATCGAGGCCTTTTTTTTCGCTACTGGAGCGGGGTCTCTTCTCCCGGCGCCTGCATCACCGGCGAACCGTGATGGAGCACCAAAAGCCATTTCTCGCCGTTGCGCTCGAAGACGTTGGTGGCGAGCACCTGCGATCGCCCCATACCGTCGTAGCCGCGCTGGGCGAGGTTCTCCTCGGTCACCACCACGGCCAGGTCGCCACTGACCCTGACGTCGAGCTCGGTAATCTCGAACTTCATCTCGAAGACGTTGTCGAAGATGCGATCCCAGCTATTCATCACCGGTCCCCATCCCTCGAGTTTGCGCCATCCAGGATGGATGCAGACGATGGAGGCGTCGCGGGACCAGACGCTCTCCATGTTTTCGACCTGCAGGCTTTCGAAAGCGCGGTAGAAGGATCGATTGGCTTCGATGACAGCTTCGCGTTGAGACATGACGAGGATGCAACCTCTTCTGCGGGCTAACGGCAGACTACGCTCCGCGTCGCGCCGGCGCGAGCAGTCGATGCCGTTTCCCCGCTGGGATCCTGCAACCCTTCCGGTCAGGTACTTATCTTGATATATGTTGACGATAACTTTATATATGTTGATAAACATCTGCCGGCTCGAGCAGAGCGCACGCCCTTAACAACAGGAGAATTAGCCATGGAAACCGCATCGACTCATTTGCAGCAGTTCCGGCTGATGGGCCGTTACAACACCTGGATCAATGGCCGGTTGTTTGATTTCGCTGCGAAGCTCACGGAGGAAGAACGCAAGCGCGACATGGGCGCGTTCTTCCACAGCGTTCACGGCACGCTCAACCATCTGCTGCTCACCGACCGGCATTGGATGTATCGCTTCGCCACCTGCACGCCAAGGCGATTCAACGCCTTCGCGGGAGCCACAGCTGATCACCGAGCTGGGAGCGCATGGGCGCGAACTTTTCTCCGACTTCGGTCAACTCCGTGCGGAACGGATCGAGACCGACCGGGTGCTCGGCTCATGGCTCGAGGAACTCGACCCCGAGGTGCTGTCGCTGACGATGCGCTACGCGACCAGCCAGGGGGTCGAACGAGTTCATCCCGTTATGGTTTGCGATGGCGCATCTGTTCAACCATCAAACGCATCATCGCAGTCAGGCAACCGACCCTGATTCAGCAGCTCGGTCATGACTACGGCATCACGGATTTTCTCGCGATGTACCATCTGGCGCCGGACGCCTTTGAGGTCGCCCAGGGCAGTAGTTCGGCGGACAAAATCCGGATGGCGAGCGCTGCTTCCTGGAAATACTCCTATTTGCACGATTATTGCGTATGATTATGGGAAGGGGATGGAGACTTGGGTGAAGCGTGGGGTGAATCGGAAATTATTACCGGGCTGTTCGTCGGCGACCTGCAAGATGCTCAGCGCTTTGAAGGAATGATTATCAGCGTGCTGCCGGATATATCACGAGAACGAGCCCGCGCGCGCCATCCAGATTCCATTTTTAGCCAACGGGCGCGCAACACTCGATAGCACTGCCGCACTCATCGACGCTGCGCTGAACATGGGGCAACGCGTATCTCGTGCATTGTGAGGAAGGATGCCAGCGCGCTCCGCTCGTGGTCGCCTGGTTTTTGAAGACGAGACGCGGGTTTACGCTCGACGAGGCCTACGAATTGCTAAAAAGGCGACGGCCGATCGTCGAGGACAGGCGTCGATGGCTAGGAATATTCAATCGTTGAGATTAGTCAGTCGAGCGCGCACGGAAAGAGGCGATCATAAGACGAAAACGCGATTACTCGAGTAACCGCGGTGGTACAATATGCGTAGATATTTTTAAGAGCTGTACGCTGACAACACCCAAATGATGGTTAACTTTTATCGAAACGGAGGTACGTGGATGAGGACTCGGATAATAACAACTTTCTTGGTGGCCATGGGTTGCGTGTTGCTGGCGGGCTCAGCAATGGCGCAGATGGCGGTCAACCCAGTGTCGGAAAATCAGTGGAACAGGTATCTGGCGAACCATCCCAACGTGCAGGCGGGCATGGTGAACGACCCGAACTACCTGGCCCAGCATCCGGGAATAGCCGATTGGCTACATAAGCATCCGGATGTCGCTGCGTACCAGCGGCAACAGAACCAGTACGGTGGATGGGACACGCACAACCAATATCATGATCGTCATTGGTGGCAGAGCCACGATCCGAGTTGGGTACAGACTCATCATCCGGAGTGGGCGCAGAACAACCCGAACTACATGAACCATCCGAACTACGCGAACAATCCGAACTATGCTCATCC
Source organism: uncultured Pseudomonadota bacterium (assembly GCA_963804355.1). Lineage (GTDB taxonomy): Bacteria > Desulfobacterota > Binatia > Binatales > Binataceae > JASHZA01. The sequence goes on along the minus strand of CAWDQC010000044.1, from coordinate 6,244 downwards.
GGCTATGGCCACGAGGGCGACTATGACTCAGCGCACAAATGGCACGATCGCAGCTGGTGGGTGGAGCACAATCATCCCTGGGTCGCGGAACATCACCCGAATTGGTTCAAACAGAACTAGTATCGACGCCTAGACAGAACCTTAGAAAAGTGTGGGCGTGGGACCTGAGGTCTCACGCCCACTGCATTTTCAGCCATTTGAAATGGCTAAGTAATTAAATTCCCTCGCCTTCTGAGTATTCGACAATATTCGCGCTCGCAACGATTCTTCCTGCCTTCGACCTTGAACTGGGGTCAGTCCGCAAAGGGCCTCAACCGTAGGCTGCTTCCAGTAGCGAGACGATTTCTTCCCGCGTAACCGCACGGTCTACCACCTTGGCGCGCTCCACTTCGTCGAGCACGGTGCCGGCGATCTGAGAGATCTCCGCACGCGGAACGTTGGCTTCCTTGAGCGAGTGCGGAACATCGAACTGCGCGATGAATTTGGCGGTGCGATCGGCGCATTCGAGCGCCGAAGATTTGGGATTGGCGGCGTCGAAGCGGATTCCGAATCCCTCCGCGATCGGACCGAACCGCTGTGGAGCAATATCGGCCATAAACCGCATTACATGGGGCAAGGTTATGCACGAAGTCACGCCGTGGGCGACATCCCATTTGGGGCCAATTTGATGCCCAAGTGCGTGAGACACCCCAAATCGGGTATTCATTCCGCCGAAGATCGAGAACCAGGCCGCCATCTGGCAGTACCCTCGATGAGCCAATTCCTCTTCGCCGGAGGTCTTGACCGAGGCCGGGAGATGCTCGACCAGAAGCTATCGCCTTTGATGCCAGGGTGTCGGCTATCGGCTGATGGCGGATCGAGTAGATCGCTTCGACCGCGTGATCCAACGCGCGCATCCCTGTGGCGATCCACAACCATGCGGGGGTTTCGAGAGTAACCGCGGGGTCGTTGATGATCGTGCGTGGCTGCAAACGGGGATCGACAACCGCGCCTTTGATCCGGCTGGCCTCGTCGGTCACGCCGCCCGCCGGTGTGTATTCTCCCGCGGAGAGCGTGGTCGGAATTGCGATCTCGACGAGATCGCGGGATGCATCCACTACCGAGTTGGTGCCGCCGAAGTCGATATGATGAGCGCCAGCCCCAGGATCACGCCCGGTCAGGATTGCTGCGGCCGCGACCTTGGAGGTGTCGATCGGACTACCGCCGCCGAAGCTGACCAGGCAATCGGAATCGACTCGTTTTATCTCGGCGACGAGTTCGCGCACGGTCGCGAGCGGAACATGCTGTTGCGCGCCTTTGTAAACGGCCGCGCAGCGTTCGCCCAATGCGGAAGTTACCTTATCGAGTAGTTTCGAACGTCCGAGGGTCTTGCCCGTCACGACGACAGCGCGCTTCAGCCCACGTCGATCCAGCTCACGACCAAGCGCCTCGACCTTGCCGGGACCAAATATGACCCGTTCCAGGCGAGTGAAATTAAATTCTCCGACCGGAGTATCCACAGCGATAATCCTCCCTAGGGTTGGCCGCCTCCTCACGGGCGGCGTCCGCTAAGGCTCAATTATCACGAGTGTGCCGGTGGGCAGAAGGCGCGCGAGTTCGTCGATATCGCTATTTACGACGGAAATGCAGCCGGTGGTCCAGTTGATGTCGCCGACGTTGAGCAGCGGGTTGTCGCTGCCGTGGATACCGATCGATCCGCCGGCGCGGGCGCCCGCGGGGATCTCCTGGTCGGCGTGAAGTTCGTCGAAGCGGGCCTCATCGATCGCGTTGGGGTAGTTGATTCGGAGAAACCAGTCGAAGCGGCGACTGGGATGCTTTGACACGATTAGATAGTTGCCTTCGGGCGTGCGAAGATCGCCCTCCCACTGCTTGGCGCCCATCCATCTGCTACGCCCAAAGACCGCGTGGTAGCTCTTGTAAAGATGGCCCTGAAAATAGACGTCGAGCTTGTGATGCGCCTTGTAGATATGGACTACCCAATTATTCGGATCGCGACGTTCGCTTTCGCTGGCGCGGTCGAATACCGCGATGCCCGGCTGTTTTTGCTCCGCGGTGGGCAGCCGGCGTCACCAGTGAAGTACCGGCTGGCGTCGACGCCGGCCGTGCAGGGGCAACGCTGTTGGCAGTCGCCGGCTGGTTCTGCAGAAACCGGCGTGGGCGGAGTTACGGCAGCGACAGTCGCTCCCGCGACGGGACTCGCTGCCGGCTGCGCTGTCTTATTCTGCGGTGATGCGGGAGTCGGCGGCGTTACGACTGCGACGGTCGGTCCTGCGGCGGGGCTGGCTGCAGGCTGCGATGTCTTGTTCTGCGGTGATGGGGGATCGGCGGCTTACGGTAGCGACGGTTGCTCCCGCGACGGGATGGCCGCCGGCTGTTACGGCAGCGACGGTTGCTCCCGCGACGGGACTGGCCGCCGGCGTCGAAGATTGAGGATTAGGTACAGCGGCTTCCGCGACCGTCGAGGCCAAAGATGGAGCAGCGGCGTTTTGCGCCAGGACTTGCGCTCCAGCAACACCGAAGGCTGGTGATTAGGACGATGGGGCGGCTGAATTGGTAGTGCCGGCGCACGCCAGCTGTATCTGGCAAAAGACGAATCCTGCGCAAATTGTTGCCGGGACAATCCGGCGAGACTTCGACATCCAGGCCACCACTCCCCTTTCCCCATCTCAATTGTGAAAGGGGTAAGCAGTTGGGTCAATCGACAAATTTACGGTTAGTCAGAATCCCATGCTGTCGACGCGGTCGGCCAGTTCAGGAATTCGGTAGCGCTCGCCGGTAAAGGCCTTATACATCAGGAATACCCACAGGAGCGCCGCGGCAAGGTTAATCACATAGAGAAGAAAAGACAGCAGCGCACCAATCGCGTGGGGCAGGATCGCTATAAACACGCTCAATATGATGTTCACGGCGAACCACGCGATGGAAAAAGCAATCGATTGGCGAGCGTGGAACCGTACGAAGTCGTCCTTGTCGTAGGGTTCCACGTACAGAAATATGATCCCGGTAACGAATCCGAGCAGATAGGTCAAAGCCGCGATTGCCTGGCTCTGCGGCTTGGCGGTCTGTTCGTCCATCGCACCGTTCCTCCTATTCCATCGAACGTCTCATTTAGGTTGAGCCCTTTACTCAACCAGACGTGACGCGACATCGCAATCCTGCACGAATGGCGCTTCCCCCTTGCACGAATTTGCTGTACGAATCGCACGAGTAGTACACGATTCATCGAAGGAGGCGCTTTTGCGATGGCATTGGAAGTGACGTGGGACAGTAAAATCTGCATTCACTCTGGCAACTGCGTGAAAAGTTTACCGCAAGTATTCAAGGTCGAGGGCGGCAAATTCGTGATCGATCCCAGCGCCGCGGACGACACGCAAGTACGCGCTTCCGTAGCTGGATGCCCCTCGAAAGCACTCAAAATCAAGGCTTAGACGCCGGGATTCGTCACCCGGTCCGCTCGACGAATTGGTGAGAGACTATTTTCTCTCGCCGTTGCGGCTGTGAGAATCGATCTTGTCGAGGGCGGCTTCGGTAGCGCGGTTCGCGGCCAACACCTCGAGTTGCGCGCGGATTCTGCTCGCGAGTTGGCGGCGAAAAACCGGCTTGGCGAGAAAGTCACTTACGCCCAGACGTATTCCCTCCGAGCGCGCATCGAGGTCGTCGCGCGCGGTAATCATAATCACGGGAATTTCCGCCGTTTTGGGATTTCCCTTGAGAGCGCGGCAAACCGCGAACCCGTCCATATCCGGCATCATCAGATCGAGCAGGATGACGTCCACCTGATGTTCGAGGGCCAGGCGCAGGCACTCCGCCCCCGAAACCGCTTCGATCGCAGCAAACCCTTCTCGCTGTAGATGGCGCGCGAGAATCGAAACAGTATCGGGATCGTCGTCAACGACCATTATTTGCGGGACATTAGTTGCCTGTTCCATGAGTTACCTGTTTCGATGCAGGTTAGACTTCCTCTCGTCCATTGCCGGAGGGCGCGATGACTCCGCATCGCCTCAACTTGGCTGAGAAGGTCGTGCGTTTGAGGCCGAGCAAGCGGGCGGCCGCCTGCTTGTTGCCGCCGGTTTGTTTGAGAGCCTCGTTGATCATTCGTCCTTCGAGTTCGCGGACCAAAGCGTTCAGGTTGACCCCATCCTCACCGAGACTAGGTACCCGCGTCTGCGCCATCCGCGTGCCGGTGACGAGGTTAGGAGGCAAGACGGCGGCGTCAATCACGGAATCCTCGCAAAGAATGATGAGGCGCTCCACCATATTCTCTAGTTCTCGGACGTTCCCTGGCCAGTCATACGACCACAGGTGAACCATGGCCTCGCGGGTTACGACCCAGTCACGTCCGGGCAGGCGCGCTCGCATTGTCTCAAGGAAATAGTCAACCAGCAATGGAATGTCGGATCGGCGTTCGCGCAATGGTGGAACTACGATCGGCACTACCTGCAGGCGATAGAAGAGGTCCTCGACGAAAGCCGCCTCGTTTGACTGCGGCGACCAGATCGGCGTTGCTGGCGGCGATCACCCGCGCGTCGACCCTGGCGGAACGGTCGGAGCCGACGGGGCGAACCACGCCGTCCTCGAGCACTCGCAGCAGCTTGGCCTGGAGCGGCAAGGGCATCTCGCCGATTTCGTCGAGAAAGATAGTCCCGTTATCTGCCGTGCTGAAGAGGCCATGACGGGGGCCGGCGGCGCCAGTGAAGGCCCCGCGCTCATGCCCGAACATTTCGGACTCGAGCAACTCATGGGGAATCGCTGCACAATTGACTGGAACGAAGGCGCGATCGCGCCGCCTGGAAAGATCGTGGATGGCGCGCGCGACAATCTCCTTGCCGCTGCCACTTTCGCCGGTGATCAGAACTGTCGCGTCCGTAGTAGCGACGCGCTTAACCAACGCCCGCAATTTGGCGATCGTCGGATGCTCGCCGATCAACACCTGCGCAGGCACTATCCTCGGGCCGAAATCGGCTAATTTGGGCTCCAAGACCGTCAATTTCGTTCCCCCTTTATCGGCGACAGGCCGGGCAGAGCAATGGTATATCTACTCCTACAGTAGTAGACAAGTGGGACACTCTGCAAATGACTTAAGCTTGCCGCCGAATTATGGAAACGGTGGGCGAGTTATGAGGAAAAAAGACGAACTGAGGGAAGGCGAAGGGCCCGCGGCAAAAAAATCAACGATCCATTTGCTGCCGAAAAATGGCGGCCTGCCCCGGTCCCTCGGCGACAGAGATTTCGATAGAGATGACGTTCTCCAGGGCGCTTTTGGCACGCAATGCGGCGGATAGTTCATCCCAGATAAAGCGCGCCAATTCTTCGGCGGAACTATGCATCAACGGCAACATCGCGACATCGGCCGCCGGAAAGACAAACTGATCCTTTTCGTAGCGGACCCTAACGACATCGTTGGTGTTTTCGATCTCGAGACAGTCGCTTTTACTGGGAATTATTGTGCGTTCGTCCAGCCGATCGACGATTTCCTTGGTCAGTTTCTTGATTAAACCAAAATCCAGAACGTAGCCGGTTGCGGCCAGCCGGCCCTCGACGCGGACGGCGACCTGGTAGTTATGCCCATGAAGCGGCTCTCTAAAGCCGGGATAGGCGATGAAATGCGCCGCGGAGAATTTCAGATTTTCCTTGGCGACATAGATCGAAAATCCGGAAGCTTCCTGCGCCATTATGGCACACTGGCCGCAAGCAGCGGCCCCAGAGCCGGATCCGGATCGGCACCGAATGCGTCGATATACCGCGAATGGTCGAGCGAGGTAGCTCGTATGAAGCGACTGCGTTCGTCCGAGAGCACCGCAGCGAGCCGCTTGGCTATCTCGGCATGCAATTCCGGCTTCTGTTCGAGCCCGGCAATCAGGTCCGCGACGCCGACACCATGCATCCCACCGAGCACGCATTCGACGAAGTAGCCGACCTGACCTTCGCGATCGAGTTGTAACGTTTTGACGGTTAGCGCCTCGTGCAAGGCGAGCAGGCGATCCATCCCGAACTCGTGACGCTTGGAGCGAACCTCGGGATCTCCGCTCCCTTCATAGCCCGAACCAATCGCGGCGATCGCGACCCGGCCGTCTTCGAGCGGCACCGGATGAAAAATGTAGCCATGGGAGGTGTAGCTGACCATCTCGCGGAGCGCCGCCCGATAGGCGAGAAGATTGAAGCGCGTGCGCTCGGCAACGACGAGCAGGAACTCACCGAGTGGACGTCCAGCGCGATCGGCGAGATCGATCAATTCGAGAACTTC
>CAWDQC010000043.1:0-17559 GCA_963804355.1 uncultured Pseudomonadota bacterium | reverse complement strand
TCGAATGACAAATACGCATAGGTCGCGCAACGGCTCATTGGTAGAGCGCAGTCGATTTGATCGGCGATCCATTAGCCAGTGACGAATAGTTGCTGCCCAAGGTCGCCGTGACATTTCCGCTCATCGACAACCGATCGGCAATCACAAACGTATAGCCCTGCAGACTGGAATTACCCGTATAGGTGAGCGCCGTGGTCGGAAAGTACAGTGCGCCGTCGAAACTTGAATTCGAATTTCCCACGATCGTGCTGCCGTTTGAACTGCTATAAGCAACCGAACGATCCTGAAAGAACAGTATGCCCGCGAGCGGACCCGAAGTCGGCGCACTAAGATTGGCTGTCACATTTCCGCTGAAAGTTATAGGCTGATAGCCGCCCGGACCGGTCGTATCATAGAAAGTGACGCCAGTCCCGCTCAGTTGGGCATTGCCGGTTACCGACAATCCACCGCCGGCCAGTATGTAAGTACCGGGCTTGAAGGTGATATTGGAATTGCTGGTGATGCGTATTCCACCCGAGTATAGTCCGGGATTCAGCGTGATAACGGTGTTGCCAGAAATCGAAAGTGCCCCACAAAAGGTATACTGGCCGGGATTATAAAACCACCGTTCCGTTCGCGGCGATGTCAACGCTGTCTCCGCTTCCGCCGCTTTGATATTGACCCGGGTTGAGGGTCGCGCTCGCGATATTATTGCCGATACTGACATTATTTCCGTAAGTACCCGCGGCAAAAGTAATTATCGCGCTGTTACCGGTTATCGAAATGCCCTTTGCGTATACTCCCGGCGGTATCGACACGACCTGATTGTTGCCGGTGACCTGATAGCTTCCACTGTTCGTCACGCTCGCTTGCGTACAGGTAGGGACGTTGGGCGGCGCCAGCGAAGCCAACGGATCGCCGACGGCGGCAATGTTGATATGAGGCTTGGGGCTGACCGTGGCGTTGCCGTTGAGCGAATAGTTACCCGCCACTCCGATCGAGGTAGCATTGAAGTTTCCATTGCCGGAAATCTGCAAGCCGCTCGAACTAGTCGAGTCGACAAAAACCGCGCAGTTAGCATTTACATTGATATTTCCGGTAAGGGACATTCCGCCCGAGACCGACGGATCCAGCACGTAAAGACAGGCGGGACCGTTGGTGGTACCGGCGATCGCACTGACCTTGACGTTGATAGTCTTGTAGCCGAGCACTGCCAGGAAGTCCGTGGCGGTCGCTCGTGCGATGTCTACCTCGACGTAAGTGTTGGTCGAAGGATTCGGCGGGTTGGCCGGAGGTTCGACGGTCACCGTCACGCCGTTGGCGCCATTCGTAAAGCCATTTATCGTCGCAACGTCCAGGGCAGCCTGCTGATAGTCGCTATTCTGACTGCCTAATTCCGCGTTGATACCGGCGATTGCGGCGGCGTCGGCGGCTGTCTGCATTTGCCTGCGCGCAGTATAAAAATAGCCGATATCGACCGCGAGACCGGCGATACCGATCAATCCAACCAGCGCCAGCGCGGCGAGCACTACCAGTTGCCCACTCTTATACTGGAATAAATTATTCAGTGACTGGGTATTTACGCTTTTCACCTCTCAAATCAGCTTGAGTTGCCAATATTTTTAGAGACGTCGGCTTCGCGGGAAAACGTCCCCGATCTCAGGAAGCAGGTGACGTGCCACCCGTCGACAGTATCGAGCGCGCGATAGCTTGTTCAGTCGGAGTAATGTCGGACGTGTGACGAGCCGAATATAGAGCAACGAGTCACGCTGGTACTAGTAATAGACGATTTTCGTAACTGGGGTGTGCTTCGTGAAACGAGATTAGTCAACCCGGATACTCGGCGAATGAAGCATCAGCTCGACACAGATGAGCTTGTTACATGTCCCGGATAGAGACAGTAGGATAGCTGATCAATTGCTACCCTGACGTTGAAGATCGTCGAGCAGAGATTTCGCGTCCTTGAGATCTGCAGTGTCGAAGCCCTCGGTGAACCATTCGTAGATCTCGGAGAGTATCGGGCGTGCTTCGGCGGGACGTCCCTGGGATGCGAGTAGCCGCGCGAGACTCATTGTGGACCGTAACTCAAGCGATTTTGCACTTTGGCGTCGTGCAACCTCGATCGCAGTCCAGAAGCAATGTTGAGCTTCTGTTTTCGAACGATTCTGTTTGAGCAGCAGTTCACCTTTCAGCCGATAAGTCTCGGCCTCGTAACTTCGGTTTTCATAGGTATCCGCTGCGAATAGCGCTTCATTCAGAGCGTCTGACACACCGTCGAGTCGACCCGACTCCAGGAGTGCCTCCGCCAGGCAGCAAAGATTATAAGGACGTAGCAACTCAGCTCCGGCGGTGCGAATTGCCGCTAGGCCCTCTTGCACCTGTATGATCCCTTCTTCGTGGCGCTCTTGCGTGGCCATTGCCCAACCTCGCGCGGTTGTTGCGTAAGCTAAAAGTTGGGCGAACCCGTTCTCAGTACAAAATGCAATCTCTCGCTCGGCAAGTTCCTGGATTGCTCGTGCTTCTCTCCGAAACTGAAGGGTTGTGGCAAAAAGACTATGCGCAAAAGCGAGACTAAAAGAATTGGAAAGGTGCTGAGCGTGCGCGATCGCTTCTCGCCCCCGGTTGAGAGCCTGGTCGGGATAGCCGAGCTGCCACAACGTAAAGGACGTGTAGGATAAACTGCGTACTTTGGTATCGACCCCGTCGTAACGAAACATGACCTGACCATGATACTCAGGGTCATACAACGCTATTACGTTTTCGAAATATTTCTTTGCTTGGAGAAAATTCCCCAGCCAGTACGAGCTGCTCCCTAACGCATGCCACACCTGGAGCACTAATGCCGAATCGCTTGCCTTCTGCGCCATCGGCAAAAGCTGTTCCGCAAACTCATAAGCTCTCCTTACTTGCCCCCGCAACAGATACACCAACCACAGTCCGTACAAGGCAGGGAAAAGCTCGACCGAGTCGCGCCCATCGTCGGAGAGTTGTCGCGCCCGATTGAAGGCATCTTCGACCTCCGGGGCGGCCCATCCCTTGACGGCAATCAAGGCGTTACCGAGGGTCAGTTGAAGAGGCAATTCGTGTTGTGCACGCTGGGCATTCTTTGGAAGCTTTCGAACAAGAATCCAATGCCGCGCTGAAGTTGTTGACCGCGTCGAATATGTCCCGAACGATGCAGTGCTCGTTGACCGGCCTTACCCAAGTATTCTACAGCTTTAGCGATACTGTCGGTTCGGCGATAATGATGAGCTAGCTCATCTAGATGGTCATCTAGCTGCTCAGCAAACATCGACTCTAGGGCTGATGCGGCTCGTTCATGCAATATTTTGCGCTGCTCGATTAGCAGCGCACTGTAAGCCACCTCCTGCGTTAATGCATGCTTGAAAACATACTCGACATCGGTGGTCGCTGGTTGCTCATAGATGAACTCTCCAGCTTGCAGCCCGGAGAGTCTCGACTCTAATTCGGCGTCTTGTTTCTCCGTAACGCTTCGCACCAGACCTAAGGAAAATTGCCGTCCCAGCACCGAAAGCGTCTGTAATAATTCTTTCTCTTTCGCAGGCAAGCGGTCGATGCGAGACGCAAGCACGGCCTGTACGGTGGAAGGAACCTTGACCGCATTCATCGACTTCGCCAACTTCACTGTCCCATTTCGTCGCAGCACGCCATCTTCGAAGAGAGCTTGTACGATCTCCTCCATAAAGAATGGAGTGCCCTCAGTTCGATTCATGATCAATCGCCTGAGCGGAATCAAATCCTTGCCATCGCCCAACAGCGCCGAGAGCATCTCCTCGGCACTCTCTTTCCCTAGTGGCTCGAGCCGAAGTTGGTTACAATAATTTTTGCTATTCCATTGATGCGAGTACTCGGGACGGTAGTTAACCAGCAAGAGTATATTTGCGTTCCCGATGGAGCTCGGCTAAGAGGTCCAAGAATTTTGAGTCTCGTTGTCGATCCATGAAGGTCCTCGAAGATCACCATCAACGGCTGATTGACTGACTCGCGCAGCAGAATGCGTTTGATTGCATCTAAGGTACGACGCTTCCTCACCTGCGCGTCCATCTGAGCAAGCGGATCATTGCCTTCGAAGATACATAGTAACGAGAATAGGTATGCTCTCGTATTTTCAAGTGACGGGTCGAGCATCGACAGCCTACCAGCAACCTTCTCGCGCCGGATTCGTTCATCGTCTTCGTTCGCGAGCCGGAAATAGTTGCGAAGCAACTCGATTACCGGCAGATAGGCCGATGCCTTGCCGTGCGAGACAGAGAGTGTCTCTAGGACCATCCACCCTGATTGGCATGTCGCCTTGAATTCATAGAACAGCCTCGACTTCCCGATCCCCGCGTCAGCCATTGCCGCTACGATTTGGCCATGTCCACTTTTCGCTTGCTCCGCTGCATGCTTGAGTACATCCATTTCGCGGTCACGACCGACGAACTTGGTCAGGCCACGCCCCGCGGCGCGTTGCAATCGCGTGCGCAGCGGTCCGAGTCCGGTCACTTCATACATGCTAACCGGTTCGCCGACGCCTTTGACCTTCGTCGCGCCCAGCGGCTTCAGCACGAAATAGCCTTCGCATAACTTCTGCGTGGTCTCGCTGACGGCGATCGAACCGACAGGCGCTGCGGTTTGCATCCGCGAGGCAAGGTTGGTCGTGTGCCCGATCGGCGTGTATTCCGTTTGTCCAGCGCCGGTGTGGATCGAACGCACTACAACTTCACCCGTGTTAATTCCTACACGACCTTGGATCGGGCTACTTCCCTCTGCGACTACTTTCGCCGAGTATCGTTTCAGCTCTTCCTGCAGCCTGAGCGCCGCGTAAAGTGTTCGCTGAGGATGATCCTCGTGCGCGACCGGCGCGCCGAACAACGCGAAGATCCCATCGCCCGTGGATTGCACCACATACCCGTCATAGCGCTGAACCGCTTCGATCATCAGCTTCAATGCTGGATCGATGATCGCGCGCGCTTCCTCGGGGTCGAGGTCGGCCATCAGCTCGGTCGAGCCCTTGATGTCGGCAAATAAGGCTGTGACCGTCTTGCGCTCGCCGTCGATTGTTGTTGAAGAGTCCGATTGTAATGACGTGACGCGAATCTCGGCGGCGATACCTTTGCTGAGGGTGATTCGGTCGGGTCGGCCTGTGCGAGACTGGCTAACGGCTTCCCGCATTCACCGCAGAACTTTTCACCTAGCTCGTTCTCTGCGTTGCACGACACACACCGAGCCTTCAGTGCTGCGCCGCATTCCGCACAGAATTTTCGACCTTCGCGGTTTTCGATTGAGCACTTCAAACAGCGCATTGCTAGGCGCTCAACTCATCAAGTAGCGCTTTCGCTTCTTTCAAATCGGCGGTCTCGAACCCTTCGGTGAACCATTCGTATGTCTCAGCAACTTTCGAATGCGCCTCGCTACGGCGTTTGGTGTTCGAGAGCAGCCGCGCCAGCGAGATTGCGGAACGCAATTCCCAAGATCTGGCACTCATTGAGCGTGCCGAAGCGATTGCGTTCCGGAAACCAGTTTCGGCCATCTTAGGCTCTCCTCGCCGATACCAGAGTTCACTCTGGTACCTTAGAAGATTTGGCAGGAACGCTTTCTCGTGGGGGTTCGCAGTCAGGGCATCATTAATTTTCCGTTCCGCAGCTTCCAACTGACCGGATTTTTCGTGAGCCACAGCCAGACAATACATAAAGTCGGTGATACCCGCGCGCGCCCCGGCTTCAATCAAAGAGTTGAATCCTTGCTGCGAGATGGCAAGACGTTCTTCTGGGTTGGATGAGGCAACGACAATGCCACCCATCATCGCCCGCGCCATGTCGCGAACTAAGGGGAAATCATGTTTCTCCGAGAGCGCTATTGCTTGCCTGTTGGCAGCTTCAGCCTGTTCTGGTTCTCGAAGAAGCCGATGCAGCCAAGCTTCGAGAAACGACGCGAAAGCGAGTTCGTACGGATGGTCGCTTTCGCGCGCTAGAGAAACTGCTCTGGCCATGCGCTGCCGGGCAACATCAGGTCTGCCCGAGATCCAGGCGGAAACGCTGGCGAAGCTGAATCCGACCAGTTTTTCGGCAGGAAACTCTTTGAAATCAGCTTCGTCACAGACCAGAGTGAAGCTTTTGAAATGACTTTCGGCTTTAGCCAGCTCGCCACACCAAAGAGCAGTGCTCAGTTTGGCTTGATGGGCGAATGCGAGACTAGTCGGGCTGCCTTCGCGCAATGCGAGTTCGAGCAGATGGCTAGCTAAGACGGCAGTCTTCGAATGGTTCCCTTCACCGAATACCGTGTTCCATGTCGCATATTCGCGTAGAACCAATTCCGACATGCTACCGCTTCTCTCGGCGATTGCTCGGGCGCGTGCTGCCGCCCTGGCGCTGTCTGGTGCGACCAAACCCTTGGTGATCGTCAATGCTCTTACCAGAGAGCTCGACAGGCCCAGTTCCAGCAAACGCATTTCGTCCGACTCGTCGAATTGATCCAACAAGGCTAGCGCCCTCTGATAGCCTTCGGCCGCTTCAAGAAACGATGCGCGCTTGTCCGCTGCCATCGCTGCTTTTTGCCACTCGATTATCGCGAGTCTGGTTTCGCCGGCTTCCGTCCAATGCCGCGCCAGAACTTCGGGTTGATTCTCTTTGACCGCCGGAAATTTCTCTTCGATCGCTCGCGCCACCCGTAGATGAAGTTCTTTCCTCCGGCTCCTCAGCAGTGCCTCGTAAGCGGCGTCGCGAATCAATGCGTGCTTGAAGCGATAGGTGGCGTTGGGTGCGATCCCTCGCACGTAGATCAATTCAGCATCGACCAAAGTCCGCAGTCTTTTCTCCAAGTCCGCTATGGGATGCACCGCGCGCAACAATTCGTACGAAAACTCGCTGCCGATAACCGCGCCGATTTGCGCAATCTCCTTGGCCGTTCCCAGTTGGTCCAGCCGCGCCATCAGCGAATCGTGAAGCGTCGCCGGAATCGCCCGCCCCGCCAGATTCGCGCCGCCCTCGAGGACCGCCCGCGTCAGCTCCTCGACGAACAGCGGCACCCCGCCGGTGCGCTCGACTACGGCGTCGATCGTCTCGCCCGCCAGCGCCTTGCTCGCCGTCACCTCGGTGATAATCGCCCGGGCGCTTTGCGCACTCAGACGGTTGAGCGTGATTTGCGTATGATGCGCCCGCATCGGCCATTGCGCATGGAACGCCGGCCGCGCCGTATAGAGCAGCAGCAGTCGCGAGGTCGCCCCCTGTTCGACCATCAGCTGGATCAGCTCGAGCGTCGAGGGATCGGCCCAATGCAAATCCTCGGTCGCGATGACGAGCGGTTGATTGTGCGTGGCGTCGAGCGTCCAACCCCACCAGGTTTGCCAGCAAGTGCTTGCGCTCCTGCTCCGGTGTCAGGCCCGCCGCTTTGGAGTGGCAAGGTCGATCGGCCTCGCCGGTGGAATGATAGCGCTCGCCGGAACCTGTCGCCGCTGCCGCCAACGAAGCCTCCAGCGCCGCAAATCGCTGGTCCCAATGAAGGCTTTGGCGCAAGAGCTCCTCGACCGCGTAAAAGGGGGTGTTCTGATAGAACGGCGCGGTGCGCGCATTCGAGCCAGGTATGCGAGTCCGAGCCAATCTCCGCGCGGAAGCGCTGGAGTAGCCGCGGACTTGCCGATTCCCGCCTCGCCGATAATCGTGACGACCTGCCCCTGGCCTTCGCGCACCCGTTCCCATCGATTCATCAGCAGGCGCAATTCGTCCTCGCGCCCGACGAACGACGTCATCCCGCGGACCGCGGCGCCCGCCTCGAGTCGCCCGCGCACGCCGCTGGTTCGGGCCACGCGGTAAAGCTTCACCGGCCGTTCGATTCCCTTGAGCGACTCCGCGCCGCGCTCTTCGAGGACGAACATCCCCGACACCAGCCGCTGCGTCGCCTCGGTGATCATCACGGTGCCGGGTTCCGCGACCGCCTGAACTCTGCGCCGCGATATTGGGCGCGTCACCGAAGACGTCGGCGTCTTTGCCCGCGCCCGCACCGACCACGACGGCGCCCGAATCTATCCCGACTCGAGCCGACAGTTTCGACTGCCCCGAGGTCCGCTCGAGCCTGGCGATAGCCTCGAGCATGGAGAGCGCGGCGCGTGCGGCGCGCTCGGCGTCGTTGTCGTGCGCCTCGGGATAACCGAACAGCGCCATTACCCCGTCGCCCAGATACTTCGCGACATGGCCGCCGAAGCGGGTTATCTCCTCGGCCGCCGCGCGATGGTATCCGGCCACCGTTTCGCGCCATTCTTCGGGATCGAGCCGCGCCGCGATTTCGGTCGAACCGACCAGATCGCAAAACAGCACCGTCAGATGCCGCCGCTCACCGTCGGTGAGACGCGTCTCCGAGCCGTCAGTCGGGACCGCATCTATAGGAGTCGTGCGCGGCGTCGACGACCGCTCCGATATCGCGGGAGCAGAAGTCAACGGCGTGCTGAGGGCCGCGCCGCATTCGCCGCGAAACTTCTCGCCCGGCTCGTTCTGCGCTCCACAAGACGAACACGCGAGCCTCAGCGCACGTCCACAATGGGCGCAGAATTTTCGCCCTTGACGATTATCAACCCCGCAATCGGCGCAGATCATGGTTTTTGCCAATGGGATACGGCTTCGTCCCACCGTAACACGAGGCGCAAAAAGATACAGGGTATTTAGTCGTAGCCACCGTTATCCAATGCCGACGACCTCCCCTGAGATGCGAACGGGATTTTTGCGCCGACTGTACGAAATCACCGGACGCGACAGGCTATAATGTCGATATCAAACCTGAAGCAACCGCCATGTCGCCCACCCATACCCCCTCGAACCAGGACTCCGCCTCCGCAAAAGGCAAAGAGCGCATCGCCAAGGCATTGGCCCGCGCAGGCGTCGCGTCACGACGCGATTGCGAGCGGATGATCGAGGCCGGGCGCGTGACCCTGAACGGTATACGCGTCGCCACACCTGCGACACTGGTGAATGCGGACGACGCGCTCAAGGTCGACGGGCGTCCGGTGGCGGGTCCTGCCGAAACGCGCCTCTGGCTCTATCACAAGCCGGCGGGCCTAGTGACCACGGCGCGCGACCCGCAGGAACGTCCCACTGTCTTCGGCGCACTTCCGCCGGGCCTGCCGCGCCTGGTTTCCGTCGGACGCCTCGACATCAATACCGAGGGACTCCTGTTGCTGACCAACGACGGTCGGCTTGCACGCTATCTCGAGCATCCGGCCCAGGGATTCTCGCGCACCTACCGCGTGCGTGCGTACGGGCGAACCGACGCAGCCGCGCTCGCCCGCCTCGGCCGCGGGATCACCGTGGACGGCGTACACTACCGCCCCGTGCGGGCGGCGCTCGACAGCGTCCAGGGCGGGAACTGCTGGCTAACGCTGACCCTGACCGAGGGCAAGAATCGCGAGATCAAGCACCTGCTCACCTTCCTCGGACTTGAAGTTACGCGACTGATCCGCGTCGGCTACGGACCATTCCAGCTCGGGACGATCCGGCGCGGCGCCGTGCAGGAATCGCCCAGGCGTCTCCTGCCTGTGCAACTGCCGGACTATTTCCGATGATGCAAATCAAAACTGCGAATCCTGCTTGCTTCGATCGTATCGTCGAACTCGCGACTTGTTCGAGGACGTGGTAGAAATCAGGAAACAGGAGGACTCGTCATGGCTAGTACCAAAGGTGGATGTATGTGCGGAGCGGTGCGCTACGAGTGCGCCGCCGACCCCATCTTCATGGGTAACTGTCATTGCCGCGATTGTCAGCAGTCGACGGGTGGCGCGTATACGCCGGCTATCGGAGTTCCGCGGGTTGCAGTGAAGATTACCGGCGACGTTCGATATTTTGCAGTCCAAAGCCGACAGCGGAAGCATGGCCAAGCGGGGCTTCTGCCGAATTGCGGCTCCCGGCTCTTCAGCATGCCGCCCTTCGCACCCGATCTGATGGTGATCACCGCCGGCAGTCTCGATGACCCCAGCATTTTCAAACCAGGGATGGATATCTACACATCGAGCGCCAGCCCTGGGACCAGATGAATTCGGCGCTGCCGAAGTTTCCCAAGATGCCGCCGGCGGGTTGATGCCGCAGCATCCGATGCGGCATCGCCTTCAAGCATGTTCACGTAGGCTGAGACGGCCGCGATCACGAAGTTCGAACGTAAGCCGCGAGACGCTTACGGCGCCGTTCGCGGAGCCCTATGCCCGTCAGAGATATTGACTTCCTCCACCTGGGGCTCCGCCCGCATAGCGTTGGAGTCTGGATTGCGAATTTTGTCCGACCTCCGGCCGGACAACGCCATACCCGTGCGAGGAGCCGGGTTGCACCGGCGTAATTCCTCTTCGAGCTGAATGACTATTCCTTTTCCGAGATGAGCGGCGTCAGGTATATCGTGCGCTGCGACGTTGCCGATTCGGATTCAATAAAACTATCAAGGGCATTTAGCTCGGCCGGTTTCTCCCCGCCCGCCGTCGGTAAGCGGAGGCGCCTCGTGGTATCTGCCTAAGGCTAGGCGTCGCCTCGATTGCCGCCCGGCCGGCCGGTTCACTTCATCGGTCAAAAGCAGATCTCGAAAAAACCGCCGAAGGGCTTACTGGGATCTCGAGAATCTGAATCTCGAGAAAATACAGAGGTTCGGTGACGGATGTTCGCTGTGATAGCGCCGAGCGTGCCCGCATAATGTGCCTTGTGCGGATAGTCCGAAAGCCGATGACCCGTCAGGCCAGAGATTCAGGAATTCCATCCCCCAAATCTTCGGCGGCCTTGACGGCAGAGTAGTAGAGCTCCTTCCGGTGATTTGCGTAGCCAGCCATTGGCGACGAACCGTCTCGAAGATTCGGGTGACGTCAACCGTGCAGCGCTGCGTGTCGAGATCGGCTTGCTGGCCGACAGACGAAAGTTCCGCCGCCGTCGCCCTCCGTGTCGCCCCAGATCGGCCCGATACGACGAAGAAGATATCGTTGTCGCCCAGGCGCACGTTCGGTTGAAGAGGGATAACGTAGTTCTTGGTGGTATTACGACCGAATCTACTAGAGTCTTGTGCCATCTCTGTGTCGACCCGAGCTGCTCGAGCGTCTCTTCCCCGACTCGGCGCGCGTCCTCCTCCAGCATATCGGGTTTTATCTTTTCCGCGATTCGCAAGACTGCTTCAGTGGTCCGGCGCCGCGCATCGAGCAGTTTCTCCATCGAATAGTTCGGACCCGTTCCCTCTAATGCCTTGAGTTCCATCAAACCTCTCGCCAAAAAACGCTCTTCACCTATTTTAGGTTGGATTGCCCGGATCTGTCACGGCGTGGACCTTCGCCGCAGCATCGGGATTTCCTCGAGATACCGCAGCGGGATACCAAGCTGGTCGGAGAGCAACGTCAGCACGCGCAGGGTTATACCGAAGATTGTTCCGTGCGGCGTTCGAATAGCCGGATAGACGAGGGTTTCGCCACCGTCGCCGAGACTATGATAATCGAGGTTTTCGAGGCTCCACAACTCCGCCACCGGAACCCAAAAGGCCGACTCAACTTCCGGACCGCATTGCAGCGCCGGCGGCGGACCTTCCACGCGATAGACATACGCGTCGAGCAACAGCAGACGTTCGCGGCCCGCCAGACGAATACGAAGCTGAGGCAACTGCAACGGTTGTTGGTCTTCTTCAATCGACCAGCCAATCTCTTCCCGTCAACTCCCGTCGCAAGGTCTGCAAAGCGTCCTCGTCGGCTGATCGGGACCCACCGGGAAAGGCGATATGCTCGGACCACGGATCGGCCTCCCATTTCGCCCGGCGGATGAAGCAGATGCTCGGATTCTCTTTCGCTCCCGCAATGAGAATCCCGACGGAGGCGTAACGTGGTTCCCCCCATACAGAAGGCTCCTCGGTGGCCATCGCCTCAACTGTCTCTTTAAGCAAATCGATGACGCCCATGCTTCGTTTCCATAACTCCAAATGCCTGGACCGGCGCTGGCTTCCTGACTTATAGGTTTCGGCTTCGCATGTCTAAGCCGAATTACCTCGCACTGGGGGTTCAATCAGGCCATAGACGAGACAGAGACATCGAGTCGCTCAACGCTGGGTCCCGGCTTTTTGGCTCTGCTCCAAGGCTCAGATCGGTGAGCAAGGCAGAGCGGTCCCGCGATCCGTCCGGATGAACTGCGCGGCTTGGGTGGGCGCATAATCCTCCGAACGCGATTCGCATAGCCAGTTCATAATCCAAACTCTAAAACTCATTCGCGATTAGCCAGTCGACTCGACTTGCGCTTATCCACAGAGACTTATCCACAACTGAGTAGTCAATGACTTCTTTTGGTCGGGTTTGTGAGTACAATCGTGCCCACCAAAGACAAAGACTGTGAGTCTTTGAGAAGTATCACGATGCAGAGGAGAAACGGGGGTTGTTATGGCTTTAATCAAGACTAAAAACACTAGAGGGATTAAACTATTGCGTAAATCTGCATTGATACTCACTCTACTATTCACAGCGGGAACGTATGCGGCGCGAGCCAGCGCCCAGACCATCAGTCTGGCGGGTAACAACCCTTATGGAATCAAGATCTGCACGGGAGCGTTCGCGCTGTGCGCCTCCTCGACCTGCACGCCGACTGGTTCGAACATCACGGTCAATGTTCAGGGCAGCGGGACGGCCAGCTTCCCCGAAGCTTCATGTCTCTGCCCGGTCGTCACCGGCCCGGCACTCGCCGACGTTACCGGCGGTAATATGCAAGGTAGTTGCTCGCCTCCGGCTAAGGGCCAGGTTTGGTCGTTATACGAGCCGAAAACCAATCTGCCGCAGCAGGTGAACAATTGGAGCCGCAAGCCTGCCCAGAGCGCAGTATCATTTCAGCTTTGTTCCGCCAGTCTGGCGGTAGGCAATACGTTCGCGAATTGTTTCAGCTTCGCCTGCACCATCAACAAGGATTCGAAGACCACCAACGGAGTTAAGACGGCCACCTGTTTTTGTCCGCTGGGCGAGAACCCGGACGGCAGTGCGGTTCCCGCCGGTACAGCGGTCCTCACTCCTGCGGGTCAGTGCAACTCCGACATATGCGCCGAGCATCCGGTAGGAGCGGCTCTGACGGGTGCGGGATCGGCACGCCAGTGAATGCCTTTCCGACCAGAATACCTCGGGCATAACCCTTGGCGCCGAGACGGCGAAATAAAAGCGATCGCTCGGACTCTTTAATTCTTCGATAAGGCTAAGCCCCGGCCGGGATCTCAATCCGGCCGGGGCTTTAGTCTAGTTGCAGCGGAAGCTTCAGCGGCCCGCGCATCACGAAGGAATCAACCCATTCACGCTGCGTTCGCGCATTTGAAGCTTCGGAAAGCGGCGCAACAACGCATCCATCGCGATTCTTACCTCCAGCCGCGCGAGCGGAGCACCGATGCAGTAATGGATGCCGAAGCCGAAGCCGAGGTGATCCTGAGGATTGCGTCCAACATCGAAGACGTCGGGACGGGGAAACTGCCGCTCGTCGCGATTGGCTGAGCCATAAAGGATCAACACATTCGCGCCGGCCGGGATCGCCCTGCCTGCAATCTGGTCTCACTCGTGGCCGATCGAAAAATACCCTGTACCGGCGATTCGTAACGGAGCATCTCTTCGATCATTTGCGGCACGAGTGAGAGATCGTCGCGTACTTTGGCCAGTTCATCGGGATGATTCAGCAGTGTGATGACCGTGCTGCCCATCAGGTTGGTGGTAGTCTCGTTACCCCCAAGGAGCAGCAGGAAGCACATCGCAAGAACTTCCCGGGCACTGAGCGCCTGATGCTCTTCCTCGGCCCGCACCAGCGCGCTTGATTAAGTCCTCCCGGGAATTGTGCCGCCGCTCGCTGATCGCTCGCTCGAAGTAATGCTGCATGTCGCTCATACTCGAGCGCAGCCTTTCCCGTTCGGCCGCCGAAATCTCCCCGCCGGTCGCCCGGACCATTCGTCTGACCATTGCTTGAACTCCCGGTAGCGTTCGGGCTCGATGCCGAGCATTTCAGCGATCACCATCAGCGGCAATGGCGTCGAAAAGTCGCGGACCAGATCGAACTCGCCGCCCTGCTCGATCCGTTTCGAGCAGTCGTGCGACGATCTCCTTGATACGCGGCTCCAGCGCCGCGACCATGCGCGGAGTAAAGGCCTTGTTGACTAGCCTGCGCAGCTCCGTATGCGCCGGCGGGTCGGCTGAAATCAGCCAACTCACCTCGGGCACCGGATTCTGATCACCGAGAATTGCCGGAATGATCGGGCGCGAAGAGAATAGCTGGGTGTTTTTGGCGACGTCGGCCACGTCCCGATAACGGCTAACGGCCCACGCCTGGAGAGATTCCACCCAGTATACCGGAGCCTGATCTCGCAAGTGCGCGTAATAGGGGTATGGATTCTGTTTGACCTCGGTTGCGAGCGGTTGAAATCCATAGTTGCTCTCCCCTATCCGGCGCCTGTTTTCGTTCAGGCCAAATCACGAAGATTCGACGACCGGCAGGCAACACTATTGCTGCTAACCTGGCGGAGCAAGGCCCTCAATCGGCGAGAATGACGCCATACGCGAGGCTCCAGGCCATAGTAATGCGCAATGGCGAGGATGGTGCGGTTATGGCGACGCGGCCTCGGCCGTAACTGTCCCGTGCAAAATGAAGATAAGAGGATAGGAACGAGGCCCTCGGCTATCCCGGCTAGACTTTTTCCGCGCGCTCCGCGCGTTCAACCCGGTCGGGACGTTCGCTGCGCTCGGCCCTCTCGGGAGTGCGCGCGGCCGACTGTCCACCCGGTATTTGCACCTTGCTCGTGGTCAGCGCCTCGATAAACTTCCGCACCGCGGGCGAAAGCTCCCGGCCGCGCTTATAGATGATGGCGAGGGGACGTGTGAACGGTCCTTCGGTAAACTCGAGCATTTTGAGCGATCCACGCGCGGTCTCGACTTTCGACGGTCGAACGGGGGACGATCGCGATCCCTTGCCCGATTTCGACGGCGCGCTTGATCGTCTCGATATTGTCGAACTCCATCGTGTAATGAGGCTTGACGCCGTGCTCACGCAAGATACGGTCTGACGCTTTCCGCGTAGGCTATGTCACATTGTATCCGACGAATCGCTGTCCGATGAGCTGACCCACGCTTACCTTATTTAGAGCTTTGCCATTGCATCATCGGACGGAACCACCAGGACGAGCTCATCGTGGCGAAAGGCGAGATAGTGACGATCTGCCCGCGCTTGGCCGGATAGGCTACCACCCCCAGGTCGATCTTGCCTTCGACCAGGTCCTCGTAAATCTTGTTCGAGCGCAGATATTCCAGATGAACGTTTACCTGGGGAAAGGCCCAGCAGGAATTCGGTCAGGTAGGGCGGTAGCTCGTGCAATCCGACGCTATAGACAGTTCCCACCCGAATCGAACCAGCCACGACGGATCCGATCTCGCGCAGTCGGTTTTCGAGCTCGATGAAACGCCGGAGATCTCCTTGCTCGAGTTATAGAGTATCTGGCCCGCCGGGGTTGGTTTGACACCCGCCCGAGCCCGCTCTAACAATCGACATTCGTACTTGTCTTCCAGGCTTCGAACTTGCTGGCTGACTGCCGATTGGGTCACGAAATTTTGCGAAGCAGCATAAGATACGCTTCCGCTTTCGATGATGTCACAGAAGACCTTTTAACGTTTCAATGTGCATAACGCTTACTTCTTATATAAGGATATTTGATGACCCCTGATGAGGCAACGGTCGAAAAACTGGGGCTTCGTCGGCTTATCGGGACGCAGCAAAGTATCCGTTGTCATACTACGGCCGGTTGGTTTTCCGTTCTGACGGTATCTCCTATTTAGATGGCCTTAAGGAGTTGTTACATATGGCTGATTTTCTCAAGGACCTCGATTTCTACCAACTCGACGAGCTGCTCAGTCCCGGAAAAAAAGATGACCCGCGACGCGGTCAGGCAGTTCGTCCAGCGCGAGGTCCTTGCCAGGAGTCGAAAGCCATTTCGCCGGCGAGACCTTCCCGATCGAGCTAGCATCGCGGATGGCCTCGCTCGGAATATTTGGCGCCAACCTCAAAGGCTACGGATGCGCCGGCATGAACAACATCGCCTACGGCCTGATCATGCAGGAGTTGGAGGCGGGCGATTCGGGATTGCGCTCGTTCGCCTCGGTGCAGAGCGCATTGGCGATGTACGCGATTTATTCGAGCGGCTCCGAGTGCAGAAGAACCGCTACCTGCCGGCGATGGCTCAAGGAAAACTTATCGGATCTTAGGTCTCGCCGAGCCCGACCATGGGTCCGACCCGGGCGGAATGGAGAACCCGGGCGCGCGAAGAGACGGCCGTCGATGGTCCTGAATGGCACCAAACGCTGGATCACCAATGGCTGGGTCGCAGACCTCGCGATTGTATGGGGAAGGTCCGCGAAGGTATCACCGGCTTTATTCTCGAGAAAGGAACGCCTGGGTTCACCGCGCGCGACATCCACGGCAAGTTTTCGATGCGCGCTTCCATCACCTCCGAACTAATTTTCGACGACGTACGGCTGGATGCCGCGAGTCATCTGCCGAATGCGCGCGGATTGCGCGCACCTCTCCAATGTCTGACCCAGGCGCGCTACGGGATAGCGTGGGGGGCGCTGGGGGCGGCGCGGACCTGCTACCAATGTGCGCTTGATTACGTAAAGTCGCGCAAGCAGTTTTCGCGTCCTTTGGCGGGTTATCAGATGGTACAGCGTAAACTGGTCGACATGCTGACGGAAATCACCCAGGGGCAGTTGATCTGTCTGCGGCTGGGCCAGATGAAAGATGCCGGGACCATGCGGCCCGAGCACGTCTCCCTGGCGAAGCGCAACAACGTCAACGCCGCGCTCGAAATCGCACGGGTTGCGCGAGACATGCTGGGCGCCAACGGTATCGTCAACGAGTATCCCGTCATTCGCCACATGCTCAACCTCGAGACGGTTAACACCTACGAGGGCACCTACGACGTCCAGACCCTGATTCTTGGACGTGAAATCACCGGTGAAAGCGCGTTCGACTGATTCATCACGGGAGAATTAACGCGCCCGCGCTTTGCGACGAGTCTTCGAATGGCTTCGCGCGAACAGGGGTTGCCGGACCCCATCTTCAGCGCATGATCAAGTTTAGGCCCGAGGCTTCGCTATAACGCGGGATATCGTCGTACTCTTTGGGCGCCTGTTCGTTGACGTAAAAGGGCGGTCCCATCGCGGGATCGGAACTATACGTCGCATGGTTGTTTTGGACGTCCCACAAGATCTGCGCGAAGGAACCGGTCGAATCGACTACGCCGATCCCCGGAACATCGAGCGAATGGGTAATTATCGCCTCATATTTCCAGATCTTCATATTGTTGTCGTACAACTCTTCCCATAACGGCCCGTAGTAATGCGCGTCGACGTACATCACGCGCTTGCCATAGCAGTAACCGCCCGCCTGCGAGGGGACCTTGGACATGCTGATCTCGTCGACGTCGCGCACCTGCCATTTACCCCATGACGGCGTCGGCCATCCGAGCGGCATGTCATAGCCCTCGGGGAATCTGCCGGTGGAGATTCACGTTCATCAGCACCAGCATCTTGGACAGGAGGACATAGTCGACCTTCGGTTGGGTGATGTTGGTGTGAGAATTGCGATG
>CAWDQC010000042.1:0-114799 GCA_963804355.1 uncultured Pseudomonadota bacterium | reverse complement strand
GCAATGGTAGTAGGTCAGATAGCAGCCGCCCTTGGCCATGTCGCCTTCGATACGGAAGGTGACGTTGGTCATCATGTGGCGCACCTGCGCGTCGCCGTGCGATTCCTTATAGGTAGCGGTGAACCTGCGTCAGCCCTTCCTGACCGACGTGAGAGCCGAGCCGGGGGCTGTCGAAAACGCCATCTTCGGTGAAGCATTTCACCCAGTCATCGTAGGGACCGTAATCGATCGTAAAGGCGTAGCGCGCGTAGAGTTCGCGAATCTGTTCGCGATCTTCCAAGTCCCCGTAATGTCTCATGAGTTATACCTCCCCCGAGGTCAATTGAGTTTCCGTGATGCGGCTCCGCAATTGTATCCGCTGGATCACTCCGCCATCGCGCAGCTTCGCGACATCGTCCCAGCTATAGCCGAGCAGTTCCGTAAGAATCATTTCGGTATTCTCGCCGAGTTCGGTGCGCGCCCGCGGGGTCACCAGGTGTTTGGCTGAGAATAACCGGCACCCCGACGAATTTGGTCTGGCCGATCTCCGGATGCTCATAGTCGACGATATATTCGTTAGCTATCACCTGCGGTCGTCCGGCAGATTATTGATCGAGTTTACGACGGTATAGATGAAGTCGCCGCCTTCTTTGAGGATCTTCATCCATTCGGCCCGCGGCTTTGAGCCGAAGGTCTTGTCGAGGGTCGCGACCAGTTCGCGATGGTTCTTGGCGCGCGCGCGAATACTATTGAAGCGCTCGTCGTCGACCAGTTCTTTGAGTCCCAAGGCTAGACAGAAGTCCTTCCAGTAGCGGTCCGTCTGCAGCATGCCGAGGCAGATCCATTTGCCGTCGCCGCACTTGTAGTGGTTCCACAGCGGATTGAAGGCATCATCGCGAGTATTGCGCGGGAATTCCTTGCCCAGCATCGTGCGCATCGTGACGTTGAGTCCTTGCAGGGCGATCATCGAGCCGAGATGCGACGCGTTGACCTCCTGCCCTACGCCGTAGCGTTCGCGCGCGACCAGCGCGGTCATCACGCCGTAGGCGAGCATGATCGCGCCCATCTGGTCTGCTATCCCGCCGTTTAGATAGACCGGCTCACCCTCGATGACGCCCGGCGATATTCATGATTCCCGAACGCGCCTGCGCCAGGTAATCGAAGGATGGCTCGCCGCTATCAGGACCCTCGGTCCATAGCCCGACGAGTTCGCGTAAATGATTTTGGGATTTCGCGCCTTCAGTCCTTGTAACCGAGACCCAGACGACCCGCCACGCCCTTGCGGAAATTCTGCACGAAGACGTCGCTTTTCTCGGCCAGCTTGTAAACGATCTCTCGCGCTTCGGGCTTGGTAGGTCGAGGGTCAAGCTCTGTTTATGGCGATTGTTCGCCTCGAAATAAAGTTGACTCGCTTTTGCCGTCGCCGACGCGCCGCCCATCGACATGATTCCGCGGCCCGGGTCGCCCTTGTCGCGCTCCTCGATCTTGATCACTTCGGCGCCCATGTCGGCCAGCATCGTGGTCGCCACCGGCCCCTGCTGCCAGATTGTCCAATCGATGATCCGAATCCCTTTAAGTGGTGCGTCCATAGCTTTTCCCTATAACACACTCGGTCAGGATGGTTTAGTTCTGCTGTTAACTTCTATCACCCGCACTGAACCGTCAATCAGTGGAGTAATCGGGGCCGTCCTCGCCCACCACAATCTCGGTTGCGACCACCGATTCGGTGCGGAGGTGAGCGATTTCCGCTAAAGCGTGGTCCTGTCGATAAGCCTCGAAGGCTGCCGCGTCGGGGAAGGTCACCAGATGGACCTCTTTGAACATTTCAGGCCGATCCGGCAACGACGCCACGACCGTTCGCTCGATTGCGCCTCCATGCCGCGCCATAACCGCGGCCGCTTTCGATTCGAAACTCCTGAATTTGTCGATTGAATCCTTTCGGACCGTCATAATCGCGACCAGGGTCATGGATCTTCCTCGCGAAACTCCGTTTTGATTTTGCACTCGTGATCCGTAATCTCTACAAATGAAACGGTGATGCTGCGCTATCTGGTCAATTTTCTCTATCCGCCACGATGCTCCGGGTGCAATCAACGGATGCCCGCGGATTCGACCCGCCGCGTATGCCACCGATGCGTCGCGTCGATCGAGCCGTTGCACGAACCATTGTGTGCCGTATGCGGCATTCCCGTCGGCGCGGATTCTCCTGACGACGAATGGTGCCGCGCATGCGCGGCTTCGCCCCCGCATTTCACCCGCGCCCGGGCGATCACCAGCTATCGAGCGGTCGACGAGAATGGCGAGATGCGCCCGCTTCCTTCGATGATTCGTCGTCACAAGTACGGTCCGGATCAGTCGCTGTCGCGATCGATCGCCGAATATCTCGACGGCCGCATCCCCTTCGCCGGTAAGGATTACGATCTCATAATTCCCGTGCCGCTCCATTCCGCGCGGCTCCGTTGGCGCGGGTTCAACCAGGCGGCCCTGCTCGCCGACGCCGTCGCTCGACGTCTCGCTTGTCCGACGAATTTTTCGACGCTTGCCCGGGTCGTCGCCACGATTCCGCAAACTTCGCAAAGCCACGGTGAGCGCCGCCTGAATGTGCGATCGGCTTTCGCCGTCAGACGCCCGCAGGCGGTGGCAAATCGTCGCGTCCTCCTGGTGGACGACGTCATGACGACCGGCGCGACCGTCGACGAATGCTCGCGGATACTGCTGCGAGCCGGCGCGCGGCGCGTCGACGTTTTCACCCTGGCGCGCGCGTTATGACTCCGCGCCGCACGATGTGGGAGGAGCGCCATCGCGAGGCGTCGGCGCCTAGAAATCCCGAACCGTCGGTGGTCGAGATGCTTCCGTTGCTGAGCCGCGGTCTGGTTCTCGACGTCGCCGCCGGCACTGGACGCCACAGTATTTTTCTCGCGCACGGCGGAATTCGCGTGGTCGCCGCCGACTTTTCCGCGCCGGGACTGGCGCTGCTGGCGAAGATCGCGAGGCGCGAGCGTCTGCCGATCCTGCCGGTGCTGGCGGATCTCGAGGAAACGTTTCCCTTTCAGCCGCAGCAATTTGACGCCGTCGTCAATGTTACCTATCTCGACCGTGCGCTGATTCCGCGCCTGAAAGAGTCGCTGCGCGTCGGTGGCCTTTTGTTGTTTGACACTTTTCTGGTGGATCAGGCCGCGACCGGCCACCCTCGCGATCCATCGTTTTTTCTTGGCCATTACGAATTGCGCGAATTGCTCTCCGATATGGAGATCATGCGCTATCGCGAAGGGATCGTCGCGTATCCCGACGGTAAATCCATATGGCGGGCCGCGGCGCTGGCGCGGCGCACCGTCTGATCCGATGGCATCGCGGCTCACCTACAAAACGGCGGGAGTGGATATCGATCTGAAGGAAAGATTGATTCCGCTCTTTCGCCAAATGGCGCGGCCGACCCTGGGATCACACGTGATCGAAGGTATCGGCGGTTTCGGTGCGCTGGTCGGCTTGAACGGTGTTACCAGGATGCGCGCGCCGGTGCTGGTGGCGGGCGCCGACGGCGTCGGCACCAAGCTCAAGATCGCCTTCGCCACCGGCCGCCACGATACCATCGGTATCGACTGCGTCGCGATGTGCGTCAACGACATCATCTGCCACAACGCGCGCCCGCTTTTCTTTCTCGACTACATCGGATGCGGCAAGCTCAAATCGTCCGTGGCCGTTTCCATCGTCGAAGGGATCGCCCGTGGCTGTACGGAGGCCGGGATGGGCCTGGTGGGCGGCGAGACCGCGCAACTACCCGGGATGTACGGTTCCGGCGAATACGATCTCGCGGGCTTTGCCGTGGGCGTGGCCGAGCGCGCGGCAATCCCGCGTCCGCAACGTATGCGCGCCGGCGACGTAGTGATCGGCCTCGCCTCGAACGGCCTGCACTCCAACGGCTTTTCGCTGGCGCGCAAAGTCCTGCTCGACTCGGCCAGGCTGAAACTCGGCGCTCGCATCGCGGAACTTGACGGCACGCTCGCCGATGAACTGCTGCGGCCTACCCGTATCTACGCGAAGACCGTCGCCGCTCTCTTCGGTCGCTTCACCATCCGCGGCATCGCCAATATCACCGGCGGCGGCATCGTCGAGAATCTGCCCCGCGTGATGCCGCAGGGGCTACAAGCGCAGGTCCGTCGAGAAAGCTGGCCGGTTCCAGCAGTGTTCGCGCTGATCGCGCGGCTTGGTAAAATTCGGCAGGACGAGATGGATCGCACCTTCAACAACGGTTTGGGGATGGTCGCGGTGGTTCCGCCCGCCCAGGCAGACGCGATCGTCGCCTGGTTGCGTCGCCGTCGTCAGCCCGCCTGGATCATTGGCGAAGTGCAGCGCGGCGCGCGTGGGGTCAGTTTCGTATGAGCGCCGAAGAAGTGGCTCGCCCACCGGTAAAGCTTTCGGTCCTCATATCCGGGGAAGGCACCAATCTGCAGGCGATTATCGACGCTACCGATCGCGGCGATCTCAAGGCCGACATTCGCGTGGTGGTATCGAACAAGGTCGACGCTCCTGGACTCAAACGCGCGCGCAATCACGGCATCAGCACGCAAATAATCGATCATCGCAAATTCGCAACACGCGAGGATTTCGACCGTGCACTTGTCGCGGAATTGCACACCTACGATGTCGAACTCGTCGCATGCGCGGGATTTATGCGCCTGTTGTCGCCCGTGATGCTGCAGGCGTTCCCAAATCGGATAATGAACGTCCACCCTGCCCTGTGTCCCGCCTTTCCCGGCGTCAACGCACAAAAGGCAGCCTGTGAGTATGGCGCGCGCTTCAGCGGATGCACGGTGTTTTTCGTCGGTGAAGGTGTCGACGACGGACCGATCATTGTGCAAGCCGTCGTACCGGTGCATCCCGATGACGACGAGGCGCGACTCTCGGCCCGTATCCACGCCGAGGAACATCGCATCTATCCCTATGCGATTCGTCTCTACCAGGAGGGACGACTCGAGGTGCGCGGTCGGAAGGTGTTCATCAAGGACTTTCCCGCCTTCCGCCCTGGCGTGACGATCAATCCGCCATTGCCTTCGTGACGGACTTTTGCGCCGACACGCGGTAGCAAAACCCGAGTACTTGCTACTTCGCGCGCTTACGGGAAGAATTGAGTTAAAGGAGCCCTCTCGTGGCGAATGTTGAAGTTTATAGCACCCAATATTGCCCGTTTTGTGTTCGTGCCAAGGCACTCCTCAAGAACAAGGGGGTGGCTTTTACCGAAATCGACGTAACCCACGATCCGGCATTGCGCGAAAAAATGGTCGAACTGGCGGGTGGCCGGCGCACCGTCCCGGAGATCTTCATCAACGGCCAGATTATTGGGGGATACGACGAGCTTCGCGCCCTCGAGATAGCAGGTGAGCTCGATCCATTACTGGCACAACCAGCGTGATCGAGCCCTGAATCTGCGGCGAAAATCGTTGGCTTTCATTCGCATGTCTGTGTAGCAATGGATGATATTTTCGACAATGAGCGGTTCCCCGACAATTTCTATACGGGACTGATCGTCTTCCTGGACCGCGTCCGTGGCCGTGGGGTGATTAGATCCTTTAGCGGCCGCGAGATTCCGTTTCGATTTCCCTTCGTCTCGGTCGTCGGCGCACCTATCGCGCGCAGCCCGGCGGGAATCAACCTGCTCAGCGAGGGTGACAGCGTAGGCTTCGACGTCGGATGGACCTCCGGCGGCCTGTGTGTCACCCGGATCAGGCCAGCCCATCCGGGGCCTCTCGGCAACAAGTAACTCCCTCGACGAAAGTTTAGCGGTAGCGCAGGAGCGACCTCTCACGGCGTTCCCGCACGGCGTTGTGGATTCGCCCTACCCTGCGACGGGCGTGAGCGTCCTCGCGACGGCGGTGCGCCAACCTGCAACGAGCAGGTCGCGCTCACGACCTCTCATCGTGGATCTGAACACTCGCTCCTTTTGGCGCGAATGGACGGGTGGTTGACGCCACAGATTCACTGCCTGCCCGGCGAGAATCGCCGCACCCCAGGCAGTTGCCTCCGTCATAGCGAAGCGACGCACGCGTAAACCCAGGAGATCCGCCTGGAACTGCATTAGATAGTCGTTGGCGGAAGCGCCGCCATCGGCGCGCAATTCGTGGATTTTACGATTCGTGTCCTTTTCCATCGCATCCAGAACATCAAGCACCTGGTAGGCAATACTGTCCAAAGTGGCTCTAACGATGTCAGCGCGAGTCGTACCACGCGTGATGCCGATTAGGGCACCGCGCGCGGAACTATCCCAATGTGGCGCTCCCAAACCGACGAAAGCCGGGACCAGGTACGGTTGCGTGCGGTCGCGGCTCTGACGAGCAAGTTTCATCGAATCCGCTGACTTCACGATCAATCCCAATTCGTCACGCAGCCATTGGACGGCGGCTCCCGCAACGAAGACCGACCCTTCGAGTGCGAAAGCGAGCTCTCCGTTTTTTGCGAGCGCGATGGTTGCAACCAGGCGATTTTTCGAATGTACCCGGCTATTGCCGGTATGCATCAGCAGGAAGGCGCCGGTGCCGTAGGTCACTTTGGCCTCCCCGGCGCGCACGCATTGGTTGCCGTAAAGAGCGGATTGCTGGTCACCGATCATCGCGGCTATCGGAACGGCGCGATCGCCGAACGTCCCCGCAGCCACTTCGGTCATCGGACCGCGCGGACTGACCGCTTCCGGCAACATCCGAGAGGGAACCCCGAGCATCTCGACCATAGTCGAGTCCCATTTGCGCTGCTCGAGGTCGAACAGCATCGTGCGCGAAGCATTGGTGAAGTCGGTAATGAAGGCCTGTCCGCGCGACAACCTGAACGTCAGCCAGGTGTCTATAGTACCGAAGCAGACCTCGCCTCGTTCGGCGCGCTTACGGAGCCGGCGGTCTCCATCCAACAGCCACTTGAGCTTGGTGCCGGTGAAATATGGGTCGACCACCAGCCCGGTGATGAGACTGATCTCGGGCTCTCGCTCGCGCAGACGCTCACAGATTTCGGCACTCCTGCGGCATTGCCACACGATCGCGCGATAAAGGGGGCGGCCGGTCGCCCGTTCCCACACCAAAAAAGTCTCTCTTTGGTTGGTAATTCCGACGGCCGCCAGATCGCCAGACTTCGCGCGAGCGCTAACCAGGGCTTTTCGGCCCAACAGAACTACGGATCGATAAATTTGCTCGGGATCGTGCTCAACCCATCCGGGCCGCGGATAGAACTGGCGAATCTCACCGTAAGCCCTCCCGCGTATTCGGCCGGAACCGTCGACCACCAGCACCGTTGTGCCGGTGGTTCCCTGGTCAATCGCAAGAATGAGGTCGGACAATGGCGCCAGCGAGTATTCGGCTCAGGGCATCTTTGGAACGGAAGGCAGACTACTCGCGCCGGGGACCTTCATGCCGCCGGTGGCATTGCTGACCGCGCATGAGGCCATGATGTCAGTGGCATGCTGCGCGATATAGGACTTCAACATATCGGTCGCGCTGGGCAGCGGAAGATTCGTGCTGCCGGCAAAGGCCGGGGCCGCAGCGGATAACACCGACGGGTTGCTGAGCGCGCTCGGTCCAGCGGAGGCGGGATTAGGAACGTTACTGGCGAGGGCAGAGCACAGGGCGCTGTTGGCAGCGGATTGCTGATCGCCGGTGAGCGCCGAGGCCGACTGCGGAATTCCTCCTGGCAGTGAGCTGCCTAGACCCTGCGCGAACAATCCGGCTGGAGACGCCAGCACGATCGCTAATATCGCAATAGATGTTGTGCGCTTCGACTTCATACGGTCTTTCCCCCTAGGTGAAAGAGCCGACGGACGCGGCCGTAACTCGTCTCGCAAGCGACGAGCTCAACCGCGTCCGTCGGGATGTAGTTTGCCTGCTACGAATCTTCTGCTCGCCCGATTACTTCATCAAGCCTTCGGACTTCAAGGCCTCCTGAACGCCAGGACGCCCGCTGACTCTCGCCATGTAGGCCGTGAGGTTGGCATAAGGCTTCAGGTCGATACCGACAAAATTCGTCCAGTTCACGATCGTAAACGCATAGGCGTCTGCCACGGTGAATTTGCCGAGCAGGAATTGCTTGCTCGCCAGTTGTTCGTTGAGGTATCCGAGCCGTTTGCCGATATTGGCTTTGGCGGTTTGCTTGGCGTCATCCGAGGAGGCCTTGTTGAACAGCGTGCCGAAGCTCTTGTGCAGCTCCGTCCCGATGAACGTCAGCCATTCCTGCAAACGGTAGCGGTCGATCGATCCCGCCGCCGGCGCCAGTCCGCTGGCCGGTTTCTGATCGGCCAGATATTGGACGATCGCGGGACCTTCCGTGAGGACGCTGCCGTCATCCAAGCCTAAGGCCGGCACATAGCCTTTCGGATTGATCGCCATGAAATCCTGCCCTTTTTCGGTCTTATGGCTGGCAAGATCTACTTTCTCGAGTTCGACAGGAATTCCCGCTTCACACGCGACAATATGAGGTGAGAGCGAGCACGCACCAGGTGAGTAGTACAGCTTCATCGAAATTCTCCTCTGTTTGTGGGCTTTCGGTCAGGTACTGATCAAGCCGATTTCACACCGAGATCGACTGTTCCACGCCTCGCCGTGCTGATCAAGGCGCGCCAATTCGCGCATTCTCGCCGATCCCGGGCGATCCCAACCGGGAGTGAACGATCCGTGATGTCGGTTCTGGAAGTCGTCTGGCGCGCCGTTACGTCCTTATGTTCGGTGCGCCTTTCGTGTCGAGCGACGGTAGTGTCCCAACCGAGTCAGGACACTACCTACAACAAACGACTCACGATTTATTCGGCGCTGAAAGGCGGAGTGAAACCCAAGCTCGAAACCGGCTCGGACGTCAGCGCGCCGGCGACGATGGAGGACGGCCCCTCAACCACGCAACTTCCCAGTTTGGTCGGATCGCCGCCAAATGTACTACTCTGCGACGATCCGGGTACGACAATGCTAAACGGAGCCGCCGCATAGTACAGAACGCCGTTGAATACGAAAGGTCCGGAGCCGGGAAAGCTGTTGTTGGTTGGAAAGATACTGGTCTCCAACAGCGGGAGCAGCCCGGCTTCCACGTGTCCGGGGTTCAGATTGTTCAAGCCATCCTCACTACTTACCGATAGCAATGGGGAGCCGCTACAGTCACTAGAGGCAAAATATTGGGTAAAAGATCCATACAGGCTATTGTCCGGGGAAGTGGCGTTATCCAAAAAACCTGATTGCGCCGCCGGCAGTTCCAGATCCAGACCATCGACCTTGATAAAAACCAGATTCGCCTGCCCACTCGGCTGAGCGGGCCACGGGCCGACGATTGGACCAACCGTCTTGCCTTTGGCATCGACGACCGTCGGAAGTCCCACGTTGTCGCAATGACACGACTTATGGTCCGGCTTCCCGCCCCCCTTACCCATGTCCTGATCTTGCGCGAGAATGGGCTTCGCCACGCAGATTGCCAGAGCGACTGCGGCAATTAAGACGCACGTTTTCATGATTTCCCCTCTTTCGCTGCAGGACGCTTTATTGCGTCTAGCTACGCGAAATTAACACATTGCACATATTTGTCTATAAAACTGTAGGGCGGTTTTTACACGCGCAGATGACATTTTTGTGATCGATTGAGGAGAGGAAACTCAAAACCCGCCAGGCGAGGCGTGTTTCATTTGGGCTCGGCTTCGTAGCGCGAGACGAGCGAGCGATCGTAGTCGGTAGACGCTGTTGGGCTTCAATGGCTAATCGACTTGGTAATCGCTGCAACCCGTTTCGTACCATCTTCTGAGAGCGAATCGCGTCCCAGATTCCGCAGGATTTTATAGCTGTGGACAAGATCGGGATAAGCATTAAGTCCCTATTTGTAAGCCCCGATTCCCTTCTGCTACGGTTCAGCGGGCGCGAGGTAAGGAGGCTTGCGCACGCAATAGACGAGTCGTGGTAGTGAGAAACAAAGGGGAGAAAGATGCGCGCACGAACCTGTTTATTCGTTATTCTTACGTTCATGCTCGTTGGGCTCGCTCGAATCGGCGGCGCTCAGACCTTCAGCAACAGTAGTATCTCCGGCACTTATGTGGTGACGTTCAGCGGACACGGCCAACCGAATCCCCCGATCGAACCCAGCGGCGCTCCCATCGAGGGACTGGTC
Organism: uncultured Pseudomonadota bacterium; assembly: GCA_963804355.1. Taxonomy (GTDB): domain Bacteria; phylum Desulfobacterota; class Binatia; order Binatales; family Binataceae; genus JASHZA01. The sequence goes on along the minus strand of CAWDQC010000042.1, from coordinate 104,710 downwards.
GGCACCGGGACTTTAACCTTCGACGGCAACGGCACCATCACGGCGGGCAATATCCAAACGAACATCAACGGGGACTTTCAAAAGTCTAACGAAGTCCCGGTACCCGGTATTGGCACCGGCACCTATTCCGTTTCTCCCGACGGAAGCTGCACTATCTCGATTCCTCAGGATCCCTTCAACGCGGTTCTCGACCTCCAGTGGAATTGTGTGGTGGAGAACTTTGAAAAGGTTCGTTTTATCGGTCAAACCAACCCCGGTTTTTACTCCATGATAGAGGGAACGTTGACCAGGCAGGGGCAGAATCCCTACCAGTTCAGGCGCCGTTAAGAACGACATATCCGAAAGAATTATTGAACAAATCCGTGCTCGCTCTGTTCCCCATGGAAGCGGGCGAGTTGATCGAACTGTCTGTCGAATCGGCCGGCGTGCCTGATCCAGGGCGAGTCTCGTCGACCGGCCTTATGGAGCTATTTCGGAAGTTCGATAAGCTACAGAGTCGTAATTTTAGCTTTAACACACTTCTAGATGAAATTTAGTGTGTTGACACTCGTTAACGTAATATTTACCATTTAAACAGTTCATGGAACCGAGGAGACCAACATGGAATTTCTAACCCGTTTGTTTGTGAAAGCGCGCGAGATGCGCAAAGGCCAGACGATGACAGAGTACGCTCTGATTCTGGCGGCAGTGGCCGTTGTTGTCTTCGTGACCTACGAGGTTATGGGTCAGGACATCAACTCGCTGGTCAACAGCATCGACAAGAGTCTCACCGCGACCTGATTCGCGACCAAACCTGGACTGTCAAGGGTCTGGTTTGTTTTCCCCGCAACCAGACCCGCTTCGACTGGAGCGCGGGCGTGTTCTCGAGAGTTTTACGAGCCACGCCCCGCTCAACCTACCGCTGACGCCATATCGCGTTTAGACAGGGTCGCCGCCCCAAGCGGTCACGAACCTCGACCGCTACCACTCATCTCGATACTCAGCCCTTTCCCGGGACGCTACATAGCGTCGATCTCTTGAAGTACGCCTGAACTGGCGGCGAAGCGCGTAGAACGTCGCTATCCGTCACCTCCTCGCTCGATTTGCCCCGGGCTCTGGATGCGCTCTCCGGTTTCGCTTAACCACAAATGAAACCGGCAGGTCATATTGAATTAAGCATCGCGGGATTAGAATAAGAGAGGTCGCGGGCCTGGATTTCGCGCTTCGGCCGGTATCGGGGTCCGCCGCCGGGCGATGAAAGTGAGGCGAAGCGAGTGCGCATAACCGACTTGCCTATGCGTCCCGGCCTCGCCATGATATGCCCGCGGTGCGGGGTGGTTGGTCCTTTGATGCAACTAATGCAACCGGACGACCGGGGCTTTGAGTTATGAGTGAACCGCTAGAGAGTAAGGAAGACCTACTTCGTTATTTCCGCAGTGGCGCCAAGCCACGCGAGCAATGGCGCGTTGGAACCGAATACGAAAAGATCGCGGTTTCGGCGCGCGATGGCCGCGCCCTGCCCTTTTCCGGGCCCAACGGTGTCGAACATATTCTGCAACTGCTGATCGAGCGCCACGGCTTTGAGCCCGACGACGAGGACAAGCGCATCATCGCGCTCAAGGGTGGACGCGCTCCGATTACGGTCGAGCCCGGCGGGCAGATTGAGCTCTCGGGCGAGCAGTGCGAGACCATCCACTGCGCGCATCGCGAATTCACCGAGCATATCGAGCAGCTAGTCGAAGCCGGTCACGAACTCGGCGCGGTGATACTGGGACTCGGGATGCAGCCCATCAGCCGTATCGACGAGATCGAGCTTTTACCGAAAGAACGCTACCGCATCATGTATCCGTACATGGCGCGCAAGGGCCGGCTCGGCCAGCGGATGATGAAGCAGACCGCCGGGGTGCAGGCGAATCTCGATTACAGCGACGAAGCCGACGCCATGCGCAAGATGCGCGTCAGCCTCGGGCTCGTGCCGATTATCTATGCGATGTTCGCGAACTCACCGCTCTGCGATGGCGGTCTCAACGGCTACCAGAGCTATCGCGGGCATATCTGGAACGACACCGATCCCGATCGCTGCGGCAATCTCGAGTTCATCTTCCGTGACGACGTCTGTTTCGCCGACTACGCCGAGTATGCGCTCGACGTGCCGATGTACTTTCTCGACCGCGACCACCGCTACCATAATCTTACGGTTCCGCCCGGGATCACCTTCCGCCAGTTCATGGATCGCGGATGGCGCAAGGAGCGTCCGACCGTCGACGACTGGTCGACTCATCTGACGACGATTTTCACCGAGGTCAGGCTCAAGAAGTACGTCGAGATTCGCACCGCCGACAGCCAGCCGCCGGCATTGATGCTGACCCTTCCAGCGCTGTTCAAGGGAATTCTCTATGACGCCGATTGTCTCGGCGCGGCGTGGGATCTGGTCAAGCGCTGGAGTTTTAACGAACGTCTCGAATTGACCGATGCCGCGCAGAAGATCGGACTCGAGGCCCGCGCGGGCCGAATCAAGCTACAGGAACTCGCGCTCGAACTGCTGAACGTCGCTTCGATCGGACTTGTTCGCCAGCATGCGCTGAACGATCGCGGCGATGACGAGAGCGTCTATCTGTTACGGATGCTGGACCAGGTGCGGATGGGACACAGCCAGGCCAGCCTCACGATCGAACGCTGGAAGGGGCGCTGGAATTACGATGTCCAGCGCCTGGTGGAGGGCTGTTCATACGAGGCGGAGGCCGCGTTCTGAATGAATTTTGCGCTGAACGAACTGCATATCACGATACTCAACCTGGCCCTGGTGGGGCTGCTCGCTATTTTCCTCGCACTCTCGATCGAGGACGCCTATAAATTCCATGTTGCCGGTGACGTCGTACCGGCAGCTTCCGATCGAACCTCGCCGGTCGCGCGCCCGGACTTCGCCAAACGTCCGCGCGTCTTCTACAACGCCATCACCGATCGCGACATCTTCAATCTCGCGCCGCCGCCGGCGGCAGCGGCAACCGCGGAGAACCTGAACGTTCATCTGCTCGGAACCTCGTTTCTTACCGCGGGCAAGCCCTTCGTGATCATCGAGGATCAGTCGGGCCAGCAGAACCTCTACCGGAAGGGCGACGAGATTCCGGGAGTCGGCCCGGTGCTGGAAATTCAACGCAACCGCGCGATCGTGCTGCACAACGGCCATCGCGTCACGCTCGATATTCCACCGGGGCTCGGACTTCCGCCCGAACCCGATGAACCGCTTTATCGACGTCGTCGCGGTTTGAAGCAGCCGCGCCCACTTGCGATGGGCGGCGGGGCTGGCCTTCGCGGGGTCAGGGAGCTTGGTCCGCACAAATATGCGCTCGCCCGCGCGACCGTCGTCAGCGACCTCCAGAACCCTGCACCGTTGCTCACCCAGATCCGCGCAGTCCCCAACATGCAACATGGATCGCCGAACGGATTCCGACTCTCCGAGATTGAACCCGGGTCGGTCTTCGACCAAATCGGACTGGAGGACGGCGACCTCCTGACCTCGGTGTCGGGACAGCCGGTGGGCGATCCGATCAAGGCGATTTCGATGCTGCAGACGCTCGGCGATCAATCCTCCGTCACTATCAACGTGATTCGCGACGGCGCGCCCGTTCAAATCAACTACACGATTCGCTGAATGGACTTCGGCGCCGCCCGTCCAAGCGAGCGCGACGAAGTGCTCGATCTTCTCGCGCGATGGTATGACGACCGCGAGTTCTTCGCTCGTTACGCACATAACGACCCCAAGTTTCGCGACGACCTCTGCCTGGTGGCGCGGGAGAAGGGACGTATCGTCGCCACCGTGCAAATCTTCGATCGCAGGGTCGGTCTCGCCGGCCACAACGTCGCGATGGGCGGCATCGGTTCGGTATACACCGATGAGCAGGCGCGCGGCCGCGGAATCGCGTCAGAGTTGATGCGGCTGGCCGTCGCGACGATGAAGCGCGAGTCGTTCGAGGTCTCGCTGCTGTTCGCCGAACGCACCGACTTCTATGAACGCTTCGGCTGGCAATCCGTCACGCGCCAATTCACCGCGCTGGCCGGCGCCGACGCGATCGCGCCGCTCGCAGGTTGGCGGCTTGGCAGCTTCGATCCCGCCCTGGATCTCGACGCCGTCGCCGGGATTCATCGCGAATATTCGGGACAGTTCGAGACCACCGCCATACGCGATGATCCTTGTTGGCGGGGCAACCTGCGTTATGCCGGGAATCCCCACGAACATTTCGTCGTTGCTCGTGCAGGCGAGGAGATTGTCGCCTACGCGCGTGCGATGCGCTTTCACGGCTTCCCGATGGTGATGGAGTACGGCTATCGACCGTCCGCGATCGATGCGATGGCCGCGTTGTTTGCCCATCTTGGCGCCGCCGCCGCGCGCAAACCGACGTCTGGGGAATTGGCGGCGCAGGCCGGTGAGATACTTTCGCCCGCAGGGACCGAGCCGTCATCGATGCTGGTGACGCATAGCGCACACGATCCGCAACTGGAGGATCGGCTGCGGCAGGCGGGATGTTTTCTCATGCATCACGAGGATCGCTTTTATATGTGGCGCGTGATCGATGCCGATCGGCTGGCGGCGCGTTTCGGAATTGCGCCGGAAGCGGCCGGCGCAAGATTATTCGAACTGGTCGGATCTCCCCATTCGTTATACTGGACGGCGGATCGCTTCTAGCGGCAAGCGTCGGCGTCGCGAGCACGGCTTGCGACAATCTGCTAATTTCAATTTGTAGCTCCCGCGGATGCGGAGGGGCTGGTGAATTGGGAGGGGCCGGGAGATGAATCCGAACAACGATTCGCCCACGGACGAGGGTCGGCGTCGCTTCGTCCAGATTGCCGGTCTGTTTTTTCTGGCGACGGTCACCGATGCTCTCTTATGGGCCACACCCGCATCGGCGCGTCGGCGCAATCGTGCCGCGCCGCCCGCCTCGGGCGGTTCGGAAGAAGGCACCGCAAAAGCAACCCTCACCGATCCCTACGCGACCGCATGCGTGATGGAACCCGTCACCGGAACCGTCATCCTGGACAAGGACATGCACAAGCCCTGGCCGACGGCTTCGCTGGCCAAGATGATGCTGGCCCTGATCGTCGCGCAAAAGATCCAGGACGGCAGCCTCAAACTCGACACTAAAATCACCGCCTCGCGCAAAGCGGAGGAGATGGGCGGATCGCAGGTTTATCTTCGCGAGGGCGAAGTCTTTACCCTCGACGATCTCATGAAGTCGATCATGGTGCATTCGGCCAACGACTCGTGCGTGGCGGTGGCCGAGTATGTCGCCGGATCGACCGAGGCCTTCGTCGTGCTGATGAACCAGGAAGTCGCGAAGCTGGACTTGCAGAATACGCATTACTATTCGGTGCATGGATTGCCGCCCGCGCGCGGACAACAACCCGACATCTCGAGTGCTTACGATCTCGCGGAACTGGCGCGCGCAATGGTGAAATATCCTGACATCATGCGCTGGGCGGCGATCGACACCGCGCCGTTTCGCAACGGCAGCTTCACCCTGCGCAACACCAATCACCTGATCCGCACGTTCGCGGGATGTGACGGTCTGAAGACGGGCTTTTACTACGCCGCGGGCTTCAACGTCGTCGCCACTGCCCATCGCAACGGGCTGCGATTAATCGCGGTCGTACTCGGTTCGCCGCAGAAAAACGAAAACTTTGCGTTGGCGGGCACGATGATGGCTGAGGGCTTCGCGCAGTACGAGATGCGCCAGGTGGCGAAGAAGGACGCGGCAATCGGACAAAGTATCGCGGTCAACGACGGCGAAGTCGCGAGTATCAAACCGGTCTGGGGTCAGGACGCTTCGATCTTCGTCAAGCGCGACGCGGGTAAGGCCGCGTTCACGATCAACTACAAGCTCTCGGACGCGATCGCCGCGCCGGTCAAGGCCGGTCAACAGGTCGGTATCGCCGAAATCGTCGACGGCAGCCAGGCGCCGCAAACGATTCCTCTGCTCGCGCCGTCAAGTATCGCGCAAGGCACCTGGTGGCAGCGTCTCAGCGGAAGAATTTGAATATGGGAGATTTGGTCGGGCCGACTTGCTTTGCCGGCAGCGAGACTACAGATATTCGAGTTCGCGGAGTTCTGAGAGTCGCGATCGATTTGGTCGTCGATCAATTTTTCGAGACAGTCGCGATATAGCGACGGTTCGAGATCCTGCATCAGAATCGCTGCGCGCGTGCTCGACCTTCTCCGCCGCTAACCCGCGTCCGCGCGCAATCAAGGAAGGCTCGCGTATGATCTCGAGTGCGCGCTTGAGGTTATCGCCCTCGAGCTTGCTGCAAAACAATCGTCGCAGCTCGGCATTGTTTTGCACACTCAACACCACCGGCAACGAGATAATCCCGGCGCGCAGATCGGAGCCGACCGGTTTCCGATCTTCTCTTCCGGCCCCAGAATATCGAGCAGGTCATCGACCATCTGAAACGCCAACCCCACGGCCAGTCCCAACTGCCCCATCGAGTCGATGATCTGCGGCGACGCTCCCGCGGTATCCTTCGGCGACGCGTCCGCCCGCCGCGAATAGAGAAGCCGTCTTGCGCGTGATCACCGCGGTATAGTCTTCGAGGCTGGCGCCGGCGTTGCCGCGCATCCGCCCTTCCATCACCTCGCCCTCGGTGAGCTGAATACAGGCTCGCGCCGCGGTTTGCACCAGGCGCTCCTCGAAACGGCCCGCATAATTCGAACGCCCGGCAAAAGAGAAAATCTCCCGGCGACCAGCGACGCCGGCATCGACCGTAACGGGCAGAACGCCGAGGTTGCCCCGCCGCACAATGCCGCCGTCGATAATGTCGTCGTGCAGCAGAGTCGCCGATGAATCAGCTCGAGTGCGATCGCGGCATCGACCGCGTCGATAACTTTCTTATCACTACCGCCGCACGCCCGGTAGACCAGCAGGATCAACAAAGGCCGAAGCCGCTTGCCGCCGCCATCGACCAGGTAGTGACAGATTTCCGAAGATGAGTCGGTTCTTTCGAATCGAGTAGATGCGGGAGAGTTTTTCTTCGACCGCGCGGAGATCGTCGTGGACAGCGCTCGCCGGGTTGGGCGGTGCGGCCACTGCGTCGGTCGCCGCGACCGTCAGGCTTAAAAATTCTTGGCAGCCATCCGTTTTCTTAGCGAAACAGGTCCGATGCAGCAGGACGGATCAACGCCCTTGGCGCTTCCGGCAGCCGCGAGGTGGTACTGATAGCCGCGTACCAAGGACGGCCGGAATCGCGCCCGGCCTTGGCATCATCCAGGCCGGCCGCGGCCGCAATTTGGTCGGCAATCGCAATCACCGTGTGATGTAACTCGCGTCCACCGAGGTCGGCGGTCCCGCGCAGATCGAGCATCGGATCCCAATACCGGCGATTCCGATACAAACCTCGGTCAGGCCATCGCGCCACGGACGTCCAAAAGTGTCGGTGATTAGAACCGCGACTTCCGCGCCGCTGAGCCGTTTTAATTCGGCACGCATCCGAACGGCGGAGGCGTCGCCGTCCTCGGGCGGCAGAATTGCACTTGTTGTCGTCGAGACTGTTGGACTCATCTATACCGGCGTTGGCGCACACCCATCCGGGGCCGGTCTCCACGATCAACACGCCATTGTCCATGCGCACGATACGGCTGGTCTGGCGCAGCACCAGTTCGACCGCCCGCGGGTCCTTGTCCCAGCGCGCCGCGAAGTTGCGCGCCATGATCGAAGGTTCGATTCCTCTTCGAGACTTTACGGTGCGGCCTTCCGCTTTCGAGACGATCTTCTGGCAAACGGTGAGGATATCGCCGTTGCAGCAAATTCCAGATGCATCTGGTCGAGCGCAGCGCAGAGATCAGCTCGGAAGATATTGTCACCCCGATTGACCATCGGGAGACCTTCGATAGCAGTCAGAGTGAGCGACGGCATGGGCATCGGTAAGCCTACACCTCAAGTGATCGCAGAACTACGTCCGCGAGGCGAGCGGCCTTGGCCGGCGTCGTCATTATGGTGTCGGTTACGACAGCTTTGCATCCCAGCTCGCGAATCGGATCGAGGTAGCGCTTATCGACGGTATCGAAAACGAAAACGCCGAGGAAGTCCTGATATAGGCGCGCGACGCCGAGCGGCGATACCTCGTGGCCGAGGCCTCGCATCATCTTGTCAGCCGGCCCCTTGATTGGCTTGCCGCCGACAATCGGGCTTATCGCCGCGACGCGACCGCGCACCGAACGAAGCGCCTCGCGCACGCCTTTGAGCTGGAGGATCGGTCCGAGCGAGACGAATGGGTTGGACGGCGCCAGGATAACGGCGCGCGCCTGCTTTATCGCGTCTATCACGCCGGGCGCCGGACTCGCCTCTTCGATTCCGCGCAACTCTATCTGTTCGACGTTCCCGCGGGCGCGTCCGCGCACGAAATATTCCTGGAACGGCATCGGCGGACGTCCACGCAACTTCACGAAGGTGCGCACGCGGTCATCGCTCATCGGCAGGACGCGCGCCTTGACCGCGAAATGCTTGCTCACTTCGCCGGTAATCGCGCCCAACCGCTCACCCATCCGCATACGCTCACTGCGATAGAGATGGGTCGCGAGGTCGCGGTCGCCAAGATTGAACCAGGGCTTGCCGTAAAAGCGCGCGGCGGCATCGAGGACATTGAAGGTCTCGCCCTTGAGTCCCCATCCCGTCGCGCGATTTACGACGTCGGCGAGTGTGTAAACGACAGTATCAACGTCTGGCGAGACGTGGAGTCCATAGAACTCCTCGTCATCGCCAGTGTTGACGATTACATCGAGATTTCGCTGGTCGACGCGTCGGACCAGGCCGCGAATAAACTTAGCTGCCCCCACTCCCCCCGCAAGCGTGGTTATCCTGGGCTTCGGGGTAGGAAGTGATTGGCCGCGCGCCATTGGGTGCCTTTCTGCCGTAGAGTTTCTTGTAGAGCGTGCTGCGTTCCACCGCGACCCGCCCCATCTCGCGAGCCTTCTCCTCGATCAAGTCGACCGCGATGAACTCGCCGGAGGTTCCGCCCGCCTGCGCCGTAATACTCTCCTCCATTAACGTGCCGGAGAAGTCGTTGCAGCCGGTTTTGAGAGTCAAAGCCGCGAGTTCGACGCCGAGTTTGACCCACGAGGTCTGGAGATTGTCGATCTGCCCTCGCAGGAACAATCGCGAAAAGGCGTACATCTGGAAATCGGGGATACCGATCGGCGTCGGCGAGACCAGGCCTTTACGAAAAAGAACAGTGTTCTGATGGATGAAACGTAGCGGGACGAACTCGGTGAAGCCTCCGGTTCGCTTCTGGATACTACGCAGCAGATTCACATGATTGACGACGTGGCGCGGGTTCTCGACATGGCCATACATGATGGTCGAGGTAGTGCGGACGCCCAGCGAATGCGCCGTCGTGATGATATCGACCCAGGCGGCAACGTCCACCTTCTTATGGCTCAGGATCTCGCGCACGCTGTCATCGAGGATTTCCGCGGCCGTCCCTGGAATGGATCCAAGCCCGGCGTCGCGCAGCATCGCGATATACTCGGGATATTCCATCCGCGTGCGACGCGCCCCGTACATTATCTCCATCGGTGAGAAAGCGTGGATATGAATCTGCGGGAAGCCGGACTTCATCGCAACGAGCAGGTCGCGATACTTGAGCGGCGGCATATTGGGGTTGATGCCGCCTTGCATACAAACCTCGGTGGCACCGCGTCGGACGGCATCGGCCACTTTCGCGAGAATCGTCTCGTCGGAATGGTCGTAGGCGTCAGATTCCCACTTTTGCCGCTTGAAACCGCAAAACTGGCATCCGACGAAGCAGATATTGGTGAAGTTGATGTTCCGATTGACGACGTAGGTCACCTCGTCGCCAACATCCTCCGCACGTGCGAGATCGGCGCACTTCACAACTGCACGTAAATCGTCGTCCTGTGCGGTGTAGAGCAGCAGACCTTCTTCTGTTGTCAGTTCCTCGCGGTTAAGACTTCTTTTGAGTGCCGCCTGCACGGGTGGCGACGCCCGGTCGATTAGGGCGCCCAGCGATGTCGCTTCAACTTCGTCGACATAGCTGCGCAATTGCTCGAGGTTCACGCTAAGACCTCCGCCTTAAAGCCGATCGTTGAGTTGGGCAATAGCCGGCATCAAAGCCGGGTCGACCCACTCATCGTTGATGAATTCGGGGTAAATCGCGAGCCGCTGATTTAGGTGAAAGCCGGCACGCGCGCACCTTTGCGCCAACGCTTCCAGGTGAGGCCAAGGAGCCTCGGGGTTGACGTAATCCTTGCTAAGAGGCGAAATTCCGCCCCAGTCATTTATACCAGCATCGAGGAATAGTTCAATTTCGTGAGGTGACAGGTTCGGCGGCGCCTGCACGTTCATCGAGGGACCGAGAAGCAACCTAGCTGTGGCGATCGCGCGGGCCATCTCGAAGGCTTGCGGCTCCGGCGCATCGGCCAGCGGGATTTCCGGCTTGGCACGGAAATTCTGGATGATGACCTCCTGGATGTGGCCGTAGCGCTCATGGGAATCGCGAATCGCTACCAGGCTCTGGGCGCGTTCGGCGGGGGTATCACCGATTCCAATGAGGATTCCGGTGGTGAAAGGGATCTTGAGAGCGCCGGCCTCGTCGATCATGCGCATCCGGACAGCCGGATCCTTGTCCGGGGCCCACTGATGGACCTCGCCGCGGAGGCGTAATCGAGGCGAAATGCTCTCGAGCATCAACCCCATGCTGACGTTCAACGGGCGCAACAACTTCATCTCGTCGTGCGTCATGATGCCGGCGTTGGTATGAGGAAGTAGTCCTTCTTTCAGCGCGGATTCACACGCCAACGCGACATATTCGATGGTGCTGTGCACGCCTAAGGACTTGAGGGTCTCGCGGTATTCCTTGAAGGCCACCTCGGGCTTATCGCCGAGGCACATCAGCGCCTCTTTGCAGCCCAGCTTGCCGCCGCGCCGGGACCATTCGGCGATTTCGGCGAGAGTCATGGTCCACGCCCCTGGATCGCCCGGGTCTTTGCGGAAGGTGCAGTAGGTGCAGCGGTCGCGGCATAGGTTGGTGACGGGCAGGAAGACCTTGCGGGAATAGGTGACTTCGCGTCCCTTGCCCTGGTCGCGCAGTGCGCCGGCGGCGGCGAGTAAGCGGCTCAGATCCGCGTCGGGGCATTCGATCAGGGCGATAGCCTCGGCCGCGGAAAGGCGCGCGCCGGCCATCGCACGATCGATGATTTCGTGCACCGGATTGATCTGCGACGCGGTTGTGAAGGCAGTCTCCGCCATTTGGCCCTTATATGTCATGGGATCGGTGGAGGCAAACGAAAGGTTTTATCATGCCACCGTATGCCGTGAGGCTCCCCGGCCATCTGTCCAAAGTGATATACGTAAAGGTGCGCAGAAAGCGAGGAACTAATGGCTGACGCGGTGCAAACATTGGTTCTCGACCTCCTCGAATGGCTGGCAAGCCGCGAGCGGAGCTACGAGGAAGTGATGGATGCGTGGCGCACGTCGTGCCCCAAATTTCCGGTGTGGGAAGAGGCGAACGACCGTGGCCTGGTGGTGAAACGGCATCTGAACGGCCGCATGACGGTCGGCGTTACCTTGTCGGGTTTGGCGCTGCTGGCAGGATCCGGTCGAGAGTGACTCCTTCCAGAGATTCACAAGTTAAGCCCTCAATTTCGGCGGTCCTGAACCGGCGACAGTCACCCTCACCTGCCCTTTCTGGGCGGTCGGCACCCTTTTCTCTGGTCAGCGAAAGGGTTAGCGAAAACAGAGTTGCAACGTAGGGATCAAGCGACTGGTGGCTCTGGCAGCGCGACGTTTGTGCGGTTTGGCGGTTGCAGATAAACCATCAGGGCGGCGACGAGCAGGACAATATCGCGGGCGAGGTCGAACCACATCTTGGCGCGCGACGGTTCGCTCGTACCGAAGCATCCGCAATCGATGGTTAGTCCGCGAGCGAGCGCCGAGGCGACCGCGACGGTAAAGACTGCGCAGAGAAGAACGATTCCCAGCGATGCGGCCCGACGCCAAAATAATCCGATAACCAACAGCAACCCCGCGATCATCTCGAAAATCGGCAGTGATAGTGCAAAGGGGCTGACCAACACGTTCGGGACCAATTCGAACGAAGCGACATTGTCGGCGAATTGCAGCGGATCGGTTATTTTTATCGCGCCGGCGTAGATGAAGGCCGCTCCCAGCGCGATCCGAATGACAAGGTAGAACCAGCGTCCGATCGAACCCTCGAGCAGCCTCACGGTTTTACTCCCGTGTCCGCCGGCAGACCCGCGGCGGTCCATACCGCCCATCCGCCGGCGAAGATTCGCACCTGGCTGAAGCCAAGACTGGTGAGAGCCTGTGCGACCATCTTGCTGTCGTGACAGGCGCCGCCGCTGCAGTAGACCAGGACCTCCCGATCCTTGTTCTGTTCGAGAGTCGAACGCATACCGACGTAGTCGGACGCGAAACGATCACGCGAAAGATTAATCGCGCCGGGAACATGTCCCTGGCGATAGAAGGTGGCCGAGCGCGCGTCGAGGATGAGGTCGCTCTTGCTATCGACCGCATGGTGAAACTGGTCGAAATCGATCGTGGCGACCGGAAACGATTCGAAGGGCGGTGCGGCGACGAGTTCGGCAAGTTGCGACTGCAGGCGATGCTGCGGCGATTGGTAGGGCATCGGCAGCGGTTGCGGGGAAAAATGATTCATCGTGAGGGCGACGATCAGCGACAGCGCCGCCAAAGCGGCGACGCCGGCGATGTCTCGTCCGAGGCTTGCGCTCGTAATCATCGGGGATGAGCGTCCATTATCCGGGCGGAATTGCGTCCGCACTGCCGACCGCCTGCTGGCCATTGGCGGCGCGCTCGACGTCGCCGGCGATCTTGGTGGGATTGGTGTCGCTGGCAAGATACTGGACCATCTGATGGCCATCGGGACCGACCAGAAAGAACTCGAGCACGTGATCGACGGAACCGTCGGACTCGCGCTGGCGTTTCAGTTTGAAGCGCGCCATGACCTGGTCGACCTGTTGGGGCGATCCGGTCAGGAAGTACCATCCCTTAATGTCCGCCGCGCCCTGCTCCCTGGTGTAGTCCAGGAGCTGCTGCTGGCGATCGTGCTCGGGATCTACGGTGATCGAAACCAACCAGGCCTTGGTGCCCAATGAGGCACCCAACTGGTCGGCAATCATTTTCATGCGCTGCGTGAGCATCAGGCAGGGTCCGGGACAGGTCGTATAGAAAAAGTCGAAGAGGACCGGTTTGCCTTTGAGCGAGGCCAACGAGACTTGGTGGCCATTGGCGTCGGTCAGCGTGATATTCGGCAGGCAATCGGCAGTGCTGGAGGGGGCGATGAAACCGTCAGGGGCTTCGACGCCTTTGTTGCAGCCGGCGATTACCCCCCCTATCAGCGCGATGACTATGAGCGCGCACCAACTTCGGATGAATCGTAAGGGCCAATTTTTTATTTGTGGTAGAGGCATTTTCACTCTGATTACGGTCGCAAAACGACGGCCGTTTGCGCTCGCGCGATGACGCGGCGCCAAGCCTGCCGTAGATTATATCCGGTGTTCCGAGAGACTGCTGCCGGCTGGGCTCGATTCGAAGGCAGTTGGATTGATTGCCTCGAGCGGCTTCAGTTCCCGGGCGAGATCGATCAGACGAGGATTTTCGGCGGAGGCGGGTCCGGCGCTTCGGTGGCAGAAATAATGACAAGCGGTGCGGCCGCTGAAACCTTGCCACGTTCTTCGAGCGTTTGAGCGATTGAAGAATCGGCGAATACGGGCAACGAACAAGTTGCCGAAACTCGATTGACCGCTTGAATCGGCTGACAAACGTCGATGCCGAACGCCGGATGCAGTGACTGCGGCGCGCCGCTAACAATCGGGATTCCGCCGAGCAAAATAGCTATGGCGAGTAAGAGCGCGATCACGCGAAACTTATCGCGGGCTTTCAAAAAAGCGCACGCCCCTTCTGGAGATCGGCGACTTTGATCCGGACCTTCGCGTTCGCATGCGCCACCGGCAACTGCATCGGAACGCAGGACGCCCTGCCCTCGCGCATTTCAGAGATTTTGTAGCGATTGCCACAGTAGCGACAGACAATTTCGTCGCCCGAGATCTCATAACCCTTGTGGTACTTGTAGCATTGCTGGCAGGCGTCGAAGGTGGCGTGAACGTCGCCGTGTGAATCACGGGCCAGCAAGAAACGGATGCGCGCGCCGGTGGTGTCGCGGAAGCAAAAAAATCGCGCCGCACCGGGAGGTACTGCTTCGTCCGGAAGCGTCAGAGTATCGCCTCCGCTCAATTCGGTACATTCGTGGTGCACGGCTTGCGCGCCGATGAAGGTCGCAACGACGGCGAATGCCGCAATCGCACCGGCGAGCATTAGTTTCGGCCGCCTCATCAGAATGAAGGATTGCAACTCCGCGGCGCAGTGGCAAGAAGCGCGAGGCCCGGGCGGCGCTCACTTGACAGCACACGGCGCCGGACGCGATAACCGCGCCATGGCAGCATTCAAACTCGAAAAAGTGCTGAACTGGGGAACTCCCTACTCGCCGGAGATGGATACCGGGGGTCAGCGATCCGGACCACGCTGGGATACCTTGCGTCAACAGGTGCGCGAGGCCGAGGCGGTCGGCTATGACGCCGTGCTGGGAGTCGAAACGCAGCATGATCCCTTCCTGGCGCTGGCGATCGCGGCGCAGGAACCCTCGAAGGTCGAGCTCGGCACCGGAATCGCGCTGGCGTTTACCAAGAGCCCAGTGGCAACCGCGTATATCGCCTGGGATTTGCAAGCGATGAGCGGCGGGCGGCTTTTCGTCGGGCTTGGTTCGCAAGTCAAGGGGCACGTGACCAGGCGGTTCGGGATGCCGTGGTCGAAGCCGGCCCAGCGGATGAAGGACTACGTCGGGGCGATGCGCGCATGCTGGAATTCGTGGCAGACGGGAGCGCCGCTCGACTTCCGCAGCGAGCACTACGATCTTTCGTTGATGACGCCAAATTTTTCGCCGCCGCCGGTGACGACGCCGAAGATCCCGGTAATGATCGCGGCCGTGCAAGAGAGAATGCTGCAAGTGGCGGGCGAAGTTTGCGAGGGCGTGCGGCTCCATGGGATCGTCACGCGCCGCTACCTGGATGAGATAGCTTTCCCGAACCTGAAAAAAGGCTTCGCGAAATCGGGACGGCCCGAAGCGGAATGGTCCAGTTTCGATATCTCGGGCGGCGGTTTCATCTGCGCTGCTGCCGACCAGGACGGTCTCGCGCGAGCGGTCGAAAAGATGAAATCGACGATCGCGTTTTACGGATCGACTCGATCATACCGGTCGAGCTTCGAACTCGACGGGTGGTCGCGACAGGCCGAAGACCTGCATCGGTTATCGGTCCAGCAGAAGTGGAACGAGATGTCGAAGCTGGTGAGCGACGAGATGGTCAACGCGTTCGCGGCGGTCGGCACGTACGCCGATATCGCGACGGTGATTAAGAAACGCTTCGCGGGGGTCAACCGGGTGATGTTCGAGATCCCGGTGCACAACGAACGCGACCAGGGAATCCTGAAGGAGATCGTTCAAGACCTCCATCGCGTGTGATGCGGTTTACGCGACGCGGTTAGTTGGCCTGGATGGTCGCGATATAGTTGACGACGGAATCGATGCGAACCTTGGCCGCGGCCTCGCTCTCCGGGGTAAATTCCTTGCCTTGCTGCTGAAAGTTGACGCCCCAGAAAGGCATGTCGAAGCGTTTGTGCGAAGGCACGCCTTTGCGCCCGTCAATCGTGTCGGCGACTTCCTGATAGGGAAAGACGCCGCCGTTGTTGCGCGAAATCAAGGTCAAATCGGACGGTTTGATGCCGGGTATCACGGCAACTTCGGGTCCGTGGCCTTTGCCGTTGGTACCGTGGCATGGCGCGCAATGTTTGTTGAAATCGGCCTTGCCGACGGCGAGCTGTTGAGCAGTAACGGAGGGTTGCGCTTGCGCGGCGGGCGAAGGTTGAGCGTCCTGCGCGAAAGATTGCGTGGCGACCAAACCAAGTGAAACGATCGCGATCACGGTTAGTAGAGTGGCGATCGGCGTGTTCTCGATGACCGCTCCCAGGTGGCGGATCTTATGAAGAAGCATCAAAGTACCCCCGCTACATAAGAATCATAGGCCGGCGCGCGTCCGCAATGGGGTTGCTCGATCGTGGGCCGCAATCCGGCACCACGAAAAGTCTCGCGAGCATAGCGAACGATCGGCGCGAACGATCGACCGAGAAGAATTCGCGTCACTAGTCGGCGATCGCAGTGGCGGCGCCGTCCTTTCGATCGGAATGTGTGCGGGCGAGATCCGCCATTACCTTTTTGGCTTCGCTTTCGACCACGGTGCCCTTGAAGAAGTCGGGGTTCATCCCGCAGTGCAGCTTGATCGGGTTAACGAAGACGAAGTCGCGAAAATCTTCCTCGGTCATGAGTCCGTGCTCGACGTTTTCGTAGGCTTCCACCGCGGCGTCGCGCATGTCGGTAAGGTCGTAGTGGCCGAGGTCGGAACCGTAGATGGCGTTGAGGCGGGCACCGTGCGGATTTCGGCGGGCGTCGAAGGCCCAGGAAGTCACGCGATCGTCACCCTCACATCCGAAGAAGAAGTGCGGCACGAAACGATCGTAAACGTCGGAAGCGCGTTCGATTCCGCAATGACGCCATTCGTCCCATTCGGAGGGATCGCCGCCGCCGCCGCTTTCCAATTCGGAGAGAGTTAGATTTCCGTCGAGTCGTCCGGCGGTGAACTTGTCACCGTACTTGCGGCAGAGATCGCGGTAGAGTTCGAGATCGAGCCTGGCGGGATTGACGTTGTCGAGCGTGCGCAGGTTGCGTTTGTGCCAACGTTCGTAGAGCGCGCAGTAGAGACTCACCGCCCATCCCACGCCACCCTCTTTGAAACCGAATTTGAGGGTCGGAAACCGCCGAGTCACGCCGCCCAGAAAAAGTGCCTTGCAGATGGCGTCGGCCGCTGCCGCGAAATGGCCGATCTGGTTGTACATAAAATTTGAAATCGAAATGCGCGATCCCCAGTTGAGGCCAAAAGAGTGAAAAGTGGGCGTGATTTTCAACTCGACGCATTTCGCCCAGACGGGATCGTAGTCGTACTCGCTATCGAGACAGAGGTTGTCCATCCAGGAAAGATAGCGCGCCATTTCCGGGGCCTGTTTGGCGAGACCTGGAATCGGGCGGCGCACGAACGCCGCCATCATCGCGACCTTGAGGCCGAGTCCGGCGATGTGTTCGAGTTCCTCGATCGCTTCGGCCGGGGTATTCATCGGGACGCATGCGGCCGGCGTGATGCGATCGGCGTACTCGCGGAAAATGTCGGCATGGTAGTTGTTAAACGCGCGACACACGACACGACGCAATTCGTCGTCGCCGATGTGCGGGGCGAACAGCCCCTGACTCGGGTTCAGGATGGTGAAATCGAGACCCATCTCGTCGAGGCGCTGATGGAGAAGCCGCGGCAGGGCTGCGGTCGCGCGGTCGAGAGTATTTTTCGCCGGATAGGGCCAGAAGACCGGTCGCGGGACGCGGAACTCGCGACGCTCCGCCGGCGTTATGTGATTCCAGCGAAAATAGAAGGCCGTATCAAACGCGGTCTTGTAACGTTCCAGAATCTGGCTGCCGCCAACGTCGCGAATGTAGTCGAGTAAGGCGGGTTCGAACTCAACGACGTGTCCATCGGAGTCGATTATCGGGTGACCGACGCGGGCACGCACGTCCGCGGATCGGGTAGAAGCTTTTGCATTGCTACTCATGATTGCCTCGTTGCGAGTCCGTAACACTCTGCCGTGCAGCCGCTTCCAAGGCAATCAATACGGAATCATGGTCGTAGTTCGTACAGGACCGCGAAGTCATCTTTGATCGGCAGACGAGTGAAACGCGAGAAGCCCGCTTGCGTTGCCAATTCGCGGGCCTTGGGTTCGCCCATCGCAACGCCGATCCCGGCGCCACCGTTAGCCAAAGATGTCGTCATGCAATAGAGCGTGCTGACCGAGTAGACCATTTTGCCCATCGGCCGGATATTGTCCTTGACCTCGTGCGAGACGTTGACCTCCTGCACCAGGTAAGTGCCGCTATCCTTGAGGGCGCGGCGAATCGCGCTCATCAGACCCGCCGGATCGACGGCGTCGTGAACGACATCGAAGGTCGAAATGAAATCAAACTTACGCTCGGGCAAACGCGAACCGTCGCTTACCTCGAAGCTGACTCGATCGGCGACGCCCGCGGCTTGAGCATTGCGGCGTGCACGTTCGATCGATTCGGCGTGGATGTCGTAGCCGACGAGCTGCGCCTTGGGGAAAGCCTGCGCGATCATAATTGCGGCGCGACCACCACCGCATCCGACATCGGCGCCCAGGCCTCCGGCCTGAAGCTGATCGACGACCTGCGGCATCGCCGGAATCCATTTGCGTAATAGCTTATGGAGATAGCGCGTGCGCGAATTGCGTTCGGCAGCCTCGAAGAAGCCAACGGGATATTCGGCCTGCGCGACGCCCTTGCCGTTCTTGAAGGCATCGGCGACCTTGGGCGCAACCGTGACGGCGGCCTGAGCCATTTGAAAATAGCTACCGATAAAAAACGGCGAGTCCTCATCGGCAAGCGCGGCCGCGTACTCGGGCGTGAGCAGATACGCGTCGCCGGCGGCGTCATACTCGACATAGTGCGCGGCGGCCATCGCGCCAAGCCACTCTTTGACATACCGCGGGCTCAAGCCAGCCTTGGCCGCGAGAGCGTCGTAGGTCAACGGTCCCGCGTTCATCATAGCCTTGAACAAGCCCATGCGATCGCCGATATAACAAAGCCCACCGTGCACAATCGTTGCGACGTCGCCGACGACGGTCTGCGCAACCTGCTTCGCTTTTTCGAGGTCGAGATCCGAGCGTGATGCCATTCGTTTTTCTCCAGAATTCGTCTGATTCAACCAGCCATCGTCAAGCCGCCGCTGATACTGATGACCTGTCCCGTCGCATAGTCGGCGTCGGCGGACGCGAAAAAAGCCACCGCTCCCGCCAGGTCTTCCGGCTTACCGAGACGTCGCATCGGAATTCCGCGCTTCATCGCGTCGAGGATTTTGGGCTGCTGATCCATTACGCCACGCAATAGTGCGGTTTCGGTCGGGCCCGGGCAAACCACGTTCACATTGATATTGTTGCGAGCCAGTTCACGCGCGATAGTTTTCGAGAAGGCGATTATCGCGCCTTTGCAGCCGGAGTAGACCGCCTCACCCGACGATCCGACTCGACCGGCGTCGGAGGCAATGGAGACGATCTTGCCGCCGCCTCGAGCCTGCATCTTCGGAATCACCGCCTTGCAACAATTGAGCACGCCGCGAAAATTGATCCCGATTACGCGGTCCCAGGTTTCAGGGGTACTTTCCACGAACGGCTCAAGCTTGTCCCATCCGGCATTGTTGACGAGGATATCGATCGGGCCAAATTCGCCTTGCGCGGCCTCGACCGCCGCCAGAGCGCTCTCGAGATTGGTGACATCGAGTTTGACCGCAAAGGCATGGCCGCCGGCGGATTTGATTTCACCCGCGGTCTGAGCGGCGACGTTTTCCTGAATATCCGCGATCGCGACTTTGGCGCCTTCGTCAGCCAGCCGCATTGCGATTGCGCGTCCTATGCCCTGCGCCGCACCCGTCACAATTGCGACTTTACCGTTCAACCGAGTCGTTCCCGATGCCATCACTCACAGCCTCCGTCGCGTTTCGTCCTCACCGATATGGATCGCGCTCGACGTGTAATTCCGCCGCAATCTCCTCGAATCAAGATACCGTCCAGCCGCCGTCGATAATAAATGGGGCACCGGTGGCGAACGATGCGTCATCGCTGGCCAGGAATAATGCGGTTCGCGCGATCTCATCAGGCTTGCCGATTCGGCCCAGAAGCGAGATGCGGCTGAGTGCGCGCTCGTCCACGCCGCCTTCGCCCTGCACCCGCTGGACCATCGGGGTATCGATAGCGCCGGGACAAATCGCGTTGACGCGGACATTGTAACGCCCGTATTCGAGCGCCGCGACACGGGTCAGCGCAATCACCCCGGCCTTCGCCGCGCAATACGCGGAGGCGCCGCGCAGTCCGACCAATCCGGCGATCGAAGCCGTATTGATAATCGAACCGCCGCCATTCTTGATCATGTGCGGCAACGAATATTTCATCCCGAGCCATACGCCGCGGAGATTGATCGCAATAACACGATCGAAATCCTCCTCGGCCATCTGCGCCATGAAATCGCTCTTTCCTTCGATTCCAGCGTTGTTGTACACGATATTCGGCACGCCCAACCGTTCAACCGTGGCAGCGACCATGGCTTGCGCGTCAGCGCTCTTCGAGACGTCGGTCTTGAGCCCAAATGCCTTGCCACCCGACTTTTCGATCGTTTTAGCGGTCTCCTGCGCGGCCTTCTCATCGATATCGACACAGGCTACGCGAGCGCCTTCCTGCGCAAAAAGCACCGCCGCGATACGACCCATCCCTGAACCCGCGCCGGTGATCAGGGCAATTTTGTTGGCAAGCTTCATCGAACAATCTCCCGTTCTGCTACATGGAATACCGCCGTCAACATAGCGCATTCCCGCGGCGCAGGTTAGCTATCCCGGACATCGACGTTGTATACCTTGCCGATAACAGGAGGATTATTCGCATGGCTATCGACTACAGCGATTACGAGTTTCTCAAGGTCGAGGTGGCTGAGCGCGTCGCGACTCTGACGATCAACCGCCCCGATTCGCTCAACGCCGTCAACGCCCCGTTGCATCATGAATTGGAACAGGTCTGGATCGACCTCGGCGCGGATCAGGATGTGAACGCGATCATCGTTACCGGCGCCGGGCGCGCATTTTGTGCCGGCGGCGACGTCAAGGGCATGGCGGCCGGCGCTCTCGTTCAGCCCTCCGGTAAGCAAGGGAAAGGCCGCGGCCGCGGGCCCATTAACGCGTCCAACGGCCGGCGCTTGGTCGAGAACATGCTCGATGTCGAACAGCCGATTATCGGCGCGATCAATGGCGACGCGGTGGGACTGGGCGCGACTATCGCGTTGCTGTGCGACATCACGGTGGTCTCGGAAAGGGCGCGGTTCGCCGATACCCATGTCAAGGTCGGCGTTGTTGCCGGTGACGGTGGCGCAGTCATCTGGCCGCTGTTGATTGGGCCCCATCGCGCGAAAGAATTCCTCATGCGCGGCAATTTTATCAACGGCGCTGAAGCCGGCCGCATCGGAATGGTCAACTACGCGGTCGCCCCCGAGCAGGTGATGGGCAAGGCGCGTGAACTCGCCCAGGAATTGGCAGACGGTCCGACCTGGGCGATTCGATGGAGCAAGCTTGCGGTCAACAAGTGGCTCAAGGAACAGGCCAACCTGATCATGGATACCGGTCTCGCTTACGAAATGATGACCTTCAAGACCAAAGATCACGAAGAAGCGGTCAAAGCTTTCGTGGAGAAGCGCAAACCCAATTTCGTCAAGGCGAGCGAATAGACCGCGGCGCCCGTTTCTCCTGGCGAGGAGGACGGGCGCCCTCTCTAGAGGTTAACGCAACCGTATTGGCCGCCGCTTTCGTATCGGTTGTCGCTCCGAGAGTGCGTTCGTGTTGCGCATGCAGAAGTAATCCTTGCGCCATCGCCGCTCCCTTCCCCCAATGCGCGGTTGCCTCACGCACTTCGATCGGCGAGGGCATGCGGCCATCGAAGTATGCCTTGCCCACGGCCTTCCGCACCCCGAGGTCGAACGCCGAAACTCTGGGCCGCCCCAATGTTCGTGCAAGGATCCATTCCGCAGTCCACAGACCAAGTCCACGAATCGTGGTTATGCGCGCGATCACCTCATCGTCGCTTAGGGCGTCAAGAGTTTCGATACTCAACTCGCCGTTGACGATCGCGCGTGCAGCATTGATGACATATTGAGACTTCCGATTGGTGAGTTGCAGCGCGCGAATATCGGCGACCTCTAGCGCCGCGATTCGCTTGGCGTCCAGGCTGTATGCGAAATGATCGCCGACGCTGTGCCGTATTCCGAAGCTCTTCGCGATACGTGCACGAACGGTCGAGGCCCATTTCAGGTTCACCTGTTGCGCAGTTATGCAACGCACCAGCGCGACCAGCAGATCGCTTTGCATCACGGGGCGAAACCCTCGATGCAATTGCGCGAGCCGGCCTACCGTCGGATCTGTCGCGCATAGTTCAGTAAATTCGGTAGTTAACGGCAGGAACGTGCTTCGCACCACCGATTCGACTTGGACACGATCGCGCGCATCCGCGATCGTAACCATCAGGCGTGGATGTTCAGTGTCGCCGCCGATTCGGCCAACGTAAGGGATTGTGCGGCCGCCGCGACTGGTCGTCCGGATAATCGCGTCGCCATCGAAGCGGTCGATTAGATCGTCGCCCGATCGTCGAAAAATTTCGAGCGAGGAGGCCAGATCCAGCGGCCCCTCCAGCTCGACTTCGAAGGTTTCGGCAGCCATCGCTTGAACAGTGACGATTTCAGCTTGCTCGTTTCGCCATCAAGGCGTTGGCATCCTGGTGACTCATCGTATCGCCGCCGAAGACGTCGAACGATCCCGTTCGGTGCAACTCCACCGCGATTTTTCTGGTCGCGGTCATCGCGACTCGCGCAGGACCGGAAGCGGTGCTGACTCGTGCAACGCCGATTCGCTCCAGCTCCGAAACGGCGGGCGCCCCCGGTAATCCCATGACGTTAATCGGACCGTTAACCGCTTTGACCAGCCTGCCGATAGTCTCACTGTCGAAAAAACCCATCGGATAGAGGCAGTCTGCACCCGCCTCGCGATAAGCGTTCAACCGTTGTACTGCATGGTCGAAGCGGGCCGATTTTTCGCCGATACCGAGCAGGAAGACATCGGTCCGTGCGTTGATCACCAGCGGAACGCCCGATTTGTTCGCCGCCTCGCGCGCCGCGCGAACGCGTTCGATCGCCAACGGCAGATCATAGAGTTGCCGTTCACCGCCGTGAACCGTGTCTTCGAGATTCATTCCGACCGCGCCGGTTTCGATCACCATGCGGACCGTCTCGGCTACATCGTTGGCTCCGCTGCCGAAGCCCGACTCCATGTCGGCGGTGACCGGGACGTTGACGCTATGTGCGATCCATTTAACGATGGTGACCATGTCATCGCGCGGAATCATCTGGCCGTCTGCGTAGCCAGCAGTATAGGAAACGCCCGCACTGGTGGTGGCGATCGCTCTGAAGCCTGCGTCCTCGAAAATGCGCGCGCTGGCGCCGTCCCATGCATTCGGCAAGACCAGAATCGGACTGCGCTGATGCATCGCGCGAAAGGCCTCGGCCTTTGATTTTTGCGCCTCAAGATTCATTGAACGACTCCATAGTCTCTAGAAATAGTGGCAGTCTGATCTGTTGAACGAAGCCGACATCGTAGTCAATGAAAATCATGCGATCGCGGGACGGCTCCCGAAACCTGCAACTCCTTGAAGCGCCGAGCGCGAACGTGAATTACGCCGTCTTGTTTTTGCAGCGGCCCTTCGACCATCAGAATCTGTGCGCGATGGAGCAGCGTGCGATTTGCTTGGAAAATATCGGGAGTGACTATCGCATTGGCTATTCCCGTTTCGTCTTCGATCGTGAGAAAGAGAAAACCTTTGGCCGTTCCCGGACGCTGACGCACGATTACCACGCCCGCTATCTTTACCCATGACCCGTCGTCCGCGGATATCAGATCCTCTGCGCTGAGTATGCCTTGCGACTTGAGATGCGCCCGCAAATGCGCCATCAGATGAGGACCAGTGGTTACGCCGGTTGCCGCATAGTCGGCAAAGGTCTCTTCGACCGGCGCCATTTTAGGCAAATTGGGTTCCGCCCTGCCCTGGCCGCTACTATCGGAGGATGCATCCTCACGATGTCCCGATTTCGCCTTGGCGAGTAAACTCTGCGGGTCGCGTTCGACAGCCGCCGCTTGCCAAAGCGCCTCGCGCCGCGCCATTCCGAATGCGGCGAAAGCTCCCGCGTATGCGAGGGCGTCGAGTTCGCGCTTATTGGGGGCCACGCGTGCGGCAAAATCCGCAATCGATTCAAATGATCCGCGCGTACGTTCGCTTTCGATGCGCAGACCGGTTTCTTCACGCAGCCCTGTCACGTACTTCAACCCCAGCCGCAGTGCCGACTCCTCGATCGTGCATTTCCAATTCGATCGCGCAACCTCGATTGGTCGCAATTCCACGCGATGGCGTTGCGCGTCTTTCAACAATGTCGCCGGATGATAAAACCCCATGGGATAACAGTTCAGCATCGCGGCAAAAAAAGCCGCCGGGTGATGGCATTTCAGGTATACTGAGGCGTAGGCAATCAGCGCGAAGCTGGCCGCGTGCGATTCGGGGAAACCATAAAGCGCGAACGAGGCGATCGAACGTACGATTCGATCGGCGACATCGTCGCGAATTCCGTTTCGCGCCATTCCCGCGCGCAGCCGCAACTCGATCTTTTCCATTCGCGCGGCCGATCGTTTGAAACCCATCGCGCGGCGCAATTCCTCCGCCTCACCACCGCTAAAGCCCGCCACCGTCATCGCCATTCGCAACAATTGCTCCTGGAATAACGGCACGCCCAAGGTCCGCCGCAGGATCGGCTCGAGCGACGGATGGTCATACTCGACCACGGCCCGACCGTTACGTCGATCGAGATATGGATGGACCATCTTGCCGACAATTGGGCCGGGCCGGATTATTGCAACTTCGACGACGAGGTCGTAAAACGTGCGCGGTTTCATCCGCGGCAGCGTCGCCATCTGGGCGCGGCTCTCGACCTGGAAAACTCCGACCGTATCGGCCCGCTGCAGCATTGCATACACCGCGGGATCGTCGGCCGGCAGATGGGCGAGATCGACGGTGACCCCTTCATGCGCGCGCACCATCGGAATAGCCTCCTCGAGTACCGCGAGCATCCCCAATCCCAGGAGATCGATCTTGATGATCCCGAGGTCGGCGCAGTCCTCCTTGTCCCATTGGATCACGACGCGCCCGGGCATCGTCGCCGGTTCCAGCGGCACGATTTCATCGAGCGGACCCGCGCCAATCACCATGCCGCCGCTATGTTGCCCCAAATGGCGTGGCAACCCCTTCACCCGCCGCACCATCTCAACCAGCAAACGCATCCGCGGGGCGTCGGGATCGATGCCCCCCTTGCGCATGAGCGAGCTGAACTCGTCATGCTGATCCTGGAACTCATAGACGTAATTCAGCTTGGCTAAGCGATCGACCTGATCCGGCGGAAAGCCCAACACCTTGCCGGCCTCACGCACGGCGCTGCGCGTGCGGTAGGTAATCACATTGGCCGTCATGGCAGCGCCGCGTTCACCGTAACGCCGGTAGACGTACTGGATAACCTTTTCGCGTTGATCGCCACTGGGCAGATCGATGTCGATATCGGGCCATTCGCCACGCTCTTCGGAGAGAAACCGCTCGAACAGCAGTTCCATTTTGACCGCATCGACTGCGGTTATTCCGAGTGCGTAACAGACCGCGGAGTTCGCCGCGGATCCACGACCCTGCGCCATGATTCGATTCTCACGGCAAAATTGCACGATGTCCCAGACGATCAGAAAGTAACCGGCGAGTTTGAGTTTCGCGATAATCGTCAGCTCGCGTTCGAGTTGCCGACGCGTGCGATCGTCGGGTGATCCCCAGCGTTCGCGTGCACCGGCTCGCGTCAGCGCGTCCAGATAGCTGTCGGGCGTTTCACCGAGCGGCAACGGATAATCGGGGAAGCGGTAGCCCAGATCGCGCAGGGTGAAGTCGCAGCGTTCGGCGATCGCACGCGTTGTCGCAACCGCGTCCGGTAGATCGCGAAACAACGCGACCATCTCGCCCGGTGTTTTCAGATGGCGTTCGTTATTGACCCACAATGCGCGCCCGGCATCTTCCAGGGTCGTTCCGAGCCGGATACAGGTCATCACATCGAGTAGTGCACGCTCCATCATGTCGCCGGCACGCCAGGCCGATGTGCGCGTGTCGTAAATGAGCGGTGAACCGCGCCGCCCGTCGAGCGTTATCGAATCCGAGGGCATGCACGAATGCATCTCGGTTGGAGCCGACACTCCGCGCGGAGAACCCGACGCACCAAGGGTGAAGCAGACGTCATTCGTCGCCACGATCGGAACGTCGCAAGTATCGGCCAACGCCGCGATCTTGCGATTCAGCCGCTCCTCGTCGGGATTCAGATGACGCTGCAGATCAAGATAGAGATTCCCATGTCCAAATACCGAGTCGAGTCGATCGCAAAGAGCGCGCGGATCGTCGCCACGCATCAGCATCCGCGCCAGTGGACTCATCGCACCGCCGCCGAGGCAGATCATTCCCGCGCCAAATCGCTCGATATCTTCCAGCGTGATACGACTCTCGCCCTTGGCCGGGTATCGCGGCGAGCCATCCTTATTTGTACCGATCACCCGTAGCTTTGACGCGGTAATCATCCGGCAGAGGTTGCGATAGCGCTCGCGGTCGGGCGTTAAAAGATAGAGTCGAGCGGGTGCGGCCGGCGTTCCGTCCAGGCCGAAACTGGACTCATCCAATGTCAGTTCGGCGCCGACTATGGCTTTTATACCTGCGGCAGTCGCAGCCTGATAAAAACGTGGCGCGCCATAAACACCGTCGCGGTCCCCCAACGCAAGCGCCTTATGACCGAGGGTCGCGGCGCAATCGGCCAGATCCTCGGGAGCGCTCGCGCCTTCAAGGAAACTGAACGCACTGCGCGCGCGTAACTCGACATATTCCGGATGATTCCCCATCTATGCGGCGCCATCAAAACTAATCGTAAAATCCATCGACGAACCATTTGCCGGAGCAAAGATCGCAATACATCCGGTAAACGCCGCCGTCTTCCAGCGCGAGTTCGTAATAATCCCGTGCGTATGAATGCGGCGTCTGTGCCTGCCATGAGCCCGCATCCCGGGATTCTTGGCCATCTGATGTATCTTCAAATCGCGAAGGAGGATCCTCGCTTACCACCCACCATTCGCCCTGTCGTCGCCACGGTCCCGCGGCCGAAACCACCCGCGCGCAGACGCTTTTGCCACGAACGAATTCGGGAGTCTCTCGCGCACACATCACTTCGACCTCTTCGGCCGGCCGCACCGTTCTCATCACCATCCGCGCGACGCTATTTCGTTCCTCTTTTGCAGGTACGCCGGCTTGGGCCTTTCCATTTATCGATATGGGCGGCGGCGCGAACCGTCCGACTCGAACCGCTTCGGGACGATAGGAATTTGCCGGCGCAATCGTTCCGACCCGTTCCGGGCCGCACAGCGCCGCTATTCGCGCGATCGCCGCTTCAAGCCGATCGGGCGCAGGCATCGGCGGCAGGAACATATCGGCTTGTGCCGGACGCGGCTTCCGCGGCTCGGCCGACAACCTTATCGTTTCGACCGCCGCAGGCGGCGGCGACGATTCCAGGCTCAGATTGAGCAAGGTCAGCAGCGCGCGTATTTCATTGGTCGCAGCCGCAACCGCGACGCGTCGTTCGTCACGGCGACGGTCGGCCAGTCCGAGCGACAGCGTAAGATCACCAGCGACCAGCCCGCGCAATGCCAGTCGCTCCGTCAAGCGCTCGATCATCGCGCGCATCACGAAGTCCAGCGGCTCGAGAGTCTCGATGCCGTACTCGAGCTCGACCGCTTCGGCAAATATCTCCGCTTGCGGCCGCGCAATTACCGTCGCGGAACCCTCGCCTCGGGCCAGCCGAACGAGCTCGACGCCGCGACTTCCAAAACGGCTGCCAACCGCGCGACCGTCAAGCCGCGCCAAATCGCCCAATCGGCGAATCCCCAGGCGCTTGAGCATGGTTTCGACATCGTCACCACGCTCATTGGTCCCCAATCCGATCAGGTCCAGCGGCATCCAATCGAGAAATTCGCGCTCCTTTTCGTAGGGAATCACTCGCGCTCCGCCGCATCGTGCCGCCAGATATGCGGTTTCCTTATTAGCGGCAACTCCCACTGCGGCATCCAAGGCGATCCGGTGCGTGCGCCTGATGATCTCCTCGGCAATTGCACTTTCGATAGTTTCTTCGGGATCTTGCATCACCGTGGAATGTCGAAAAGAACGCTCAGCTCCGGTGAGATCGATCCATAGACATCCGGGCTCTCCTTCTTCGACGATCGGCGAGATCGATTCGGCCACGTCGACAAGAGCGTCCATCGCCGCGCGTTCGGCCATGCGCGACGGATGCGCGATAGTTACCTCGGGAATAAGCGCGCGCGCTTGCGCAACTGTCATTCCGGTTCGCAGGCCGCTCGCCCGCGCACGATGCGAGACCTGGCTCAGCCGGCTATGCGCCTGCGGAGATCCCGCCGGTTTGCTCTCATTGACCGGTATCTGCGCGAGCGCGACCGCCTGTTCGCGCAATTCCGGATTTGCCCTCACGATTGCGGCCAGCGAAAAATCCGCAACGAAAATACAGGCTATCCTCCGCGGCGTGCCGGGACGGCGAACCGCTTGCTCCTGTTGGGGTACGCTTCGCGATAATTCTGGAGGACCGCCAATTTCTTCGCTGGGATTGAATCTGCCGCGATACATTGGAGCCAGACCATAGGGCTAAAGCGTTGCGACGTTACCGATCGTTCGTTGCGCGACGTAGTCACCTTCACGCCGCTTTGCTTCCGTACAAACCAAAGGATCGATCGCCGTCTTCCAGGTCGCGATCCCGCCTGAACCACCAAGCTTGTTACGCGCCACTCGAGCCTCGATAACTATTCCATCGAACAGCACGGGCGCAGTCCTATACGGCCGGCTGAAACATGCTCGATCGCGATGAAGTGTGAGACTCAAGGCGGCGAATGTCCCGCATATGCGTTGCGCCGCCAGCACGATCACCGCCGTGCCACTTCGTTCAGCCGCACGCGCCAGACGCAGTGCCGAGCTTTGTGGCAGCACGCGCGATCGCACGCCGAAATCGATTACCACTAGCCCCAAACCGCCCGCTGCCAGCAGCCATTCCGCGACCTTGAGCTCCGCCGCAATCGGAGTCTTGAATTTTTGACGAATCTCGCGGGCTCGTTTGCTCTTGGTGGCTTCGTTTCCGTCAGCGCCGAATTTGCCGCAGGATATCCACAGGATTCTCGCTAAGTCGGCGGCTGCGAAACTTTCGGGATCGAACACATCCGCCGCGTCGATCCATGCCGCTACTTCGCCACGACGAGTCGC
Organism: uncultured Pseudomonadota bacterium; assembly: GCA_963804355.1. Lineage (GTDB taxonomy): Bacteria > Desulfobacterota > Binatia > Binatales > Binataceae > JASHZA01. The sequence continues at coordinate 75,566 of CAWDQC010000042.1, read as the reverse complement.
AGTGCCGATAAAAGACGCTGCGAGCGAAGTTTTGCCCGAACCCGCAATTCCAGTAATTTCGCTGACTCTGCCTCTGACGACGCCACCGCCTATCAATTCATCGATAGGATATAGCCCCGAACGTAACCGGCGATCCTTGCGAGTCAGTTCTCGGCCGCGAAAAACACCAGCAAATTCGGGCAGTTCTAGGATTTTTGCGGTGACACCCTGCCACGCCGCGGGAGCGATGGGTTCGCTCCGATAGATTGGTAAAGCCGCCGCCATACCAATCTGTTTTCGTCTTTTTTTTCGCCTTTTGTCAAACAGAAAGCGATAGGATGGCGAAAGTCTGGGATTGTCTCTTTTTCTCTCTCTGACGATCCGTCTCTTCGACCTGGACGCGCCTTTCGTAACCCTCCGACCCCAGGCCGCTTTGCCCTGTAACCCGCCGTAAGCGAGAATCACGGAATGTCCTGGAGACGCATCGGAATACTCATAGGCGCACTAATCGCGCTCCTGCTCGTCATCAACCTCTCGTTACATTTCGGTCAGGAAGCCCACGACCGCCTCGACTTCGATATCGAACAGGCTTTTCCCACCGACAAGCCATTCATACCTGGAGAGATTTACGCGACGACGCTCGCCGAAATTATGAACCATGAGTTGCACGGCGGCTTCGGATGGCGTCCCAACGATTTCGTTTTGTGGGGGCCGCGCGTGATGGCCGACAATAACGCTAATCGCCAACTCGGAATCATCATGGCCGTGCGCGAAACGATGCGCGTCTTCAAGGATCATCTGACCAAGATCTCCTCCAACGAATATGATCCGAATCTCGTTATTGCCGACACCGATTTTCGTAACGACGCACAGAAATGGATCCTGCCGTCGGCCGAGAGCAAATATAAAGACGGCGTCCTGCATTTGCGCATGTACGTCACCGGGCTCCATGCGAACCCGCAGACCTCGCGCGAACTCAATCAACGCAACGTCGAATTGATTAGATTGTTACAGGCGTGGGGCGATCTGCTCGGCGATGCGCACGCGATGCTTTACATGTCGCGCAAGCCCGACGGCAGCCCGATTTATCCGTGGAACGATGACGATTATTTCTATCACGCGCAGGGTTATGCGCACGTCATGTACTACATGATGATCGCGGTGAAGCGGGAATACGACCAGACGCAGAAGACCAAGCCCGTGCTGGCACAACTCTTCGACGAAACTATCGATCCCCTGGGAAAAGCCGCGATGATGAAGCCGCTAATCGTGCTGAACGGCTCACCCGACGGTATTTTCGCCAATCATCGGCGCAACCTCGACGCTTACATCTCCGAGGCGCGCCAGAAGATGTACTCGATTCGTGAGGAGCTGCAGCAATAGCGATCGATCCCGCGCACGTCTTTCGTCGATTCCACTGCTCGCTCAGATCCACGGACACAGCAGCATCGCGCCGCTGCGCGTGACCAGTTGAAGCATCGCCGGCGCCCAGCGCTCCGGTAGCCCAAGCGCATGCGCACCGAGTGCGAGAGGCCACGGCGTCTGGGTCCGCGCCATCGTCAGGCTCAGACCCGAAAGAAAGCCCGGCGCCGGGTATAGCACGAGGTCATGCGGCTGTTCGCTCGTAAGGCCGGCTTTCGTACGCGCGATTTCGACGGCGCGCCCCAATCCGCCCAATTCATCGACCAGTCCATGCGCCTTCGCCGCGATACCGCTCCAGACGCGTCCGCGCGCGACCGCCTCTGCCGCCGCGGTCTCGAGTTTTCGTCCCTCGGCCACTTTGGCGGTGAAGTTGTCGTAAAGCTCGGACATGACCTGGTTAAGCTGGGTCAATTCCGTGTCGCTCATCGGACGAGCCAATGAGAGTGCGTCCCCGCTGACGTCGGATTTCGCCATGTCGATGCCGATACCGAGCTGGCGCAAAAGGACCGGCATGCTGAACTTGGTGTAGACGACTCCAATCGACCCGGTGATTGTTGCCGGTTCGGCAACGATCGCATCGGCCGCCATCGCCACGTAATAACCGCCCGATCCGGCCACGTCGCCCATCGAAGCGACCACCGGTTTGCCGCGCTTGCGCGCCTCGCTGACCGCGCGCCATACGAGGTCGGAACCGACAGCGGAACCGCCCGGCGAGTTGATACGGAAGACGATCGCGCGCACGCTTTCGTCGCGAGCGGCGCGGCGAATCTCTTCGGCCACGCGTTCGGCGCCCATGAACTCGCCCGCGGCGGGTGGATCGCCGGCAACTACCGGACCCAGCCCATGAACCAGCGCGAGCCGTGCACGCCGTCCGCTGCCACGCGAGTAGCCGACGTGACGGAGATAACGGCCGAGCCCGACCAGTCGACTTTCCTTATCTTCGGGCTCGAACTCCGCGCGCAGATCCTCGATGTACCCGGTGCGGTCGACGAGGCCCATCTCGCATGCGGATCGTGCGCTGATGAAGCCCGATCCGATCAATTCCCGTGCGCGATCGACGCTTAAATTGCGCGAGGCGGCGAGATTTTCCGCAATTATCGTCTTCCAGTCGCCGATGATCGCTTCGAGGCTTTCGCGCAACTCGGGGGACATCGATTCGCGGGTGAAGGTCTCCGCCGCGCCTTTGTATTCCTTCCATTGCAGCGTCTGCGCCTCGATGCCGATCTTGGCGAATGCATCCTTCAGGAAGAAGCTGCCGGTCGCGACCCCCAGCATCATCAAGGCGGTATCGGGATTCACGATGATTTCGCTGGCCCCGCACGCAAGCATGTAGTCGCGCACCGTCACGCTATCGCCGCTCAAAATCGCGATTACCCGCTTCTTCGCGGCGACAATCGTCCGCAGCAGATCGTGGATCTCCTGCGCGGTCGCGAGTCCAATTCCAGGTGCCGAACTTCGACGATAACCGTGCCGATTTTGGGATCGACCGCTGCCGCTTCGAGCGCTTGCCGCACGTGGAACAGAGTCGGAAGGCCGCGACTGCGCAGTTGCTCGAGTGGCGATCGGGGGCCCTCTTCATGCAGCCCGTCCGCAATCTTGATCGTCAGGGCGCTGTCTCGCTTGATTCGCGCCGGCCGCACCATCAGCAGGTAGAAAGCGGCCGCACCCGCCGTTGCCAAAGCAAGCAGTACGATACCGGAGACGCGCCAGCCGAGATCAAAACAAATTGCGCTGAGCGCTATTACCACCGCGATCGCGCTCGCCACGCGCGCTTCTCGCGAGAGTCCCGCCGCACTGCCTATGGATACCTTCATCTCCTGCTCCAATCGCGTAGAGTTCCTGTCATCAAGTACAATAGTCTTTTTAGGTCCGCAGGTCTGTGACTTATGCGGGGTGCGTTCACAAGATTCGAGTTCGGTGTTGTATTGCGAAAGATCGCACGTCTTGTTGGGTTCATCGCTGTTCTGACAAGTCTTGCCGCGTGTTCCACGAAAAAACCGCCAAGGCCGCTCCCGAACGGCCCACAAACCGCCACTCTCAACCTGACCTATGGTAATCCCGTGGTCGGTATCGTGCCGATGCCTCCGGGATTCGTTCCAAATACTGCGTATCCACCGCTCTGGCTTGGACAAGAGAACGAAATCGGCATCGTGGGCTCGTCAAACGGCGAGATTGGGGTACTCGGTTTCAGTGGAGCGGACCTGAGTAATCGTCAGGTGATCGCCGCCGATTCTGCTTTACAGGGTCACCTGCTCGATGTCGCGGCAAGTCCCGATGGCGGCGTGCTCGCTCTCGCGGTGGCGAGGCCCGCGCAGAATCGTCTCGAAGTCATCGCTCGAACCGGAACGAATCCGGCGGACGATCGCTCGATGGCAATCGTCGACGGGAACTTCGATTCCGCGGAGTTGACCTGGCTCAACCCCACCACCCTGGCGTTACTGCTGCTGCCGCCCCCAACCGCAAATCAACAGGTCGCACCGGGCAGTATCGTGCTGTCGAGCGGTGGCCTTTACATCATCAAGTCAGGCGTTCCGATTCAGCGTCTCGACGGCGTTCAATGCCCCCTTTCTCCCCTGAGCTTCAGCCCCGACGGACGATTCGCTGTGGGCCAGGGCGATGCGGCCGCTCCTCCCGTTCTGGTTGATCTGCATAACCAGAATTGTCGACCGCTCGGTCCGCGAATACCCCTCAAAGTGCTGGCGTGGGCCCATGACTCGTCCGGATTCCTCTATGCGGCGCGCGACACGGAAGGTGTCGGCAACGATGTTCTCCGCTACGATCGCGCGAGTGGGCAAAGCGTCCTGGTCGCGCGATCATCGGCGGCCGCGGCTTATACCGACGATGGCACGATTGTAACGCTAGGCAGCAGAGAGCTTTCCGCGCGTCGTCTCGCCAATCAACCGCAAGGCGCGGTCAAGGCGGAGATCGCCCTGATGAAACCGGCGGCGGCCGAGATTACCGTCAACTCGCTTGGCTTCGAGACTCTACCGGCGATGCTGGCGGCGAGCACGATGGTTTTTTCCATCGCCGCTGACGAAGGGGTGATCGACACCGCGATCATCGGCGACGCCAGAATAATCCGCGAATTGATCGCTTACTCTTACAAGAAACATGCGGCGTTTGTGCTGGCGAACGGCGCCGCTGCCAGTCCCGTGCTGATCAGTTGGTCGCCCGACGGCAAGATGCTCGCGATCGTCGATGGCGACGCCAATTCGAGCACGCTCGCGGTTATCGCCCCGCCGGGCTAGCGGCAATCGCTATTCAGTTCCGAATGAGATCGCTCCGCCTCGCGGGTCGCGATCCACGGACCGGGATGTAGGTAAAAATCTAAACGACGATCCCGGGCGCAGGAAAAGCGTTGCAGAATTCGCGTACTTCGGCGCCTACTCGCGTGATCGCCGCGTCGTCGTCAACGTGTGCGATCACCTGGTCCATCCAGACGGCAATGCGGCGCATCTCCGCTTCCTTCATGCCGCGCGAGGTTACCGAGGGCGTCCCCAGGCGGATACCGCTGGGGCTGAACGGTTTGCGCGGATCGTAAGGCACCGTATTGTAGTTGCAGACGATTCCCGCACGATCCAGCGCCTTCGCCGCCTTCTTGCCGATGACATTCTTGTTCGCAAGGTCAATCAGGATCAGATGATTGTCGGTACCGCCGGAAACCAGGTTGAAGCCGCGATCGGTCAACTCCGCCGCCATCGCCTTGGCGTTGCGCACCACCTGATGCCCATATTCTCGGAACTCGGGAGTGGCAGCCTCTTTAAGCGCCACCCCGATTGCCGCCGTGGTGTGATTATGCGGACCGCCCTGCAAGCCGGGGAAGACCGCCTTGTCAATTTTGTCCGCCAGATCCTTGCGGCACATGATCATCGCGCCACGCGGCCCGCGCAGCGTCTTATGTGTCGTCGTCATCACCACATCGGCATACGGCACGGGATCCGGATGCGCCCCCGCGACGATGAGTCCGGCGATATGCGAAATATCGGCTAGCAGATACGCGCCGACTTCCTTGGCAATTTCCCCGAATACTTTGAAATCGAATTGGCGCGGATAGGCGGTGGCGCCCGTCACGATCATTCGTGGCCGTTCCTTGCGCGCAAGGTCGCGCACCGCGTCATAATCGATGCGCTGCGTCTCGCGCTCGACGACGTAACGAATCGGCCGCCAAAACGTCCCCGTGATACTTACGTCCCATCCGTGGGTCAGATGCCCACCGTGCGGCAATGCCAGCCCCATCAGCCCTTCGCCCTGCTTGAGCAGCGCAAAGTAGACCGCCAGATTCGCCGGCGACCCTGAATATGGCTGCACATTCGCATGCTCGGCGCCGAACAGCGCCTTGGCACGATCGACCGCAATCGCCTCGACCTGGTCGATATAACGCTGGCCCTCGTAATAACGGCGCCCAGCGTAGCCCTCGGAATACTTGTTGGTTAGAACCGACCCGGTGGCTTCGAGCACGGCCTTCGAGACGTAATTCTCCGAAGGAATCAGGCGGACCGACTCGATCTGATAGCGTTCTTCGCCCTTTATGAGCTCATAGATCTCAGGATCGGTTCGCTTTAGTTCGTCCACGCGGCCCTCCGATTAGAATAAAAGGCTAGCGCGCTGGCCGCGGTGAAGCAAAACAGGTTGGGGTTAAGGCCCTATTGCAAGTCCGAGGGCGTGACCCGCGCGATCCATTCGCGGTATTTGCCGTCATAACCGATCTCACGCTGGCGCGCACGCACCCGACCGACAATCTCGGCCACGGCGGTCGCGGGCAATTGTTCTCGTCCCGCTATACTCTCCGCGATTTCGCGCCCGCTCTCCCCGGCGGCCTGCCTCGCGCCCTCCGCCAGCGGCGCCCTGCTACCATCTTCCGCCAACCCGAGATAGCGTTCCGCCACCAGCGTGCCGATCTCGGAACCGCTGTCGAGCGAATCCTTGATATTGCCCTTTCCGGTCAAGACATTGCCGGCGGCGTAGATGGCTGTGCGTCCTTCGAGCAGCAACCCTGACTTCTCATCGACGTACTGATAGACCTCGCCGCGCGACGGAATCCCGGGAATCGGTTCGGGAATACTGCCGATCGAGCTGATCGTAACCCCACGGATTGCCTCCTGAGAGTCGGGCAGCGTACGCGCCTTTCCCTCGACAACCTCGGTCCGGCTGATCTCGAGGCCCGCAAGTCTGTCGCCCTCGGTGATGATCCCGGTGGGCACGTGCCGGTCCTCGAACTCGAACAGATATTTGCGTTGCGCCTTGTCGAGAATCTTGGCGCGCGCCTGAATCATCGCCTCCGCACGCTTGGGCGGAGCGTCGGGCGCGATATCCGACAACGGCATATCGAGCACGCGGCGGCGATAGAACAACTTGCACGGCGCCACGTCCAGGGCGGACCACGAAAGTTGGTGAGTCTTGAGCACCTCGTTGATACCTTCGCGTTCCAGCCGCACCATCTGCTCTTCGATCCCGCGTGCGCGCAACGCCTTGAGCGTCATCTCGATCTGCAGCACCTTCACCACGTCGATCGAGGCGAGGCCCCCGCCGATAACGATCGTCCCTGGGGCTAATTCGTAACGAGGACCGTCGTAACCGCGCTCGTTGTAATGATTGAACCAATAGATGAGCGGATTCTGATAGATCAGCCCGCGATCGAGGTACTGTTCAGCTGCGGCGACCGGAAATGGACGATCCTTCCAGGCCCCGTGCGTAAGCACCACGGCGTTAAAACCCCATTGGTTACGCAAATCTTCGAACGCGACGTCGCGTCCCATTCTCGTTAGAGGCACGAATTCGATGTTCGGATGGTCCAGGCGCTTGTTGATCTCTTCGTATTCGTCGTGCCGCTGCTTGACGTGCCATCGCGGCAGACCATCCTCGATTTTGCCGAACGGCCGCGGATTCTGCTCGAAGACGACGACCACGGCGCCGCGTTGCGCCAGGATATGGGCGATTTCGGAACCTGCTGTCGCTGCACCGACCACCGCGACAACGTGTCGCGCTTTAGAATTGACGGATTCATCCATGATTGTAACGCTGTCGAAACTCGCACTGAAAAGGGCATCTGGCCCAACGATTCAGGGCATACTGCCGTGCTCAGGAGCGGAGGGCAAGCGGCGTTAAACCCTTCCCGCATCGACTTTCGTCTAAATCTTCGGCTTTACCGCCACGAATTTTCGGCGCCGATTAAGCTCCGACGAGCGAAAGCCAGCTTGCGCCAGCCATCCTCGCATGTTTTCCTGATCGCCGAATGAAGTTCTCGCGCAAAACGCTCCTGCGATGGCTTTTCGCGGTTACCGTGTCGGTCGGTTCGGCCATGGCCGGATGCTTCATCGGCCAAAAGAGCAACGACGAGCACTACGCCGCGGCGGACACCGCGCTCGGCGAGGAACATACTGTCAATTATCCAACGTCCGACGCGCTTCAGCTTACGGAAGACGCACTGCGCGGCGATGGTATCCTGTTCGAGCTTCAACCCGACGATTCGATAATAACGCTTTGGCGTGACGCGGATATCAATACCAAGACCGGATGGTTCCAGGCCATCATTCCTCAAGAGCCGCGTTATCGTTACGAAATTCAGGTCGTTCCCGAGGGAAGCCACAAGAGCAAGATAATCGTCAACGTGCGCACCGAAAGCATTCCCGATGAATCACTCGCGAGCTACAAGGCGAGCTCTCGCTTCGATCTATTTAAGGAAATCGATGAGCTTGCGGCGAAATTCCCTCCACCGTCGCAGCATCCAACCTCAGGTGGGGTAAATTTTACCCTGCTGCCGGACGAGGACCTGAAGGCGCTCTCCAAACGAGTCACCGGCACGGAGGACAACTGGAAGGAGATCGCGAAGGATAACGGCTTAAACTCGCCGACTGACGTCTCGCCGTTCGAGAACGTCTGGGTCAGAAACAGCTTACTAAAGGGAGCTTCGCATTAAAGGGTCATGCTTTGGTGTGGTGAGGAGGAGGACTGTGGATGCGGACCAAAGACAACGTCTGCCGTTATCTATGGGCATCAAATGCCAATGAAAGCCTTGAAGCGGTACGACCTCTAATCAGCTGCCGTCAGCGTTCCGTCATCGTACTCGGGTGCGAGCCCGGTGGGACTCACGGCGGCCACCACCGACAGGAACTGCTCGAAGGTCATCTGGAGATTGAGAAATCCGCCCTGGCAGAAGACCCAGCCGTAATAGTCGAGAATCTCGTCCGGAATCATCAACGGCAGGCGAGGCAGACTCGAGACGATAGGAAATCGGCGAGGAGCCTCGATCCGTCTGACTTCCGCATAGGTTTCCGCAGGGCGGTCAGTTTCGCCTACCAGCGCACTGGTTTCTCTCAGAGGCACTACCTTAGGTCTGGAGCTTCGAGCCATCAGCCGACCTCCTGCAACTCAACCTCGCGGCGTCTGTCCAATACTATTAGCGTAACACACCTGTGCCAAGCGCTTCATTTCAAACGATACAACGCTAAGGCTTCCTAATAGCAAGATTTTTGATGGATTGGACACTCAATCAACTGCTAACAAAAGACGGTTAAAGCACCAATAAAGATGAATTCGTCCATTCAAGCGTTAATTCTCGGCACGATTCAAGGTCTGACGGAATTCCTGCCAGTCTCCAGCTCGGCCCATCTGGTGTTAACCCCGTGGCTCTTCGGCTGGTTCGATCAGGGCTTGGCCTTCGATGTCGCGCTGCATCTCGGTACATTGTTGGCTCTGTTAATCTATTATTGGCCTCAATGGGTTAAAATGGGCGCTTCATTGTTCAATGGAGACCACGAAAATCGACGGCTTCTGCTGCTCCTGATCGTTGCTTCCGTTCCCGGTGCGATTATCGGTCTTGCCTTCGAAAAGCAGGCCGAGACCGTTTTTCGCTCACCGCTTCTTATCGCGATCGCCCTGGGCCTCATGGGTGTCCTACTCTGGTATTTCGATTATGCATCACCGCAAAGGCGAACAATCAGCGAAATCACGATTATAGATGCTCTTCTTATCGGCCTGAGTCAAGCCTTTGCAATTATTCCCGGCGTGTCCCGCTCGGGCGCGACCATCACGATGGCGCGCATCGTGGAATCAAGCGGCAGGACGCCGCAAATTTTTCGTTCTTAATGGCGACGCCAATTATCGCCGGGGCTGGACTGGTCGAGGGACGCCATCTGATTCATAACGCGATCTCGACCGACGTAGGGCTGGGCTTCGTGGCCGCAGCGATCTTCGGACTGGCAGCAATCGCCGGCCTGATTTGTTTCGTACGTAATCGCAGTTACGGCGTGTTCGCGTGGTATCGGGTGGCGCTCGCGATCTTTGTGATCGCGATTTTTCTCAAGCGCGGGTAGGTGAAAATCGTTCGAGGTTCGCGGCGGGGCACTCTCCCCGCCGCGAGTATTCCACTCGGTATTATTTGGCGGGCGTGCGACCGTTGTCGTCGTAAACAAAAGTGTCGCCTGGCGCTTCATCGCGGGTCCGCTTATGGGAGCCATCGCAGAATGGCTTGTTTTTGGAGAGTCCGCAGGCACAAATCCACACCGGCAGTTCGGTGCCCTCGGCAATTTCGTAGGGTGAGTTTTTCTCGAGTTTTACCAGTCGAGCCATAGTGACCTTCCTCGCTGATTGTTCTTGCGATCCGGAGCGGGATGCTCCGGCGACTCCAATGCCAGCAATCAAAGACCAGTGTCGCGGGTTAGTCAAATGCGCCCGCAAAAAAGAACAAACCCGGCGAAGTCAGCTAATCGGTTGATGGACAGCTTCCGCGGCCTCCCCGGCAGCTTTAGCGGGTCGGCTCGCGTCGGTGCCAATCACCAGCATCGCGACGCCGCAAATCGCGATGGCGATACCAACAATTTCCCGTCTGCTCGGCTCTTCACCGAGAAACAACATCGCGAACAGAAACGAAAGGATCGGAACTCCCGGAATCACGAACGCCGTCGTCCACGCCAGGGAGAGGCGGCTGATTGCTCCGTACCAGGTCAGCGAACCGAGCAGGAAGACGAACAGCCCGGCAAAAGCGACGACGGCCAGGGCCCTCAATTCGGTCAACTGCGACAAGGCAGCTGGCTTTCCTATCGCCGCTATCGCGAACAGTACGATGGCCGCGTAAATGTAGCGCGCGCCGGTGATGCATCGTGGTGTCAATGGCGGCATCACCCGCAGCGAGAGGACGTGCGAGGTTTGCCAGAATAGTCGGAGTTACGAAGACCAGTGCGGCGGCGTAAAACGGCGTGAAGGCGCGGCCGGCTCCCATCACCGAGCCGATTCCGGCGAGGATCGTCGCAGTTGCCAGCAGTTGCCGAATCGACGGGCGCTCGCCGAGGAATACCGTCGCCATCAAGAGCGAATAAACCGGCTCGCTCTCCAGCAGAATCACTCCGGCGACGGCGTCGATTTTCTCCAGGCCATAGATGAGCGTCAGGCTGGTCGCGACGGTTCCCGCCATCGAAACGCCGAACAGCCAGGGTAAATACGTGCGATTGACCAGGATGCGCAGTTCTCCGCTCCACGCCAGCATCACCACCGCGCCGCATGCCGCGAATCCGACCGCGCCGGCGCAGAAGACCAAAGGATCGATGTTGAGCGCGGCATAACGCATGATCACCGGCTGCATCGCGCTGATCGCCGTATTGATCGTGGCAAACGCGAAGCCGATTGCGAACACGCTGTGCAGGTAACCGTTGACGCCGGCGTTGCCGGGTTGCGATGCGGTTTGCGCTTTCATCTTGGCGAAGCCGTCACCTGACGCCGACTAACTTCTCGAATGCCGCCGCATGGATAGCTGCATCTGCGGGATGGCGCGGCTATGTTAGTCGCCAGCATGGGACGTTGGAAATGAGTGAGCCGGTCGAAACAGCCACAGGAGCCGAGGCGCAGTCCGAGGCGAATGCGGCTGATACGCGCGACGAAGCTGCGGATCGTCAAGATGGTCCCATCGCCGTCGGCGATTTTTTTGCAACCCTGACTGCGCCTCGCGCGGCGACGGTGATTATCGTTGCGATCGGATTGCTTATTTTCATCGTGAATCTCGGCGGCTATCCACTTTACACCAAAGGCGAACCGCGCGAGGCGGTCACGATCTTCGACATCGTGAACGGCGGCGGAATAATTCTACCGATGCGCGCCGGCGTGGAGATCCCGTCGAAACCGCTGCTGATGCATTGGGTCGCCGCTGCGATCTCCCTCCTCGCCGGTCGCGTCAACGAATGGACCGTGCGCCTGCCATCGGCGCTATTCGCAATCGGTGGGATGGTCGCTTGCTACTGGTACACAGGCGCGCTGTTTAGCCGGCGCGCGGCTTTTTTTTCGGCACTGATCCTGGGAACTTCATTCCAATACGTGCAGGCCGGAACCGGCTGTCGCGTCGATATGACGCTAACTTTCTTTCTCGAGATCGCGTTTTTTGAGTTTATCGCGATCGCGGAAGAGCTCAGCGATCGCATCACCTTGCTCTACCTCGCGATCGCGGCGGCGGTGCTGACCAAGGGACCGGTCGGCGTCGCTTTGCCCGCAATAGTCGCGGCAGTTTGGATGGCGTTATACGGAAGATGGGATCGATTGCCGAAGCTGCGGCTTGGCCGCGGCGCATTGATCGTCGGTATTATCGGCGGCGGTTGGTACCTCGCGGCGATCGCGTCGGGTGGTATGGACTTCGTGCGCAAGCAACTTCTTGCCGAGAATCTATTTCGTCTTTTTCACCATGGCGGCTTTCACGAGGGCCATGCGCATCCATTTTATTACGAGGAAGGCGCCCTCATTGCCGGTTTCATGCCTTGGTCGCTGATCGCAATACCGGCCGTAATCCAATACGTTCGCGGCGCACGCAAGATGGAGGCGCGGTTCGGCTACCTGCTGACCTGGTTCCTGACCGTACTGATCTTTTACAATCTGCCGCAGAGCAAACGCGGAGTTTATCTGCTCGCGCTCTATCCGGCCTTGAGTGCGATCATCGCGATTCTCATCTCGGACGCGATCGACCATCGGGAGACTATCGCGGGCTGGATAAGATGGCTGTCACGCTCTATCGGCGCGGCGTTCACGATCCTGGGAGCGGGCGGCTTCGTCGGATTGATCCTGTTATTTCGATGGACGCCGGTGTTGAACGCGATCTTTGCGCGCTTTGACTTCCATGCCCCTGGTCTCATCCCGGCGTTGGCCATGATCGTGGGTCAGCGCCTGATGGTATCGATTGCGCTGTGCGCTGTGATGGGCGCGATCGGTGTGTACCTGATCGTTTCGCGTCCGCTCGCGAAAAAATGATGGCGGGTATCACTGGGGGCGCCATCGCTCTCGCCCTGGCCGTCAATGTGATCGTCGAGCCTGGCACCGCCGCAGCACTCGAGGTGAAAGATTTCGCTCAGCGAACCATGGCGATCGCAAATGGAGGGGAGGTGGGTTACTTCGGCAGCCTCGACTACGGCTTCGCCTTCTATAGCGGACGAAACATCAGGTTCGTATCTCCGCGCGATCCCAACGCACCGGCATTAATCGTAAGCCCGCAGGACGATTGGAATCTTGCGAGCCCGGCTACGCGCGCGCAGTTCGCGATAATCCAGCGGAGCAATCCGACCAATCTCGATGGATCGAGCCCGCTTTTGCTGTTGCGCCGGATCGACAGCAGCAGCGCGGGCAAAAGTTATTCGCTCTGATCGCTCCGAATTCGAACCAAGCCACTACGACAGACTTGGTTTTGCGCAAATCCGAAACCGCGGCCGTCAAACGCGGCAAAACTTCGCCGGTGGGACCGGTCAAGCTGATGTCGCATATGGGAGTGATTTCGGAGTCGTAAAGATTCGCCTCGATCAATGCGCCTCCGCGCTGCTTGACCTCGAGGGCGAACCCGGCGGCCGGATAGACCGTTGCCGATGTGCCCGCGACAATCACCAGGTCCGATCGCGCCGAATGCTCATGCACGTTGAGCAACACGTCGGGCGGATATCGGTTCGCCGAACGACACCGTGTCGCTTTTGAGCAGACCTTCGCATTTGGGACACGATGGCGGCAGCATCTTCGATGCTGATCTTCCGCGGCCCGAAGCGCGTGCCGCATTCGATGCATCGAATCAGTTTCCAGTTGCCGTGAATCTCCGCCATTGCGCGATGGCCGGCCTGACGATGCAGGTCGTCGACGTTCTGCGTGATGAGGAAACGCAGCACCCCGATCGCTTCCATCTCGGCCAGCGCGGTATGGCCGGCATTGGGTTTCGCGACTTTGCAGCGGTCCCCATAACTCGTCGTTCTGGCGGCGGATACGATCCTCCCAGGCCTTTTTCGGATCGGCCAGAAAGATCTGGTACCCGTTCATCGGCGGCTCGCCGTACTTGGTCCACAGTCCGCCCGGTCCACGAAACGGCGGAATGCCGCTCTCGACCGACATCCCGGCTCCGCTCAGCGCCATTGGATAATCGGCTGCCAGGATCATGCGCGCGGCCTTGAGAATCAGGTCGTCGGATGCGTTTTGTCTCTGTTGCGTCATTGCAAATTACGCTCTCTCGCTACCTCGAGGCGACGATCGCCGGTCGATGAGCCGGGTACTAATTCACCACGCACGAGGTAAAGGTGAAGGCAAACGCGCTGAGACCCGGGTCGAGCGCTTTCAGTTGCAGACTGGCCGGAACGACCGAGTCATTCGCCACCAGGTTGTACATGCGAGCGCGATCGACGGTCACAAAGGAGCGGCCGTTCTCGGGCTTGACGTCGCTACCCGGACGTTGCCCCTCGCTCAGGATGACTTCGACGCGCGCCGGCTTGACCGGCGGGCGGCGGCGCCATCACCAGGTTTACGTCCATCGAGGTGTAGCGCAGTGCGATGGCGGCGTCGGTACTCGCGGCGCGCGCACTTTCCTGCCCCACCGTCCAGCGTCCGCTCAGATAGGATGCGCCTTCGGCATGACGGCCGGGGTCCGTATAATCCGCGACACGGTCGCGCGCCACACCGGTCGGGTTGCCGAATTGGCCGCGCGTGTAGCCGAGATAAAGCTCGGGCGTCACGCGATAACAGACCGCGCCGGGCCGATCGGTGTCGCGCATCGGCTCGATCGGCGGCGGCAATTCGAGTCCCGGATCGATCTCGTGAAGCAGCTTCTGAATTTGCGTTTCGGTCTCCTGGTAGAGGCCTTCGCCGAAATGGTAATAGCGCAGGCGTCCCTGCGTATCGACCAGATATTTCGCCGGCCAATAACGATTCGAATAGGCGCGCCAAATCGCGTAGTCGTTATCCATCACTACCGGATACTCGATGTCGAATTGCTTGAGCGCCGCCAGCACGTTCGATTGTTCGCGTGCGATGGTAAATTCGGGGGCGTGAACGCCCACCACCACCAGTCCGTTTTTCGCGTAGCGCTTATGCCACGCGCTGACGTAGGGCAAGGTGTGAAGACAGTTGACGCAGGTGTAATCCCAAAAATCGACCAGCACCGCGGCTTTGCCGCGCAGCTCCTTCAAATTTACCGGACCACCATTGATCCATTCGCCGCCTTCCAGTGCCGGTGCATAGATGGTCTCGTTTATCTGCGGCATTCGACCAACTCCTGTCCTTGCTCACGCCTCGAGGCGGGAAAAATCTGCCGTTATCGTCACCCCTCTTATCAAGGGCGAGAATACCACAGCCGTGCGCCACGCAATAAGCCCGGCTTGGTTTGACCCCATTCGGATCGCGCGCTAGTGAAGCCTCCATGACCTCGCAATCGCCAATCGCCGTGATCGAGATCACCACCCGCGCCCAGATGGACCAGGCTTGGGCCTTGCGCCGCCGCGTTTTCATCGAGGAGCAGCACGTGCCCGAAGAAATCGAGATGGACGAGGACGACGCGCACGCTTTTCACGCGCTCGCGCTTGACGGGGAAACAGCGGTCGGATGCGGCCGCATGTTGCGCCACGGCGGGGAGATCAAAATTGGCCGGATGGCGGTGTTGCGTGATCGTCGCGGCAACGGGATTGGGCGCCGCGTGCTGGAATTCCTGATGGAAGCCGCGCGGCGTCAGGGCTACCGCAAGGCGATTCTCCATGCCCAACTTACTGCGGAGGGTTTTTACCTCAGGAACGGCTACATTCCGGTCGGTGAGATTTTCGAAGAAGCCGGTATCGCACATCGGCTCATGGAGCACGAGTTATAGCCGCCGGGTTTTCCGGATCGTCTAAACCCGATCGCCCAAACCGGATCGTCCAAAGTAGCGCGGCTTGACCGGCGCTCACTCCGGCAGTGACGCAATAAAGTCGTGGATTGTCTCGACCAACAAATCGGGACGCTCGAGCAGTACGTGGTGATGCGTGTCCGGAATCGTCACCAGCCGAACACGTGGATTGGAGGCCGCCGCCGCTGCAGCAGCCTCCGCCGTCATGATACGGCTCAAACCCGCGCGCACCAGCAGCAACGGAATTTCGACCCGGCTTATCGCAGCTGCCACGTCCATGCCGTCGCTGCCGAAGAAACTCTCGCGGTCGAACTTCATCGAATAACGGCCGTCCTCGCCGCGCATCACGCTGTGACCGGCGATAGTCGAAATGACCTCGGGCGCGATGCCACCCTCGTTGGGCATCAGGCGAAAGCGTTCGCGTGCGGTCTCGAGGTCGCGATAGTGCACCGTCGGCAGAGTCTTCAGATGGCGCAGATAACGGTTGCGCCGCGGTCCCGAAGTAATCGCGACATCAATCGCGACTGCCGCGCGCGCGAGATCCCGATGACGTTCGGCGAAAGCGACCGTCGCCACGCCACCCATGCTATGGCCGATCATGATCGGACGCACCAGCCGCAGCGCCTCGATTAATCGGACCAGATCAGCGACATAGTCGCTGGGCGCATAAGCGGGCGGGCGCACCCATCCACTGTCGCCATGACCGCGCAGGTCAAGCGCGATTACCCGCGCGGAAGCCGGGCGCATCGCGGAGACCGCCGCTTGCCACCACCAGGCATTGGCGGAGTTACCATGCAGCAGAACGATCGTTTGATCGCCCTGCGGATTCCATTCGAGATAATGGAGTCGCGGCGAGCCTTCGACAAAACCGCTCGGCGGCTCGCTCATTCGAGACCGTTCACAAACTCGTCGAGTGCGGCAATCAGGCCGGTCGGATTATCCAGCAGCACGTGATGATGCGAATTCGGCACGATCGTCATCCGTCCCCGCGGCATCCGCGCCACCAGGTCGTTGGCTAGTTCGCGCAGGGCGCTTACCTCTGGACGGATGAACAGCGCGGGGCAGCGTATCTCCGCAAGATTTTTCCATGCGCTGATAGGCTCGCGGATCATCGTTCGACGATCCATCTTGTGCAACCATTTGCCCTCGGCGTCCTGCCGGAACGAATGCAGTGCGATATGGCGCATGACCTCCGGACTCGCCAGCGTATCGTCTGGGATCGTACGAAAGGCTTCGCAGGCGGCCTCCAGGGAATCAAAGCGGCGGCCCGGCTTATTGGCAATCCCGCTCAAAAACTTGACGGCGAAATCGGGATAGGTGGCGGGGCCATCGATACTCACCATCCCGCGCAGGGTTTCGCTGTGAAGCCCGGCATAGGTCATAACGTTATGACCGCCCATCGAATGACCCACCAACACCGGTGCTCCCAGTCCCCAGCTACCGATGATTCGCCCCAGATCCGCGATGTAATGGCGCGTGCCGTACGCCCATTCCGATGACCATTGGCTGTCGCCGTGACCGCGCTGATCGAGCGCGAGCACATGGAATCGATCGGTCAGGGCGGGCGCCACGAAATCCCACCAATGAGCGTGAGCCGAACCACCATGTACAAGAAGCATGGATGGGCGGCCGTCACCGCCGTAGTCGAGGCAATTGAGGGTCAGGCCGTCACTGCTGGTATAGCTGCGTTTCTCCATAATCCTTGGCTGGCTAAAGATTTTTCACCTATGATCAAAAGATGGCTGCGTGGTTTTGACTTTGCAACCTGGACCATTCGTGCCACGATTTCGATTCGTTTTATGCGTAAACCAGTCCTGCCCTTTGCGATTGTCTCGGCGCTGGCGGCAATAACGCTGGTGATATCGAGTCCCTACTACTGCGTCGCCGATAGCGGCCCCTCGAACGCACCGCCGATTTCGTCATCATCGGGCCCTGGTTCATCGGACGCGGCTTCAGCAGCCTCGCAATCCAATACCATAAAAGCGCACGCGTTGGTCGATGCGGCGATCAATATGACTAACAGCGATCAAGCGGTGAGACTTCTCTGGCAAGCCACCGACGTCGATCCGACTCTCGAGGAACCCTACGTCTACCTCGCGCTCTTCTATAATTCGCGATCGCAATTCGACAAGGAAGTCGAAGTCTACGAAAAGCTGGTGAAGTACAAGCCGCGCGAGATCAGCGCCTACCTGAACATGGGCGAGGCGTACATGTCGTATACCCCGCCGAAATTCGACT
Source organism: uncultured Pseudomonadota bacterium (assembly GCA_963804355.1). Taxonomy (GTDB): domain Bacteria; phylum Desulfobacterota; class Binatia; order Binatales; family Binataceae; genus JASHZA01. Next base: position 57,832 of record CAWDQC010000042.1, on the reverse strand, counting down.
CCGCCCTCCCCTTCTTTCGCAAAGCTCTCGAAATCGATCCGGCCTCTTCGATCGCCGCACTCCGCCTCGGCGAGATTTACGCCCAGGAGGGAAATCGGAACGAAGCTGTTCGCTATCTGAAGGTGGCGAGCGCCGATCGCGTCAAGAATCCGACTATCGCCTCGGAAGCCGACCAGATGCTCCACCAGATCGGAGGTCCGTAGTCAGAACGGCGGATGATCGTGCGACGGCGGCTCGAGCGGCGGTGGTGTCGCGCCGGGCTCGTTCGGATGCTCGGCGCTGTACCTGAATCCCGGCGGCACGAAATCGCGATCAAAGGCCTCCTGCTGCTGCGGACTCAGGATGGCGCGAATCCGAACGTATGTGTCGATCAGCAACTTGCGCCGCGCCTGCTGAAAATCACGCCGCGCATCCATCATCTTGGGACGGGTCTGCTCCATCACCTCGCCAATCTGCATTCTTTCGGCCGGCGTCAGTTTCAGCACGCGATCCATCCGCTGCAGCGGATTCTCTCCAGGCAGGCGCAGCAGGTTGTGGCTGTAAATGAAAGTGGTTGCTACGAAACCGAGCGCGAGGCCCGCTACAATCGCGAGGGTGATGGACAGTAAATTATACTTACCCGGCAAAGTCGTCTCGGGAATTGGTAGGAGATTCCTGCAAAATCGAACGGTTTGAATCCTGCCAGCTGGAATTGTCCGGTCCAAACAATTCTCCGCCGGTGGTGAAACTGGTCAACTCCACACCCGATTCGTCGCCAATTATCGTCTGCTCGAGCGCATAGGCTGACGACGACGGCTTGGCCGCCGCAACATATACCGCCATCAGCGCCGCCGCTATCGTACCCGCCACACCCGCCGCCCACCATGAGCGCCGGACAGCCCGGGCACGTATACGCGGTACGTTGGCAGCTCGAAGAACCGTCGCATGACCCGAACTCGCGCGCGCCGTCACCATCGGATCGCTCTTCGCGTGAAGCACCGGCGCCGTCAGTGCGAAAACTCGAAAGGATCGATCACAACGCTGACAGCCCGCCAGATGCGCGACGAACGCTGCGCGTTCCTCCGCATCCATGGTCCGCTGCCAGAATCCGACGAACCCTTGTCTTGCTCGAAAACAATTCATCTTGCTGCCCGACGGCGTTTAGTATTCAGAATCTGCTCGGCCCGCTTCCGCATTATCTGACGGGCTCGAAACGCCCGAATCTTCACCTTTGCTTCGCTCCATCCGATGATTTTGGCTATCTCCGCGACGCTCAGGTCTTCCGTCTCCTTGAGAATCATAACCATGCGATCGTCGGGACGCAGCGAATCTAACAGCCGATGGGCCAGGTCATGGGCTTCTTGGCGCTGCTCCGCGGCATCTACAATATCCTCCGGCGTCGCATCGGTCACCAATTGCGCCCATGTATACTCAGGGGCACTAAAATCGGCAACCAAATCCTCAGGACGACGCTGCCGCCGGCGCAATTCGTCATAGCAGACGTTCGCCACCACCGCGTGCAGCCATGCTCCGAACGGCATCTCGGCGCGATAAGTCCCAAGTCCGGTAACGCTCGGATGAAGCTCTCCTGGGCGAGGTCCCGAACTATCTCGCTGTCCGAGAAAAAACGATGGCATAGGCGCTCGACCTTGTCGCGATAGCGCGAGGCCAGCTCCGCATACGCCGCAGTCTGTCCCCGACAAGACCTCGGCGATAAGTTCCTCGTCAGGTCTGACGGGGAGACTCCCTGTCCGAAGTTTGTTGGCAAGTGCTAGCGCCATAACTGTATATTATTACGCACATCAGCCCATCCGGTTACGCCTGCCTCATCGTCGGCGCAATATTCACAAGCATCCACTTGGCTATTTTCTATAGCCTTCAGGCGGAGGCGCAAGGCCAACCTTGACCAGATCGGCCGGGGTATCAAGGTCGAGAATTACACCCGCGTCGTCCACGTCAAGATAGACGACCCGCTCGGGGTCGGCATTCACCACCACCCGCGCTCCCTGGTCATCGGGCGCCTCCAGGTATTTCGCCGAAGACTGACCGATCGAACAGCACCGGATGCCCCCGATGGCCGGCGTGCCGCGCCACCGCAATCGGCTTCCCAGTTTGCCGATATTTCTCGACGATTCCTTGAACTGTCTCCGGGCGAACCAGCGGATGGTCGGCCAGATGCACGACGACCCCGGCGGCATCCGCACTCACCGCAACCAGGCCGGTCTTTAATCGACGATAACTGCCCGAGTGGCCAGTTCGCGTTATGGACCACGACGATCCGCGAGGTCTGTGGCACCGCGGCCTCGACCCTCTCCCGATGCGCTCCCGTGACAATGATCAGCCGCTCGACCGCGCTGAGCATCGTCGCCGCCGCACGCGCAAGAAAGGTCTCGTCATCTATCCGCAGCAATGGCTTCGGGGAAGCCCATCCGACGCGATTCGCCGGCGGCCAGCAGAATTCCTTCGACGAAGGGTCTCAACTCACCGGTCGGAGATGGCGCAAGCGGCCCAGCTTGGTCCCCAGGTTGAAATCGTCGCGAACGCCCTTGCGGCGCTCACGAACGATCTCCGCGATAATCGCCACCGCTATTTCCTCGGGCGTCTCCGCGCCGATATCGACGCCGAGCGGCGCATGAATTGCTCGATCAGCTTCGAGTCGACGCCGTCCTCTTCGATCCGCGCCAAGGTCGCCTTCACGCGACGGCGCGATCCGATCATCCCGATAAAGCATCCGGGTTGCTTCAAGGCGGCGCGCACGGCTTCTTCGTCGAACGCATGGCCGCGCGTAACTGAAATCAGGTAGCAATGGCGGTCGAGCTTCAGCGAAGCTATCGCCGCGGCGAACGGACGCACGATTATTTCGTTAGCGGTCGGGAAACGCTCACGATTCGCGAACGACGCGCGGTCATCGATTACGGTGACATGAAAACCGAGCATCGAACCCATCGTCGCGAGCGGCTGCGCGATATGTCCGGCGCCGACGATAATCAGTCTCTGCGCGCCACTGATCGGATCGAGAAACACCCGCGGCGCTCCGCTCGATTCGATATGCGTGACCGCCTTGACGGCACCGTCCTGGTCCACTTCGAGCAAGCCCGGAACGGCGTCGGAGACCCGCTCCGAAAATTGATCGAAGGCCGAAGACTTCAGTCCCGCGAGTTGCGGGACGAGGCCGCGCTCAGATGGGTCGAGGACGATTTTCGCCCCCGCCGGGACGTCGCCTCCTTTGCCGGGATCGACCAGCGTTACCAGCGCCGGCCGGTCGACTGCGACTGGCCGAATCCGCAAGTTTGGTCGCGATCGCAAGGTCCGCAAGCGGCGACCACAGGTCGATGAAGACATCCATGATTCCGCCGCACGTCCCGATCTGTTGCTGGTCGAAATCGCCCGTCAGATCGACTTCCGCAATACGCGACGCCGGCACCCTCGTCGAGCAGCAGCCGCGCTTTGCGAAAAACCTCGGCCTCGCCGCAGCCGCCGCCAATCGTGCCGAACTGGCCATCTTCACGCACGATCATCTTGGCGCCGACTTCGCGCGGCGTTGAGCCGCGGACATTAATCACCGTCGCCAGCGCAAACGGTTTATTGTGCTGTAACGTGCGGGCTGCTTCAGTCCAGATTTCTTCAGACCCTGCCATCAAAGGCTCCACCGTCGTGACCTTGCCGCTGTGCCTGTCGCTCTCGCGGCGGTCAATCAGGGGGTTCGCGAGCAGTGCTCGCACCTCAACATCATTGTGACGCAAAAGTGAGCGCTTTTACCAGTGGCAATCCGATCGTTACCGACATGCCACGGAATCGAGACCCGATTTTCCCCCGAAACCCCTGACCTTGGCCGTGCGCAAGGTCCGAATGTCCAGCTTTTCCGCCCGACCGCCCGGATGGACGGTGCGCGCGCCGAGGCAATCGCCGGTTTACGGGCGGCTGGGACGCGAACCGGGGCTGGCGATCGGGATACTGCTTCGGCGTCTGCTCCCTTCCTCGGCCAATCCGTATCGCGAGAGCATCCGATAGAGCGTCGAACGCGAGATTCCCAGCAGGTCGGCGGCGCGACGGCGGTTTCCGTCGGTCTCCTCCAACGAGCGCACCAACGTCCGCTTGATCACCTTCATCGAGCAAAAACGGTCCGCGCGTATCGTCTTCGGCGGCCGGACGCTGATGGAGACGGCATCCTCGGATCCATTTCGTCGGCGATCGACGAGTTCGCTTCGACCGCTCCGAGACCGGCCGCTTCGTCCCCTTCATGCCAGCCGTGCACCAGGATGCTCGGGTAATGATTGAAGATTAATCCGGTCGTTATCGGTGAGCATGACGGCGCTTTGGATAGCGTGGGCGAATTCGCGGACGTTGCCGGGCCATTCGTAGGCGCGCAGGGCGGCGAGGGCGCGGCGCGAGATCAGCGTGATCTGTTTGCCGAAGAGCCGGTTGTAGTGCTCGATGAAATGCGCCGCCAGGGCGTCCAGCGCGTCGCGCCGCTCGCGCAGCGGCGGGATCACGATGGTGGTCGCGGTCAGCCGATAGTAGAGGTCGTCGCGAAACTGCCCGCCTTGACCATCGCGCGCAAGTCGCGGTTGGTCGCCGCAATCAGCCGGATATCGACCTTGTAGCTTTGCGCCGAGCCCACCGGCTGGACCTCGTGGGTCTCGACCGCGCGCAGCAGCTTGGGCTGCAGGCGCAAGGGCAACTCGCCGATTTCGTCCAGAAAGAGAGTGCCGCCGTTGGCCGAGCGGAAATATCCGAGCGCGTCTTCGCGCGCGTCGGTGAAGGCCCCGCGCACGTGGCCGAACAGCTGCGACTCGGCCAGCGACTCGACCAGGTTGGAGCAGTTGAAGGTCACGAACGGCCCCTTGGGCACCGGCCCCAGGGTATGCAGCGCCCGCGCCACCAGCTCCTTGCCGGTGCCCGATTCCCCGTGCACCAGCACCGTAGCCTTGTACGGCCCCAGCCGGGTAATCGTCTTCATTACCTTGCGCATATGTCCCGACTTCACCAGCATCCCGCCCACGTCCTCGGCGCCGTGGGATAGACTTCTCGATGGTGAACCAATCGTTATTGTCGGGGAGGTCGGATGGGACGTTGTTAGCTAAAGGATGGCCTGAGTCCAAATTGCACTCTCTCAGATGCGCAGACTGATTCAACGCGCACGGCCATCCGATGAGCAAATCGCAGGCCAGCGACGTGGCAAAGTCTCAGGATGGCTAACGCTGCGAATTTCGGCATAAACCGCTAACAGACGGCAAACGATTGCCGTTCCGCTCGAGCAATGACGGGAATGTGCCACTGCCGGCCGCGCGCCGATGCTCCATTAATTCTCCTAATGGAAACCGACGTATTCTTGCTCACTCGAACAATATAGCTTTGATCTGCCGATGGCTGCCTTCGAAAGAGATTCACCAACCGACCTTCTATCCATCGACCGCCGCGATACGGACACGCTCGTCGTTCGCGTCCGCGGAACCTGGCATCTCAAACATGGGATGCCCTCCCGCCGACGCCCTCGAGACTCAATTCGCGACCCAAGAGCCGCCGCACAAGGTCTCCTTCGACGCTTCCGCGCTTACCCATTGGGATAGCAGCCTGGTCAACTTCGTCACCAAATTAGTTGAGCTATGTCACGATCATCAGGTTGCAACTGATCTTGTCGGTCTGCCGCCGGGACTGCAGCGCATCGTCAAACTGGCCGAAACCGTTCCCGAAACCAGGACCCGCTCCGGGGCGAAGCCTCAAGACCTGGTCGAACGCCTGGGCTTGTGGTCGATCAGAACCAAGCAAGCAGGCAATGCGTATCTGATTTTTCTCGGCGACATAGCGCTCGCTTTCGCCCGTCTCTTGCGCGGCACCGCGCGTTTTCGCAAAGCGGACTTGCTCGACGTGATTCAACAATGCGGTGCGAATGCGCTCGGGATCGTTACCCTGATCAGCTTCCTGGTCGGGATCATCCTGGCCTTCATGGGCGCGGTCCAACTCCAGCAATTCGGTGCTTCGATCTATGTCGCCGATCTCGTCGGTATCGGCATGGTCCGCGAAATGGGCGCGATGATGACCGGGATTATCATGGCCGGACGCACCGGCGCCGCCTTCGCCGCGGAAATCGGCACGATGAAGGTCACCAACGAACTCGACGCCTTCTCGACCATGGGAATCTCGCCCATCGAGTTCCTAGTACTGCCGCGCATGATCGCATTGGTGCTGATGATGCCGCTCCTATGTCTGTACGCCGATTTTGTCGGCCTGCTCGGCGGCGCCAGCATCGGCTACTCGATGCTCGGGGTTTCCTTTCCGATTTATTTTAGAGAGACGTTCCACGCGATTACGCTGACGCAACTGGCCGGCGGCTTGTCCAAGAGCGTCGTCTACGGAATGGTGATCGCATACTCCGGATGTCTTCGCGGATTCCAATGCGGCAACAGTTCATCCGCAGTCGGCGACGCCGCCACCGAAGCCGTAGTCACCGGTATCGTCGCGATCGTGATCGCTTGCGGCCTTTTCGCCGTGATCTTTAACGTCATGGGCATCTGAGGAAGAGAGGATCTTTTCGAGTGGCAGCAACCAGATCCGACAGCGCCGCGACCGTCCTCGACCATTCGACATCGGGGCCGCCCCATATCGAAGTGCGACACCTGACCATGGCTTACGGCGATTTTGTCGTGATGCGCGATCTGAATTTCACCATCCCGCGCGGCGCCGTCTTCGTCATCATGGGCGGTTCGGGCTCCGGCAAGAGCACTCTGTTGCGCCATATGGTCGGACTCCTCGAGCCGGCCGACGGCGAAGTCCTCTACGAGGGCAAATGCTTCAGCAAGGCGGACCCCGGTGAACGCGAAGCCGTGCTGCGGCGCTTCGGCGTTCTTTACCAGGGCGGCGCTTTGTGGAGTTCGATGACCCTGGCCGAAAATATCAGCCTGCCGCTCAGCCAGTTCACCGACCTCAGTCCCGCCGAGATTCGCGAGATCGCTTCGCTCAAACTCTCGCTGGTGGGACTCAAGGGTTTCGAGGATTTCTACCCCAGCGAGATTAGCGGCGGTATGAACAAGCGCGCCGGACTCGCACGCGCGATCGCATTGGATCCCGAGATCGTCTTCTTCGACGAACCCTCCGCCGGACTCGATCCGATCAGCTCGAGCCTGCTCGACGATTTGATCCTTGATTTGAACGACAGCCTCGGCGCGACCATCGTAGTTGTCTCGCACGAGCTCGCCAGTATTTTCAGAATCGCCAGCGACAGCATCCTGCTCGATGGCGAGAGCCACACCATGATCGCACGCGGGAATCCCAAAGATCTGCTCGAGCATTCGCAGGATCCACGCGTCATTCGATTTTTAAGCCGTCGCTCGAGCGCAAGCAGATCGGAGGGACAGCATGGCTAGACGTGCTAACCCAAAAACTATCGGACTCTTCGTCGTCGGGGCTTTGACGCTGGGACTGGCGGCCGTTTTGATTCTCGCCTCCGGCCGCCTCTTTCGCCATACCAGCGAATACGTCCTGTTCTTTCGCGGCAACGTCAACGGCTTGCGCGTCGGCGCTCCGGTCAAGTTCAAGGGCGTCGAGATCGGATCGGTGCAAAAAATCCTGCTCAACTTGACGCTCGAACAGGGCAGCACGCGCAAGGCCGCTCTCACCGAATTCACTATCCCGGTCGTGATCGATATCGATCGGGGCAAGCTGGCCCGATATGGCGCCGGCACCTTTGATTTGAGCGATCCCGCAAGTATCCGCGTCGCCATAACCGCCGGCTTGCGCGCGCAGCTCGCCATGGAAAGCCTGCTGACCGGACTCCTCTACGTCGACCTCGAGATGTACCCCGATACGCGCGCCAACATGGTGCTCAAGGCGGGCGGACCGATGCAGGAAATTCCCACCATCCCGACTGCGCTCGAGGAAGCCCAATCGGCCGCGACTCGCGTAGTTGCGGCGCTCGATCGCGTCGATTTCCCGAGGGTCTTCGAGGCCTTCACCGACACCCTCGAATCCGTGCGTGAAATTGTCCAGTCTCCGGAAACCAAGGAAACTTTTGTCAACATTAACCGGACCGTCGTCACCCTAAACGAAACCGCGCTCAGCTTCCGCGAAATGACCGAACAGATTAACCACCAAATCGGTCCTTTCGCCGCCGAACTCCGCACCAGCACCGACAAGGCCAACCTCGCGCTCGCTCGCATGCAGGCCACGCTCGACGCCTTGCAGGCGAGTATCGGACCGGGTGCGCCGTTGGTCTATCAGTCGGGCGAGACGCTGCAGCAGGTCTCCGACGCGGCGCGATCGCTCCGCCAGTTAACCGATTATTTGCAACGAAACCCCAGTGCTCTCGTGCGCGGTCGGAGCACCCAGTAGACCAACATGAGATATCTGCCCAAACCTCTCGCGATTGCCGCTGCGCTGCTTGCCGCCGGATGCAGCAGCGTGCTGGCGCCGCAACCCGATCAATCGAAATTTTTCGTCTTGACCGGCGCTCAGCCAAAAGCGGAAACGACCGCCGCCTCCTCCGGCGATATGGCCATCGGCCTCGGCCCGGTGAAGCTCCCGGCTTATCTCGATCGCAGCGAAATCGTCACACGAGTCGAGCCCAATCGTCTCGACCTTTCCGACAACGACCGCTGGGCCGAGCCACTATCCTCGAACTTCCGCAACGTGCTGGCGGCGGACGTTGCCTCCCAGTTACCCAATACACAAATCGTCCCTTTCCCCTGGTACAGCACGGTCAGGCTCGACTATACCGTCGAGGTCAACGTCGACCGCTTCGAGCGTAATAAGTCCGGCGCAACGCTGCTGATTGCGCGCTGGACGATTCACGACGGCAATACCAACAAGCTGCTCGCCTCCCGCGATTCAACCTTCAAGGAAACCGCAAAATCCGCCTCGATGGACGATTCCGTCGCCGCGATGAGCAAGGACGTCGACAACCTGAGTATCGAGATGGCCTCCGAGATGCGCCGGCTCACCAATATGACCAGCGCCGAGGCGTTACCCTAAGCGCGCGGCCCGATCGCAGTCGGACGGCACGCGACTAGTCTCGACGTCGCCGTGGTCCGTTGGCGTCGCGCGATCAGGTTGCGCGCGAGGTCCTCGATTCCGCGAACAAAATAGGCGTCCGGGGCAGTCTGCCAGGGATCGCGCGCCTTTAGCTCCGCCCGTTCGAGTAATTGATCGTCGCGCGGGATTGCGGCGAACGGCGTCTCGAGCGGCCGCGCTGTGAAACCCTGCTCCGTCGCGGCTTCACGACTGTGGCTCTTGTTCAACACCATTATCGGCTCGATATCGTGCATCCCCAGGGTTGCGAAAATTTCGCGAAACCATGCGCCGGTGCGCGCCGCCGCCACTGACGGATCGAGCACCAGCAGGACTTCTTCGGACCGCTCCCACGTCGCGACCACATTGGCGTCGATATGCCTTCCGCAATCGACCACGACGATATCGAATAACTTGCGCAAGAGATCGATTGCGGCGGCCACCGTGGCGTCGCTGACCAGATCGCAATCGTCGATCCGACGCGGCGCCGCCAGCAAACAGACGCCGGACTCGTGACGGGTCAAGGTCGCTTCCAGCTGGGAGCTATCCAAAACGCCCGTCGGTCCTTCCAACGGGAGAATCGTTTTGTCGGGTTCGAGATGGAGAAACGCGTCGAGCCCGCCGTTCTGCAGGTCGAGATCCACCACCGCCACCCGGTAAGCCAGCGCGTAGCGCATCGCCAGCGCGAGGCTTCCCGCGACGGTCGTCACGCCGACTCCTCCGCACAGCCCTGCCACCGAGTAGACCGACCCGCGCTCGATACGCCCGCGATCCCGGTCGACCCGCGCCATCAGCCGCCTGAGGTCGTCGGCGTCAAACGGCTAAAAAAGGACGTCGTCGGCGCCGGCCTGCATCACGCGGCGCATCGCCGCCGACGAATGAGACGGGAGAATCGCTACCGTGGATCCATGATGCGCCTTGCTCGCCTGATCCTGCAGATATTTGATCGAAGCAGCCTCGTTGGAGCCGAAAATCACCATCGAAAGGTCGCTCTCGCCATGCTCCGTCGTCTCACTCGCGGGATCGACTTCGGCAATCTCCACCGGCGGATTGAGCCGGGCGAAGAGACGCTTGATCGACGCACGCCCCTGCCCCTGCTCGCCGACGATTTCGACCAGCAGGCGGTCGCCTTGTTCCTTCGTCATTCGCACTAAAGCCATAGCGAGACCGTTTCAGTAGTTTGAAGCGCAAACTCGCAGCCGCCATGCCAAGACTGGTGCTACGAACTGATACGAGATAACAGGACGTATCGAGAGTGGAGATTTATCGTCAAATCGTCGCTTTTATTATCCAAGACCTATTTACTTAACTAAGCGCTCGAATCGCATATTATTCTTTGCCAATATTTGCTGAGGTACGGGAAATTGTCGCTTAGAACGTCTTCATTAGGTAATTGCGAGATTCGCGCGAAGTCGGCTTCGCAGTTGGCGGCAGTCGCGATTGCCGCCGTTACTGTCGCGTTTTGCGCCATATTCAGCGGATGCGTTAACAGTTCCGTACAGGCGGCGCGCGACGAGATCTCCGCCGGTAATTACGCCGCGGCGCACAAGGACCTCGTTGCCGCGCAACGCAGCGGCAAACTTTCCGCACGCGAACGACGTGAAGTCACTAACGATATCTGCCTGACCGAGTACAACGTCGGCGCTCCAACCTATCCGCTGGCCGAACAGGCTCGTGCATGCACCGCCGCGGAAGAAAGGCCGGGCAGCCCGAGCATCCAGCTGCTGGTCAAGATCCAGGAGGCGCAACGGGTAGAACTGACCAACGAAATCGAGAGCGCTCTCGCCAGCGGCGACGCCGCACGCGCCGGCGACGCTATCGCGCAATATCGCAGCGTCCCGGGGAGCGATCCTGAGGCGGCGGCGAAATGGTCCAGGCGCTTATGGGGAATGATCAGTCGCGATGATCTAGCCTCCGGACGCAAACACAGCCGGCAACTCGCTCCGGCTATCTCCGAGATTACACGCGAGTATCCGAAACTGCGGACCATGGACGAAACTACCTTCCGGCAATGGATCGAAGAAAAGACCACCATCTCCGGTATCCGGATGGTCTCCAGCGTCGAGGTCAGCAAACAAGTGCTCCGCCTATGGATTCCCAGCACCCAAATGAGCACGGCGGCGCTCAATCTCGACCGCTTCGCCAATATCAACGACGCGATGGTCGCGCGCTGCCATTGTGACGGCAGAACCAACGTCGCCGCCGCCGAGAGCGGTTTGCCGGCCTACCTGGTTCGCCTCGATCCCGAGACCCGGCGATCCGAGGTCCTGATTCTGGCCCAGCCCTGAGCGCTCAGAACTTCTTCATCTCCACCGTCGGATTTCCCGGCGCGTTGCTCGCATACGGCGCCATCAGACCGGATTTCTTGTTCAGCATGTCGGAGACCACCGCGTCGTATTCACCCATGTAGTCCAGGGCAACCAGGGCATCCTCGCCAACCAGCGGCGCGAAGTTCGAGGTCGTCACCTTGGTGTTGGTCCAGGTCGAGCCGAAGTTGGTCGAAGTGCCGCAGTAGCGGTCGATCAGGAAGTTGTCGTTGTCCCGGCGGCGGTCGTAAAAGCAGACGACAATCTCACCGGTTTTGTCGGTACCTATCGCCGGCTCGAACTGATCCGTCGGCGTCGACGCACTCTCGGTATTGTTGTTGACGCGTACCGGATTGGACCAGTTGGCGCCGCCGCTAGGCGAGCTCGAAAATTCGATCTCGGAAAAACCGTAGACGCCGGTCGATGATAGCCGGTCGGCGGGAGTGCTGGCGGCGTTGCTCCAGGCGACGTAGACCGATCCCGTATTATGCGGCCCCTTGCCGATGGCGATACTCGGCGACTCGAATTGATGAATGAAGGCTTGCAGATCGGCGCCGTCGCCGATTGGCGTTACGGTGGCGATCTGAACCGGAGTGGAAAACGACGAGCCGCCGTCGGTCGAGCTCGCAATTTTGATCTGACGCGTGGTCAGGGTGCCGCCGTTCTCGCCGATTGCCTCCCACACCACGTAGATGATCCCCTGGGGATCGACGATAGTTTCGGGATTCGCCACCATCGCACTGGGACTGGTCGAATCCTCGCAGACCTGCTCGACCACCGTCGGGGCGCTCCAGGTACTGCCTGAATTGGCTGAGCTCACCAGTTCCACGGCGTAGCGGACGGTGGGCTGGCCGGAGACGTTGGTTCCGCAAAACGTCCCGGTAAAGTCGAAGTCGACATAGGACAAGTACAAATTGCTCGTGCTGGCGGAGTCGATCGCGAGCCAGCCCCTGCTGATTACATGCCCGGAGTTAGGCTTGGCGATAGCCGCCACCGGCGCGGCGAAGGTCGTCCCTCCATCGGTCGATTCGGCGACGGCAATACCGGTCACCATCGCTATTCCGTCCATCCAGGTCGAGCTGTAGAAGAAGGTCTGCGCGTCGGCGCAGACGACGACGGGATCGCCGACGAGGATCTGCGAGAAATTCGCCGCCGTGGCCGGAGCACCAAGATACTTAAAGCTCGAGCCGGTATTGGAGGAGGCGGCAAATCCGATCGAGCTGACTCCGCTGCCGGCTGCGACCGTGCTGATTTCGGCGCCGGTGTCGTTAAACGCGATAACCAGACCGCTGCCGCACCATGCCGCCGAAGTCTCGCTCTGCGTGAAGCCGGTGAAGCGGCTGAGACTGAGGTCAGGGGTCGACAGCGCGCCCTTCTGCAGTCCGACGATATGGACCGCCGCAGGTTCGAGTTGTCGATTCCGATCGGCCAATTCGACGTTTAGTTTCGGCTCGGCCGCGGCGGCAGCGGCGAGATTACGGATCGCCGCGGGGAAGTTGCCGAGGTGAAAACCCGGCTGACTCTGCCAGGTGCGGATCGGGGCGAACAGTTCATCCAGCCGGGAGTTATCCGGCTCCTCAGCCCGCGATCCGATAGTAGGAAAAATCACCGCAAGGGCTATTGCAGCTGACGAAATCGCTACAAGCAGGATCGTACGGTGTGACGATAAATCCACGCGACGCCGCTCGGCGATACGCGCGAGGAAGCATGCCACCACCGCGAACGCGTCGAGCAATCTGTTTCGCAGGCTCACATGAGTTATTTAGGAACAAAACCGATGCCATCGAGGCGACGGTGTAGAACGTCGAAATTCACCCCGATCGCTTCGGTGATGTGAAGGCCGGCGCCAAAATTCGGGCGCCAGCTTTATGGCTAACTGGCAAGAAAAATGTCGGTTGCGACCGCAACCTCAGGCCCTGAACCGCTTCGCTCTAACCCGCTCCCCGCGAAACTCCTCCCCTCGCAAATCTGAAAAACCAGCCCCCTTCACGATCGAGATCAAACGCAGTAATTATCGCGCCGCACGTGCGGACCTCCGATGGCGCGCGGACTCGACCGGAAACCTACGGCCGGACGTGCCGGCCCTCGGATGCCGCCTCTCTCGTCCAATCTCTTCTAATCGTAGATAGGAGAGTACTGCTGTTGCTCACGATCGACCGAGCGCCGGGGAGTTCCGACCAACGACGAAAAATCCCTGGACGAACCTAGAAGGGAATTGATCAAGCGCCAAAGCTTGCTCGGAGCTACCCGTGCCCGGGGCCGGTTCATCTCCATTTCAGGTTCCCGTACGCCCTTGCTGATGCGGATGGAGTCCATTGTTCTATGCGCGACCTCCTGCGAAAATCTTCATCAAAATTACAGCTCGCAGATTGTAACGCACAGCAACACATGTGCCATATCAGAAATAGCCGTTAATAGCACTCAAAAGATGCTTAATCTCCTCTATTCCTATCTACACAAAATTTGAGACGAAATTAGACAGATTATGTAGCAGCGATGATACACGAAACATCTCAGTCTGTGCATTTATGCCATGTAGTATAAACGGCGTCGTCGTTTCATCCTAAAGGCTTTCATTGTCATTTTTTGGCGAATGGGCGGTCGCGCTCGGACAATGCCGCCTTGAGCCCTTTCTCGCGACTCGCTCTCATCCAATTCTTCACCGTTTCCGTCTGGTGGGCGATGCAGTCGAGGTCGGCCGACGACTGTTCGAGCGCACGATAGCCGAGCACGTCGAGCCAGCGATTGACCGAGGCCTTGTGCAGGGCGAGGAGGTCCAGCGGCACCATCGCGACCCGGCGCGCGTAGGCGAGCGTCTCGCCCTCGAGCTGGTCCTTGGGGAAGACCCGGTTAACGAGCTGGTTGTCCAGCGCCTCCCGCGCGGTCATGAGGTCGCCGGTGAAGAAATACTCCTTGGTCTTACGCGGACCGATGAGGATCGGCCACATCGAAAGCGTGGGCAGGATACCCAGGGAGCGTCCAGCCGGATGGCCGAACTGGGCGTCTTCGCTGGCGAAGACGATATCGCAATGACCGGCCAGTTCGGTTGCGCCGGCAAGGCAAAAGCCGTGGACCTGCGCGATAATCGGCTTGGGCAGTGCGAACAGCCGCTGCCATCGGTCGATCATCTTCTGCAGGTTGGTGCGGTCGCTATGGACGGTGAAGCCGGAACCCGGCTGTTGGGTCCCCTGGAGGTCGTAGCCGGCGCAAAAGGCGCGCCCGGCGCCGCGGATTATGAGGACGCTGGCGTTGACGTCGGTCTCGAACTCTTCCAGCACGCCGTCGAGCTCCTTGAGCAGCTTCTGTGACATGGCGTTGAGCTTTTCGGGCCGATTGAGAGTGAGCCGAAAGATCTTGTCTTCGACGTTCTCGTAGATGAGCGTATCGTAGTTCGCCATCGGATTACCTCCAGCGTTGTTGCTTGAAATCGATTGGCTGGCATTACGCGAAGACACCGCGCGTTACTTTGCCAGGGCGGCTTCCATCATGTCTCCCGGTGCGGCGGCGATAGTAGCCCCGATTTTCGGGGTCGTAAAGCGCGAGACGCGGGAGCGGCGGTCCCCGCCGACAGCCGGTCGCCTCGCGAGCGGAGCCTTCAGTACCAGACGCGGGCGCCGAAGACGAAGCGCGGGTCGTGGACGATACCGCCTTCGCTGCGCGTGATGCTACCTGTTTCACCGCACGACTGATTGTAGGCGAAGCCTATGTATGGCGCGAATTTGCGCGTTATTTCGTAGCGAATACGCAACCCGGTATCGAGCTCGGACAAGCCCGAACCAATCCCTCGGGCCTGGTCACGTTTGTTGTAAAAATTCAGCTCGACTTGCGGCTGCGCGATCAACCGCTGGGTAATCAGGATGTCGTAGGAGGCGGAGATTTTGCCGGCGAAGCGGCTATGGTCGCTGAAGTAGAAGGTCGGCTCGAGCTCGAAGAAATACGGCGCGAGTCCCTCCACCCCGATTGCGCCCCAGGTGCGACCGGGATTGGAATCAAGGTCGTAGCGAACGCCTGCTTGGGCGTCAAAATATCGCAGAAATGGAATCGGACGGTCGTAGAGTGCCTCGGTATCGCCGTCGGTCATGACGCCATGCTCGACGAAGCCCTCGGATTTGAACCAGAGCTTGTTCATGTCGGTGCCGACGAATCCCTGACCATCCCAGCGAAACTCGTTTTCGGTGCCGTTGGTGCGGCCTTCGAGCTGGTCAAAGAGAACCTGCCACATAATCTGGTTGTCCATGACCGGTGGCTCACCGCCGGGATAAGTCGCATTGGAGGAAGTGTTTACCATCGGGAGAATGGCTTGCGCTCCCGGAGCCGTCTGCGCGCAGGATCGACGGGTCGCGACACAGATCCCGAGGGCGAGACCGAGCAGAAACAAGAGCACGCGTACGATACCGCCCGCGCTCATGACACGATCACTTGAGGTAATGTCCGACCCAACTTCACGAACTCAGCATCCTCAGGATAGCGCTCAAATCGGTAAAAACTTTCCCGTTTCGCGAGGTGCGGTCAAGCCTCGCCTCCGCAGTGGACGACGCTAGAGCACTCGTCGAGCGGGATTAACCCAAGCTTTCCGCCGCGAAAACGGACCGGGACGCTTCTGGTAAAGCGTCTGCTCGTCTATGGTCATGCCTGACAAGTAGAGCTGCTGATAATTGGGGGATATAGGCTCGATGCGCAAGATCATTCTCCTCGCGGCGATGGGCCTCCTTTGCGCGAGCGCGGCCGGTGGAACATCGCCGTCGGCGTCGTGGGACGAGGCTACACTCGAACGCAATTTCGACGCACGAATCCATCCGAACGACCTGCGCGATTGGATGAAGGTGCTGGCGAGCTGAGCCCAATCACGTGGGATCGCCGCATAACAAGGCCAATGCCGAGCGTATCCTTGGCTGGTTCAAGGCCTGGGGCTGGGACGCGCATATCGAGACCTTCTGGGTGCTCTACCCTACTCCGATCAGTGAGACCCTGGAGCTGGTGGCGCCGACGCGGTTCAAGGCGACGCTGCAGGAGCCACCGATTCCCGGCGACTCCAGTGCCACTGCGACCGATCCGGCGTTACCCGCCTATGTCGCGTATCAAGGTGACGGCAACGTCACTGCGGGGTTGGTTTACGTCAATTTTGGCATGCAGGACGACTACAAGACGCTCCAACGGTTGGGAGTCAGCGTCAAGGGTAAGATCGTCATCGCCCGCTACGGTGTCGGATGGCGTGGGCTGAAGCCGAAACTCGCCCAGGACCACGGCGCGGTAGGCTGCATTATCTATTCCGACCCGGCGAAGGATGGCTACTCGGTCGACGCCACCTATCCGTCCGGACCGATGCGGCCGCCGCACGGAGTACAGCGCGGTTCGGTCGCCGATATGCCGCTTTATCCGGGCGATCCATTGACGCCGGGTGTGGGCGCGACCAGGAACGCCAAGCGGCTCAAGATCTCCGAAGCGACGACGATTCTGAAGATTCCCGTGCTGCCCATCTCGTATGCCGACGCGCAGGTGTTACTCGAAGCGTTGGGCGGGCGGGTGGTGCCGCCGGACTGGCGCGGCGCACTGCCGATCACCTATCGCGTCGGGCCGGGCGCCGCGCTCGTTCATCTGGCGGTAAAATCGGACTGGAGTATCAAACCGATCTACGACGTTATCGCGGTCATGAAGGGCTCGACCTATCCCGACCAATGGGTGGTGCGCGGCAACCATCACGACGGCTGGGTGTTCGGCGCCAGCGATCCGCTCTCGGGGCAGGTCGCATTACTGGCCGAGGCGCAGGCTATCGGCGGACTCAAGAGTCAGGGATGGCAGCCCAGTCGCACCCTGGTTTACACGAGTTGGGACGCCGAGGAGCCGATGCTGGTGGGTTCGACCGAATGGGTGGAGACGCATTCAAGCGAGGTGCAGAAAAAGACGCTGTTATATGTCAATTCGGACACCAATGGGCGTGGTTTCCTGGAAGTCAGGGGCAGCCAGGACTTTCAGCATCTGATGAACCAGGTGGCGGCGGAGGTGACCGACCCGGAGATGCGCGTTTCGATCGGTGAACGGCTGCGGGCGAGGATGCGTGTCGACGCGCTGGAGCCCGACGCCAAAGACCAGGACAAGGCCGCGGCAAAAATCGCCGCCGACCCGAGTCGGGACTTTCCGATCGAGGGAGTGGGGTCAGGTTCTGACTTTTCACCATTTCTCGACCATCTGGGGGTGCCCGTATTGGACGTCAGCTTCGGCGACGAGGGCGACACCGCCGGGGTCTACCATTCGCGTTACGATACCTTCGAGCATCACAGTCGTTTCGTCGATCCCGGGTTCGTCTATGACGCCTTGCTGGCCCAGACGGTCGGTCGGCTGGTGCTGCGCACGTCCGAAGAGAAACTGCCCGCGCAGCGCGCGGGAGCTTTCGCCGAAGCGATGTCGGACGACCTCGACCAGGTGAAGAAGCTCGCGGACGATGAGCGCGAAGCGGCTGAGATGCAGGCGAAGATGCTGCACGATCGGGTTTTCCAGCTGGCCGATGATCCGACCAAAACGAGCGGCCTGCCGACCGCGCTCGGCCGCGTCCCACACGTGGAGTTCGCGGCGCTCGACGACGCAATCGATCGGCTGAAACGCGAGGCCAAGGAATACGACGATGCGCTGGCGAAAAACGGCGCAACTTTGTCCGGCGCGCGGCTCGCGAGGTTGCAGGCGGCGATGCTCGATATCGACCAGTTGCTCGCGCCCAAAGGCGGCCTGCCCGGCCGGCCCTGGTACAGGAATCTCATTTACGCGCCCGGCCGCTTTACCGGCTATGAGGCCAAGACCTTGCCTGGAGTGCGCGAAGGGATTGAGGATCGCAGGTGGGCCGACGCCGATCGGTACGCAAAGCTTACCGCCGACGTCATCGATGCCTACTGCGACAGGCTGGTTAAAGCAGAGGGAATCCTGAACGGTCCCTGAACGGCCAGTGGCGAATTCCGGCGATCTCGTGCTATGCGGATCGACGGGACGGCCTCTTCAGGAAACGATCACCTCGCGGAACATACCGGCTTCCATGTGGTAGGAGAGATGGCAGTGGTAGGCCCATCTGCCGGGTGTATCAGCGCTGACCAGATAGGAGAGGCGCTCGCCCGGTTTGACGTTGATCGTATGTTTGTAGGGCCGCAGGTCGCCGTTGCCGTTTTCCAGTTCGCTCCACAAGCCGTGGAGGTGAATCGGATGCTGCATCATGGTGTCGTTGATCAAGATGAATCGCACGCGCTCGCCGAGCTTGAGTCTGATTGGTTCGGCCTCGGAGAACTTCTTGCCGTCGAAACCCCAGATGAAGCGTTCCATGTTGCCGGTCAGATGGAGTTCGATGTCGCGACCGGGTGGGCGCGGGTCGGCGCCGCGATAGCGGGCGCGCAGGTCGGAATAGGTCAGCACGCGGCGGCCGTTGTGATTTAGGCCGCTGCCGGGCAGGTTCAAGCGCTCGGTTGGCATGGCCGCCACGTTGTCGACTTGCGGCCCCTTGTGGAGCACGAGCGGCCGGGCGGGAACGGTCCTTACGTCGGATGTCATGGGAGCGGGTCCGGTGGTCGCGGGGCCGGGCTGGGGGAAAGGCGTGGTACCGCTCATCGGAGCGATTGTGGCGTCGCCGGTGGTCCCCGCGCCTCGAGAATTCGCCGCGCTCCCAGCCGCCGCCATCGAGGACATACCGGACATGTCGGACATCCCCGGCGCAGCACCGGTCGCGCTCGCAGCGGGAGGGTTCTCCATCTTCATTGCGCCGTTCTCGCCGGACATCCCGGACATCCCGGACATCGGCTCAGCGGGAGCGTTGGCCATCCCGGACATCCCGCCCGGCGCTGAATTCTCCATCGCGGACATCTTGCCCATCCCCATGTCGACCATCGTGAGGAGCGGACGGGGGTCCATCGGCGGGACTGGCGCGGTCATCCCGCGGTGGGACGCCAAGGTGGCGCGACCGTAGCCGCTGCGATCGAGCGATTGAGCAAAGATGGTGAAAGCCGCGGCTTCATGCGGCTGGACAATCGCGTCATAGGTTTCGGCGACTGCGATGCGAAACTCATCGACCGTTACCGGGTCGACGTCGTTGCCGTCGGTCTGCACGATGGTCAGCGGCAGTCCGGGGATTCGCACATCGAAGACCGACATCGAAGAGCCGTTGATGAAGCGCAGGCGAACCCGTTCGTGCGGGCGAAACAGGGCGGTCCAGTTGGCTGCCGGAGAATGACCGTTGAGCAGATAGGTATAGGTCGCGCCGCTGACGTCCGAGAGGTCGGTCGGGCTCATATTCATGCCGTTCCACAGCATGCGGTCGGAGACGGTGGGACCGAGGCCGTTTTTGCGCGTGTCCGAAACGAACGTCCCGACTGTGCGCTGGCCGTAGTTGTAGTAATCGCTTTCGTTCTTGAGATTGCTAAAGACGCCGTTGGGATTTTCGTCGGTCCAGTCCGACAACATGATCACGTACTCGCGGTCGTAGGCGATGGGGTCGACGCCCTGCGGGTCGATGATCAGCGGGCCATAGAGGCCGGTCTGCTCCTGGAAACCGCTGTGGCTGTGATACCAGTAGGTCCCGCGCTGCCTGACCGGGAAGCGATAGACGAAGGTCTCACCGGCGGGGATGCCGGCGAAGCTGAGGCCCGGGACGCCGTCCATATCGGCGGGGGCGCGGATGCCATGCCAATGGATCGAGGTCTGGCCCTTGAGGCGGTTGGTGACCGCGATGGTCACGGTATCGCCCTCGCGCCATCGAAGGATCGGTCCGGGAACAATTCCATTGACGGCGGTCGCGATCGCGGGTGAACCGGAGAAATTGACCGGCGTCTCCTCTACAACCAGGTCGAAGTGGTTGCCGCTGATTTGCGGCATCGCGAAGTCGCCCGTCTGGGCCAGCGCGGGCAACCCAGGAAGGTCGAAGGCGGCGAGAAGGCCTCCGGCGGCGGCCCCCTGGACGAATTGCCGACGAGTGATGCCTCGTGCAGGTTGGTCTTGGATTTGGCCTCGATGCCACCGCTCAGCCTCTCTGGAAAATCTCACGCGAGGTGGAGAGATCCATGAAACGCGAGCGCGGCGATGAACTCAAGATCGGGACGCTGGGACGTGTTCGCGCTGAAGCCAGCCGTCGGGGCGCGAGGGTGTGCGAGGGTTATTCGGGACGAAAAAAGGCGCGGGACCGTATCCGGCCCGCGCCTGTCAAAGCAGAATCGACGATTCGTTTAGCTCTGGATCTGCCAGAGGTTGCGCGCGGCGGTTGCCGAACGCTCAACGAACTTGCGCGCCATCGAGGTCTGGGTCTCGAACAGGCCAGCAAGCGGAGTCTCCTTCGCCCAGGTGGTCACCTTTTCTTGCAATTCGATCGCCTGCTTGGCGAGCTTTTCGCTGTTATCGATATACCAGGCGGCGGCTTTCTTGGCCCCTTCGAGGCTCATCATCGACTCGCTCGCCTTGCTGAAAGATTCGAACATTCCGTTTTCCTTATCGGCCACGTCATTTCCTCCCGACGACCCCTTTTGGGGCGATTTTGATTTACGGGCGATCTTGCCACCCTTGGACCCGTTAACTTTAACCACGAACCTTCGTACCTCTGGCCCGCCTTTTGTCACCTAGCTGACGAAAGCGGGCGAATTCGGCTATGCGTCTCGTTCGGCGAGCCATGCGCCAATCTGCGGCCACAGCTTGTTCAGGGCCCCACTACTGACGACGGCACCGAGATGGCCGGTGGGGAAGGTCAAATTACGCTTGTCTTCGCTACCGACGAATTCCGGCAGAGGCAGGCTCGATGATGGATGGACGACATCGTCGTAGTCGGCGACGACATTGAGCAATGGACAGGTGACCTTGGCCAGTTCGACCAGGACACCGCCGATTTTGAACTCACCCTTGACCAGCGCGTTACGCTTGAAGAATTCCTTGACCAGCTCCTGGTAGATGCGGCCCGCCAGCGGCACGTCGCTATGCATCCAACGCTCGAAGAGGTCGAACATCTCGGCATAACCGTCGCGCTCGGCGTTGCGATAGAGGCCGACGTACTTGTCGAAGGCGTGATGCACGGGAGACATCGCGGTGAAGCTGCTGTGAACCATCCAGGCCGGGCAGTTGCCGTAGATCTGCGTAACAAGGTCGGTAGCCGCGTCGGTCACACCGTCCATCAGGTTGTAAAAGGGAAGATCGCGACGGCCCATGTCGAAGGGGGCGGTCAAAGTGAGCAGATTCTTTACCTGCTCGCGATGGAGCGCCGTATAGAGGAGGCTCAGGAGGGCCCCGAAGCAGTAGCCGAGCAACGAAACCTGCTCGACGCCTTCGGCAATCTGCACCGCGCGGACCGCGTTGGCGAGATCCTCGTTGACGTAGGCGTCGAACCCGCGCCAGGCGTCGGAACGCTGCGGCGGGATCCAGTCGATCATGTAGACTTCGAAGCCCTGCTTGAGAAGGCTTTCGATCACGCTCTTGCCCGGTTGAAGGTCGAGTACGAAGGGACGCTTGATTAGCGCGTAGACCACCAGCAGCGGCGTGGCATGGCGGCGAACTTCGGGCCGGTAATGGCGCAGGCTGACCTTGCCGCCCTCGTAAATCACTTCATATGGAGTGTTGGCCGCGGGATCGGTACTGGGCGAGCCGAAACCGGCGGCGATGGCGTCGAGCGTTCGCAGGGCGCCGTCGAACCAATAACCTGCGATATCGTTAAGCGGCAACGCGTTGCTTGCCATTGCTATTCACCCATTCCGTTTCGCGCGATGAAGCGTTGCGTACGACATGGAGCCCCTCGTCGGCGCTCGCATGACGATCGGTTCGGGTCTCGCCGGCCGCCGCTTGTGCGTTGGAATTGGCGACTTCAGCGCGCAGGGCGCTCACTTCATCTTGCAAAGCGGTAATCTGGTTCTGCGTGGGCAATCCCAACGCAGGCCATAGATTTCCAAAGAAGGCTGAAGAGAGCGCGTCACCGACGCGTTGGGCGCGTAACGCCGACTCGAAGGCGCGACCGGTGACTTCGCCGAAGGCACGATTCGCATAGAGGCGATTGGCGGCGTCGTTCGCCAGGCTGACCCACGCCTCGTACGCCTTCCATCCAGCCGCGGTGAGACTCTGGTCGTCGCCGCGTCCACCGATCTGCTTGGCCGCCGCTATCGGAATATCGAAGCAGGTCGCCTCGAACAGTTTGACCAACCCTTCTGTGAACTCTGATTGCTTGCCACTCATCGTTACACCCCACCCAAAATCGCCGTTCAGCAGGCGTTGTATGTCGTACTTAGTTTGGAATCGAGAATGATCTTACAGTCCTCAAGTGTAGCGTCTGTTAAGCGAGTATCAATGATTTGTTTTGGGTGGCTTGTCACGACGGCGACAAAACTAACGGGTCGTAAGCGAAGATCACGTGTGATTGTCGCCTTGGCGACATAGTGCTCCGCTGTGATACCAACAAGATAATGGTCATGCGCGACGGAAAACTTACTCTCGACGCGAAGGCGCTGGGACAATTGCGCAATTTAGCTTGGCTAAGCAGAGACCAGTTAGAAGGACTTGCGCAGAGCTTAACCCCGATTAGAAAAAAGAAGCGGGAGACTATTTTCTTCGAAGGCGAGAGCTCGGATCAGATCTACGTACTGCTTTCGGGCGTCGCCAAGCTCTCATTACTCAATCGCGACGAGCGGGTGCTGGTCGGCCTCGTCGGTCCCGGTGAAGTTTTCGGTGTTTCATCGCTGCTACCGCATGCGACGCGCCCGTATCGGTGCGACGCCTTCAGTGATTGCATCGTCGGCGCCGGCCGCCCCTCGACCTTGATCGGCTTGATGCTCGGGGTTCCGCTGGAGCGCTTCAGCCGCACCCTGGAGGTCACGGTCGGCCGATGGTGGGTGATGCTGCAGCGGTATACCAACTACGTCGGGCTGAGCGTGCGGGAGCGGCTGGCGGGGGCACTGCTCGAGCTGGGCAACAAGTTCGGCGCCGAGGAAGCGCGCGGCCTGATGCTCACGCTTAACCTGACCCATGCCGATCTCGCGGAGCTGGTCGGAGCCTCGCGACAACGGACGACCGAACAACTAATCGAGTTCGAAAGCCAGAAGATGATTATTCGCGACGGCCGCCGGCTGATTATCGTACCCGAGCGGCTGCGCGACTTAGACCAATCCTCAACGATCGAATAATCTTCCCGCAACGATTTCCTGCGGGAGGAGGAGGCGGAATGCCCTCGAGCCAGTTCCTAACGGTTAACGGACTGAAACTGCACTACCTGGACTTCGGCAATAGCGAAAAGCCAGCGCTCGTATGTATTCACGGCTTGAGCGGCAACGCTCACAACTTCGACGCGCTCGCCCCTCAACTGCGCGACGCCTACCACGTGATCGCGGTCGACGTGCGCGGCCGCGGCGACAGCGCATGGGGACCGTCGGGCGACTACAACACCGCGGTTTATGTGAACGATCTCGCCGCGATGCTCGAGGCGCTCGCGATCGATCGGGTAACGCTGATCGGCACCTCGATGGGCGGGATGATCTCGATGGGCTACGCGGGCGGCTTTCCCGATCGCGTCACTAAACTCGTGCTCAACGACGTCGGCCCCGAGATCGATCAAACGGGCGCCAAGCGTATCACCAGTTATATGACGAGTTCGCCGACGGATTTCGCCGACCTCAACGAAGTCGTCGCCTACTATCGTGAGAACTACCCGCCGATGCGCACGCTTCCCGAGGCGGTGTTGGCCGACTTCGTCGGATGGTCGGTGAAACCCGCGGCGGGCAGGCGGCTTACCTGGAAGCTCGATCCGGCGGTGCGCAACGTACCGCGCACCGGCTCCGCCGCGCGTCCCGTCGATATGTGGGTGCCGTTCGCACGAATCATCGCGCCGATCCTGGTCGTGCGCGGGGCCGAGAGCGATATCCTCTCGCGTGCGACCGCCGATCGGATGGCGCGGGCGCTGCGCAACCTGCGCACCGTGGAAGTCCCGGGCGTGGGTCACGCGCCATCGCTGGCCGAACCCGAGGCTCTGACCGCGATCAAGGAATTTCTGGGATGCTGAAGGATGGGCGCCCGCCTAATGCGGGAATTCCACCATCACCTTTGCGCGAGCGCCTGGACGGCGCAGCGCGGTGAACATCTCGGGCACCTGATCGACGCTGATTACATCGGTGATCATCGGTTGCGGCTTTATCTTGCCGCTCGCCAGCGCTTCGATAGTGTCGTCGAAATCGACCGGATCATAACCCAAGACGAAATTGACGCTGACTTCCTTGATGATGCATTGCAGCGGCTGAATCTGGTCGGACTCCATGCATACGCCGACGACCACCACCTGGCTGCGCGGTCCGACCATCCCGATGGCCTGTTCGAGCGTTCCCTTGATCCCGATGCATTCGAAGACCAGTTCCGGATTGCGACCGGTTAACTCGCGCACCGTGTCGACCGGGGTCTGATTGTTGGGATTCACCACGAAGTCGGCACCGAGCTTGCGCGCAAGTTCGGCACGGCCCTCGGCGATCTCCGAAACCACCACCGTCGCGCCCTTGCCCTTCGCCCAGGTGAGCGTCGCCAATCCGATCGGACCCGCGCCCATTATGATCGCGGTCGCGCCCGGTCCGACCCCCGAACGTTTGACCGCGTGCAATCCGACCGAGAGCGGTTCGACCAGCGCGCCGTCGCGCGAGCTGACATTGTCGGGCAGCTTGAAGAGACTGCCGGAGCTGCAACAGACGAACTCGGCGTAAGCGCCCGGCAGTTGGCCGAGACCGAGCCCCTTCAAGTTGTGACAATGGATCTGCATCCCGCGCTGGCAGCGATCGCAGGTCCCGCACGAGATGAAAGGCAAACCGGCCACGCGCTGACCCTCCTTAAAGCCGGTCACGCCGCTGCCGATCTCGTGCACCTCGCCGCAGAATTCGTGTCCCATAATCGAATCCGGACGCAGTCCCATGCCGTATTGGCAGGCATGCAGATCCGAGCCGCAGATGCCGCAATCATGAACCTTGAGCACGACTTCGCCGGGCCCGGCTTTGGGCTTGGCGACCTCGACGATGCCCATCTCATTTTGACGCTTGAATGCGGCAGCCTTCATAATCTTGTCTCTCTTCGGGGCGCGCGATCGTCCGTAGTTCTCAGCTGAACTTCTGCGCAGCTTCTCAGCCGAGCTTCATGGTCTCGCCCTGCTTGTGCTGAATCAGCTCGATCTTGTAGCCGTTGGGGTCTTCGATAAACGCGATTTCGGGTCCGCCGAACTTCATCGGGCCGGGTTCGCGCACGACCTTGACGCCCTTTTCTTTGAGCGTCGCGCACATTTTATAGATATCGTCGACGCCGACCGCGAGATGACCGAAGGCGGTGCCCTGTTCGTAGTTCGAAGTTCCCCAGTTGTGGGTAAGCTCGATCACGGTGTGGTCGCGTTCGGCGCCGTAGCCGACGAACGCCAGCGTGAACTCGCCGTTGGGGAAGTCATGCTTGCGCAGCAGTTTCATCCCCAAGCCGTCGCAATAAAACTTGAGCGAGTCGTCGAGGTTGGTGACGCGTATCATTGTGTGTAGCAGTTCCATCTCTGGCTCTCCGTCGGCTTCGTAACGGGCCCGCGGCAAACATTTCGAGGCTAAAGCCGCGCCCGCTACTCGACCGTTAGTCGATTTCCACGGAGCTTATTTCCCGCTATCGCCAAGGGCTTGTCAATCGCCGGGCAAATGGACGCATACGCGTGCGTCGCTTTGCCGGAAACCTCGCGGGTATGCGAAAATCGCCGGCGGATGCCGGATAAATTCGCCTACCGGTAGCTCGGGTGAACCAAACATGGATTTCAACTACAGCGCCGAAGATGATGCCTTTCGCCACGAGTTTCGAGCCTGGCTCGACCAGAACGCACCGAAAAATGCGAGCCAGCCCGTCGATGGGATGTGGGAAAGCGACGAGGAGGATTGGAACCGCAAGCTCCGATGGTGGCGCAAACTCGCGTCGGCCGGATGGACCTGCGTCGATTGGCCCAGGGATTTCGGCGGACGCGGCCTGGATATCCTGCAAACCATCATCTACCACGAAGAGTTGCAGCGGGTTAACGCGCCGATCCCTTTCATCGGATCCGGCCCCAGCTTGGTCGGCCCCACCCTGATGCAGTGGGGGACCCCCGAACAGAAGGATCGCTTCATCCGCAAGATCGTCAAAGGCGAAGAAATCTGGTGCCAGGGCTACTCCGAGCCCAATTCGGGATCCGACCTCGCCTCGCTGCAGACGCGAGCAGTCGAAGACGGTGACGACTTCCGTATCAATGGCCAGAAGATCTGGACCTCGCAGGCGCAATATGCGGACTGGGGCTTCGTGCTGTGCCGCACCGACCCCGAAGCCCCAAAGCATCGCGGCATCAGCTACATCCTGGTGGATATGAAGACCCCGGGCATCACGGTGCGTCCGCTGGTACAGATGACCGGCGCACGCGGTTTCAACGAGGTCTTTTTCGACGACGTGCGCGTGCCCAGGAAAAATCTGGTCGGCGAAAAAAACCAGGGATGGCAGGTCGCCATTACGACGCTGATGTTCGAGCGCGGGATGGGCGGCGGCGGCAGCCCGCTTATTGCCGCAGTCGATGAACTCGCAGCGCTCGCCCACACCGTGCAGCGGGACGGACGTTCAGCATGGGAAGACTCGGATGTCCGCCAGAAGATCGCGGAATTCAAGATCGAGGCGGAGGCGCTCAAGTACACCGCATTGCGCAACCTGACGCGCCGCTTGAAGGGACTGCCACCCGGGGCCGAAGGTTCGATCATGAAGCTGGGGGCGACCGAACTCGCCTTGCGCATGATGATGTTCTCGATGGAGTTGCTGGGACCGTACAGCCAGCTCGAATACCGATCACCGATGGCGATCGACGAGGGACGCTGGTCCTATCGGATGCTCGGGGTGAGAGGCGGCACTATCGCGGCCGGCACCAACCAGATCCAGCACAACATCATCGGCGAGCGCGTGCTGGGATTGCCCAAAGGCTAACCGCAGATCTAGCGCTCGATCCTGGCGACGCGGCGTTTGCCGACTTCGAGAATCTTGTGCTCGCCCGGAATGAAGCGAAAATTCACGTCGGTGACGGTCTCTCCGTCAACCCGTACGGCCCCCTGCCCTAGCAGCCGGCGCGCCTCGCTGGTCGAGGTGGCAAAGCGCAACTGCTTCATCAGTTCGCAGATCCAGAGATCCTGACCGAGGCGAAATACCGGCACGTCCTCCGGAATTTCGTGACGCTGGAACTTCGATTCGAAGTATCGCCGTCCCGCCTCTGCCGCCGCTTCGTCGTGATATTCGGTGACGATAAGTTCCGCCAGCCTTTTCTTGGCCTCCATCGGATGAATCGAACCGGACCTGATCTCGGCCAGTTCGGCCGCGTCGATCTCGGAGAGCAGTTCGAAATAGCGCAGCATCAGATGGTCGGACACCGACATCAGCTTGCCGAACATGTCCTCGGGTTTTTCGGTCAGACCGACGTAGTTGCCGTAGGACTTCGACATCTTGCGCTTGCCGTCGAGCCCCTCCAGCAGCGGCATCGTCATTACGACCTGCGGGTGCTGGCCGTAGGCGCGTTGCAGCTCGCGTCCGACCAGCATGTTGAACTTCTGGTCGGTACCCCCGAGCTCGACATCGGCCTTGAGCGCGACCGAATCGTAACCTTGAATCAGTGGATAGAGCA
Source organism: uncultured Pseudomonadota bacterium (assembly GCA_963804355.1). GTDB lineage: Bacteria > Desulfobacterota > Binatia > Binatales > Binataceae > JASHZA01. Next base: position 29,932 of record CAWDQC010000042.1, on the reverse strand, counting down.
GTTCGTGCAGAAACAGCGGCTCCTGGCGTTCGAGGCGCTGCTCGAAATCGTCACGTTCGAGAATGCGCGCGACACTCAGCTTGGCGGCAATCTCGATCAGCTTGCGCATGTCGACCTGGCTCATCCATTCGCTGTTGAAACGGATTTCCGTCCTGGCCGAGTCGAGGACTTTCGCCACCTGGCTTTGATAGGTGTCGGCGTTGAGCTTGATCTGTTCCGGCGTGAGCGGCTTGCGCACTTCGGATCGGCCGGTGGGATCGCCGATCATCGCGGTGAAATCGCCGACCAGGAAGATCACCGTGTGACCCAGGTCCTGGAAGTCGCGCAACTTCTTGAGCGAAATTGAATGGCCGAGATGGAGATCCGGCGCGGTCGGATCCATGCCGAGCTTGATGCGCAGCGGGCGACCTTCGCGGAACTTGGCGGCGAGTTCGTCGCCGGAGATCACTTCGACCGCGTTGCGGCTCAGCTGTGAGGTTCGTTCTCTGGCCTCGTTTTCGTCGACCGGCAAAGGCTGCAAGCCCCTTTCAAGAACTGATCCTGCAAGCGTACAGGAGCAGCGTCGGGCTACAAAGCGCGCCCGGCGTCAAGATGATTATACAGGCGGAACCGGATTGGCCGAATCGCCGCGAGTCGAGTAGGTCTTCAGACTTTGTCCAAAACCATGATCAGCAACGCCGCCGGCAGGTAGATGAGCGAGACCATCATCACGCGCCGCGCCGTCGCCGTCCCACGCACCAGCTTGGCCCCGTAGTAAAGCATCACCACACCCAGAATTACGGCGGCGGCCAAATAGATCCGCCCGGCAAAGCCCATCCACGTCGGCAATGTGCCGAATCCCACCAATACCACCGTCGCGGCCAGCATCAGCAGGTTGGCGGGATTGCCGTAGCGGCTCTCCTTCGGTAAGAGCGACATCCCGGCACGCGCATAGTCGGCCTGGTAGAGCCGCGCGATCGAAAGCGAATGCGGCAACTGCCACAAAAACATGATCCCGAACAGTATCCACGGCTCCGCCGCCAGACTGTTGCGCGCAGCGGCCCAACCGATGACCGGCGGCAGCGCTCCGGGGACCGCCCCGATCACATGACACATCCACGAATAGCGCTTCATCGGGGTGTAGGCCGCCAGATAAAGCAGGGTTATCGCCCCGGTAACCGTAGCAGATAGAGGGTTCACCACATGCCAAAGATAGGCTAATCCGGCGACGCTGGTCGCCATGCCGAAAATTAGACCCTCGACCGGCGTCAGCCGCCCCGCCGGTAGCGGACGGTTGCGCGTACGGTCCATCATCGCGTCGGTATCGCGCTCGAAGTATTGATTGAGCGCCAAAGTACCGGCGGCCGCCAGCGCCGTTCCCACCATGACATTGAGGGCCGTCGCCAGCTCGAAGCGTGCGCCGCTTCCCATGTAGAAGCCCGCCAGCGTGGTGATCAGGATCATCAACAGCACGCGCGGCTTGGTCAGCTCGTAATAATCGATCGCGCGCGCAAAAACAGCGGGGCTTTCTGTGGCGGTAGCCACGGAATTCATACGGTTACCTTGCGTTCCATCGCGGGCCGGGTATTGCCGCGCACTCTATCTGCTTCGGCCGTCCATGCCAATTCCTCGGACGCCGAGGCTCTTAGCGTTAACATGACGCAGGTGGCCAGCAGCGCAGCACCCACCGCAACGTGGGCGGTAGTCGGTATCACGGCGCGACCGCTCCAGATGGTCAACGCACCCAAGGTCACCTGAAGAACAAGCAAGACCAGAAGTCCATACGCGGGACTGCGCAGGTAGGGTTCGCTCCGGCTGGCGATTACGCGAGACGCCAACCAGATTACGAATGACGCGACCACCAGCGCGCCGCATCGATGCGCGAAGTTTATATCCACGTAAATCGAAACGAACGGAGGTACCAGGTGGCCGAAGGAGAGCGGGAAGTCGGGAATCGCGAGTCCCGCTCCCAGATGGCGCATCACGGCGCCGATGAGGATCTGGAGGTAGATGATGCCGGTGGTGACGGTCGCCAGCCTCGCGATATGTGCCGGACGGTCACCCGGTTTCGGAGCGGTGCCGGCGAACCGCGGATTGGTGAAAACCGCCATCGCGACGATCAGGCAGAAGAACGCCTGTGCGGTTGCCGCGTGAGCCACCGCGATCGCGAGCGGCAGCAACAGCAAAACCGTGATTCCGCCCAGAATCGCTTGAACGATAACCAGACCGAACGCCGCCAGCGCGATATTGCGGACCCATCGGCGCGGCTCCGAATACCATGACCAGGTTGCCAGGATGGCAGTCAGAATAACCACGACACCGGCCACCACCCGATGGCCATACTCGAAGCGGACGCCTCCCTCGAGTTTCGGGATGAGATGACCATAAGCGAGCGGCCAATCCGGCACCGCCAGCGCCGAACCGGTGGATGTCACCAGGCCACCGACGAAAATCAGGGTAAAAGTCGCAGCTACACAAACTATCGCGAACCGATGGAGTCCCGGCGATGACGCCGTGGCCTGCCCCGGAACCTTGCGTTCTTCTTTCATCTACCTATGAGTTCGGTAATCGAGGCCTTACGCCAGCTATTAGCCCGGCGAATCCTCGATCGATCTACATTAAGCAAAACTGAAACGCAGGGTAGCACGACCGAAACCTTGACGGCCACCGTCTCGAGCCTCAAGTAGCGGTTTAATTCTCCGGAAGAGTGGTCCGTTATGCCGCGGACACCGGTTTCGGCTCCGGCAGGGCATTGGATACGAACCTGACCGGCATGTGCTTGATGCCGGCGACGAAGTTCGATCGCAGACGCTCGATCGGACCGGCGATTTCGATATGGGATACCCGCCGGACTAACTCCTCGAACATCACCTTCATTTCGAGTCGCGCCAAATGCGCACCGAGGCAGAAATGCTCTCCGTAGCCGAAGGCCAGATGTTCGTTAGGAGCACGCGTAATATCGAAGGTGTCTGGATGGTCGAATCGTGCTTCGTCGCGATTCGCCGCGGCATTCCACAAAACGACGCGGTCGCCCGTGCGGATAGTTTCGCCACGAATTCGCATGTCACTCATGGCGGTCCGCATGATGTGCGTCACCGGCGAGGTCCAGCGCAGGAATTCCTCAATCGCCGCGGGCGCCGATGGATTTACGAGGAATTTCTCACGCTCCGCCGGATGCTGGGCCAACGCCAGCATCGCACCGGAGATAGCGTTGCGCGTCGTCTCCTGACCTCCAAGCATCAGCAACCAACAGTTGGCGATAACCTCGGCATTAGTAAGCGGCTCGTCACCGGCCTCGCCGTGGACCAGGATGCTGATCAAATCGTCAGTAGGATTTCGCCGCCGCTTCTCCGCCTCTTTGACAAAGAACTCAGATGCCTGCGCCTGCGCGTCGAGCATCGTTTCGCGTCCGCTTCGCCCCATCGCATACTCGTCGTCGAGCCTGCCGACGGTTTGGTTGGCGATAGTGAACATCAAGTCCCAATGTTCGCGTTCGATTCCCATCATCTCGCAAATGGCGGCGGTGGGCAGACGCGCCGCGATATCGACCACGAAATCGCATCCGCCCTGCTCGGCGATCGAGTCGATAACATCCGCGGCGATTTGACGGATTCGCCCTTCGTACGCGGCCACCGCTCGCGGCGTGAAGCGGCGGCTAACGACCTGTCGTATTTTGGCGTGTCGTGGAGGGTCGGTCAGAATCATCGTGCGGCCCATCCCGGAGCGATCCGGTTGCGGCTGACCGAAATACAACGAGACGCCGAGCGCGGAGCTGAAGTTCCGAACGTCTTTGTAGGCCGCGAGGATGTCGTCGTAACGGGTGAGCGACCAGAAGCCGCGCCCCGGCTTTCGTTCCTGCCAATGCACCGGTTCGTGCGTCCGGAGCATTTTGAAGGCCTCGTACATATCACCGTGAACGAAGAAGTCGAGGTCGGTCAGGTCGATCTGTTCGAGCGTCATCGGTTCGTTTCCTACAAGAGGTCCATTAAACGATGGCCAATAGTAGTCCAGAGCGGACATAAAATGGAATGTGGATTATTGGACATCCGGTACCTTCCAATCGTCCTCGACTGGTTGAAATAGCCTCGAAGCGGCAGCGGCAGAACGACCCGTGATGAAGGAGGTTGTTTCAGGGCTTTACTGCAAACTGACTCACGTAATCTTTATTTTCAACTAGTTAGGAAGAGCTTACCGAAGGATATTGACACCAAAAGGAGTGGATTGTCAGGTGCCTGCTAAGAGAAGGCATCCTGTACAATCTCGTCGAGCCTGTTCCGGCCCGATCCTTCGACCAATTCCCACCGTTGTATTGGACAATTGCACCCCGATTCCCGGCTACGATTCGCGATCGACGGAATTGCTCGATAATTGGAATTAGCAGGTTCATGGGCAGCATCCGGCTACATTCGATACTTTCTCACCGCGCCAAACGACGGTTGATGCAGCTCGTTGCGGCTTGAACGGGTCCCTAACTCCTGTCGGATGGCCGCCGCGTCCGGTCCCCCTGCTCCCGCCTCTCGATATGCAGGCCGGTTTAAACTACATATCGATTCGCAAGGCGCGAATGGCGGGGGATATTGATGGCGACGACAGCGGCAACTTTGGCCAAGGGTTTCGAGCAGCAGACCCAGAAATACGGGCAGCGAGCATTTTTGCGGGATCGTCATGACGGTAAATGGCGCGATCATTCATGGAATGAAATTGCAGAGAAATCCGCCAGGCTGCGCGCCGGACTGATCAAATCAGGCCTCAAGCCGGGCGAGCGAGTCGCCATCCTGTCGGACAATTCGCCCGAATGGGTGGTTGTGGACCTGGCCGTGCTGGGGGCGGGCGGTATCGTCGTACCGCTATATACTACCAGTGGAATCGACGAGACCCGCCATGTCATAGCGGATTCGGGCGCTCGCGTGGTCGCCGTCGGGTCCGAGCAATTGCTGCGCAAGGTGCAGGGGATTGAATCGGATCTGCCGGAACTCAAGAGCATCGTCGCGCTTTACAAGGGATCCACCCCTGAAAATCACAACGGAATAAACGTAACAACGCTGGAGCAGTCGAGTGATTCCGACCCGGTGACGTCGATCGAAGGCAGGGGCGACGACCTCGCGACCTTTATCTACACCTCGGGCACCACCGGGCCGCCGAAGGGCGCGATGCTCTCGCATCGAAATATTCTGGCGAATTGCGCTTCGAATCTCGATGCGCTCCAGCTCAACGATACCGACAGTACGCTTTCATTTCTACCGGTAGCTCACTCGTTCGAGCGCACGGCGGGTTATTACACCGTGATGCTGGGTGGCGGTACGATCAACTATGCGGAAGGGCTCGGGCAGATCGCGCAGAATCTGCTGGAAGTCGAACCGACGGTCGTTTTGACGGTACCGCGGCTGCTCGAGGTGATATACAGCCGCGTGACGCGAACGGTCGAAGCGTCTCCCGCCTTGAGACAGAGACTCTTTCGGACGGCGATAGCGACGGGTGCGCGTGCGGCCGAGTATCGGCATCGTGGACGGGCGTTACCGCCTCATCTCGCCGCGCCGATGGCGCTATTCCGCCGCCTGGTGTTCAAGCGGATAAGGGCTATTTTCGGAAGCCGCTTGCGCTACCTGATTTCGGGCGGAGCGCCCCTACCTGCCGAGATAAATCGCTTCCTGGCAGCCGCCGAGATTCCCATCGTCGAGGGCTATGGACTGACCGAGGCGGCGCCGGTGGTCTCGTGCAACCTCCACGGGCAAACACGAATCGGCACCGTCGGGCGCGCGCTGAGAGATGTCGAGGTCAGAACGGCGGCGGATGGCGAACTGCTGGTGCGCGGAGCCAACGTAATGAAGGGTTACTACGGCCGCGAGGCGGAAAGCCACGAAGCGGTAGACAGTGAAGGTTGGCTGCACACCGGAGACGTGGCGCAGATCGACGCGGATGGCTTCATCCGCATTACCGACCGCAAGAAGGAGATCATCGTTCTTTCGGGCGGCAAGAACATCTCGCCGGCCAATCTCGAAACGCGACTGGTGAGCGATCCGTATATCGCGCAGGCGTGCGTCATCGGCGACCGCCGCAAGCATCTTGCGGCGATAGTCGTGCCGGATTTCGAGACGCTCGCGGACAAGCTCAAGGATTTACAACTCCAGGGAAGGAAGTCCGAAGAATTGGTGCGCGAGCCCAAGCTGCGCGAATTCTTTCAGACGCGAATCCGCCAGCTCAATCGAGGACTCTCGGACGTCGAGGCGATAGTGGATTTTCGGCTGACGGCGGACGCCTTCTCGCAGGAGAACAGCGAGCTCACTCCGACTCTCAAGCTGCGACGCAAGATCGTCCAGGAGCACTATCGCGACGCGATCGAGGCAATGTACGGCGGGTAGCGAGATGTGAGCGACGCAGGGAACCCGTCGGCGAATTATGGCTGAAACCGCGATATTCTTTCCTTGCCAGTTGTTCCAACTTACGCGTCTCGAAGCAGCGTGCCTTGGACGCGGTGATAGAGCTATAGTAAGGCATGGTTAGCGCCCTCGCGCATGTGGGCTGGGAGAGTTGCCTGATCGACCCCCGTCGCGATCGGGCGCTGGAAACCTATGCGCGTCGCAAGACGGGAGTGCGCCTTCCAACGGTCCGCTATTTCTCCTCGGTGCCGTGGCTGGCGCGAGCGACGGTCGACCTGCATCCCGAGTTTGGTCTTTTGATGCATCTCGATTTGCACCAGGTGGGCATTCTCGTGCTCGTGGTCAGTCAGGAAAACTCCTGCCGATTCTGTTACGCCGCCATTCGCATGCTCCTTTGGGCGCAAGGAATGAGCGAGGGGCGAATTCAGGACATCGAGCAGAAGCTGAGCCAGACCGATCTCACGCCCAAGACAATTGCCGCTATTGCTTTCGCGCGGCGCCAGTCTCGCGTGGGACCTCAGGGAGCGCAGGAGGCGAGGCAAATGCTGCGCGAGGCGGGCTTTAGCGACGAGGAGATGAAAGAACTCGCGTTCGTCGTCGGCGTCACCGATTTCTTCAATCGCGTCACCACGATCCCGGCCATTCCGGCGCAGTTCCTGGAACGCATGCCCGAACAGTTCTCCATGCGGCTGCTTCGCCCCTTGTTCAAGTACATCATGGGGAGAAAACGCTCTCGGGGGCGAGCGACACCGTTGGAGCGACCGCCAACTTATCCGTATGCAGGCCTGGTGAACGCCTACGCGGGCTCACCGATCGCCCTGGCGCTGAGACGCACCACTGAAGAGATGTGGGAGTCCCGGATCCTCACGCGACGATGCAAGCTCTTGATGCTTGCTGTCATCGCCCGCGGATTGGGCTGTCAAGTCTGTGCGACCGAGATCGAGGGGGCTCTGCAACAAGAAGGTTTGGGTGAACCGGCGCTGGGCCAGGTGCTGACGCATCTTGACGCGCCGGAACTTGACGACGTCGAGCGAGTATTGGTGCGCTTCGCGCGAGAGACGATTTGGTACGAACCCGCCGCCCTTCAGCGACGCGCTCGCGCCTTGTGCGACCGTCTCTCAGAGCCACAGCTCATCGAGTCCATCGGGGTGGCGTCGCTCGGCAACGGCCTCTGTCGCATGGGCGCTACGGTGATGGGCTGCTCGTGATATCGGTCGCCATCGTGGCCTCCGTGGTGGCGCTTACGATGATGCTCGCCGCTGCGCTGTATCGCAAATCACGCCGGATCCAAGCTCTCGAAACACAACTCCACGCCGCGGCCGTAGACCTCCAGCACCTTCAGCAAGCGTGCTCGCGCCTCGCACCTGCCGCGGTCGTCCAGCAACTCATCGTCAATGGTGCGTCGCCCGAAGTGGCGGGGACAGCCGAGCGCAAAATTGCGACAGCGTTGTTCGTTGATCTCGTGGGCTTCACCGAAATGAGCGAGCGGCTGGAAGTGGCAGCGCTGGTGCGTATCCTTAACGGCTACTATGAGCGGATGACCGACGCCATCGACGAGCACCGAGGTCAGGTCGGGAGTTACGTCGGCGACGGCATCGTTGCCTATTTCGGCGCGCTTCAGTCGAACCCGTGGCAATGTGATGATGCGGTCCGCGCTGCTCTCTCAATGCGCGAAGCGATACGCGCCTACAATGTCGAGCTTGGCCACGAAGGCTTGCCGCACCTCTCCATCGGAGTCGGTATTCACCGCGGCTCGGGGATTGCGGGACTCGTGGGTTCGCACCAGCGGAGGGAATTCTCTTTTCTCGGCAGCGCAGTGAATCTTGCGGCGCGCGTGCAAAGCCTGACACGGCTCCACCAAGTGGACATCCTCATCACCGAGGCGCTCCGTGCCGAGATCGACAAGAGCATCATCCTGGTCCCCATGCCGGCGGTCCATGTGAAGGGATTTGCCGAGCCGGTCGCGACCTATGCCGTGAAAGGGCATGATCGAGCTGAAGCCAATGTAACCTAGACCAACGATTTAGTGTCCTGCCGAAGTCAGAACGGTGCATAAGTTACCGTTGCCGAGGATTGGTAATGAGTCCGGCGAAAAGAAGCGCGCCTGATTGCTGTTCCTCAATCGCACAAAAGAATGGATGATCAACTTCCATCTTGAACGGCGGAGTGTGATCGTATGCGAGCGTAAGCTCGGCTGAAATACCAGTCACAGCAGCGGCTACCGTGCCCTCTTCATCGACTTTGACGTAGGTCTTGTGCTCAACACCGGTGATCCGGAGTTGCCCTGGCGTGATGCCTGAAAAATCTGCTTGGTCGGAAAACGCTATGCTCATTCCCATCTGCGCCAGGGTGTTGTTTAAATTTTTACCATAGGACGATTCAAATTTCGGCAGGACGATTTCACCCTCGCGCTCGGCGAGCGCAGTCGTCCACTCCTTCCAATGCGGCTCGTCGAGCGTGCTCAGGAAGTCCCGCAGACCACCTCGCTTCCGAGGAAGAAAGACATACATCGCGAATCGGTCTCCGCCATAGGGCAAACGAATCTCCTGAAAAGCGTCATTTTCAAAGTATTGGTACTTATCGCTTTGATTCATCATTGGTACTTTCAACGCCGTACCGCTTGGCAAATAAAAATTTCGCTGTTCAGTCTTTTTTGGATCGAAAGGTACCCTCCAGCCGCCCGCGTAATAGACGGCGTCAGTGAGCACGAGTGAGGTCTGTGCCGGAAGCTGATCAAAAATTCTTGATATCTTTGCATGGGTCTTATCATTGACCCACGCGTTGATGGTATGCAGGGCGGCCTCCAGATTACTGAAATCCAGGCTCTCAACTTTCGCGTCATAATATTCGCGGTTCAACTGCAGAAATTCGCGGTTTATCGATAAGCCTGCTTGAACCCACAGGGCATTGGCGATTTCCATCTGAACTGCTGGGTCGGCCTGTTCGATAATCTTCATTAGCGCGCTGTTGTTTTGATTGGAGGCTGATTCTGTTAACGACGAAGTGCCAAGAGTTTTGGCAATAGCCGTCTTAGTGGTCCCAGCCGCACCGTTGTTGAGCATCGCAAGCGCTAACGACATGCTTAACGGCGAAACAATTACATTCGTGCCCCGACCGTCAGTGAGATTGCGCAACAACCGGAGCCCGAAATCATTCATAGGCACCGACGCATCCGTTGAAAACTTGGCATCCCCCCGTGCATCGGCTGCGAGGGAAAGAGGCTTGCAAAGAGCGAGCAGCAAAGCCATGAACGCTACCGCGATGTGGACAAATCGCGTCTGCGTGCAATTTTTAAAAAATTCGAATCGCCGGTGAATCCCGAAGACCGTCATGCGACGGTTGACACCGGAAGACGGCGATGGCGATGGCAGGTCTTGGAACAGGAAAATCGTGGAGGTATTTTTGGTCCTGCGTCGCGATACAAGATGGAGATCCATAGACCCTCACTGTGCGATAAAGAAAGGGCCGCACACATCGGGCCTATTATTTAAGCGGCGATGGCGTCGCTCGCTTCTTCAATCAGTTTCACGATTTCGTCGGGGTGAGTTAGCACCGATGCATGACTCGTTTGCAGAGTAATCGTCTTCCTTGCCCTGATTCTCTTCGCCATCCAAACTTCGGCCTCGAGAGAAATCATCCGGTCGTGGGCGGAGATCTGATACCAACTGGGCTTCACTTTCCATGCCGGTGGTCCCGACTCCTCCTCGAAGCAACGTGCCGCCGTCGGCTTCTGCGTGAGGGCTAGCACCAGCGATTCTTCTTCGCCAAGATCCTGGCAAAGGTCTCGCGAAATTTCTCGGGCGGTATCCACAGAAACCCGTACTTGTCTTTACGCATGTCAGATGTCCATTGGGGCGACGCCCATCGCGCGAGAAGACTCGTGAGGCTCTCTCCCTCATCGAGAGCCGGTCCCGCCAGATAGACGAGGCCCACGACATTTGGCACGTGGCCAGCTCCTGTGATGACTGCGCAACCATAGGCATGGCCGACTAGCAGCGTTGGAGCCTCCTGGGCAGCTGCCAGCTTCGTTGTTCTGTCGATATCGTCAGTCAACGAGCTGAGTGGGTTTTGGACGGCGAAAACCTTGTACCTCTTCTTATGCAGAGGAGGAATGACACGACGCCAGTGTGAACCGTCGCCCCAAGCGCCATGCACAAGTAAGATATTGGGTTTCTCAGGCATCGTCGAACTCTCCCCACATGTTCGCGTCAGTGGCGGCAAGCCCGTGTCCTGGGAATTCGCGATCCCTATTTATGTCACTCCCGGGAGACTCGCGTTCGTCCAGGGCCTTCCAGAGGAAGGCACCTAAAGAGTTTTCCCTGAATGAATAACCGGACTGCTGCCGCGAATCGGTATCGTTTGCAGGCGCCTCACTTCGAGCCGCTGTTCTGCAAGAACTCAACCGTGTTGCCGTCGGGATCAGTTACCATGGCAATTGTGATGCCCGGGCGAGCTTCGGTGATGGATACTGTCGGTTTGATGCCGTTCGCCTCGAGCCGCGCCATCAGCCCGCGGATATCAGGCACCGAGATCGTGAAGTAGCGATAGCCGAGTCCACCGACGATGCCGCCCGCCGCAGGTCTTGCCTCCGGGGTCCGATTGAGCTTCAGCAGTTTAATAACGGTGGTTCCGCATTTGAGGCGGTACATCCGGCCTCCCGGCACCTGCAGCTCGCCTTCCCATTCCAAACCCAGTTGATCACGGTAAAAGCCAAGGGCCGCCTTCTCGTCGGTAATAACTATTCCCAAATCGATGGAATCTTTGCTTACTTGCACGATTTTCTCCTCTGCGCGAGATCGCAACCGATACCGAATCTGCCTCAGCGTTTGAGTTTCAAGAGTATGTGATGGATGAACTCATCGCCAAATAACAATTCCGCTGCGGGCCCCTATGCGAGCTGAATGAGTCGAAGCTGGCCGGGGTTCCCGGGCGGTATAGAACGAGCGGTACGGAACGAAAGGTTGGCAAACGAAAGGGCGGCGGGATTTCTCCCACCGCCCTCGGTCTTTCAGTCCGTTACTTCAATTACAGGGATCAGGCATTGGTGCCTACGCCGTGGCGTAGCAGCTGGCCGGAAGTCGCGCCAGTGCAGACGCCGTCTTTGAAGGTGACTTCGCCGTTAACGAGGATCCACTTGTAACCTTCCGCCTTCTGCACGCGACGCCATTCGTCGCCAGGCAGATCGTGTAGGATTTCGATCGGAGTGACCTTCAGGTTCTCGTAATCGTAGACCACGATGTCGGCCGGGGCGCCTTCGCGCAGGAAGCCGCGATCTTTGAAGCCGGCGCAGAATGCCGGCAGCGCGCTCAGTCTCCAGTGGATCTGTTCGAGAGACATCCACTGCTTCTCGCGCACGTACTTCACGATACCTTCGGTCGGGAAACGGCCGGCGGTTAGGAACTTGGTGTGCGCGCCACCATCGCTAACACCAAACGCGATGTGCGGCGTATCGATTAGTTCCTTCATCAGATCCATGTTCTGGTTGACGGCCGGGGCGAAGAACTCGGTCTTGAGGTCTTCGGACGCCGCGAGGTCGAGCATCACGTCTACCGGATGTTTGCCGGTTTGCGCGGCCGCCTTGCGCAGGGTCAGACCTTCGAGGCTCTTGTTCTCTGCCTTGACGCAATCGGTGATGATGATCTCGTCGAAGTAGCTGGTGATCAGGCTCTCGCGAGGCATCTCGTCTTTCAGTGCCTGACGGCGGCGAGGATCGCCCAGCTTCTCCTTGCGCTCGGCCACGGTGCCCGTGGTCGCGTCGCGCCAGGTCGGGAGTCGTCGAACAGGTTCCAGTCTTCGAAGGTGAAGCTGAGGCCTGCATCAGTGGTGACGCCCTGTCCGTAAACGCGGAGTCCGCGCTGACGGCAACGGTCCAGCCACTTCAGGGTGTTCCGATGGCGATGCGGGAAACGGTCCTGGGTGGCAACTGCTTCGAACATGATCGGACGGCCGCTGATCTGAGCGAGCAACTCGAAGTGCTGTGCATCCTTCTTGGGATCCCAGCTCGACAGCGTCAGCTCCTGGAAGCCTTCGCCGCGTTCGCCCAACACCTTCGCCATCTCGATGCAGGTCTCATCGTGCATGATGTCGGTGTTCATCGGCGAGCCGTCGAAGTCGCGCTGAACCGATGACGGCCCATCCGGCACCAGACGCTGAGCCGACCATCCGCATGCACCCGCGTCCATCGCTTCATTCAGCAAACGGCGCATCGTGGCATGCTCTTGTTCCGTCGGCATCCGTCCGGTCTTGGACTCGTCGATTCCCATAACGTAGCCCATCAACGGGTTCATCGGGACGTAGGGCAACAGGTTGATGCCCTTAGGCTGACGTTCGAGCGCATCCATGAACTGGGGATAGGTTTCCCAAGTGAACTTCATCGCTGCCTTCATCGAGGCAGCGGAATCGCTTCGGTGCGGACCATCGTCAGCATCGCACGCTCAACATCCTGAGGCTTAACCGGCGCGAAGCCGAAGCCGCAATTGCCGAGAACCACCGAGGTGATGCCGTGCCAGCCTGATATCGTCAGATATGGATCCCAGAAAATCTGTGCATCGTAATGGGTGTGAAGGTCGATAAAACCCGGCGCGACGACCAGGCCGTCAGCCTCGATTACTTTTGCCGCTTCGTGGGGCGCAATGCGTCCGATTTTAGCGATGCGGCCATCCTTAATTCCGATGTCGTCACGGAAACGCGGTGCGAGCGTACCGTCAACGATCATCCCGTTTTTAACCACTAAGTCGAATTCTGGCATTAGCAGATCTCCGCGTTAGGTTAGACTCTCCCTCATGGAAAGTTTCATGTCTGACCCAAGAAAGTCAAGGGTATCCACACATTTCTAGTCTCTTTTGGCGCCAGGTTCCAGCTCTACGCCGCAAGGAACGAGAATTCTTACCACAGCGTTGTAAAAAGCCACGTTCATCACGAGGTCCATGATGCGGCGATTATCGAGAAACCCGCGCGGGCGTCAAAAGTAGCATCACTCACCTTGACCTCGCCAGTAGCTTCGACGGCGTAGCGCATGACGGCGCGCTCCTCAGCGTTGAAGAGCGGTGAGGTTTCGAACTCGGCCAGGTGCTCGAGTTGTTCGCGCGGGATGCCGACGCGCAGAGAGATGTTCCAGTGATGGGCGAATTCGTACTCGGCGTCGGTCAAACGACCCACCGTCATCAAGGCGAGCTCGCGGAGCCGGGGGTCAAGCTGGGTCTTGTTGCGAAGCTCGCCACCTAGGGCGTTGAAGCGGCGCAGAAGATTGGGAGCGTTGGCCAGGATGCGAAAGATATTTCCGACGGGACCGGCTCCGCGTTCCTGCACCAGCTTGTCGTAGATATCGCGATCGCTTTCAGGCAGGCCTTCACGGTCGATGTAGGGAAGTCGTGCTGCCATCGATAGGTTCCTCCGAAAACTCGCGTAGTGATTTAATTCTTTTTGGCGCCGGCCTCGAGTTCGACGCCACAAGGAACAATGACGCGGGCGACGGCATTGTAGAAGGCGACATTCATTACCAGGTCCATGATACGGCGGTTATCGAGAAATCCACGCAAGGCGTCGAAAGTCGCGTCACTAACTTTGACGTCGCGCGTTGCCTCCACGGCGTAGCGAATAACCGCGCGCTCGTTGCTGTCGAAGACCGGGGAAGTCTCGAACTCGGCGAGATGCTCGAGTTGTTCGCGCTTTACGCCGACGGCCAACGACATATTCCAGTGATGGGTGAATTCGTATTCCGCGCCGGTCAACCGTCCGACGGTCATCAGGGCAAGCTCCCTCAACTTGGGATCGAGTTGAGTGCCGTGACGCAGTTCGTTGGCGAGATCGACAAACCGCCGCAAAAGATTGGGGGCATTGGCCACCAGCCGGTGGATATGGCCGGGATCGGTGCCGCGAACCTTGACGAAATCGTCCCAAATGCCGCGGTCGGCCTCGGGAAAGTCGTTGCGCTTGAGATAAGGTAGCCGAGCAGCCATCGATGAATCCTCCATGAATGCTGGTGCGGCCCAACCTATCGCCTCTCGCGAAAAAGGAAAAGCGAGGCGTCGTGCCTCGCTTTTCGAATCGACATGCAGAATTTGTGTCGTTTGGGCGAAAAGCATTTCGGACATCGCGCCGCCCGGCGGAATCATCGGCATCACCGCTTCTTCCTTCGGAATGGTGACATCTATAAGCACCGGACCGGGAGTGGCGAAGGCCTCTTTCATGGTCTTGGACAGATCCTTCGACTTGTCGATGCGAAAACCCTTGGCGCCGTATGCATCGGCAAGTTTGACGAAATCCGGCACCGACATCGCGGAGTAGGAGTAGCGCTCCTTGTAGAAGCGCTCCTGCCATTGCCGCACCATCCCGAGGAAATGGTTATTCAGGATGACCACCTTGATATCGACGCCGTACTGAACGGCGGTGCCCAACTCCTGGATATTCATCTGGATCGAGCCGTCGCCCGAAACCACGATCACTTTGCGGTCGGGGGCGGCAAATTTCGCGCCGATTCCGGCCGGCAACCCGTATCCCATCGTGCCCAAACCGCCGGAGGTCAGAAGCGATCGCGGCTGATCGAAGGGGAACAGTTGGAGCGATCCACATCTGATGCTGGCCGACGTCGGTCGCGATGATGCAGTCGCCCTTGGTGAGCGTGTGCATCTCCTCGATCACGTGTATGGGAGAGACGGTCTCGCGCGCGCTATGGTCGCCGTTCTGATAGAGCGGGCGCTCGCGCCGCCACTGTAGAATCTCTTCGTGCCATTTGGCCCACTTGGCTTTGTGCTTGGCGATACCCTCGCGCGAGCGCACTTCCTTCAGCATATCGCTCAGCACCGACTTGATATCGCCGACGATCGGCACATCCACCTTGACGTTTTTGGAGATCGAGACGGATCGATATCGATATGAACGATGCTCTCGGCCTTGGGGGCAAAATCCGCGATACGTCCGGTAACGCGGTCGTCGAAGCGGGCGCCCACCGCAATCAGGCAGTCGGTGTTGCACACTGCGGTATTGGTTCCGTACGAGCCGTGCATCCCGAGCATCCCCAGGCAGAGCGGGTCCGAGGCCGGAAACGAACCGAGGCCCATCAACGTCTCGGTGACGGGAATACCAAGGCCGCGCGCGAGTTGCGTCAACTCGGCCGCGGCACCCGACCATTGCACTCCACCGCCGACATAAAACAGCGGCTTCTCGCTGTGCTCGATCGCTTCGATTGCCCGTTCAATTTGTCGCGGATTGCCTCGAATGGTCGGCTTGTAGCTGCGAAGTTCGACCTTGTCCGGATATCTGAAGGTGTGCTCCGCCTGTTGCACGTCCTTGGGCAGATCGACTACGACGGGTCCTGGACGGCCACTGCCGGCGATATAGAATGCTTCCTTGATGATTCGCGAAAGGTCGCGAACGTCCTTCACCAGGTAGTTGTGCTTGGTACAGGGACGCGTGATCCCGACGATATCCGCTTCCTGGAATGCGTCATTACCAATCAATGAAGTCGAGACCTGCCCCGACAGCACCACCATCGGGGTGGAGTCCATGTAGGCGTCGGCAATACCGGTGACGGTGTTGGTCGCCCCGGGGCCGGAAGTCACGATGACGACGCCGGGCCTGCCGCTCACCCGCGCATAGCCTTCGGCCATGTGGGTGGCGCCCTGTTCGTGACGGACGAGTACGTGCTTCATCTTCGAGCCGAGCAAGGCGTCGTAAGTAGGTAGAATCGCGCCGCCCGGATAACCGAAAATGACGTCAACACCCTCGGCGATAAGGCTCTCGACTACGATTTGGGCACCAGTCAGCTTCTTCATCGAAAGTTGACAGAATCTCTGCGCGCGTAGGCGCTCCGGAGTTTAGTGAAGTGTAAATGATATAGGAGCGCCGCCCCCAGGCACAACGCGTTATCGGCCTTTCTTAGGCTTTGGAAGGGAACTTTAGATGAATTTTCCTCGATATAGGCAGTTCGGAAGCCGACTTGATCATACGACGTCCCATTCCAGCTCCAGATGCTTCAATCCGCGCAGGAAGAAGTGCGGGTGATGTTCGAGTACCTGCCCGGGCGCCAGCCGCAGATTGGGCAGACGGTCCAACAATACGCCCAGCGCGACCCGGCCTTCGTAACGCGCCAGCGGCGCACCGATACAGAAGTGGATACCGAAGCCGAAAGCCATGTGATTACTCCAGTCGCGCCGGGTGACGTCAAGAAGCGATCCGCATCGGCAAATCGCGCTTCGTCCCGATTACCCGACGCGTAGAGGAGTTCGAGATGCGCGCCCCGGGGAATTTTCACCCCGCCGATTTCGACGTTCTCCGTCGCACTGCGAAAAAGTCCCTGCACGGGAGCATCGAGGCGCAAGGCTTCCTCGACCGCATTTTGTTCGACTCATGATGATCTCTCAGCACGGCATCGAGCTGATTGGGATGATTCATCAGCAGGAGCATCATGCTCCCGATCAAGTTAGTTGAGGTCTCGTTGCCGCCGATCAGCAGTTGCTTCAGCACACTCAACATTTCGGGCATGGACAACGGCGCTTCTCCCTTGACCCGCGCATTCAACAATTCGGTGAGCAGATCTTCACGGGGATGGCGCCTGCGATCCTGCCAGAGCGGCGGCGAAATAATGCTGGAACTCGACTTCGCTCCTGGCGCACTCCACCTGTCGTTCCAGTGGAAGCGGCCCGAACCGCGCCGACATATCGTCCGACCACTTCTTGAAGCTATCCATCTCGGAGGCCGGCACGCCGAGAATTTCCGCGATGACCTCCATCGGAAATGGGTAAGCATAGTTGCGGACGATGTCGGTGCGTCCATCACGATAAAATCCGTCGACCAGTTGATGTGCGATTTCACGCATCCGCGGCTCCATCACCTCGACTTGCCGCGACGTGAAGGCCTTGCCCACGAGTTGCCGGAAGCGGGTATGAACGGGAGGGTCGGCGGTTACCATCGTTGGCGTCGCGAGATAACCGCTATCGAGCACCGCCTGCACTTGCGGATCGACGGCGGTATCGACCGCGAGTGACTGCGCCGACGAGAATCTGGCCGGATCCTTCAGGATCGCGGCGATATCGTCATAACGCGTCACCACCCAGAGATCGAAACGCTCGCTATAAAAAATCGGCATTTCGTCGCGCGCATGCGCATACAAGGGAAACGGACACTCGCGCTGCTCCGGCGTCATCGGATCGAAGTCGATGCCGTGCGCAGCACCCGAGAAGGGACAGGCGCCGTCGCCGCTAACCGCGGTGATAGCTGTTGCGGATGCCGGCGTTACGATCGAATCCGTGGACGAGGGAACTTCGACCAACAGATGGCCTTCCGCGACCGTGACGGCGAAGGTCTCGAGATCAGTGGCCCAGTCTGTCTCGGGCGCGACTTTGCCGGTCGCGAGGTCGAAGATCGCGTCATGAATCGGACAAATCACGCAGCCGTTTTCGATATCGCCATCCTCGAGGCGGCCGCCGGCATGCGGGCAGATCGCCTCGATCGCGGAAAAACGTCCATTAATCCGCGAAATCAGGATCGGGCGACCCTCAGCATCGACGCGAATCATCGCGCCCTCGCGAACTTCGTCAACTTTCACAACGATCACTTTCGGCATTGTCGCGACCCATCCCGCGGACGCATTTATGCCCGCTCGTCGTTGTCGGTCGATCTGATCGAGGCGCCGAAGGGACGCTCATACCATGCGACGTCCCAGTAGCGTCCGAATTTTCGCCCAACCTCGGTAAATATACCCACCTGAACGAAACCGAAACGCTCGTGGAGTGCAACCGAGGCGTCGTTCGGCAGTGTGATTCCTGCGACCAACCGGTTCAGATCCTCACCCTTAAGTGCGTCGAACAAACCCCTGTAAAGCGCGCTGCCAATACGATGGCCAACCACGTCCGCCGCGCAATAGATGGAAGATTCAGCAGTAGTCTCGTAAGCCTGTTTGTTAGGAAACTGGCCGGTGCTCGCATACCCGATTACGCGGCCGGCCTCCTCGCCGACGAGCAGGCGATGACGTCCCGTATCCGCACGCTCGTCGAACCAGACGGCGCGTTCCTTGAGCGTGAACGGCTTGAGGTCAAAAGTTATGGCGGTATTGACGATGTAATGGTTGTAGATCTCCGTCAGGGCCGGCAGATCCGCATCCTGCGCTGGTCTGATCTGAAGGTCCGCCATGGCGTTTCACCTCACCGGACAATGTCAAACCCGAACAACTTCGAGCCTCAGGCAACTTTCGTCGGCAGCCGGGCAACTTCGGCGAAATTGGTCAGCTGAATACCGGCCGCATCCAGCGCGGTGCGAATCCGTGCACCAGTCAGGATATTCGTCTCGGACTGCGCCTGCGCGGACGTGGCGTTCCACCAGCGTCCTCCGCCGGATGGAAATAAATCTCGGTCAACCCGGGACCCAAGCGTCTGATCACGCCAATAACATACTCTTCGCTGAGATTGCCGCTCTGATGCAGTCCGTAGAGCCGATCCGTCGAACGGATCCCGTGCGCAGCCATCATCCCTCGTGTCCGGCGCGAGAGCGCGGAAAAATAACCGCTTCGACCAGTTTGCGCGCCGCATTATCCTTGGCGAGTCGCAGGGTCGTGAAGACCGGCTCGCGCGGCAGCCGGAGGCAGGGCACGCGATATTCGACCGCCAACTCGATGAGAATATCGGCTATCGCGGGATGAACGCGAAAATTCAATGGCCGTCGATGTGATTCAGTTTGCCGACGAGCTTTAAGTGAAGTCTCGATTTGGGCTCGATCTCGTCCCGCAGCAACCCGCGCAGCCGGCGCTCGAAGAAATAGCGCATTCCATCACCGGGTTTTCAGGAAAGCCCTGTTCGCATCGGTGAGATTCGAAGATCCGCGGCCGGGAGCACGCTCGTCCCACGGCAGACCACCAGATGTAATCCGACGTCGAGTTCGGGGCTATCGTGTGCGATAGCGGCGGCCTCATCGCGGGCGTCCCCCGCAACCATGAGGCTGGCCGCGGTCAGCACGCCCTCCCGATGCGCCCGGCGAACCGCGGCGTTGACCTCGGCGAAAAACCAAAATCATCGGAGGTAATGATGACTCTGCTTGCCTCGGGATGCGCCCTCCGAAAGCTCCACCGGCGCGAGGTTGCCGACGTCTATGGTCGTTCCCGACGCGGAAGACGGATTTAGCCCTGCTGCAGTGCTCGAAGCCATTTAAGCAATTGTGATGGCCCAAGGGGTTTCGCTCAAGCATCCGGACTCGCCAGCAGCGTGGCGGTTTTCCCACCGGACTGGCAGAATCTGGCGTGATTCTTGTGTTTTGTGCGTTTGGCGCGGAGTTCGGACCGCTGCGTGCGGGATGCGCCCAGCGACATCACTGCGAATCGATGGCCTGTTTGGTCCAGCGGTCGGATTGGCAAGTACGAGGTCACACTCGTAAAGACGGGCATCGGTGTTAGACGGGCGCGCGAATCGGCCGAACGCGCTCTCGATTCAATACGCGATGTAGAACTCGTCGCGATTGCCGGGGTTGCCGGGGCGCTTCACCGCGACCTGCGGGTGGGCAGTGTACTCCTTGCCGACCGTCTGATGATGCGCCGGCCGGAAAGCTTCCACGCCGAAGGGATCGTCGACGTTCCCCGCGAGCCGTTTGAGACGTTTAGCGTTGCCCTCGAAAGTGCCGCAATCGCCTTTACCGCAGGCGCGCTTCTGACCTCCCATCGTGCGATCCCAAGCGTGATGGATAAGCGACTCGCCGCGGATCAGAGCGGCGCCATCGCCGTCGACATGGAAAGTGCGGCGATCGCCGCCGAGGTCCGTCGCCGAGGGCAACCCTTCATTTGTCTTCGGACCATCCTCGATGAAGTCGACCATGAACTGGTCGGTGCCGCGCTGGCGGATGAAAATGGCCGTGTGCGTCCACTCTCCGCCGCCAAATCGATCATTACGAATCCCGCGATACTGGTGGGCGCGACTCGTCTGATGCGCAACCTGCGCACCTCCACTCGCATCCTGGCATCGGTGATGGAATCGACGCTGCAGCGCCTCGAGTAGACAGTTCGCAGTTCTAAGCCCTTCTGCGAACAGCGGCCGTCTCGGCGACCAATTTTGGCTCGAAGATGACGTTATCGTAGGGAAAATCCGCCAAATGACGTGCGATCGCGGCCTCGCCTCCGTAACTATCCGCACGGGTCAGAATATGAATCGTAAGTACCAGCATTGGCAGGAAGATAAACACGGCGGCAAATCCGATCTCAGGCGCCCGGATTACAAAAAGCATCGTGATGCCAAAACAGGCGATTCCGGTATAGAGCAAAGGACCGAGAAGCGAGCGACAAAACAGTCCGGGAACTACGCCCAGCGGCTTGCTTCCGTCGTGATTCAACCACCAATCGAGCCGCTGAAAGATCGCGATGCTGACGGCGGCTATGAAATACCAGCCCATAAAGTTGCTGATGGGAACGCCGAAATAGACGCCCGGCGGGTCGTACCAATAGATCTTTCCCAAAAACCAACGATCGCCCAGTACGCTCAGGGGATCGACCACCATATCGACCATCACCATAAAGAGTGCGGCCATCAACAGGACCCGCAACGACCCTCGCACTTCCCAGGTATCGAGAGTTCGCAACTCTCCACCTTGGCGATACAGCGGTGATGAAAGCAGGATCGCGACCGAGTAGCTGGCGAACGCTAAAAAAGTAAAAGAAATCGAGTCCATGAAGGGAACGCCGAAGACCCAAAGCTCTCGTCCACGCGTCGCTTCAATGTAGTGATAGAGGCCAAACGGGAAGCCAATGCGAATCGAGCTCAATTCGCAGACGAACGCGACCAGGTAGGTCAGCAACGCAAACAGTGCGGTGGTCCGCAAACCAAAGTTGACTATCGAGATAAAGAGGAATGATACGAGAAAGACATACACGTAGGGGCGTAGTGCGATCGTAGAAAGCAGCAGGTGCATCGTAGTTCAAGCCGCGCGCGCCATCCCGTTGCGCTGAAAAAACTCAATCGCGCGCCGTAGGCCATCGTCGACCGAAGTAGGCTCGTAGCCCAGCTCCGATCGGGCCTTGGCAATGGCGAAAAACATCTTCTTACGCGCCATTCGCACCTCGGTCAAACTGGCGCGCGGTGGACGATGCGTAATCGTGCGGGCAATCGCTTCCGCGCCAAGCGCGAAGCCATAGGCCACCGCGTACGGTATCTTGATCTTGGGTGCCGGCACCCCGGACAGCGTTCCAAGGCGGCCCAACATTTGCTGGAGGGTCAAATTCTCGCCACCGAGAATATATTTCTCGCCTATCCGTCCCTGTTCGGCGGCCAGGACATGACCGCGCGCTACATCTTCGACGTTCACCAGGTTGAGCCCGGTTTCCAAAAATACCGGCATTCGGCGATTGATGAAATCCACGATTATTCGACCGGTAGGAGTGGGCTTAAAATCCAGGGCGCCGATCGGGGTCGAGGGATTCACGATTACCACGGGAGCCCCCTCGCGCGCGGCTCGCAACACCTCCTGCTCCGCCATAAACTTCGATCGTTTGTATGGTCCGACCATGTCGTCCAGAGTCACCGGCGTATTCTCGCGGCCGATTCCGTCCGCCGCGATTCCCAATGCGCCGACCGTACTGGTATGGATGATGCGTTCGGTGCCGGCCTTTCGCGCGGCCGTCAGAACGTTGCGCGTGCCTCCGACGTTGGCGGCATACATGGCAGCTTCATCGGTCACCCATAATCGATAGTCCGCCGCCACATGATAAATCTCCGAACATCCGCGCGCGGCCTGTTCGACCGATTCGGCATCGCGAAGATCGCCAAATGATCGCTCGCAATCGACACCCTCGAGCGCCCGCAGGTCCGCCCCTTTGCGCACGAACGCCCGCACCTGCCATCCACGCTGGCAGAGTGCACGCACCACGTGGCATCCCACGAAGCCGTTGGCACCGGTAACCAGGGCGATTTTCGCGGCCATGGTGATTTCAGGCCGTCGCGCGTGAAGCAACCAGGGCGGCTGCCGCTAGTCCCGACATCACCGCGCTCTCGATTGTCGCAGGCAGAGGAGTCCTCACCCAATCTCCCGCCAGGAACAGATTGCGAATCGGTGTCGCCGTCTCGGGCCGATTGCGATTCGAAGCGGGATCCGGCGCCATCGTCGCATGCTTTTCCTTGAGCACGATCGATTTGGTCACGCGCGCCTGGCGAGAACCTGGAATCATGGCGTGCAGGTCGCCCATCACGATTGCCAGTAGCTCTTCGTTGGACTTGTCCACCAGATCGCGCGCGCCGCTAATCACGAAACTAAGGTAGCCCGGGTGACTCTCGCCGTGAGACGCAAAAATCCGCCGCTTGTTGAACAACCACTGGGTAGTGGTGCCGATGAAACCGACAAAGGCCGCGTCGGTGACCTCGCGATCGAGCCAGACGTGAGCGCATATGATCGGCGAACTGCGCAGCGCGGCGATGCGAATGAAATACGGTTCGGTGATGGCGCCCTCGGGCATGAGTTTGAGCAACTGCTCCGGCGGTATCGCAATGATAAAATTCCGCCCTTGCACGCGCTTTCCATCGCGTAGCCGAACCGCATCGACCGCGCCGTCCTCGCGCAACTCGATCGCTTCGGTGATCGCGCGACAGGCGACCGTGCCGCCGCGTCTTTCAATAAATTCGCGAGCCGCGTTGCAATATAGATCACTCAACCCGACGCGCGAATAAACAAATGCCGAATCGATTCGGCGCGCAAAGAAGGCCCGCTTGAGCACTTCCGCGAAAAGCTCGGCGGATGCGAGTGCGGGATCGTCGTTCAGTGTCGCTATCGCGATCGGATACCAGAAACAGCGCCGGGCCTGCTCGCCCTGCCCCAATTCGTCCATCAATTCCGCAACATTCATGTTCGCCAGGCGCGCGCGGTCGAATCGCCGAAGGAACATCAGTCGCATCCCCGCGGCTAATACCTTCATCCGTTCGCCCGCCGACAGATGCCCATAGGCAAGCAATGCGCCGCTCATATGCAATGGTCCGGGCAAACGCGCCGTGCGAAGTATCGCCCGTCGATCCGGCCCGTCGAGCATCTCGATTTCGAGATCGCGATGGACGATCAGCTGGTCGCGCGTTCCGATTTTGCCGAGGAAATCCAGGGTCTGGCGGTAGCATCCCATCAGCACGTGCTGCCCGTTATCGACGAAGTCACCGGTCTCACTGTCGACGAACGAATAGGCGCGGCCGCCCAGCGCAGGCTTGCCCTCAATCAGCGCGACGCGAAGGCCGCGTTCGGCCAGCGCCACGCCGGCGCTCAGCCCTGAGAAGCCGCCGCCGACTATAACGGCGTCTGTGACTTCCGTAGCCATCCTCAGTTCGCACGATGCAACCGCGTCCCCGCCCACGCCCGTCCGACCAGGTACAGCTTGCGCGGTGTGGAGAGGCTCAGCCGCTGATCGAAGACGCGGTAGTCCGAACGGATGATTCGTTCGAGCAGCGCCGCATAAATCATCCGCATACCCTCCGCCGCGAGCATCGAACCGCGATCTTCGCGGGCCAGCGCCACCTGCGCCTCGCGATAAAAGGTCCGCGCGCGTTCCGCCTCGAACTCCATCAGGCTGCGAAAGCGATCGCTATATACGCCTTCGAGTATTTCTTCCTCGGTAACCTCGAAGCGCGCCAGGTCCTCCAGTGGAAGATAAATCCGGCCGCGAGTCGCGTCTTCGCGCACATCGCGAATAATATTGGTCAGCTGAAACGCGATCCCCAACCGCTCGGCGTAAATTCGTGTCGCTGGATTACCGTAGCCGAATATCTCGATACAAATTAGGCCCACCGCCGACGCCACCCGCTTGCAGTAGAGCTCCAGCTCCGCGAACGAATCATAACGGCGGCGCGTCAAATCCATCTCGACACCGTCGATGACCTCTTCGAAGTAGCGGCGCGGAATATTGAAGCGGTAGACGTTGTCGGCCAGTGCCCGTGAGACCGGCCGCGTTGCCGTCCCCGCGTAGACCTCATCGAGTTCTTCCCGCCAGCGCGCCAGCATCGCCGCCGGATCGCGAACGCTGTCATCGTCGGCAATATCGTCGACGAATCGGCAAAACGCATAGACCGCGTAGAGTGCGCGGCGTCGCTCCACCGGCAACAGCATGAAGGCGTAATAAAAATTCGACGAGGCGCGCCGAGTCACCTCCGCGCATCGCGTATAATCGGCTTCGAGCGCCCGCTCCGAAGACTCACCGTTCACCGCGCTTACCTCAGGCCCTGAGTCGTCCGCCCAGTGCGGCCCACCCCAGTTTGACATAGTCGAAGCGGTTCAGCTTGGGTCTGGCGCGGAAAACGTCGTAGCCGATACGCTCGATCGCGCGCAAAATCGCGAGTCCGCCGCCGGCGAACATCAGCACGTCGCGGCCAAGCCGGCGGTCCGCCATGCGGGCCAGGGCCTCGCCGCTCATCAGCATCTCCCGCGCCGACGCTATCTGGTGCTTCATCAACGCTTCGAACTGCGGGCTCCATCCGGCCGTCCCGCAAATCCTGGACGGTGACGCCGAAATTTCCATATCTCGGCGGGCAGGTAGACGCGATCCTTGGCGAGATCGATTGCTAATATCCTGCCAGAAGTTCGCCAGCTGAAGGCCGCTGCAAACCGCGTCCGCCAGCCGCTGGCGCTCGGCGTCACGATAACCGAACAGGTAGAGCACCAGGCGTCCGACCGGATTCGCCGAATAGCGCGCGTATCCAAGCAGATCCTCGATCGTATCGAAGCCCTTGAAATCCACATCGCTGCGAAAAGCCTTGAGCAGGTCGCCAAACGGCTCTTTGGGGATATCAAAGCGCTGCGCGGTATCGGCGACCGCGACCATCACCGGATGCCGCGGGGATCCCTCAAAAGCCAGGTCGAGTTCCTGCCCCCATTCCTCCAGCTTGGTCAGGCTGCGATCCTCATCGGCGAAATCGTCGCCGATTCGTGCATAGGCATAAATCGCATGCATATGCGGGCGCATCCGCCGCGGCATCAACCACGACGCCACGGTGAAATTCTCAGCGAGATCGCGCGATCTCGCGCGCAATATCGTAAGCTTGCTCGAGCGTGGTCGAATCGATTGTAGCCGTCGTGGAATTGACTGCAGCGCTTTTCGCCGGCGTCGCGATCGAATCCTCTCGCCCGCTTCCGCCCCCCACCTCGCTCCGATGCTGGACGGCCTCTCTCACAGTGATGCCGCGAGCGGAACCGGCCCAATCATTTTACGCGCGGCCGCCCGGGCCCATCCGTCAATTTCGAGCACATCCTCGAGGGTCCGAGCCGGAACGTTCTGATGCCTTTCCATGATGGTCTCGAGATGACGCGGGATATCGACGAACCGCAGGTGGCCGGCAAGAAAAGCCGCCACCAATTCCTCATTCGCCGCGTTAAGGCATGCCGGCATGGTGCCGCCCGCGCGTAATGCGTCGTAGCTCAGGCGCAAGCAGGGAAAACGTTCAAAGTCCGGCTCCTCGAAGGTTAAATTGCCGCATTCGAGTACGGAAAACGGTTTCAAATGATCCATCGGCAAGCGCTCGGGCCACGCCAACGCGAACGCCACCGGTATCGCCATATCGGCGATCGCCATCTCCGCGATAGTCGAGCCATCGATCAATTCGACCATCGAATGGATAACGCTTTGCGGATGGATTACGACGGAGATCTCCGCGGGTGTGAGGTCGAAGAGCCAGCGCGCCTCGATCACTTCCAACCCCTTGTTCATCAACGTCGCGGAATCGATCGTGATCTTGTTGCCCATCCGCCATGCCGGATGATTGAGCGCATCGGCGACGGTAATCGAAGCGAAACGCTCCGCCGGCCATTCACGAAACGGGCCTCCCGACGCCGTCAGGATGATCCGCTTGACGATGTGCGCGGACGACCTTCGAGGCATTGGAAAATCGCGTTGTGCTCGCTGTCGACCGGCAGGAGATTGACGCCGGCTTCGCGCACCGCGCGCGTCATCACTTCGCCGCGCGACCACCAGCACTTCCTTGTTGGCGAAGCCGATATCCTTGCCGGCTTTGATCGCGGCCAGGGTCGGACGCAACCCCAACGCGCCGACCAGCGAGGACATCACCAGTTGGCATCGGGATGGGACGCGACCGCAATTGCACCCTCCTCGCCATGCACGATGTTGACCTTCACGCCGACCGAGTCGCGGAGCTCAGTCGCTCGCCAGTTGCGCCGTCGCGACCGACACCAGTTCGGGCCGAAAGCGCCGCACCTGCTGCTCGAGCAAATCGAGATTGCTGCCCGCCGCCATCGCGGCGACGCGAAAGCGATCCGGAAACGGCCCACCACGTCGAGAGTGGTGACCCCTACCGATCCTGTTCGAGCCCGAGTATCGCCAGATCTTCATGGCGTTGCTCACCGCCTTTAGCTGCCCGCGCGGTCGCCTAATCGCGCGCCGAAAGCGCCCGAGCGCCATCAGCGGAAAATAATGCGCATACATCTGGTAGCGCAGGTAGAAATGATTAGGGAATCCCGTGCCAGTGAACTCGGTTTCTTCCCACGCGCCCGTCTTCATTCTGACGCTCCGCAGCCAGCGACCGCCGCGCATCACGTTGTCGCTGATTTCGTCTTCGCCGGCGAGCAAACCGATCAGCGCCCATGCGGTTTGCGAGGGTGTGCTGGTCCCTTGCCCTTGAGCGCGGGATCCTTGTCGCTCGAGCAACTCTCGCCCCATCCACCGTCCGCTTTCTGTACCGACTTGAGCCATCCCGACGGCGCGCTTGATCAAAGTTTCGTTCGATATTGACGCCGATCGCGCGCAACCCCGAAAGCGCCGAGCAAGTTCCGTAGATATAGCTGACGCCCCAGCGGCCCCACCATCGACCATCGCTTCCACTGGTTGCGCTTGAGCCATGCAATGGCGCGACGGCCACCGGATGATCGGTGCTGATAGCCGACCGACGCCATCATTTCGAGCACGCGCCCGGTCAAATCCGCACAGGTCGGGATCGGTGGCGGCCTCGACGATCGGCGAAAGGAGCCTGTTGAGCCATTTCGATCGTTGTCGACGTCGAAGGCCGCAAAGCCACCGTCCTTCGATTGCATGCCCATTACCCAGTTGGCGCCGAGTCGGATCGCACGCTCGCGCGACGCCGCGTCGTCATGCGCTGCCGCCGCCAGCACCATTGAGGATCACGGCCGAATCGTCCGACGTCAGGGTACCAATCGTTGTAAAACTCGAAGGCCCATCCGCCGGGCTCGAGGTCGGGCGCTTCACCGACCAGTCGCCCTTCTTGAAAATCTGATGGTCGATGAGCCATTTGGCGGACTGTCTCGCAGCGCCGGATGGTCGCCCGCTCAGGCCGGAATCGAGCAGCGCCTTGGCCGCGAGCGCGGTGTCCCAGTTGGGCGAAACGCACGGCATGATAAAGCGAGCGATCGTCCTGTTCCCAATGATTCGCGCGTCGCTTCAACGCCTTTGCGATTACCGGATGGTCGTTGCGATAGCCGAGCCCTTTGAGCGCCATCGTGCTCAGCAGGTAGCAGGGTTGGATGCCGCCCCATGAACCGTTGGCCTCCTGATGCTCGAGGAGCCAGTTCTCGGCGTGGCGCAGCGCGCGTGCCCGCAGCGATTTGACTGATGGCGATCGTAAAAGCGCAGCATCGTGTCGGTGAAATTGAACAACGTGCGCAGCGAGAAAAACTTCGCCGGCGCGCGGCTGTTTGAATTTGGTGAAATGCGGCGGCTGGATGTAGAGCTCGAGCACGCCTCGCGACAATCGACCGTCACCGACCGGCTTTTGCGCCTGCAGCAGCATCAGCGCCGAACGCGGTCCCGCGCGCCCACGACGCGAGTTCGTACATGTTGAACGGAGAACCAGTTGGGGAACAGCGTGATCTCGATCGGCAGACGATGGCGGTCGCTTCCCACGGCACCTGGCCCATGCACGCGAGGTAGAAGCGCGCGAGTGTACCGGCATTTTCGATC
The DNA here is from genome assembly GCA_963804355.1 of uncultured Pseudomonadota bacterium. Classification (GTDB taxonomy): domain Bacteria; phylum Desulfobacterota; class Binatia; order Binatales; family Binataceae; genus JASHZA01. The sequence goes on along the minus strand of CAWDQC010000042.1, from coordinate 1,714 downwards.
CCGCCCTTGGAGAGAATCCAGCGCCGCGCCTGCATCATCGGCTCGTCGCCGGCGCGCAGGCCGGACAGCTTCAGCGCGAAATACGCCTCGATACTGGTCGAGAGTAGCCTTCGCCGCCGGGAAAAGCGACCAACTGACCGTCGGCGTTCTGCATGTCGAGCATCGGACTTCTTGAGGCGCTCTTCGAGGTCCGGGTCGACCGCACTCCATGAAGCGCATGAAGATGATGTACTCGGCGTTCATCTGCGCGTTCGCTTCCAGCGCGGCTTGCCAGTAGCCCTCAGGATGTTGCTGGCCAACAGCGCTCGTTGCGCGCGATCGATCGCGAAGTCAACCTTGGGGGGAAGTCGTCGCGCTCGATCCGGACCGCGCCTGCTGCGCTGGTATATCTGGTTGGCCTGATTCATAAAATTATCCGTGTTGTTCCGCCGAGGGCCGCCCGGAGCGCATCCGCAATGGTTTCCTGTCCCGCTTCACGGTATGACCGCGCATTTCAGGATCGGTCCCTCTTTCGAGCAGCGAAAATACCTCGGCCAGTTCGCCGAGACTTCGGCGCGCGTTGATAATCGCGCCCGCACCGATCGCGCGGGCGCCGAGGATCTCGAAACGCCTTGTTTCACGTCACGCGGGCGAAAATGAAACGGCGCCAGCAATGTGAGATTGTCGTAATGCATCCGGCGCGTATCGACTTCAAACGTGGTGCCGGGAGCGCAGCCGCCGAAGAACACCGCGCGTCCGCCGCGCCGCACGCGCGCGAGCGATCCTGCCATCCGTCGAGCTGTCCGGTACATTCGATGACGAGGTCGGGGCCGTAGCCACCGTTGAGGCTCGAACTACCGCGCTCGGGATCGCCGGTGCGCACATCGATGACGCGGTGGCCCAGTCCGGCGGCCCACTTGCAGGCGATCAGCGCCACGGCCGGCGATCGCGACCTCGCGCACGCCCGCTCGCCGAGCGCCAGCAATGCAGCGAGCCGAACGGGCCGGCGCCGACGATAAGTACGCTCTCGAAGCTCGCGCCTGCGCGACTTCCTGCGCATGCACCACGCAGGACAGCGGTTCGAGCAGCGCGGCCTCTTCGAATCCGAAAGATCAGCCGGCTTGCGAAATGCGTTCGTTCCACGATATGCGGCGGGATGAGGAGAAATCCGCGTAGCGCCCGAGCAGCATTTTTCCATCGCCTGCGCGCATAGATTTTCCTGCCCGCGCTGGCATAAAAGCAATCCCACATGGCGCGGTCGGCGCGGCCATCAGCTCATCGCCGACACGAAACTCTCGACGCCCTCGCCTACTTCAGCGACTACGCCGGAAAATTCATGTCCAAACGGCGCGGCATCGGCCACATCGGATGGCCTCGTCGGAAGGCTTTTAAATCGGTGCCACAGCTCAGCGCGCATTTGATCTCAACAATACTTCGCCCGGGCCCCGGATGCGGCGGGTGAAATCACGCAACACCATCCTGCCCGGTTGAACCAGCATTGCCTGGCGCGCGCGCACCGGATGCGTATCGACCGGATGGCTTTGGATCGCGTCGCTCTCCACGCTGGCGAGACGATCCGTCACAGTTTGCGCTCCACCGCGAACTTCGCGAGCATCCCGCAGCGGCTCGGCTCGATGGTCGAATCCGGCGAGCGCAGCGCCCGCCTTCGAGGCCAGGTCGCGAGCCAGTTCGCGCGAACGCGCGACTCCCAGCAAAGAGGGATACGTCGCCTTGC
>CAWDQC010000041.1:0-26528 GCA_963804355.1 uncultured Pseudomonadota bacterium | reverse complement strand
GGAAGTGACGACCGAGATGGGCCACGTTGGGAGCTTCTGGCCTCGACCAATACGTTGGCGAAATCTACAAGTTCCGCGATTGCGCAAGGTGGTCGACCCAGTTTGGCGGGATTATGATCGCCAACCATCCGTTTCGCTACAAATCTCGACCCACGGTTTTCCTTCATCAATGACGACCACGAACCGATCGACGTGGAGCATCCCGGACCGCGCGGCCAAGCTCGAGATTATCCAGTTGTGCGACGCGGTCGAAGTCCTCAACGCGGCCTGCTCGGAGGAAGAAAACGTCTTCGCGCTGCGCGTGGCGCGGGCGCTCGGCCGGGCCGAGGTCGCGGGTTCCGACTCCCATTCGGCCAACTCGGTCGGAGTTGTGACGACGCTTTTTTCCGGCGAGGTGCGCAACGAGCGGGAGCTCATCGAGGCAATCAAGGCGGGGAACACGCGCGCCGGACGCGGGCTACTCAACGGCGCAGTCGCGCCGTTCGAACTTCTGGACTGAGTGTTACTTTCGCTACGGGCCGCGCGGGGACTGTCTTCGGCGTCGAGAATGGCGCGACGAAGGCGCGGCCCGGGTCGGGCAGCAGATTCATAAATTTCACTTCGGCAAATTCGCCGGCAATCTGAATCGCCGACAAGCGTCGCATTGTCCACGCGGATGCGATGGAAGTGCCGCATTTCCATCGTCATGAAATGACATAGCACCGTGCGGATGATATCGCCGTGCGAGACGAAGAGGACGCGCTGGCCGGGATTGGCCGCAATGGCGCGCATCACGCGCGCGACGCCGCGGGCCTGCACTTCTCGGAATTGTTTCGCCGCCGGGGGTGGGATGCTCGATGCGGCGACTTTCGATAGGTGATGTAGTGCGGGTCGTCGATCAGCTCGTGGTAGGTCATGCCCTCCCAGCGGCCGTAGAGCACTTCGGCGATCGTCGGGCTCCTCGATGATTTCGATACCGCCGATGCCGGCCGCGAGAATTTCGGCCGACTGGCGCGCGCGCACCAGCGGACTGGTGACGATCAGATCGGGCTTGATGCTCTGGGCGAAGCGCGCGGTGGCTTCGACCTGAGCGCGGCCTTGGCGGTTAGCTCGACGGGATTGCCGGCCCATCACGCGGCCTTGCGATTCCATTCGGTTTCGCCGTGACGCATCAGGATCGCGGTGCCGCGCACAGCTCCGTTGGTTTGCATCAATTTTTGCGCCACGTAAAAAGGCCCCAACGCCATATGTGTGTCCCCGGTAATTGGCATTTTTCAAGCAAAACGGCGGAGCGCCTTATGATGCGCCCGCCGTCTTGTCAGATCTCAGTCTGTTCCAGCGCTTGACGCGGCGTCAGCGGCCAGCCGCAGCCGAGACCTGACCGTTGGCGCTCCGTCATCGCACCATGTCGCGCCGCGGCGCCGAGCCCGCAGAAGGCCTCGTAGTCGATAAGCGTGGTCTGCGTCGGATGCTCGCTGCAGACCGGGCATTCGGGATTGCGGCGAATCTTGAGCACCCGCACGTAATCGCTGGAGAGCGTGTCGAAGTACACCATCTTGCCGACCAGCGGCTTGCCCGCGCCGAGCAGCAGCTTGATTGCTTCGAGCGCCTCGATCGAACCGATCACGCCGGGCAGCGCACCGAGCACGCCGGCCTCGGCGCACGACGGCGCCATGTCGGGCGGCGCCGGCTCCGGATAGAGGCATCGATAGCACGGACCGCCGGCGGCAGGATGGAAGACCGTCGCGTTGCCCTCGAAGCGGAAAATCGCGCCGTCAACCAGCGGCTTTTTCGCGAACACGCAGGCGTCGTTGATTAGGTAGCGGGTGGGGAAATTATCGCCGCAATTGATCACGACGTCGTAGTCCTTGATGATCTCCATCACGTTTTCGGAACTGAGACGGACGTCGTGACGGATGACCTTGATCGCCGGGTTGAGCGCGTTGATCGGCTTTTGCGCCGACTCGGTCTTGAGCATCCCGACGCGATCGGTGGTGTGGATGATCTGGCGCTGCAGGTTGGAGAGATCGACGACGTCGAAATCGACCAAACCGATGGTGCCGACGCCGCCGCCGCGAGGTAGAGCGATAGGGCGAGCCGAGCGCGCCGGTGCCGAGAATCAGGACCTTGGAATCGAGCAGCTTGGCCTGGCCCTTTTCGCCGACCTCGGGAATCACGAAATGGCGCGAATAGCGGGTGATCTCGTCCTGGGTGAAGGCGCGATCGCCGTCCAGGGCAGTCCGCGATCCTTCCACGATTGAAGCCGCCGGTCATGTTGTAAACGTTTTCGTAGCCGAGCTCGCGCAGGGTGCGGGCGGCCAGCAGCGAACGGGTGCCCGAGGCGCATTGGAGGATCACCGGGGTCTTGTGGTCGGGAACCTTCTCTTCGACGCGCAATTCGAGGAAGCCGCGCGGAATCGCGATGGCCTGCGGGATATGTCCCTGGCGCCATTCGTCGCTCTCGCGGACGTCGATCAGCACGGTGCCGGGTTGATCGATCATCTTGCGCGCCTCGTCGATATCGATTTGCTTAATCGAAGCGCGCGCTTCGTCGAGAATGTTCTTTGAAGTCTTGGCCATCTGCTTTACCGTTCCGTCTCGCCTCGTGGTGGTATCAGCTCGCATCGCGAGGGTGAATCGTTCATCACGTAATCAGTCCTAGTCGATCGAAACTATAACCATTGGGCGCAGTCTGGGCGCATCAGGCAGGCCGGAGCGCAATAATGGCGCCTTTGCCTGCTGGTCGCCGCGCCTCAGCCGCCGATCATCAGGTGGGATTCGACCAGCGCCTGCGGACGAATTTGAGCACCTGCTGCGCATGGCCGCGCGGCGTGACGTCGAGAAAGTGCGCGCGCCACCCGCCCGTCGCGATCGAGGACGAAGGTCGCGCGCTCGGCGCGCTCGCCGTTGAGCACGCCGAAGGCCCGCGCCAGTTCGCCCCGCTCGTCGGCCAGCAGGGTGAAGGGGAATCCGTGCTTATCGGCAAAGGCGCGATGCGACGCGACCGAATCGGTGCTGACGCCGACGACCGCACAATCCAGCGCGCGGAACTTCTCGTGCAGATCGCGAAACTCCTTGCCCTCGAGGGTGCATCCGGGGGTGTCGTCCTTGGGATAAAAGTAGACCGACGACGGTCTGCCCGACGTAATCGCCCAGCCGGCGCCGTGCGCCGAACTGATCGCGGATCTCGATGCCGAGGAAGGCCGAGCGGATCGCCGCCGCGCAGTTCTTCAACCTGCGGCGGCATTGGCTTCTACCTGTTCGAGAGCGCGCCTGCGCGTGAACTTGATCGCGGCGTTGTCGATATTGATCGAGCAGAGCGAGCCGCACATGCTGCAGACGTTGGAGCCGGAGGCTTCGCTTTCTTCCTTGTAACGGCGGGCCTTATCCGGATCCATCGCCATCGCGTACATGCCTTCCCAGTTGAGCGACTTGCGATAGCGCGACATCTGGTCGTTCCAGACTTTCGCGGCGCGCACGCCCTTGACGAGATCGCCCGAATGGGCGGCGATCCGGGTGGCGATAACGCCCTCGCGAACGTCGTCGATATCGGGCAGGCGCAGATGCTCGGCCGGAGTGACGTAACAGAGAAAATCGGTGCCGGCGGCAGAGGCGATCGCGCCGCCGATCGCGCCGGTGATGTGGTCATAGCCGGGGGCGACGTCGCAGGTCAGAGGCCCAAGGACATAAAACGGGGCGCCGCCGCATATGCGCTTTTCGAGCTTGACGTTGGCTTCGATCTGGTCGAGCGGGACATGGCCGGGCCCTTCGATCATCACCTGCACGCCGAGGGTGCGGGCGCGCTCGGTCAATTCGCCCAGCACCAGCAATTCCGCGAGTTGGCCGCGATCGGTGGCGTCGCCGGTGGCGCCCGGACGCAAGCCGTCGCCGAGCGAGATAGTGACGTCATGTTCGCGCAAAATCGCGCAGACCTCGTCGAAATGTTCGTAGAGCGGATTTTCGTTGCCGGTGCGCTCGATCCATCCGGCGAGCAGCGCGCCGCCGCGCGAGACGATGCCCTCGATGCGTTGATGGCCGCGCAGTTTGCGCACGCTCTCGCGTGTGACGCCGCAATGCAGCGTCATGTAATCGACGCCCTGGCGCGCCTGACGTTCGATCACTTCGAGGAAGACCTCGACGCCGAGATCCATGATCGAGCGCTCGGAGGCGACCTGGTAAATCGGCACGGTGCCGAGGATGACCTGGCAGCGCGAGAGGATCTCGGCGCGAATTTGGTCGAGGTCGGTGCCGGTCGAGAGGTCCATCACGGAGTCGGCGCCATAACGCACGGCGGTGTAGAGCTTTTCGACTTCCTCTTCGATCAGCTGATGGAAATTCGAAGCGCCGATATTGGCGTTGACCTTGGTCCGCAGCCTGCGGCCGATGCCGATCGCGCGGAAATCGTGATGCTGGTTGTGCGGGATGACGACTTCGCCGGTCGCAACCAGGGCGCGGATTTCCTCGGGGCTGAGACCTTCGTCCTCGGCCACTTCGATCATCTGCTGGGTGATGACGCCTTTGCGTGCGGCTTCAAGTTGGGTCATGTCGGCACCTCTGAAAGAGCTTGCTATAGCCGGTGCCACTGTTCAAATGGCTTCCGGCGAACCTTTTATATACACCGCATCGCCCGCCGAGGTCACTGTTTGCGCGAAGAGAAAATTTCGCGTTGCGGCGGGCCGAGGCGCGGTCGTTACTTGGTGTTCCCGTGTGGCGGATGGTGACGATCGAGCGCAGGAAGTCCGGGATCGGCCGGCGGCTCTTCCCATTTCTGCGGGAGATCGCGCTCGCTGTAGGTGCGGAGTTCGCCGCGCAGCGGATTGTAGACCTGGCGCGCCTGCTCCTCGTACCACTCCATCATCTCGTTCATATTGCCTTCGCGTCCCTGCTGGGCGAGGACGCTGGAGCGATGCATCAGAATCTCCTTGGTCTCGACGAAGTCGCGACGGTCGAAGCCCCAAATCCGCGGATGCACATGAGTATCCATGCGGATAGCGTCGCAGGGGCAAGCCTCCACGCAAAGCCCGCAGTAAATGCAGCGAAGGGTATCGATCTCATAGCGCAGCGGATACTTCTCGACATGCGGGTCCGGATGCTCGCCTGCTTCGATATAGATGCATTGAGCGGGGCACGCGGTCGCGCAGAGGAAACACGAGGTGCAGCGGACGGAGTTATCCTCGCGCAGGGTCAGGCGATGACTGCCGCGGTAACCCTCGGGATAGACCTTGCGCTGCTCGGGGTATTGCGTCGTTGCGGTAGCGCGCCGCGCCTTGGCGAGCCCGAAGGAATGCGCAATGTGAAGCACGAGATTGCGCATGAAATGATAATTGGTAACGGACAATCCCTTCAGGACCTCAAGGATGTAGAAGCGCTCCCAGAAGGTCATTTGTTCCGAACGTTTCATAGGGATTACAGCGGGATCCTGCGGCTATTCTATCGGATTTTTCGTGCGCGCGAACCGTCGCACAATGATCGAATGGCTTAACGGCACTATAGGTGCCGCCCGGAAGGACAGTCAAGTTGACGAGATCGCGCCGGCAATTTCACCATTTTAGTCCGTCTGACCGCGTGGCACGATCGATCATCGGCGCCTTCGCTACCGCAAAAGCCAGGGGTTTCACGGTGTTTGACGGGCAGGGCGACTTGACAACAGGCGAGGGGAAAAGCTTCTAGTAACGGAGCGGACGGCTGCGAGGATTGGTTGGGCGTGGGACGCGAATTCAAGGCGGTCTTTTTCGATCTCCGACGGCACCTTAGTCGATATTCACGGTCCGCTTTATATCGCGGCGCGCAACGCCCTCGGCGACCTTGGTCATCCGCCACTCACGCGCGAACGTTATCGCCAGGCGATAGCAGGCGACGACCTTTGGCTCGGTGTCCCCGAGCATCAACGCCCCGAGTACATGAAGCTGGCCTTTGCCTATCTGGTGGCGGAAGTCGACCGCACTGAGCGGCTCGAGGTGCTGCCGCATGTGCAGGAAACCTTGGCGGAGCTGAAGCGGCGTGGCTACAAGACCGCAATTATCACCAGTCGGCCGGGCCAAACCCGACCGCTCGTCGAAAAGCTTGCGATGGTGGGGCTAGCTTCGTATTTCGACCAGGTTTTGACCCAGGCTACCGCTACGCTTCGAGCGCTGGACAAGACCGAAAGCCTCAAGCACGCCGCCGCGCGGGCAGCCGTGCTGCCGCAGGCATGCATGTACGTCGGCGACGAACCGCGCGATATCATGGCAGCCACGGCGGCAGGATACGGGGCCAAGGTTGCGGTCGCCACCGGCCCGGCCACCTACGGCTTTCTGAGCAACCATCCAGAGCATCGCCCGGACCATGTGATGTGGTCGATGGGAGAGTTGCTCGAGCTGATCGAACGTCTCAGCCACGACGACGCCCCATAAATCCGCTTTCAATGGGAAGGTTTCGAGCTTACTTGACATCGCAGGGCTCGGCGACTATATCCGACTAACTCGATAGAGTATTGGAAAACATGACACCCTTGAAAGTTGAGGAGGCCAAGGCCTCGAAACACTAATCGATTTAAATAATGGATTTAATCGAATGAAAACGAACAGCGACGAGGCGAATATTTCGGAAAAAAGGGAACTCGAGCCAGTGCTTCGCGAAATCGTCCGGGCTATCCATGGCGTCAATTATGGATCGGTCGAAGTTGTGATCCACAATTCGCGGGTGGTGCAGATCGAGCGCAAAGAGAAGTTTCGTTTCGACAAGAGTTAGGAATTGGCACCGACCGAAAGAATCGGAGGTGATGGTTTAAGTTGCGGAGACCCGACCGGAGTAACCGGAGCGTTCCGACAATCGCGAGGAGATCTGTCGGTGAGAGAAACCGATCGGTTTACGGTCAGGCGACTTAGCGGCGAATCCGCACGTTTGGCCAGGGGAGTTGCTCGAGCAGTGGGCGCTATTGCCGGCTCGCTGCTGATACTGACGTCATCGGGATGCGGCGGGCGCAACCCGCTGCTTAGTTACGGGCCGAGCCCGCGGGTCGAAGATTGTGCCCAAATCCAGCAGGCCACGCCGACCAAGTACGTCTGCGGCGGGAAGATTTACACGTCGATTCAGCTGAGCGCCATCAGGAATGGCGCGCAGCAAACGCAGTGAATCCCGCAATTCGTCCCGAACTAGCTGGAGCAGTCTCGATGAACGGCAAATTGAAGATCCTTCTCGCCCTTGTGGCGAGTTTCATCCTTATCTCGAGCGCCCAATCGTTGCGCGCGCAGGACTCGGAAGGAGCGCTGACGGCGTCGCATCTATGGGTAGACAAGAAGACCGGCCAGGTCTTCATCAAACCAGGCCGCAACCGAGTGCCGCTCAATATCGGCAACGCGGTGGATACCGACGCGATCTCGAATCAGGTCGAGCAGAAGGTCCAGGCGAAGACCAACGCTCAGGTTCGCGCCGCAGTCGCGCAAACCGAAGCGCAACAACGCGCGGACAATGCCGCGACGCAAGCGCAAATCGCCGAGATGAAACCGGCCTGGACCAGTTACCTAAATAACTTTCAGGACAAGTTCCGCATCGGCGCGCTCGCGTACCTCGACTATTCGGCTTATACGCATACCGGCTTCGGACCGCAGACCCTGGAGAACATCAATCCGCCGGGGCCCGGCAACAACGGCTACAACTCTTTCGACATCACTCGCGTCTACACCAACATCTACTATACGCCGACGGATAATTTGCTGTTCCGCTTTACACCGGAGATCTACCGGTCCAACGGGACGGCAACGGCAAGCACGGTCAGTTCGACCAGCGCAACCGGCACCAATCTCGCCGGCGATCTCAACGTGCGGCTCAAGTACGCCTACGTCCAATACACTGGCCTGCTCGACAACGTGAATGCGCTCAAGGGCGGCAACATTACGTTCGGCGCACAGCCCAATCCTTTCATTCCATGGCAGGAGGACATGTACCAGTACCGCTTCGTTAACCTGGGGCCGTGGAATTACGTCGGACTTTCCTCGAGCCAAATCGGGCTGCAGGCCAACGGACCGGTCAAATTTAACGGTGGTGAGAAGACCTACCTGGATTACGGCGCGGGAGTTTATGACGAGGGCAGCTTCCGCTCGCAGAACCAAAGCGCCTGGCCGCAGATGATGGGAAGGGTGACCGCGTATCCGTTCGGCGCCGACTGGCGTTACCAGGGCCTCGGCTTTACCGGTTTCTACAACTACGGATGGGGCAACGCGTCGCCCGACCAACAGGGAATTTCGACCCCGCTGAAATCGACCACCTCGAGCTTCGAGCGTCTCGCCGCGTTGATCCATTACAACGCCGAACAATGGAATATCGCGAGCGAGTTCGACTACGGCAAGAATGCCTTTACGCTATCGAATCTATATTCGGGCAGCGGTCCGCTCGATGCGTTCGGCACCGCCACCGGCACCGCGGTCACGCATGCGTTCGCGGGCAATCCAACTTGCACCGCGGCGGCGCCCTTGCTACAACGGCTTCGGCACCTTTGGTCCGCAAGTGGCGGTCTACCAGGCGGAGCTCAACAACGGTCGCGCACGCCAACTCGGTCTGGATTTCTTCGGGCATTACCATATTCCCGGCACCAAGCTGACTGCCTTCGGGATGTTTCAGTGGTTCATGCCGAACGACAATATTCGTGAGAACCCGCTCGATTTCCAACGGTTTATCGCGGGTATCAGCTATCAGTACAACGAGTACCTGCGCTTCGCGCTGGACAGCCAGAACCTGCTTTTCTATCACAACCAGTTCGGCATCCCGGTGTCGCAGGCGGCCACTTTCAACTATGTTCCGGGATCGGTGCTGAACGGCCGCAAGCTGCCCAGCGTCGGCAGCTTCGTAATCCCGAACCTTGTCCCGCGTGATCAACACGCGATCTTCCTTAACGCAGAGTTCGCCTACTGATGAAAAGGAGCAACGGAAAACGATTCCGGAGAAATCTGGAGATGCGACTTAGCGGGCGCATGCTGCCGGCGTTGGCATTGATCACGCTGGCGGCGCTGCTCGCGGCGGCGCAAACCTACGCGGCACAGACGATACTGAATGTGTCCTACGATCCGACGCGCGAACTCTACCAGGATTTCGACTCGGCCTTTGCGAAGCACTGGAAGGCGAAGAGCGGCGAGGATCTTACAATCAACGTTTCCAACGGCGGATCGGGCAAGCAGGCGCGCGCCGTGATCGATGGACTCGAGGCCGACGTGGTCACGCTCGGGCTGGCCTACGATATCGACGCGATCGCACGAAAAGGCGGACCTGCTGCCGGCCAACTGGCAGAGCCGGCTCCGGACAACAGCACGCCCTATACGTCGACGATCGTCTTTCTCGTGCGCAAGGGAAATCCGAAAGGAATCAAGGATTGGCCCGACCTGGTGAAGCCGGGGATCTCGTGATTACGCCTAATCCGAAGACCTCCGGCGGCGCGCGATGGGCCTACCTTGCCGCCTGGGGCTATGCGCAGCAAGCACCGGGCGGTAGCGACGGCCAGCGGCCAAGGATTTCGTCACCAAGCTCTATAAGAATGTGCCCGTGCTGGATTCCGGCGCGCGCGGTTCGACCACCACCTTTGTCGAACGCGATATCGGCGACGTGCTGCTGTCGTGGGAGAACGAAGCGTATCTGGCGGTCAACCAGTTCGGCCAAGGACAAGTTCGAGATTGTCTATCCATCGATCAGTATCCTTGCCGAGCCGCCGGTCGCGTTGGTCGACAAGGTAGTGGACCGCCATGGCACGCGCGCGGTGGCGCAAGCCTATCTCGAATATCTCTACTCGGAAGAAGGACAGGATATCGCGGCGCAAGCATTACTTTCGTCCGCGGCTGGCGGCCGCGGCGGCGAAATACCGGCCGAACTTTCCCAAGATCAAGATGTTTACCGTCGATGAGGTCTTTGGCGGACTGGAAAACGCCCAGACAGACGCATTTCGCCGATGGCGGCGTCTTCGATCAAATCTACCAGCCGTAGATTAGGAGAATGACTTGCAGCGATGCGCGACGGTGATCGATGCAGCGGAGAGCTGGCGTTCCGGATGAAGCAGGCGAGGAAAAGCGTGTTGCCGGGCTTCGGCCTGACGATGGGTTACACCATCGTCTACCTGAGCCTGATCGCGCTGATCCCGCTTTCCACGATTCTGCTGAAGACGGCCGGCATGGGCTGGCGATCAGTTCTGGCACGTGGTCTCTGTCGCCTCGCGTGATCGCGGCGTTCCGCCTGAGCATCGGCGCGTCGGTCGTCGCGGCGACGATCAATTCGGTCTTCGGTCTGATCGTCGCGTGGGCGCTGGTGCGCTACGCGTTTCCCGCTCAAGCGGCTGGTGGATGCGCTGGTGGATCTGCCGTTCGCGTTGCCGACTTCCGTCGCGGGTATCACGCTCACCGCCATCTATTCGCCCAACGGCTGGATTGGCCGGCTGCTCGCGCCGCTCGGGATCAAGTCGCGTTCACGCCGCTCGGCGTGATCGTCGCGCTGACCTTCATCGGGCTGCCCTTCGTCGTGCGAACGGTTCAGCCGGTTCTGCACGATCTGGAGACCGAACTCGAAGAGGCGGCGGCTACGCCTCGGTGCCGACGCGCTGCAGACTTTTCGGCGCGTGATCGCTGCCGGCGTTGATGCCGGCGTTGATCACCGGCTTCGCGCTGGCCTTCGCGCGCGCGCTGGGCGAATACGGTTCGGTGGTTTTCATTTCGGGCAACATGCCGATGCGCACCGAAGTTGTCCCGTTGCTGATCATGACCAAGCTCGAACAGTTCGATTACCAGGGCGCGACCGCGATCGCGCTGGTGATGCTGGTGATTTCGTTCACGATGCTGTTCGCGATCAACCTGCTGCAACGATGGAGCGCGGACGCGTTATGCCGCCGGTTGAGCGCAGATGAACCGACGACTCCGCATGGCCGCGCCGGTCGCCGGACGATGGCTTGCTGCGCATGAGCGCGACCGCGACCCGCCGCTGGGCGCGTGCCTGATCATCGGCGTGGCGATGACTTTCCTCGGCCTCTTCCTGATCCTGCCGCTGATTGCGGTTTTCGCCGAGGCGTTCGGCAAGGGCGTCGGGTCTATCTTCGCCGCGATCACCGATCCCGAGGCGCTCAGCGCGATTCGTCTGACGCTGCTCGACGGCGGCGATCGCCGTGCCGCTCAACCTGGTGTTCGGACTGGCCGCTTCGTGGGCGATCACGCGCTTTGAATTTCGCGGCAAGAATCTGCTGACGACGCTGATCGACTTGCCGTTCGCGGTCTCGCCGGTCATCTCGGGCCTGATTTTCGTGCTGATGTTCGGCGCGCAGGGCTGGTTGGGCCGTGGCTGATCGCGCACAATATCCAGATCATCTTCGCCGTGCCGGGAATCGTGCTGGCGACGATCTTTGTCACCTTTCCGTTCGTCGCGCGCGAATTGATCCCGGTGATGGAGGCTCCCGGCACCGACGAAGAGGAGGCCGCGATCACGCTCGGCGCCAGCGGCTGGCAGACTTTCTTTCGCGTCACGCTGCCCAAGATCAAATGGGGCCTGCTGTACGGCGTGATCATTTGCAACGCGCGCGCGATGGGCGAATTCGGCGCGGTCTCGGTGGTTTCGGGCCATATCCGCGGGCTGACCAACACGATGCCGCTTTATGTCGAAATCCTCTACAATGATTACCAGTTCGCCGCTTCGTTCGCGGTCGCTTCGCTGCTGACGCTGCTGGCGCTGGTTACGCTGGTCGCGAAACGCCTGCTCGGTGGCAACGTCGCAGTCGCCGACGACGGCTGCAGTTCGGAACGCGACGCAACGGCCGCATGAAGCCAGCATGAGTATCGAAGTCCGCAACCTGCGCAAGACCTTCGGCAGCTTCGTCGCGCTCGACAATGTCAGCCTGGAGATTCCGACCGGCGAGCTGGTCGCGCTGCTGGGACCGTCGGGCTCAGGCAAGACCACGCTGCTGCGGATCATCGCCGGCCTCGAAATGCCCGATGCCGGCGAGGTGCATTTCGACGGCGAAGAGGCGACCGAACGCAGCGCGCGCGAGCGCAACGTCGGCTTCGTGTTCCAGCATTACGCGCTGTTTCGGCACATGACGGTGTTCGAGAACGTCGCTTTTGGCTTGCGCGTGCGGCCGCGCAAACGCGCCCGCCGCGAAGACGAAATTCGAATCGCGTCAACGAGTTGCTCAAGCTGGTGCAGCTCGAATGGGCGGGCGAGCGCTATCCGTCGCAGCTTTCCGGCGGGCAGCGGCAGCGCGTCGCACTGGCGCGCGCATTGGCGGTCGAGCCGCGCGTGCTGCTGCTCGACGAACCCTTCGGCGCGCTCGACGCCAAGGTGCGCGAGGAACTGCGGCGATGGCTCCGGCGTCTGCATGACGAACTGCATATGACCAGCGTTTTCGTCACGCACGATCAGGAAGAGGCGCTCGAAGTGGCGAACCGCGTGGTCGTGCTGAACAACGGCAAAATCGAACAGGTGGGCACGCCCGAAGAGCTTTACGACCATCCGGCGACGCCGTTCGTTTACGACTTTCTCGGCAACGTCAATCTTTTTCATGGCCGTGTCCACGACGGCCGGGTTTACATTCGCGACACCTCAATCGCCGTCCAGAACGGCAACGGGATTCGTGTCGGCGCCAATGGCGACCGCGCGATGGTCTACATCCGGCCTCATCTGCTGGATATCCATTTGGCGCCAAACGGCAAAAGCGTGTTCCCAGCGATCGTCAAGCACATCAATGCGGCCGGACCGCGCGTCAAGATCGAATTGACCAGTGAATGGGGCGATCCGGTGCGAGTCGAGGTGGATCACGAACGGTTGCGCGCACTCGATATCAAGCCCGACGCCAAGGTCTATTTGAGTCCGCACGAGAGTCAGGTATTCGTTTACCAGATCTAGTTGCGATTCGACGCGGAGCGACGAAGCCCCGCGCCCGATAGCGACGGCTCGAGTGCAATGGAAGCAGACAACACGATACGCGAGTTGCGACGGCGGCTCGAAGCTATAGAGGAAGACGTCGAAACCGGTCGTTATCGCCCGGGGCCGTGGGAAGCGCTGTTGCGCTCGCTGCGTAGCCAGCCAAGCGCGGAGCGCCAGCAAATCGCCGAGGGTGTGGGTCGCGTCAGCCGCAAGCTCCATTTGCGCGTCAGTCGCAGGACGATCGATATTAATGTCGCGATCGTGCTCGAACTCGCCGCCACGTTGCTGGGCGGACTGGTAATCGTCCTGGCAATCTCGCTGGTCTCCAACGTGATCGCGATCATCGGCGCGGTGATCTGGATCACCACGTTTCAGCCGCTGATCAAATTCGGATGCGGCCGCGCGGTCGGCGTCCGCTACGACTATGCCTACCTGTACGGAGTGGAGCCGCGGCTCAAGATGGACTACGGCAGTTACCTGGCGAGTTCACGCGCCGCGCGGATCGTGCTCCATCTCTCCGGGATGGTCGGATCGCCGCTGGCGGCATGGTTCATCGCGAACGTGTTGCCGCCGGAAATGGGCCTGGCGAAGAAGCTGTGCTGGTATGCAATGTGGGCTCTGATTACCACCAACGTCGTGACCCTGGTGGTCGGACTGTTGGGATTTCGGCGCATCGGCGGCTTCAGGATGCGCGACAGCAGCAGCGGCGCGGCGGCGAGCGAAATGCGTGAGGGCCTCGGCCTGCAGGCCTGAGCGAGATCAGCGCGACAAATATTCGAGCGGAGGAGGAGAGGCTGCGAACTCGGCGCGCAAGGCCTCATAGCCCGCGAGATCATCGACGGTGCGAAAAAAGCTGTTATTCACGTAGCCCAGCAGCGGCATCCCGTTCGCGGCGATCGGCGCGAACACCGCACCCATCAGGCTGAACGGCGGCGTTTTCGGCAGCATCTGAAGCACCGCGGGCTCGCATATCATCGCCCCGCAATACATGTACGGCTTCAAATTCGCGGCGAGTTCAGGCGCGAGGTTCGCCGGATAGTCATCGAAGTCGTCATGCCTACGGCTACGCAGCAAGCGCATCCGCCGAATTCGCGACTCCGCATCGATTTCGATGCGGCTGTAGGGATAGGGATCGCCGCTGTCGCGCAAGGCGAAAGTCGCAAGCGGCGCCCGCTTCCGATGGAACGCGATCATTCGCGGCAGGTCGAACCCCAGAATCGTATCGCAGTTGAGCATCACGAAGGGCTCCCCGCCGAGGTAATCCCGCAGCGCGAGCGAGAGGTCCGCCGGTGCCCAGCAAGGTGGGTTCAGGTGAATAGGTGATGCGCAAGCCGAGCGATTTGCCGTCGCCGAGCGCCTGTTCGATCTGGCTTGCGAGATGATGCACGTTGATCGCGACGCTCGACGATCCCCGCATGCCGAAGCATCAGCAGCGGATAGTGAATCAGCGGACGGCCCCCGGTTTCGAGCAGCGGCTTGGGCGTTTTGTCCGTCAGCGGACGCAGCCGCTCGCCGTATCCCGCCGATAGCACGAGAGCCTTCATGGCGCGCCCGACATCATGCGGCCAGCGCCGCGCGCAAGTTGGGGAAGTCGCGTTCCAGCGCGAGCATCCGGCGCGCTTGCGCCAACGCATACGGGATAAAAACGGTGTAACCGGATTTGCCTTCGCGTTCGAGGAAAGTGAAGCGGCCGACGACCTTCAGCGCATGCTGGATGACGCAGAGGCGGTAGCTCGCCATGAAATCGTCAAACGCCATCGGCGTGGCCTCGCGACGAATCAGCGCGGCGTAATAGTAGTCGAGTACGCGGCGTTCGATCGTGGGCGTGATAATCCGGGAAGCGTCGCGCGTCGTCAGCAGCACCGCCAGATCCTGCGCCGCGGGCGCCATCAGCGCGTCCTGAAAATCGATCAAGCGAAGCCGCGGCTCGTTCCGATGATTGAGGCGCATCTGCACGAACAGGTTATGGCCGTGATAGTCGCGATGAGAAAAGACGCGCGGCAAACGGCCGAGCCTCGCCGCCAGGTCATCGAGTTCGGACGCGATCGAGTTGCGTCGCACGCTCGCCGTCGCCGTATCGGCGAACTGCTCGAGCTCCCAACGAAACAGGCGCTCGTCGTAGGCGACACGCGCAGCAAGACATTCCGCGTCGAGGCGGCGCGTGCCTTCGACATGAAGCAGCAGCAACTCGTCGGCAGCGAGACGGTAGAGATCACCGGCGTCGCCCCGCGTCGCGGCGTCGAACAACGCCAGTTCGCCGACATCCTCGACCAGGAGCATCCGCGCATCGGGATCGGCTTCGTACAACTCGGGAACCGCCGCGCCGATTTTGCGCAGGAAGCGATGGAGATTGAGCCACGGCGGCTCGGCCAGCGGCCCAGGGATCAGATCCAATTTACGCGCGTACAACGGCAAATCGTCGGGCCCGAGGTCGATCGCGATCGCAGTCGAAGGAACGTCGACGCCCTTTCCGGAATCGATCGCGACGCGCCAGAAGCGGCGGCTCGAGGCGTCTCCCTTAAGCGCGCGTATTTCGCGCACCGACGCGCTGGACCAGCGCCGATTTACGGCACTCGCGGCCCAGGACTCGGGCGTCGGAATCTCCGCGGAAGTCACAAGAAAGATTTTAGCGGTTGCGGTGCGCGCGACGCCATGCGGTACGGGCGAGATTATGACGCCATTTTATAGGGATCGTCGATGCCGAGAACGCCTTCGCAGTAATGCTAGGGCGATCCACCGGCCTGCTCGAAGTTGACCAGTTGGCCATACAGGCGCTCGATCTCACGGCCGAGCCATTCGTAGCGCGCGATCATCTCGTTGGCGTCTTTGCGCGTCAGGTAGAAATTGGGATCGTTCATCTCGAGGGCAAGCGACGCACGCTCGCTCTCATGCTTTTCGATCTGTTCCTCGAGATCCGCGCGCTGCTTTTTCAGTCGCGATTTTGCTCGTTGTGCGTCCCGATCCGCACCGCGCGAACGATCGTCGCGTCCGGCCCCGTTGTTGCCCCCTTCAGGCTTTTTCGCGCCGTCCACCGCTGCATTTCGAACTTCGCCGGCGAGGCCATTAGCGGTGACCGGGTGAGCCGCGGGCGCGGGCATTGATGCTGCTTCCGATCGCGCGGTGAGTGCGCCGACGCGCGCCGCCTCTTCCGATGCCTTCTTGGTGAGGTACTCGTCGTAATTGCCGAGGTAACGGATCGCCTGCCCTTGCCGACTTCGATTACCTCGGTCACCAGCTGATTCAGAATATGACGATCGTGGCTGACGATTATCACGGTGCCGGGGAAGCGCCGCAGGGCCTCGAGCAAGGTTTCCTTGGCGACGATATCGAGATTGTTGGTCGGTTCGTCGAGCAGCAGACAGTTGTTGCGCTGCGCGATCACCTTGGCCAGCGCGAGCCGTGCACGCTCGCCGCCGGAGAGCACGCCCGCGCGTTTATTGACGTCGTCGCCGGAAAACAACATCGCGCCCAACAGGCTACGAATTTCTGTGGTGGTCATTCCCTGCGTGTTGCGGCCGAGTTCGTCGAGCACCGTATGGCTGTAGTCGATCGACTCCGACAGATTCTGCGCGAAGTAACCGATCGCCACGCGATCGCCGGCGAAGCGTTCGCCCGCGGTGAGCGGTTCGATGGCGGCGAGCACCCGGATCATCGTGGACTTTCCCGCGCCGTTGGGACCGACCAGCGCGATCCGTGCGCCTCGCTCGATCTCCACGCTGATACCGTCGTAAACCGTCAGCTCGCCGTAACGTTTGACCGCGCTCTTGAGCTCGACCACGCGGCGCGCGCTACGCTCGCATGCCGGAAACGCGATAGACGGTGGCTTCTCGAGCCCGGGCGGCGGCTTCAGCCGCTCGACCTTCTCCAGCTGCTTGATACGGCTCTGCACCAGCTTGGCCTTGCTCGCCTGGTAACGAAAGCGGCTGATGAAGGCCTCCATGTGCTCGATTTCCGTGCGCTGCTTTTCGTATGCCGCCAGCTCCACTGCGAAACGCTCCTCGCGCTCGACCGAGATAGTACGAGTAGTTGCCGGAGTATTCGGTCAGCGTCGCCGCGCGCGACTTCAACCGTGCGACGTGTTACGCGATCGAGAAAATAATGGTCATGCGAGACCAGGATGATCCCGCCTTCATATTCCTCGAGGTAATCTTCGAGCCAGTTGCGCGCCTCGATATCCAGATGATTGGTCGGTTCGTCGAGCATCAGGAAGTCCGGGCGTTGAAGCAGCAGGCTTGCGCGAGCGCGATTCGCATCCGGATGCCGCCGGAGAACTCCGCAACGTCGCGCGCCAGGTCCTCTTCTTTGAAGCCGAGCCCGAAAAGCACCGAGGTGGCGCGGCTGTCGGCATTATAGAAGTCGTGGCGTTCGAGTTCGTGAGCACGTCGCCGAGTTCGTCAGAGCGGAATCGTGCGCCGCACCGGCGTTCGCGTTGGCGAGCATCTCTTCGAGCTCCAGCCGGCGACGGTCCAGCGCGCGCATTTCGGCCAGGCCGGACAGCGTCTCGTCCAATACCGATCGCCCGCCCATTTCGGGTGCGTCCTGCTCGAGATAACCGACGCGGGAGCGCTGCGGTCGCGAAACCCGCCCCGAGTCCGGCTCGACTCCCCCCGCAATTATGCGCAATAGCGTCGATTTTCCGGCCCCGTTGAGGCCGACGAGACTGACCCGCGCGTCGTCGTTCATCGACCAGCTAACTGCGTCGAAAATGACGCGGCCGCCGTACGATTTAGATATTTTGTCGAGCGTCAGCATCCAAAAGCTTCAGACGGACCATCTCGGCCGTTGTCTACACCCGTCCCCGATACGATATCAGCGTCGAACTCTTAACATTACCGAGGCAAAGCTCCAGACGAAAGCCGTCGGCGCTGGGGCCAAGTTTCAAAAGAAAACATCGCCTTAGAATCCGCGCGCGGGTAAAATTATCCAAGAGTCTGCGGCGATCGCGATAGCAGGAGGATAGAACCATGCCGGCCCTACGCAACGGCGATAAATTGCTGATCATCGAACCCAAGCTTTACAAGGACGACAACACCCGCATGTTCGTAGGCGTCGCCGAAGACTACGACCAATCCGTCATCAAGTTGCGCGGCTTCCCGTTCCACCTTAATCCCTACGAAATCTCCGGCTCGGAGCGTCACGGAGAGGAACGCGTGCGCCTCATATCGCTCTCGGCCGGCTATATCATCTACGTGCTGCCGGAAGATCTCGACGTTGCCAAGCTAATGCTGCGGCGGTCGCCCAAGTCGTTGATGCTCTGCGAAGGCGATAACATGTCGCTCGACCTGAGCGAATGGCTGACGCGTATCTGACCTGTCAACGATGAGGATCTCGGCTTCCCGGGCGCAATGCCCGGGCGCCACGATTTATACTCCGCCGCATTTTAACTCCATCGCATCGCGCCCGGATGAAACCTTGTGTCCGGGGAGGCGTTTTGAGCACTCGCCGGCGTAATTCGGAAGATTTGCTCCGCGATATGCTCTCCGAGTTTGCGGTAGCTCTCCCACTGCGCCTCGTCGAAGAACTGCTCGGCCGTACTCTGATGAGGGAACGAAGGGTTTGCGCCGTGATAGCGCAGCACGTCCGCCGGTTCGTCGCCGGTGAGCGTCGGCTTGATTAACAGGATCAACGATTTCGCATCGGGCTTTCCGTCGTATCGAACCTTGGCCAAGGCGGCATGGGCGAGCGACAGCCGTTCCTCCTCGATAGCCACTGAGAGCCGCTCACCCAACGCGATCGGATCCGTGATGGGCTCCTTGGTCCAGGTGCCACGGCGTAACTGTTCTAGGGTGCCGAAAAATTTCCGCACCGTACCGTTTACGTAATCATTCAAGCTCTGCTGGTCGAGGAAGCTGATTTCCGCGCCGAAATCGAGACGAGCCTTGCGGATCAGATTGGCCAGGTCGCTGAATACATAATCGGGATCGCCGCCGGCATCGATGATCACGATCAGGGGCAATCTGCGCCGGATCAGTTCGTAGGCGGCGAGATTTTCGAAATGGCCGCCGTCGGTCAAATACCAGTACTGGCGCGCGCTGCCGTGAAACCGCGCGAGGAATTCGTCGAGAAGGTAGGTCTGCACGGGAAAAGCGCGATTGATCTTCTTTCCGATCCATTGCGTCCACTTGCCGTTCCCGCGGTTCGCCGAATTCCGATTTGTCTTACTCGGATCGACTCCCGAATCCCACCAGTAGCCCAGACGCACATTGAAGAAGCCGGTCAGTAGGCTCGCCCCGATGCTGGTGAGAGATCCCAGACCCGTCGCCACTGCGGCGCCGGAAATGCCGATCCATTTTCCCAGTGACACGCGTTGTCCGTCGTAGTCCTTGGCATAATCGAACATGCGAAAGGCTTCGGTATCCATGGGAAATATCGAGACATCTCGATACTGCGCATCAGGGTCAGCATGCCGCTGAGCCCCGGTGGGTTGTCGAAAGACCACGTGATGACGGACGCCGGCACTGACGCCGGCCGGCCCCTGCGCCATCCCGATTCCCTTGCGATCTTGCTGCTGCAACTGGCTATCCGCATCAAGAGTCTCGTTGATAGTCACATTGACCAGATGGACTGGCGCTCCTTTGGAAAAATGCCCCTCAGTCGATTCCCAGTATTCCCCTTGGGGTATATCGTCTCCTCGTACTACTTCACTCACCGCGCCGGTTTTCGGTCCATAACGCGACTTGTTCGACGCGCCGAGATAAGCGCGCGTTAGCCGATCGGTGTAGATCGTCGCCAGCGACGAACGGTTGATAAAGGGCCAGGTAATTCCGAAAAGGGCGGAAAGGATCACTGCGCCCACAAGCGTCAGTCCTAACCGCAAGAACCTGCTGGGCGCATTGGGCGTCATTACGGGCGGGGGGCTATTTTTAGCGCTCAGTGCGCGATTGTCGACGCGCGTCGTGTCGCAATTGAAGCAGAAGCTTGTGGAGTTGACTGTGAGCGAATGCGATAACGGGGCGGCAGGTGCTTGAGCCACCAGCGCAGACTGGACGTGAGGCGGGAAACAGCCGCCGAACGCAATCCAATACGAGATCACATCAAGCCCTATCAGTACCGGCAGAATAACGACGGTGGCGCCTACGGCTGCAAGAACTTTAAGCGGCGGGGAATATCGTTTGCCCTTGCTATTGCCGGAGATCATCGTGGCGATCCATTTCGCGAACGGAGCTACCGCTGCGATGAGTCCGAATAGCGCGGTGAGCCATTTTCCCGGAGACAACTTTCCGGCAAGTCGGGCCACGTAGAGTGACTGTCCAAACGAATCAATCAGAGCAACCGCCGCGACCGCTAATGTGATCGCGAGCGCAGTCCTCAGCGCCTCCGATAGCCGATCGCGAGCTTGCGTGTTGCGGAAGAGTTTTGTCCGTAGTTCTTTCTTGCCTGCGTTTCCCGGTTCCACGCTCTTCTTGTCATCCGATGATCGCCGGCCGACCGCCCAGAAGATCAAGGCAAGTACGCATACTGTAATTGCTAATCCGGCGATCCATTTACCCGTGACTGAGTTTATCCATTGGCATGAATTGATTTCGGGCTGTAGCCATCCGCAAGTCGTCTTCACCGCGAAGGACGGTAGCGACAAATAGCTAATGGCGACGACGAGTATGAAGAAAAGAACCGCGAAAGGAGGCCACCGACGTTCTCGTCCGCCGCCGCCTTCGCCCTCTTCCGGCCCCGGCTGTGGGATAAGCCAATAAGCAGCGCCGAGCGGCAGCGCGAACAGCACCAGAATCGCTCCAGCCAGAAGAATGAGCGAACTCCACCACAGCTGCCCTGTGACCAAGCGCGAGGTCCATTCCGAAAACCACGCGAACCAGGTTTCCAGTGCGGCGCGCAATAACTGTCCCGATAGGAGAATCCCCAGCACGAAAATCATCATTACGGTCTGGAGCGAAACCCAGTTGCGAAACATCACGGCGAGTGCGAGCAGGAGATCGCCGCCGCCCTTCGGTGCGAGATAGCGGCCGTTTTCGCGAATCCATCGGAACAGGCCGTCTCTCCAGTTGTCGGGTCCCGGATCCAACGACTGCCCCGCGCGATCGGGCGACAGGATGTCCTCGACTTCGTCGACATTGTGGACGTCCTCGCGGGTGAAGATCCGGCCGTAGAGACCGGCGAAATAGCCGCCGCCGGAGACGCTCGAGACGTAATCGATGTGTCTGAGCAGTCTAAGTTTCGCCAGCGCCTGGAAGACGCCGAGCGAGAAGGTCGCGCTGCGAATTCCCCCGCCGGATATAGCGACGCCGACGGCTTGCTGCGTTGAGTCGGCCTCTTTCCATTTAGGCCGCTTCTTGACTAGACCGGTTTCGATATTCCTTAAAGGTTCCGGGTAGGCGACATCGAACAGCGACTTATCCGGCATCTGATTCCCCCCCAAGCCGAATGATTGTCGAAAAATCGGGCGGATCGGTTGATCCGCCAAAAGCGCTCGGTTGCGAGCGTCTATATAAATCCAAACGCGGGTGGATGTAGCACAAAACGTGAAGAACGTCACGTTGACCGCATCGATCGTCTTTAGCCAATCCAAAGCCGTCAAAAGGAGGGATTGGCGAATCGATGCGGCTCGAATCGCGACATGACGGAAATTAAAGCGTCGCTATAAACTCGCCTATCGCGTCCGCCGTATCGCTCGGGTTGTCGAGCGGCACGTGATGATAAGCGCGGGAGATCTCCCGATAGATCGATCCGTGAATCCGTCGATGCATCCAGCGCCCGGTCTGTGCCGTCAACAACCCGCTATGCTCGCCGCGCAGGATCAGCACCGGCATGCGAATTTGTTGCAACGGGAACTTGAGTACTCGACGCCATCCTCCGGTCGGCTTGCGCGTCTTCGGGTCGAACCGAAACGCCCAATTGCCGTTGGGCAGTTGTTCCGAGCCTTTCATCGCCAGTTCGGCCAGCGCTTCCGGTGAGAGAAAATGCCCTGGCGGCGAGAGGGAAACCTGCGCACCAGGTCGGCCGCGTTGCCGAACTCGGGACGCGGCCCGTCCTGGTTGCGCCGTTTCCATCGCCACATCATGCGGGTCTTGAGCGGGGGACCGCCGTGTGGAGAGTCGACCAGCACCAGCGCTTCCAACAATTCTGGACAATCGAATGCGATTCGCTGCGAAATCTCACCACCCATCGAATGGCCCACGAGTAACACCGGGGTCGGCATGTGATCGCGCAGGAAGGCCTTGAGGTCGGCGATATGCGCGGCTGGTCCGTATGACGGAGCCCACTGGCTGTGCCCATGACCAGGCAAATCGAGCGCAATCACCCGTCCATAAGGCCTGAGCAGCGGCGCCAGGTAATCCCACCAATGAGCGTGCGCTGACCCGCCATGACACAGCACGATAGTACGGGTTCCGTCTCCGCCCCAATCCAGATAGTGAAGCTTGAGTCCGTTGACGTCGACAAACTGGCTGGTCGGCTTCGCCTCGGCGATAGCCGCGCTCTCTGCTGCATCAGACCTATCCTGGTCGCGAACTGTCGCGGCGGGCGAGGACCGATCGCAGCCGGCGCAATCGCGGTTAACTTCTCGCGGAGTATATCCGATGTCGCCCCGCACCGCATCCGCCGCGCTGGCAGGCGAGGGCGGGCGCATGCTAACACCAAGCGCGGATTTCGCGTCGCGCCTCGATCATCGAAAGCTGGCCGGCGCGGCTCTAGAAACCGCGAGGAGTTATGCCTATGAGTCTCAGGCTGGATGGCAAAAATTTTCTGGTAACCGGCGGCGCGAGCGGGATCGGCCGCGCTGCTGCCCTCCGTTTCGCCGAGGAAGGCGCCAACGTATGTATCGCCGACCGCCAGGCCAAGGCCGCCGAGGAAACCGCGGCCGAAGTGCGCAAGCACGGTCGCAAGAGTGTCGCCGTCGAAGCCGACGTCAGTAATCCGGCGCAGGTCCAGGCCATGGTCGATCGCGCCGCCAAGGATCTCGGTGGCATCGATATCGTCCTCGCGGCGGCCGGCGTCTCCGCGGCGAACTACGGCGAGAGCAAGGTCGAGCCGAAATTCCTGAACGAGCTTTCGTTCGACGAATGGCGCAAGGTGCTCGCGTATCAATCTCGACGGCGTGTTCCTTACCTGCCAGGCGGTTGCGCGCGAGATGATCAAACAGAATCGCGGCGGCCGTATCATCGCGATTTCATCGGGCGCGGCCAAGGTTCCCCTCAAGGCTCAGGCGAGTACTGCGTGAGCAAGGCCGGGGTCTGGATGCTGATGAAGTGCATGGCGCTGGAACTCGGACGTTACAACATTACCGCGAACGCGATCGGACCCGGCGTCATCGACACGCCCATGACCAAGGATATGCAGTCGAGTCGACGTTTCGAACGGATGGTTAACGGAATTCCGGTCAAACGCATCGGTAAGCCGGTCGACGTGGCGAATACGGCTCTGTCTGGCCAGCGAGGAAGGCGCCTATTTCAGCGGCTCGATACTCCATCCGGACGGCGGCATAATCATGCAATGAGGCGTTGCACCGGAGATTTGCCGGATTCGTCCTCGGCGTTGTAGGCTTTGCGTATGTCGATTCTTTTGCGGATGCGGACCCGACCGCGAGGCGGAAACCGCGGGTCTTGGCCGTGGCGAAATTACCGAAGAGGGAGCGGCGTCATCGTGGCGACACTCTCCGCGATCGCGTTGGGAGCCGCGATAATTCCTCGTGCTCCAGCGCAGGAGCCCGACGCCGGCGATGAGATGAACGGGCCCCAGATGCTGCCGCCGGTCACACGCCGGATGATTCCGATAAGCTGCCGCCGATACCGCAGATTCCGATGCGCCAACCGGTCTCCGGTACGTTGATGGTGGCGCCGCCCTACGGTAGCGCACCTCTAAAGGTCGGATTCTTCGTCCTGGCGAGCGATCCCGAGAATATTGGCTTCCTGACCTATCAGTGGGACTTCGGCGACGGCTCAGTATCGTCGCTGCCGCCGGAGCTCTACATTTTCCATACGTACAACACGCCCGGGAATTACCTCTGCACCTTGGTGGTAAAAACCATCGACGGTCGCTCGATGACGATGATGCAGGGCGTCGTGGTCGTCCCGGTGAGTGATTAGGGTCGGCGCGGTTCGATCAGAATTTTTCCTTGAACGGGCGCAGCTCGAGCTCCATCGTCCAGGCGCTGCGATCCTGATGCGCCAGATGCCAGTACGTCTCCGCGATCGCGTCTGGCTTTAGCAGGTCTTCATCCTCGATCAGCGGGTAGCGTTCGCGCACGCGCGGAATATCGATCCCGCCATCGATATTGATCCAGGCGACATGGATTCCGCGTGGACTAAGGTCGCGCGCCAGCGACTGCGCCAGTCCGCGCATAGCAAACTTCGCCGGACCGAACGAGATCGATCGCGCACCCGCCTTCACCCCCGCGGTCGCGCCGGTGAAGAGTATCACGCCGTGGCCGCGCGCCGTCATCGCGGGCGCGACTTCCTTGGCGCAAAGGAAAGCCCCAAAAGCGTTGACCCGCCATGACGCTTCGTATTGTTCTGCGGTGACCTCGATGATCGTGCCCCAGGTGCCGCTGCCGGCATTGTAGAGCAGTACCTCGGGATCGCCGAGTTCGGCGCGCACCCGCGTGAATGCGCTCGATACCTGTGCCGGATCGCCGATATCGGCGGGGATTTCGAGCACTTGCGCGCCGTCCTGGCGCAGCTCGTCGCCGAGCGTTCGCAGATAGTCGGCGCTGCGCGCATTGATCGCGAGCGCGTAGTCTTTGGCGAAACGGCGCGCGAGCGAGGCGCCGAGTTCCGGGTCCGACCGCGACTACCACCGCTACCGGCTTTTTCTTATTTTCAGCCATCGTCGGATCTCCTCATTGCGCGGAGAGAATCGTCACCTTGCCGGTGTCGAGGGCATAGCGCGCGGGAACAATCTTCAAGTCGCCCCGTTTGACGCTGGCCGCCAGGGCGGGTTTCCTCGGCAGAGCTTTTTCGCCGTCAGGATCGCGTTTTCCGTCGATCGCGTTCTGACACCGCGTCGCCCTTGTGGTCCTTGGTATCGCGCACGGCGGGGTAAATATTCTCGAGCATCGGGCCGACATCTTCCTTCGGATAGGTCTTTACCGCCGCGCTCACCGCGCGCGCACTGATCGTGTCCCATCACGATAATTAAGCGGGCACCCAAATGCGCCACTGCATATCCGAGACCTGTCACCTCCAACCCATCGCAGGTGTTGCCGGCGGCGCGCACCACGAAGAGGCTACCGACAAACCGCGATCGAAAATGATCTCGGGCGGTAACGCGCGAGTCCGAACAAGAACAGGATCGGCGGCAATCGGCTGCTGCTGCTCGCTGCTGAAGGCCGTTGGCCTGCTTGATCGGGTTGCCCCTGAACGTAACGGGCGTTCCCCCGAGTAGTTGCTTGAGAGCGTCCTGGGTGAGACTCCGCCGCTCGGCGATGCTGCGAAACTAGCACATGGACGTTACCACTATAAGTGCGACAATCAGGCCGAACTTTAATTTCACGAAGCCTCCACGCTGCGGATCTGCAGCAGGATAGTACCGCTTTCCGCTTTTCAAATCGAGCATCGTATTGGGCTTGATTCGAAGCCTCTTGGAGCTGCCTAATTAAAAATCTATGAAACGCTGCTTCGGCCGCCTCTCTACGATATTTCGCTGTCCTGGTCTTCGTCACTCCGCCTTTCGGATCGCTCGGCGGAGCGGCCGCTCGAGAATCAGCGTCACTCTAACAGCAACAGGGCGAACTCCGACGAGTTGAAAGGATCAGCCGCCCTGCAGGCGCAACAGTCGACACCATCCTACAACACGGCCAGCGGCACGAATGCGGGAGGCAATCCGGCGCCCGGCGGTTGCGATACCGCCGTGATGCACGTGGCGACGCGAAAGGGGCGAGCGAGCGCTTCGCCGTGACCGACTTCGCCCACGCCCTCGGCTACTGACCAGGACGCCCTGACTGCCGTCCGGCAAACGCGCAGGCGCAGCTCAATCGTCGCGCGGACCTTCGAGGTGCTCGGCGATCGCACCCAGGCGATAGCGCACTGACAAGCTCGCCTCCGAGGCGGCCGGCCCCGACGACGCGGACGCTGTTCGGCAAGCGCGTGAGGCGATTGCGCGATTGAACGGGTCCACCTGAGCGAAGCGAGTCGTCGCGGCCGGCAAATATCGCCCATGACAACTTATTTCAATTCATAATAGTTCTATCTGAATCTCATCAACCTTATGTTGCTTCGAGATACAAATTTCCGTCTCTCGTTCCGTTTTTTGACGGGAACCAATTCGCCCTCCCGCTTGTTACACACGCGGGGAAGCTAACGGCCGGTGAAGGCCATTTCGTATGCGTCCCCTGTTCCAGGGAAGGGTGTGACCGGGAATGAGTTCGAGGTTGTGCACGGTTCCAGCAGTCCGCTTGGCGAGGCGGTCGGGAACGGCATCCGTTTCTCTCCATGCCAGTATTTCCAACGTCTCGGGAGGTCATCGCTTGACCGGCGAGCAGCGCGCTGATGCTGGCGCTGTTGACCGATGCGATTAACGTCTACCAAAAGGGGCGTCTCGCGGATGACTGACCGCGCGCCGGCTGATATGTCGACGCCGAGCAATGGATCCTGGCCGACCGGCAGCGTCGGCAAGCGCGCTCACCTTCGACACTGTCTGCGAGGCGCTCGGCATCACTTCGCCGCACCTGCGCCGGCGCATCATCGAATGGAAGCATTCGGTAGGGCGTCAGCGCGCCGACCATCCCGAAGTTCCCG
>CAWDQC010000040.1:0-9678 GCA_963804355.1 uncultured Pseudomonadota bacterium | reverse complement strand
GTTTTGCCGAAGCCGGCGTCGCCGCAAATTAAGCACATCCATCGGCTTGGTTCGCGACATTCGCGGATGACCTCGTCAATCGCGGCCTGCTGGTCGGGCGTCTCCTCGAACTCGAAGCGCTCGGCGAAATCCTCGAAAGCCGCACCCGGATGGATGAACGCGTGACCCTCGCTGACCTCGCGGGCCGCGTAGATATCGAGCAGCTCGGAGGCCATTGCCAGGACGGCTTCGCGGTTGTGCTCTTCTTGACCCGGTCCCACGAGCCGCCGCCGAGCTTGTCGAGTTTGGGATCGGTGCTGTCGCCGCCGATATAGCGCTGGACCAGGTTGATACGCTTCGACCGGGACATACATGGTGTCGCTGCTGGCGTATTCGAGATTGAGGAAATCGCCCTCGATATCGGCAACCTTCATATGCTTGAGGCCGCGGTATTTGCCGATTCCATGTTCGATATGAACGACGAAATCATCGGGGCGCAGCTCGTCGAGATTGAGCAGGGCGCCCTTGGCGGAACGACGAACGCGCCGGCGCGCACGCGGCTCGCCGAATAACTCTTCCTCGCTGTAGACGTAGAGACCGTCGTGCTGGAGGACGGTGCCCGCCGCGATCTCGCCCTCCATGATCGCGGGGCGGTAATCCTCGCATTCGAGCAATTCCGCGAAGCTCTTACATTCGGTATTGACCTCGAGATCGTAAGCTTCGAGGTGGCGACGGAGCCGCGCGGCCTGATTCGTCCCTTCGACCACCATGAGCGCGTGGCCCTGACTGCGGCGAACCTCCTTGAGCTCTACCGCGAGCGGCTCGAAGGAGGGCGCTCCTTGCGCTCCGGTCAGCTCGGTGGCGCCCAGCCGAAGACTTGCTTGCGATTTCACCTCGATTGCCGTGGCCCAACCTTCGCGCGGCGCGGCAGCAGTAATCAGTGAACCGGCTTCGACCGCCGTGAAGGATCCAATCGCGCGCTCGAATTCGTCCGCGGTCAAATAGAGGGCTTCGGGCGCGGGGTAGAATATCGGTTTCTGATGCGCCGCGGCTGCTTCAGCCTGGATTCGCTCGAGCATCCGCGAGACTTCGCCGAGGATGCGCCCCGGCTCCATCAGCCAGGCAATCGCGTTGCCGGGGATATAGTCGAAGATCGATTGCAGCCCTTCCGGGTAGAGATACGGTGTCAGCAACTCCACGCCTGGAAACAGCAGGCCGTTCTCGATTGTCTCGTTTAGCTCGGCTGCTTCCTTACGCACCATCCCGATCTCGCCGCAGCGCACGGCCACCTGCGCGACCAGCCGTGCGTCGCGCAGCGCAACCGCGGGAACGTGGCGCGTCCGAATGACCATCGCCTCTTCGATCTGGCCGAGCGATCGCTGGCTCGACGGATCGAAATGGCGAATCGAGGTGACGATCTCCTCTTCGAGCTCCAGCCTTACCGGGTGATGGTGAAGCGGGGAAAACACGTCGACGATGCCGCCGCGCACGCTGAAGTCGCCGGGCTCCTCGGTCTGGGGCACGCGCTGGTAACCCATCGAGGCCAATGCCTCGACCAACGCCTCGAGGTCGATCACCTCCGCGAGCGCGATACGGATAACCGAGTCCTCGAAGATGCGCCGGGGAATAGTGCGCATCATCAATGCCTCGAGCGAGGTCACGATGAGCGGAGCAGGGGTGCGCAGAAGCGCGAAGAGTCCCGCCAGTTGCGCGGCCTGGACGTCCGGAGGAGGCGAAAGATGTGCGAAGGGCCGCAACTCCCACGCCGGCAGCAGATGCATCCGGCAGTGCGCGGAATCGCGGTCGGCGGGCTGATCGAGGAACAAGGCCAGTTCGGAAGCCAAGGCGTCGGCTTCACTGGCCAGAGGCGTTACCGCGACAATCGGGCGCTCCAGGGTGAGGGCAGCCTCGCGCAGCATCAAAGCGTTGGCCGCGCCCTTCAGTCCCATCACCGGGAACCGCCGCTCGTTGCCTGCGTCTATTCGCGCTTTAAGCTCGCTAGCCGCCTCTCTGAGACTCCGTTCCACCGAACCTCCACAAACCAATACACCGGCGCATCGTCACCCATGGGGGTGGCAAGCACCGGAGATTGCTCGATTATAGCAGATGGTACCGAAAAAATTGGAATGAGAGACGACTCGACCACGCTAAAATGCGGAATCAGTGCGGCAGGGCTGGCTGAGGCGCCTTGTCTGGCAATGGTGCGGCCTGACCCGCTTTGGCGATGTCGCCGTTAGGATCGCCGAGCCTGACCGGCACCTTTAGCGTGTCGTGACCGCCACCCTGGGTCGATCGGACGACGGTGAAATAGATCGTATCGCCGGGTTTCGATTGGTCCAAAACGTCCTGAAGGTCGGCTTCGCTATTGATACGCTGATCGTCGATGGCGATGATCAAATCGCCCGGTGCGCCCAGTTGTCCGGACTTTTTCAGCAGCGGCATCACCACCAGGTCGAGCGGTGGCACGAGGGCGCCTGCGGTCGCGCCGGTTGCCCCCACGTTCGTCATCGCTCCGCGAGGGCGAAGGCCGGCATGCTCCGCCGGGCTATCCGGGTCGACGCCAACGACCTCGAGGCCGCGCACCTCGCGTCCCGGAGTCGCGTCGGATTGGATGTACTGTATCGACATGCCGAGATAAGGACGCTTGGGCTCGGCGGCCGCCGAGTCATCAGTGTCGGGAACGTCCGTGCCGGGCGCGATTGCGGAGGCGTCACCCGAGGGGCTCGGCGAGGGCGCCGCGGCCGGCGGCGGGATTAGTCGCGGTGGCACTTCGAGGGTCGGCGCGGATTGGTTAAGCGCCGGCGCATCGGCGGGTAACTGATTGGCAGGCGGTACCGGGGCATCATGCACCACTCCCGTCTGGGCGTGCACCGTCGGGGCAGCCGTCAGAGCGGCGACCATCACAACTGCAGATACAAGATGTAACTTCCGGGTCCGCATGGCTTGCCGACAATTTTATAGTTGGCGCACTCGGACTGCTACGCCTGGTTTTGGCTTGAAGCCTTCTACGTGAAATGCGAAAAGGTGATCGGAGTCAGCCAGAATCATGAAGATTCTTTCCACCATCGGACTCACCGACCAACAACGTCAGCTGATCGAACAGGCTGCCGGCGAGGCTCAAATCGTCGACCGCCGTTGCCGTTCACAGAGTGAGATGGTCGAGGCGGCGGAAGGCGGTTGTGACGTCTACTTCGGCTTCCGCGCGCCCGACGAACTCATGCGGCGTGCGCCGGACCTGAAATGGATTCAACTCTTGAGCGCTGGCGCCGATCATATCCTGCGCGGAGTACTCGCCGAGCGCACCGCGGTGAGCGTTACGACCGCCAGCGGGATTCACGCCACTCCGATCGCGGAATATACGATCGGATCGATGCTGGCGTGGGCGCACGGTCTCCACGTTACGATGCGCGCTCAAATCCGTCACGAATGGAAGCGCAATTCGCAATTTATGGACTCCGTGGACTCCTTGCGCGGCAAGACCCTCGGCGTAGTCGGTTACGGTTCGATCGGTCGCGAAACCGCGCGTATCGGGCAGGCGCTCGGGATGACTGTCCTGGCGCTCAAGCGCAATCCGCAGGATCGGGCCGATGCGGGATGGAACCCGCCGGGGGTTGGAGATCCCGAGGGCGCCATCCCGGCGCGCTGGTATGGTCCCGAGGATCGCGAAGCGATCATGCGCGAAAGCGACTTCATCACCGTGACGCTGCCGATGACGCCGATGACGCGGCAGTTCATCGGCGCACGCGAGATCGCGGCGATGCGTCCGAACGCGTATCTCGTCAATATCGGGCGCGGCGAAGTGATCGATCAGGACGCACTGATCGCAGCCCTGCGCGATAAGCGAATCGGCGGCGCGGGACTCGACGTCTTCACTCACGAACCGCTCGAGGCCGAGAGTCCGCTGTGGGATTTCGAGAACGTCATTCTCACGCCGCACATGTCGGGTGCGTTCAAGGACTACAACAGCGCTTGCTGCAATCTGTTCGCCGCTAACCTGCGGCGCTTTCAAGCGGGTCAGCCGCTATATAATTTCGTCGACCGCGCATTGGGCTACTGATTCTCCGCCGGTGAGACGTTCGCTAATCGTCCCTGATGCCCGGGCCGCATCTTTGGCTGCGGCCGTAGCCAATCTCACTCGCCGGTGAACTTGGGCGCGCGCTTTGCCAGGAACGAGGCGATTCCCTCCTGTCCGTCGTGGGTGCGGCCGGCATCCGCGATGAACTCGCTTTCGAGCTCCATCTGTTCGTCGAGCGACGTATTGGCGGTGGCATAAAGCAGCCGTTTGACCCCCGCGTAAGCCTTGGTCGGACCCTGCGCCAGCTCGGTCGCCAACGCCTCCGCCTGCTTCAGCAGTTCCGCGTCGGGAACTGCCCGCGTGATCAGTCCCATCGTTTCGGCCTCGCGCGCGGTGAGCGTGCGATTCGTCAGTGCCAGTTCCATGGTGCGGCGCAAGCCGATCAGTCTGGGCAGGAAGTAGGTCGATGAACCGTCGGGTGTGAGCCCGACGCGCGTATATGCCAAGGTGAATCGCGACGACTCGCCGGCCAGGACGATATCGCCGGACAGCGCCAGACTCATTCCGCCGCCGCCCGCATTGCCGTTCACCGCCACGATCAACGGCGCCTTCATGCGCGCGAACCGATGCACCGCCTTGTGCAGATAGAACGTTACCTTCTTTAGGTAGCCGGGCAGTTCCGCTGTGGGTTGGGAGGCGAAAGCTTTGAGATCGCCGCCGCCGCAGAACATCTTGCCCGCACCGGTGAGCAGCACCGCACGCACCTCCGGGTCCTCGTCGCAGCGCAGCGAGAGCTCTTCGAGTCCCCTGGCGACCTCGGCGTTGAGCGCGTTCGCGGCTTCCGGCCGATTGAGCGTGATGTAACCGACGTGATTGCGAACTTCGAAAAGCAAATCAGGCATAGTTTTCTCCTTCAGTAGAAATAATCCAGGATCTAGGTCGTCGCGATTCGGCTCCAGCGCAGCGATTCACTCCGAGCGCAGCCGTTCAACTTGAGCGCAGCCGTTCAACTTGAGCGCAGCCGTTCAACTTGAGCGCAGCCGTTCAACTGAGCGCAGCCGTTCACTGAGCGCAGCCGTTCAGACTCGAGCGCAGCCGTTCAACTTGAGCGCCAGCGGTTCACCACGCAGCCGCTCACAATGACCGGTACCAATCGGCAATCGCCGCACCGATCTCGTTCGGCGAGTCTTCCTGAATGAAGTGCACTCCCTTAACCGTAATCTCACGCTGGTTCGGCCATTTGCGGCATACATCGCGCTGTCGGCCGATCAATATCGTGCCCGGGTCGGCATTGACGAAAAGCTTGGGAAGCGCGGCGCTCGTGCCCAGCCACTCAGAGTATTGCGCCACGATCGCGGTTACGTCCGCGGGTTCGCCTTCGATCGGGATTTGCCGCGGCCAGGTCAGGGTTGGACGACGCGACTCGCCGGCTTCGAGATAAGGCTTGCGGTAGGTCGCTATCTCCGCGTCGGTCAGTTTACGGATCACGCTGGCCGGCAGGATTCGATCGACGAAGACGTTCTTCTGCAACACCATCTCTTCGCCCGCCGGGCTACGCATACCCTGGAACACCTTGCGGGCCGCTTCCGGCCAGTCGTCCCATTTGAGCGGCGTCACTATCGCTTCCATGTACGCGATACCCTTGATCGCCGCCTGATGCCGAAATGCCCAATGAAAACCCAGCGCCGAGCCCCAGTCATGCACCACCAGAGTCACTCGCTGGCCGAGTTCGAGTTGTTCGAACCAGGCGTCGAGGTAACGGGCGTGGTCGGCAAACCGGTAAGAACCGTCGGGTGCTTTCCCCGAAGCGCCCATCCCAACCAGATCCGGCGCGAGGCACCGACCCAAACCGGATAGATGCGGAATGACGTTGCGCCAGAGGTAGGACGAGGTCGGGTTGCCGTGCAGAAAAACGATCGGATCTCCCGACCCGACGTCCACATATGACAGCTCGGTGCCGAGCAATTGAACCCGTTTGCGTGGATGCGGATCAGCGGCCGATATCGATACTTCGCTCATACTCCTCGCCTGACTTTCGCGATGCCTCCGAGTGATACGACCTCGCGCGAGACCGCGCAAGCGCAGCGTCCTTGCCCGTGGATGCGCATAGGGAGCAGAATTGCCGCGTTCCAGTGAAGTCGCAATTCGAAGGAGCTACTGAGATGGCGGAGCGCAGGCGCAAATTTTACGGCTGGGGTTATGAGGACCAGGGTCCGAACCGCGATCAGCAGCAACGGATGGCCGAGCGGATGGCCACGCGCTTCGGTTTGTCCGAGCTGACCTTCACGCCGCCGCCGACCGAGAACGAACTCAATTTGCGCGCTCCGCGGGTCAAGCCGCCGGACGCGCTTGCTTCGATTTGCTCCGCCAGCGCATACGACCGTGCGGCGCGGAGTTACGGCCGCGGTTTTCGCGATATCGTACGCGCCTTTCGCCGCCATTATCCCAATCCCTTTGATTTCGTCGCTTTCCCGCGCGACGAGCAGGATCTGATTCGAGTCCTCGACTGGTGTCACGATCAGAAGGTCGCCGTTTCACCCTATGGTGGCGGATCGACCGTGGTTGGCGGCGTTGAACCTCCCGTTGGCGGCGATTATCGCGGCGCCGTCTCGATCGATATGGGCAAGCTCGACAAGGTGATCGAGATCGATCGCGGTTCGCGCGCCGCGCGCATCCAGGCGGGTGTCCTCGGGCCAGCGCTCGAGGATCAATTGCGGCCGCACAAGCTGACCCTGCGCCACTTCCCGCAATCATTCGAGTTTTCGTCGCTCGGTGGATGGATCGCGACGCGATCCGGCGGCCATTTCGCGACGCTCTATACGCATATCGACGAGTTCGTCGAGTCGCTGCGCGTGGTGACCCCCACCGGCGTCGTGGAATCGCGCCGGCTGCCCGGTTCGGGCGCGGGTCCCAGCCCGGACCGGATGTTCATCGGCTCCGAGGGTACCCTTGGAATCATCACCGAGGCCTGGATGCGCCTGCAGGATCGGCCGACCTATCGCGCCGGTGCTTCGGTCGCATTCCCCGACTTCGTCACCGGCGCCAAAGCAGTACGGGCGATTTCGCAGGCCGGACTCTACCCCGCCAACTGCCGCCTGCTCGACCCGGGCGAAGCCGCCAATGCCGGCGCCAATCAGGGTGAGGCCGCCGTGCTCGTACTTGCATACGAGTCCGCTGACCATCCGCTCGACGTCTGGATGAAGCGAACCCTGGAATGTTGCCGCGACTTCGGGGGCAAGTTCGACGCCGACGCCTCCGGCTCTCGATCGGCCGCCGAGGGCACCCGCGAAGGAGAGGCCGGTGCGTGGCGCAACGCCTTTCTCAACGCGCCATATCTGATGGACGTGCTGGTTTCAATGGGCATGGTGAGCGATACCTTCGAGACTTCCATCACCTGGGACCGCTTCGAGAACTTCCACAACCAGATAATGGAGACTGCCAGCAAGGCGGTGGCAAAAATCTGCGGCAAGGGCGACGTGCGCGTGCGCTTCACTCACGCATATCCGGACGGGCCCGCTCCCTACTATACAGTTATGGCCCCCGGCAGGCGTGGCTCTGAAATGGAGCAATGGGACGAAATCAAGGCCGCGGTCTCAGACGAATTGATCCGGTTGGGCGGTACCATCACGCATCATCATTCGGTCGGCCGCTACCATCGCCCGTGGTATGACAAACAGCGCCCCGACGGCTTCGCTCGTGCGCTCAAGGCGGCCAAGCGCGAGCTCGATCCGAACGCGATTCTTAACCCGGGAGTGCTGGTCGATCCCTGATTGGTCTACGGGACGAAGATTGGGTCTACAGGAGGAGGATCGAGTCGGTAGACGAATTGTGATGATGGGACGCGTTTAGTCGTCGAGACCCAGCTGTTTGCGCGCGGGCTCGCTGATCCGTTCCGGCGTCCACGGCGGTTCCCAGACGATCTCGACGTTTGCACGTTCGCAGTCGGGGATTCCGAGCAACTTGTCCTCGATTTCGGTCGCGATCATCGCGCCCATCGAGCATCCCGGCGCCGTCAACGTCATCTTGATGGTGACCGTCGATCCGTCGAGCTCTACCCCATAGACTAATCCAAGGTCGACCACGTTGACCGGAATCTCAGGGTCGTAGCATTCGCGCAAAACTTCATAGATTTCGTCTTCGTTCAGCATGAAGGAGTAACGGCCCGCTTCGCGCAGCTGATGAATTCTCACTGCGTACGCGCTCTAGTATATAAGGGTAGGGCGGCTGCCGAAAGCCAGCGCTTCGGCCGTCCGCAGTCATGGAGGTCTCATGCCCGACAAGGAAGAGCTATACGACGAGGCGGTGGATCTTTACGCCGACGATAAATACGACGAAGCGATCGAAGTCTACAAGAGGGCGCTTGAGCTCGATCCCGGCTTCACCGATGCCGTACATGGTCTTTCGATGTGTTACCACGCCAAAGGTGACCTCGATTCGGCGATCGAACTGACCAAGCGCTACATCGAGCAGTCGCCTGAAGATATTCTCGCTTTTACTAATCTTAGTATGTTTTACCAGCGCAAAGGCATGATAAAAGAAGCGGAAGCGGCAGGCGCCGAGGCTCGCCGACTCGACTGGAAGCGACAGTTGCGCGAAGGCAAACCCAAAAACTAGCCAAGCCACGACTCCGTTTGCATCATAACCAGGACTAATCAGATGAAGCTCAAAGATAAAGTTGTATTGATTACCGGCGGCGGATCAGGCCTGGGCCGCGAAACCGGCCTCC
Organism: uncultured Pseudomonadota bacterium; assembly: GCA_963804355.1. Taxonomy (GTDB): domain Bacteria; phylum Desulfobacterota; class Binatia; order Binatales; family Binataceae; genus JASHZA01. Next base: position 958 of record CAWDQC010000040.1, on the reverse strand, counting down.
TTTTTGCCAGCGAGGGGGCCAAAATCGGCGTCAACGACGTTCGTCCCGAGGCGGCGCAAAACGTCACGACCGAGATCGAACGGGCCGGCGGAGTCGCTCGCCCCTTCGTCGCCGATGTCTCAAACAGCACTGCCGTCAAGAAGATGTTTGCTGATTTTATGGCCGCCTTCGGCACTATCGACGTCCTCGTCAACAATGCCGGAATCGGCCGCACCAGGCCCGAGAACGAGGACTTGCTGCTCACCACAGTCGATCTCACCGATGACGATTGGCACAAGATGCTCGCGACTCACCTTGACGCAACTTTTTACTGTACTCGCGAAGCCCTCAAGGTGATGATTCAGAAAAAGGCTGGCCATATCATAAATATCGGCTCGATCGCGGGCACGGCCGGCCTGCCGTTCGTATCGAATTACTGTGCGGCGAAGGGTGGAATCATTTCGTTCACCAAGTCGGTAGCGCTCGAGGTGGTCAAGCACGGAGTAATTGTGAACGCGATCGCGCCCGGATTTATCGAGACGCCGATGACGGCGGTGATGCCGCCGGAGTCGCGTCAGTGGGTGATCCAGAACACGCCTGCGGGGCGTCTGGGTCAGCCGCGGGACATAGCGGCGGCGGCACTCTACCTGGCGTCCGACGATTCGGGTTTCGTGGTCGGTCAAGTCATCAGCCCCAATGGCGGATGGACCACGGCTTAGGACGACAAAAAGGAAGCTTTTATGCGCACCGTTTTCGCGTTGTTCAACTTCAAAAGTTCCGATCTTGCCGCCGAAGAGAAGAATTATGCCGACAATCACGTGCGACTCGCGCGCCAGTTGCCCGGCTTGCGGCAGTACATTACGGGGCGTCTGCGCGGACCGGCGGGCCAGCAGCCGTCGTACTATCGTGCCGCGACGCTGAGCTTCGATAACAACGACGCGAAGCGAACCGCGATGCGCGATTCGGCGGTGGCAAAGCC
>CAWDQC010000039.1:0-99581 GCA_963804355.1 uncultured Pseudomonadota bacterium | reverse complement strand
CGGCGTGCGGGTCCCGATTAAGGCCGCCGTCGTTGCGGGGACTACAGCGTATCAGGTTGGTGATAAATACCCGGTGCAAGCCGTTTCGCGAATCATCCGGGCGCAGCAGATCGCCCCGAACGGTACCGCTGAAGGGGACACCGGTGCGATCACCGCCCAGCCGTCCCGGCGCGATTCCCACGAAGGCAACGATAGCCGCTACGGCTCCATGCCCAGGGGCTACACAAGAGCGGCTGCGCACAAGGGCAGGGCATCGAGTGCATCCAAGTAGCGCTTGGCGCAGACTTCGAGTTCGCGGGGATAGTTCTGTGGCCCGGCGGGGACTTCCGGCCATCCTGCTCGGGCACGGTCGTCTTCGGTGCGAGTGGCTTTCGAATGATTGCGCGGCGATCGGTTTGATTAGTCACGCACGCTCGCGATGGCAAAAAAGAAAACGGGGCGCCCGTTGCCGGGGCCCCGTCGCAAGAGTTAACCCGCTATAACGGGCTTTATTGGCACACTCCAGTCGCCGTAACCGTGTACATCTGTGCCAGGAAGAAATCGCGCAACGTCAATTGCGTCGTTACGCCGGAAATCTTTCCGCTCGGGCATTGTCCGACGAGTTGTCCGTTGGTTGCCGAGGTGAGGCCGTTGGGAATCGTCAAATACAGGATACCCCAGTCCGAGGATGATGCTGAGACGTTGCTGCTGCCTTTTACCGGAGTGGCCGAGATCGTCCCCGACATCAGGTAAAAGCAACCTGAAAGTCCCATCAACACCAGAGCAAATCCTGCGACACGAAACCGCGATAATATTCTCATGGAATCTTCCTCCGAATCACTTGAATTGTTCCGTTCAGCCGTCTACAGACAGACGCCATTGGCGTCGGACTCATAGTCCTGAACGATTCCGAGGAAGTCGCGCACGCTCAGTTCAGTCTGAACGTCGGTTACCCTGCCGCTGGGGCATCCCACCACGAGTTTGCCCGCACTCGCATCCGTTATGTTGCTGGGCTCAATCAGATGCAGAAAGCCCAGATCGCTCGTCGACGCGCTCACCGGAGCGCCCTTGCCGTGCACTTCGGAAATTGAACTCGATCGCAGAAAGACGCAACCCGCCATAGAAATCGCGGCGACCGCAATCGGCGCGATCATCAAGAACTTGAACCTCCTCATTTAAAACCCTCCTGCCAGCTAATAACGTCTCACGCTCAAATGCGTGAAGAGACTGCGTAATAGTATAGGTGCAATCTTCCGGGTGGAATTACTTTCTGCTGGAGCAAACATAGGCGTATTCACGCTAATTTAATCTTAAGCACGTATTGCGGAAATCTCTGGGATTTTCAGACGGCGCGGTTTATCTTCGGCGCGCGTCGCCGCTCGATAAACATGCGTGCCCGATGCTTCAGGCCGGGTGCCTGATCGCGCGGCGCCGCCCGCAATTCCTCGGCAAACGCCTCGACCTCGGCAGATAGACGTTCGACATCGATTCCCGCGCAATGAGGTTCGCAGTCCTGGAGAGTGACGAGCGCCTGCGTCAGCAGGTTGAGAGCGCCGCGATGACCCCCGCGTTCGAAACGCAAATGGAGCGCGGCGGCGATACGATTGAGCGCGCCGACCAACGCCTTGTGCTGTGGGTCGACGTGAATCGCCGAATACTCGAAGGCCTCCGCGGCGGCGAAGTAATCGCCGCGATTGAATACTTCGATCGCGCGCTCAACCTCGGTGTTCATCGCTGCTCGATATTCATGATTGGCTGCCCGGTATTCATGATTGATAGAAGGGCGGTACGCCCGATCGAATATATCAAACCGGCTGCCGCGAAAAAAAACGCGAGGCGACGTGATCGGCGGCGCACTCCGTCCGAAGCGCGCATCGAGGCGCCGTCGAGGTTTGTTGGGCGCCCGCGGCTCGTGTTAGTGCTCAGTTTGAAACGGCCCATTCCAATCGAAGGACGGAATATCGTATGAAAATCGGCATACTGGCGATGGCGTCGGGCAAGATGGCGGGCGGCGAACTGCTGAAGACCATCGCAATCAACGCCGAACGTCTTGGCGTCGCGACGCTCTGGGCGCCCGAGCATGTGGTCCTGCTCGATCAGTACGAGTCCAAATATCCCTACGCGACGGACGGTAGATTCGCGGCCCCCACCGGCGCGCCCGTGCTCGATCCGTTCGTTACCCTGGCGACCATCGGCGCGGTGACGTCGAAGATTCGTCTTGCCACCGGTATCTGCCTCGTGCCGGAACACAACCCGGTGGTTCTCGGCAAGGTTATCGCGACCCTCGATTTTTTGACTGGCGGGCGTGCGTTGCTCGGCGTCGGCATCGGATGGCTGGCGGAAGAATTCCAGGCGCTGGGTATCCCGTTCGAGCGGCGCGCGGATCGCACGCGCGAATATATCGCCGCGATGCGCCAACTGTGGGGCCAGGATCCCAGCTCTTATAGCGGTGAATTCGTCCGTTTCGACAACGTGCGATCCAAACCGAAGCCGATCCAGGGTGGGAAGCTCCCGGTCTTCTTTGGCGGCGAGAGCGGACCGGCGCTGCGCCGCGTCGCCGAATATGGCGACGGATGGTGTGGGTTTAATCTGCTGCCGGACGAGGCTGCCGCAAAGATTAAGCGAATCGAGGAGATGCTGAAGGCGAACGGACGCTCGCTCTCCGATGTCGAGATAGCAGTGTCGCCGACCGGCAAACGAATCACGCGCGACGACCTCAAACGCTATCGCGACGCCGGCGTATCGGAGGTGGTGCTGACTTCGCTCAGTCCACGCGCCGAGGACCAGGTGGTGAAGGATCTCGAAGGGATAGCGCGCGATTGGGTGGAACCGGCAGCGAAGCTCTAAGCGCCCCGAATGGGAAGGAATCGAGCGTCGCAGCGATAAAGCTGATCTAGAGGGCGCTAGCGGGGTGGTCTGTCGAAAACGCGCCGAAGGAAGACCTTTTTCACCAGTTCGCGCCGAATCCGGTTCCTGGGCAGGTCATGGAACTTGCGCCACAGGCACCGTTCGCACAGAAGGAAGAATTCGTCCTTGGGCAAATCCGGCCACGGCACGCTGAAGACGCCTTCCGCTCGGCCGCAACGACCGCATGGATCGATCAGCCGGTAGCCGGCGCCAGGAACTGTTGATTCAATCAGGCCCACAATCGTCTCAAATTGTGAAATTTCGCCAAACTGTGAAGTTTCAGTTACATCGGCGACTTACATCGCGATGATAGAAACGTTTGAGGCAATTTGAAAGCCTCACGTTCGGGTTTGACGGAAGATATCAACAGGCAATGCATGGCCCGTCGCGGTCATCCTGCCTCGATCCAACCTGCTTCGATGCAGGCCTACAGCCCTTCTTTCTCCTCGACCGCGCGGTAATCTTCCTCGCGAAGCGCCTGGGCTTTGCGGCTGCCGTAACGCTCGTAGAGTTCGAAGAGGGCTGATTTGTGCGGACGGACGCGGCCGAGCGGGCATTTCTGCCAGTCCTGTAACGATTCGTCGCAGTAACCCATCCGATTCTCGCCGCATTTCGGTTGGAGAAAGACGGCTATCTCCGGGAGGGCGCGCTTAATCTCCGCGCGCATCAAGGCCACCATCCGACGGATCTCCCACTGCGCGCGTACGCACAGGCGCAAGTCGCAGATGTGCAGCATCTCGGCGAAATTCACCATGACGTGGAAGTTGGTCGGCGCCGCGTTGGGCAGGATAAAGCGGGCGTCTTCGGCGGGGATTCCGGCGGCCAGCGCCTTGGCATAGAGGTCGGAGGTTCGCGTCAGAAGGTCGGCGAATTCGTCCTCGAGTTTCGCCCGCTCCCACGACTCAGGCATCACGTAGGCGAGACGATCCTGCTTGAAACGCACGTAGCGTTGGCTTTGCTGCTCGAAACTGATTCCAATCCGATGCCGCACGAACTGATGAGAAAGCGAACGCGAAACTCCGCTGATCGCGAACCAGAAAACCACCTGCTCTAGGGGTGATGCATGGCCGGTCTTGAGGCGTTCACCGATGAATTCACGAATTTTCTCGCGGCTTATCTTTTCGGTCTCGATCTTTTCCCAGAATCTCGATCGGGCTGTCGGCCGAATAGCAGGTGCGAAAGGCCGCGTAGAGTTTTTCCATCGGCGCGTTGGCAAAATCGATCAGCTTGACCTGCATCGTCGCCTGGCTAGTGGTTGTCATCGAAAAGCCGCTCCTGTGTGCGCATCGATTATGACTTAGGTTCGGTGGACGGCTAAAGCGGCCGCATGCGGTCGCATCCACAGTATAGCGCCAACGGCCCACAGAACCCCTGAGACGCGCGCATGGACGTCCGGTGGAGTGTGGATGAGGAGGCCGGGTCGGGGGGCGTCCGCGGTCGTGGCTTGTGACAGGTTTCGTCGCATGGCTAAGCTCATTTTGTTGTGCCTGCTGACGAAATCGCGATAACGCCGCCGCGCCGTCCCCTGGATGCGACGGTGTCGGTCCCCGGCTCGAAGAGCATCACGAATCGCGCCCTGATTCTGGCGGCGATGGCCGACGGGCGTTCGGAAATCGAGGGGGTACTGCTCAGTGACGATACCCGCCAGATGGCGGCCGCGCTGCAAAGGCTCGGCTTCGCGGTTGCGATCGACGAGCGCAACCATCGCATTGTCGTGGATGGTCGCGGGGGCACGATTGCCGCAGCCAACGCCGAGTTGAATATCGGCGGTGCAGGCACGGCAATGCGCTTTTTGGCGCCATTTTTGACGCTTGGACGCGGCAAGTTTCGTATCGACGGAAATCAGCGGATGCGTGAGCGGCCGATCGGCGCGCTGATCGACACGCTGAATGCGCTCGGGGTAGACGCGGCCAGCGAGCAGGGCAATCGCTGTCCGCCGATTGTGGTGGATACGTCGGCGCGGACGTTCGCCGGTGGGGAGGCGGCGATCGATGCGAGCCTTTCCTCGCAATTCGTTTCCGCGCTGTTGATGCCCGCTCCGCTTTGGCGCAACGGGCTGAAACTCACGGTGCGAGGCGATACGGCGCGGCCGTTTATCGAGATGACGCTCAGGGTCATGGAGCGGTGGGGTGCGCGCGGTTCGATTGACGCCGACATCATCACGGTGCCCGGCGGGCAGCGCTACCGCAGTTGCAACTTTACCGTGGAACCCGACGCCTCGAGCGCGAGCTATTTCGCCGCCGCGGCGGCATTAGTCGGCGGTCGGGTGACGTTGGCCGGCTTCGCCCGCGATTCGGTGCAGGGGGACCTCGGGGTGCTCGATATTTTGCAGCGGATGGGGGCGACGGTGGCGTGGAACGCCGATTCGGTAACGATAACCGGGGGCGAACAACTGGCGGGCGTCGACGTCGCGATGAACTCGATGCCGGACATGGTGCCGACGATTGCCGCGATGGCGCCGTTTGCCTCCTCGCCGACGCGGATCCGCAAGGTCGGCTTCATTCGTCATCATGAGAGCGATCGTATTCAGGCGATCGCGACCGAATTGAGGCGGATAGGAGCGCGGGTCGAGGAATTTGACGACGGGCTCGGAATTGCGCCGTCGACGCTCCATCCGGCCTTGATCGAGACCTACGACGACCATCGGATCGCGATGGCGTTTGCCATAGCGGGACTTAAGGTCGCCGGGATGCGAATCAGCAACCCCGGATGCGTCGCCAAGACCTATCCGCAATTTTTCGATGATTTGGCGGCATTGAGCCGCTAAGCGATTGAGGCTGCCCGGCTCGTGCCGAGTTGCCCGATTCGCCTCCGCCAGTCCAGCCGCAGCAGCTTATTTGAGGAAGTATTTCGTCCGCGCAAAACGCGCGACGTCGACGAGCCCAATCATGACCGGCACTTCGATCAACGGGCCGATTACGGCGGCGAAGGCTGCGCCGCTGTCGATGCCGAAGGTCGCGACCGCGACCGCAATCGCCAACTCGAAATTGTTCGACGCGGCGGTAAAAGAGAGGGTCGCGGTTTGCGGATAGTTCGCGCCGGCCTTACGACTCAGCACAAACGAAAGAACAAACATGATCACAAAATAGAGCAGCAGCGGAATCGCTATCCGAACCACGTCGAGCGGCAGCTTCACGATGGTCCCGCCCTTTATCGAGAACATTATGACGATGGTGAAAAGCAGGAAGATCAGAGTGAGCGGACTGATCTTCGGTATGAATTGCCTTCTGTACCAGAGCTTTCCCCGCAGACGAGTGAGAACCGTCCAGGTCGTGACACCGGCAACGAACGGTACGCCGAGATAGATGCCGACGCTTTGCGCAATGTCGGCAATTGTGACGTGCACGACCATGCCGCCCAACCCCAGCCATTTCGGCAGCATGGTTATAAAGAAGAACGCGTAGAGAGAGAAGAACAGCACCTGGAAAAGCGAATTGAAGGCGACCAGCCCGGCACAATAGTCGGCATCTCCATCGGCCAGATCGTTCCACACGATTACCATCGCGATGCATCGGGCGAGACCGATTAGAATCAGGCCGACCATGTATTGCGGCCGGTGCCGCAGGAAGATGATGGCGAGCGCGAACATCAGAATAGGACCGATTATCCAGTTTTGCAGCAAGGAGAGACCGAGTATGCGCCAATTGCGGAAGACGTCGCCCAGCTCGTCGTAGTTCACCTTCGCCAGCGGCGGGTACATCATCAGGATGAGTCCGATGGCGATGGGAATGGAAGTCGTGCCGATGGCGAAACGGTCAAAGGCATTCTTGATACCCGGGAAGAGCAATCCGAGGACGACGCCAACGGCCATCGCGAGAAATATCCAGAGAGTCAAATAGCGGTCGAGGAAAGAGAGTTGACGCAGCGCGGGGATCCGCGCCGTCGTGACGGTGGCACTCATCTTTTGGCTCCTGCGAACTGATCGACGACGCTGCCGCGTTTTGGCCGATGCGCAACCTACGGTTGTGTCCGCTTTGGGTGTACGGCAAGCGTCGAAAAGTCCCGAATTTTCACTTTGCGTTTGCGCATTGCCAAGGGTATTTGTGCTCGCAGTTGAAAATGGGGGCCGGTCGAATTACCGCATCAAAGGCACGTGCAACTAGATCTGTTCTCCATAGCCTGGAATCTTGCGTCGGTTCTGGTGACGGTGCTGCTTCACTCGGTCGGCACCGTACTCATCGTTGCGCAGCGGCCGCGGCTGTTTGGTTTTGTCATCAGGGAACGCAAGGTAGCCCGCGGACAGCTGGTAATCATGCTTATCGTGATCGAGTTGTTGATGCTGCATCTGTTGGAAATCGGCTTTTGGGGACTGTGCCTGCGCGCCCTCAGCTTATTTTCGAGCTTTAAATCCGCGCTGTACTTTGCCGGTATTTCCTATACGAGCCTGGGTTATAGCGGCGCGCTACCGCCTCCGCGCATTGGTTTCTCGGAAGTTCTGATTTCGATGATGGGGCTCCTGATGTTCGGCTGGTCAGTTAGTATCCTAGTAACTACGGTTATCCAGTACGAGAAGATCGCGCTCAATTGGAGTCCTTTGAACGATCCGACCGTGATCCCCAAGCGCGAGTAATACCCAATCGGCATGATCAATTTCCGCTGGGTTGTTTCGAGGTAAATCGGCGCAGTAGTGACGCGGTGCCTGCTGATCAGGTTGAAGGCGACTTGAAGCCGGCCGCGCTGAGACTTTAGAAGCAGTCTGCGAAGAGCGCGTCAGCGAGGCGCCTCGCGGAGGCCGCCAAGATGCCGCCAAGATGCCGCGAGGATGCCGGCGTTCGCGGGGCTACGATTGCGTCTGTAAGATTCGAGGGCGGACTTTTGTCCGGTGAATGATGTCCGCTTTCGTTAAACAGGATCTTCGAATCGCGCAGTCGTCCGGTTGGCTCGATCAGTTCGAGCGATTGATCGCGCGGGAGCTCGCGCCCAGCCCGCGAAAATTCCGCACTGCCGCCCGTATCGCGACCATCGTGACGATCGCCGCCGGCCTGATCGCCATCTGTCACGTTTACAACGAATTCGGCACCTATTTCGTGTGGCTCCTGGCGGGGGCCGGGCCGATGATGTCGGCACGCCGGGCGGCGGGATTTCTGATCGCGGAGGCGTTAGCGCTGGTGGTGGCGGTGGTGATGGCTCGCACCTTGGCGGAAACACCCTGGCTGATGCTGCCCTTCCTATTCGCCGCGCTATCACTTTCGACCTATTTCGGAACGATCTGGAAAGTCGGGCCCTCTCTCCTGCTGATCGAGGTGGTGTGCCTGAACACCTTCTTCGGCGTGATTTATGCGCCCGAAGAGATTGGCTGGAACGCCGCCGGCGCATTCGGCGGATGCGTTATCGCGTTCGGCGTGCTGGTTTTATTTGACAATTGGCTGTGGCCCGATCCGGGCGAAAAAATCCTGATGGAGGCGTTGGGAAACAGCGTCGGGCGCGCCCGCGCGCGACTGATCGAGGCCTCGGCCTTCTATCTCGATTATCAAGCAGTGGAGCGGCCGGCGCTGCCGCCTCCGACTTCCGCGCTACCGTCCCATATGGCGCTTCTGGATCAGGCAACGGCGGAGGGGATTTCCGGATATCGCCATGCGATCCTGCTGGCCGCAATCACGCGAGTCGCGCGGATCAACCTCGAGGTGGACCGCCTGACCGTCACGGCTTTGCAGGAGACGGCGCGAGGAATTCGGGCGATGGTGCGGCCTGAAATTCAAGCAGCGACCGCAGCCCTGGCGGTGGTGCTCGAGGATCTCGCCCGTGAGATGCCGCAGCGAATCGAGGTCGGTGCCGACCAGCCGTCTTCCGCAATGCGGATACGGGCGCGCGCGGCAATGGACACGCTTTCAGCGCGTATCCTTCAGGTGAGACCGAGGTATATCGGCACGGCGAGTTCGGCGGAGGTGGAGAATCTCGCCTCTTTCGTCGATTCGATCGGGGTGCTGACCAGGCATATCGAGCGTCTGGTGGACGAACCGCAGCAGTCGCAGGCCGCAGGTTCATCGAATAAAGCGGTCGCGCAGCCGAAAGGGCCGCCTGATCCGGCGCTCGTTCGCTACTCCGCGAAGGTGGGCCTCTGCGTGGTGATTGGCTTCACGGTCGGCGTCATCACCCATCGCCCGGAACTGTTTACGATCCTGATTACCGTGTTAATCACCGCGCTTCCGACCTACGGCGCTGCGCTCTACAAGATGATTCTGCGCATCACCGGCGCGGTGATCGGCGGAGCAATAGCGCTTCTCGCGATAATGATTGTCTCGCCCAGCTCCGACACGCTTCTGGGTTATCTGCTGGCGTCGTTCATCGTCTTCATCATCTCGGCGTACTGTGTGCAGGCGACCGGGCGTATCTCATACGCGGGGCGGCAAATCGGCGTTGCGTTCGCGCTGGCGTTCGCCGATCTGGGCCCGGCGACCGACGTTTATGAACCGCTGTGGCGTATCTGGGGAATTTTGCTGGGAACCTTTGTCGTAGCAATCGTAACTTCCATCGTGTGGCCGGAATATGCAGGCGATTCGCTGCTGCCGAGGATACGCCAGGTTATCCGCGATACCCTGGCGCTGGCGCCGGGGGGCGCCGCGGGTGTCAGCGAGAATGAGATTCAACGGGTCGACGCGAATGCCATGCAGATGCTCGCGGAAATTCTCGAGGTCGCCGGTGATGGGCAGATGGAGGGCCGCGGCAGCATGGTCGATTGTAACGCGATTGTCGAAGCGGCCGGCACGCTCCGGCGTATCGCGAACCGATTGGCTTCGATCACAACCGCGCGCATCGCCGCTTCCACTCCTCGTTTGGACCCGCTGACCGAATTGGCACGCGAGGCGACGCTGGCGCCGGTTGGCCGGCAGCTCCAGGCGTGGCTCGACTTCTACAGCGGCAAGGAATGCTTCAACCGCCGCGCCGCTCAGGCGATCGCACGAGAGTACTCGCCGGAGGATTTGCACACGCCGATCGAGCAGTTCGGCTCGCGCCTCGAAGAGGGAAGGTTCGCGCGGCTCACCTCGTGGAGTCTCGAGCAACGCGCCACCGTGCTGGCCGAGCTGCAATCGATGAGAAGCCTCGAAGTACTGATCCCAGAGTTGAATCGATGGCTGGCAGAGATTCCCGGCTCGGCGATGGCGGGCGCGCCCGTCGCGGTCATGGCCAACCGGTAATCCGAGCATCGGAGGCAGGAGAGCAGGTACTACGTGACAGGCCGATTGCGGGATTTCATTCGCGATCGCGATCTGGACATTCTCCAAAATTGGAGTAAAATGATTCCATTATGGGAGAGTAACTGATGCCTCAGGCCTCCACTTACCCCAGAACTCTCTACGAACCGTCGCTCGGGATAGACCTGACCTCGAGCGTCGAGCTGGAACGAGTCAGTCCGGCTGCCGTCCGTACCTTTTTCAAAATAATGGAACATTGGAAGGTGCGAGACGTCGAGGGGCGCATGCTCCTCGGTGGCGTTTCCAACGGGCGCTTCTACGCGATGAAGAAGAGGCGCGACGGAAGGCTCGATGCCGACCGGCTGATCCGGATTTCGTACCTGATCGGGATTTTCAAGGCGTTGAACATTCTTTATTCGGAGAGACTTGCGGACGAATGGATTCAATTGCCGAATAGCAATCGCATTTTCGGCGGACAAACGCCGCTGAAGTACATGATCAACGGCGGGCAGCCGGCGATGCAGACGGTGCGACGATTGCTCGATGCGCGAAGGGGCGGTGCATGAAGTTGCCGCCTGTCGGGCTGCTCAGGCAGGATGATACCCATCGGCTGATACCGTCGAAATATAGTGACTCGAGCGATAGCGTTCTGGTGCGGCTGGCCGACAACGACGAGGACCTGAAAGTGGTCTTCGACCTTGATAATGCGACCAATGACCGGCTCCTGGCCGAGAGAAATTTGCTGCCCGGTATCGGCGTTGATGAACTCGTCTTCAACGTGCCCCATTGCACGATCGTCAACGCCGCCTACTGCCATTCGCATCCGCAGGGCAGCCGCTTCAACGGGCCGGAGCGAGGCGCCTGGTACGCGGCCTTTGAGCTGGAGACGGCGCAGGCGGAGGTCGGCTATCACAAGTGGCTCGAACTCCTGGAGGTGAACTGGCTCGAGGAAGAGGTCACTTTTGATGATTACCGCGCGGATTTCGCGGCGGAATTTCACGATATCCGGAACGACCCGAGTTTCGGCAAGTACCTGAATCCCGAGAGCTACGAAGCGTCGCAGGGACTCGCGCAGGAGCTTCACGACGCGGGTTCACTCGGAATTGTCTATCCAAGCGTGCGTAACAATGGAGGGACTTGTCTTGCCTGCTTTCGCCCCGCCCTGGTTAACAATGTGCGTCACGGCTCGACGTACTCGTTCCGCTGGGAGGGCCAATCCGAGCCTCGTATCGAAGTTCGCCGCACGAGATAGGAGCCCGGGGGCGGCGTTTGCCGAGCTTGCCAAGGCCCGTTGGTTTACTTAAGGATCGCAGTCATTCCATGTGAGTAATGCCAGATTAAACGAGCCGATTCCGGCAATCAGGAGGCGGTTATGCAGATTGATCCTCAGATGAAGGCGATTCTCGACCAGGCGGCGGGGGCAGGTGGGAAGGCGTTCCATGACATGGCGCCGGCCGAGGCGCGCCAGGCGATCGATACGATGTTCGCCGCATTTCGCGGTCAGCCCAAGGAAGTGGGCAAAATCGAGGATCGGAAGATTCCGGGGCCTGGCGGCCAGATTCCAGTGCGAGTCTATACGCCGCGCGGCAACGGTCCGTTTGGCGTGCTGGTGTTTTTCCATGGCGGCGGATGGGTTATCGGCAATATCGAAACCCACGACGTTCTATGCCGAGACCTCGACCGACGGCGCCGGTTGCGTAACTGTTTCGGTGGATTATCGGCTCGCTCCCGAGCATAAGTTTCCGGCGGCGCCCGACGACTGCTATGCCGCGACCAAGTGGGTGGCCGAGAACGCGCGCGCGCTCAATATCGATGCGAATCGTATCGCGGTGGGGGGAGATAGCGCCGGCGGAAACCTGGCGGCGGTGGTTTCCCAGATGGCGCGGGACAAGAGCGGCCCTAAGATCGCGTGCCAGCTGCTGATCTATCCCGCGACTGACTGTGCGAACGAGACGGCGTCGCAGCGCGAATTCTCGAAGGACGGCTATATCCTCTCGCGCGCGGACATGGACTGGTTCTACAACCATTATTTAGCGGCGAAGGACAAGACCAATCCGTACGCCTGTCCGGGACTGGCGAAGAACCTCTCGGGGTTGCCGGCGGCCTTCGTACTTACCGCGGAAATCGATCCGTTGCGCGACGAAGGCGAGGCTTACGGCGAGGCGCTGCGCAAGGCCGGGGTCAAGGTGAAGACGAAGCGCTACAACGGCGTCTGCCACGGATTCGTGAGCATGGCGTCGGCGCTCGACCTCGGAAAGCAGGCCGTGGCGGAATGCTGTTCGGAGTTGCACGCCGCGATCGGAAAGTAATCGCGCGTTAAAAGATAGGCGCCCGAGGCCGTTCGCAATACGCGGGCGGCCTCGTTTTTTCGGGTGCGGCACGTTGGCGGGAGTAGATTTCCGCACGCAGGCTCCCGTCCGATTGCTGGAGAATCAAATCAGCGCGTGAGATATTGGCGACAATCCATTCACGAGTAAACCGATGGCGGACGAAGAACTCGAGATCGAAATACTGGGAGTCGAGCCGGGCGACGAAGTCGCGGGAGCGCGCAAGGTTGCGATTCGGACGACGCGCGGAATGATCCCGGTGGTCGTGCATGCCGGCGGCGAAAAGGCGCAGCGGGCGGTGCTGTGCGTCTGCGGCGCGATCGGAGGATTCGACGGACCCGCGATGCTTTATCCACGCCTCGGGCTCGAGCTGCCGCGCCAGGGGATGACCGTTGCGCGGATGAACTATCGGACGCCCAACGATTTCAACGAATGCCTGCTCGATACGCTGGCGACGCTGAATTTCCTAAAGGCGCTGGGCCACGAGCGTGCCGCGCTGATCGGTCATTCCTTCGGCGGTGCGGTGGTAATCAATGCGGGGACGTTGCATGAGGCGGTGACGACGGTGATCGCCATCTCGAGCCAACTCGCGGGGGCGCACGTGGTGGGCGAGCTGAAACCCAAGCCGCTGCTTTTGATCCATGGAACGGCCGATTCGATTTTGCCCGACCAATGCTCGCGCGTGCTCTACGAAGCGGCCGGCGATCCCAAAACGCTAAAGCTCCTCGACGGCGCCGACCATCGGATGACCGGTCGTGGCGACGAGCTTTTGGGGCTGGTCGAGGGCTGGATCGAGACCAGGGTCTAGGTGGCGGAAGGCGGCTTTACCGAAACTCGCGCCGCCTGTACGCTTGAGAAAAATCGCGACGTTTTTCTGAAAAGGCAATGAAGATTCCAGTAGCAGTGGTGGGAGCCACGGGGATTGCCGGGCAGCAGGTGCTGGCAGCCCTCGATGGACATGCGGATTTCGAGATAGCGGCACTGGCCGCGTCGGAGCGATCGGCCGGGCGCAATTTCGACGATGCGATCACCGACCGCGAAAGCGGGATGCGCCGCTGGTACGTCGAGGGTTGCGAGCCGCCGCGGTCGGCGCTCGGCCTCGAGGTGCAGGAGGCGAAATCGTTGCGCCTGGACGGGATCAAGCTGGTTTTCGCGGCGGTTGAATCCGAAGCCGCGCGCGAACTCGAGCCGATCTACGCGCAGCATGTACCGACGATCAGCACCGCGCGTCCTTATCGGATGGAACCGGATGTGCCGCTGGTTATCCCGGGCGTCAATCTCGATCACATCGCGATCGTCAACGAACAGCGGCGGCGGCGCGGATGGAAAGGCTTTATCGCCACGTTACCGAACTGCACGGCAACGGGACTCGCGGTTACGCTCAAGGCGCTGGACGTGCGTTTCGGCGTCGATTCGGTGATCGTCACGACGATGCAGGGAATCTCCGGCGCGGGGCGCGACCTGCCGGCGCTGGATATCGTGGAGAATATCGCGCCTTACATCCCGCGCGAGGAAGAGCGCGTGATGATCGAGACGCGCAAGATCCTCGGGCGCGTGGTCGAAGGCGCGATCGGCGAACAACCCATCAGGATCAGCGCGACCTGCACGCGGGCGTCGGTGCTGGCCGGTCATACCGAAGCGGTCACGGTGAGTCTCAAGCGGAAAGCCTCGGTCGAGCAGGCGATCGCCGCGTTCGAGGAATACGGCCGCGAGTTCACCTCGATCGGATTGCCCAACTCACCCAAGCATATGATCACGGTGCATCGGAATCCGATGCGGCCGCAGCCGCGTCTGGATCGCGACGCCGAACGCGGAATGACGACTTCGGTCGGACGGGTGCGCGAGGACGAGGTTTTACCCAACGGATTGAAGTATCTGCTCGTAAGTCACAACGCGGCGATGGGCGCGGGACGCGGTGCGGTGCTGCTCGCGGAATATCTGCGGCATACCGGACAGGCGGGCTAGGGCGGCGACGCCGGAAACTCCGTCAGGCGCGAGGATTGCCCGCGGCGGCCAGCGCCAAAAAGTCCGCGATATGGATCACGCGGGTCTTGGCGCCGCGGCGATGTAACTCAGCCGCAATTTGAAATTCACATCCAGGATTCGAGAGCACGAGATAATCGGCGCCGGTCGCCACGACGTTATCGGCTTTGCGCCGCGCCAAATCGCGCGCCATGGCGGGTTCCGTTAGGTTGTAACTGCCGGCGGAGCCGCAGCACAGGTCCGACTCGGCCAATTCCAGCAGCGTAACGCCCGGGATCGAGCGCAACAGCCTGCGTGGGGGTTCGCGTACGCCAAGTCCGTGCACGAGATGGCACGAGTCATGGTACGCGACTGTGGCGTGGAATTCGCGCGTGAAGGGATTTTCACCGGCGAGGATCAGCGAACTCAGGTCGGCGACGCGTGAAGAGACCTGACGCGCCGTATCCGCGAGTTCGGAATCATTCTTGAGCAATTCGCCATAGGCAGCGATTACCGCGGCGCACCCCGAGGCGGCCGAGACGATCGCGTCCGCGCCGCACGCACTCAATGCGCGGACGTTGGCGCGCGCGAACTCCATCGCCCGCGCACTATTGCCGTTGTGCAGATCGAGTGCGCCGCAACACACTGTGCGATCGAGACGCACCGCGCGGTACCCGGCGGCCTCGAGTGCCCGTTCGCTGTTGCTGTTTTCGGATGGTGTCAGCACTTGCGCGACGCAACCGCGATGCACCACCGCGGTTCTGGTCGGCGCGTCAGTCTTCGAGGCTGCGCGGGGAGATGGCGGATATGAGGGCGCGTCAGTGCGGTTCATCGGCGGCAACAACCCGATCCATTCACGAAGGGATGCGGGGGCCAGTCTTTCCAGGAGCGGCCGTAAACCGGCGCGCTCGAGCAGCGCGAGCGGCGAAAGTAAAATCCGCAGGCGGCCGGGATAGGGGAAAACTGCGGCGATAATCTGGTTGCGTAGACGATCCGTGAAGCGGCGACGCCAGTTGCGTTCGATATAGACGCGCGCCTTTTCGATCAGCCGGCCATAACGAACACCCGACGGGCACGCGGTTTCGCATCCGCGACATTCGAGGCAAAGATCGAGATGACGCACGGCCTCGGCGTCGAGTTCGAGTTGCCCTTCGGCGAGCGCCTTCATCAAATAGATACGCCCACGCGGCGAATCCATCTCGGCGCGGGTCACAACGTAGGTCGGACATGCCTCCAGGCAGAGCCCGCAATGGACGCAATCGAAGAGCAATTCGTAATCGACGACACCGCGCGCAGGTTGTTGCACGGCGGGACGATTCTCTTGCCCGCCGGGCGAGTGCGTCTCACGAGTCGCGGTGGTGGAAGCAGCACTGGTGGTATGCGGAGTGGTGGCCATCGCGAATCCGTCAGAGTCCCCCGACGAAGCATCCGGGGTTGAAAATCCCGCGCGGGTCGAACGCGGATTTTAGGTTACGCATCAGGGTGAACACGGCCGGTGGCGGCTGATCGAAAAATTCGACGCCTGGATGAGCGTCGGAACGCACCGCGAGAACCCGCAGATGGCCGCGCGCCGTATGCGCGATCTCGCGCCATCGCAGAACGGCGGAGCGCACCTCCGCCGAATCGGCCTGAGCGCCGAGATAGAGTTGAGCGACTCCGCAGGCGGCGTGCGCACGGAATTCAACGCCCGCGTCGACGAGGCAGCGCCCGAGCTCGGCGGGCAGCACGGCGATTTGAGCACTGAGCGCGGCGTCGGGATAGTCGAGATCGCGCAGCTGTTCGTATGCGGCCAGTGCGTCCGCGCCGATGAGTACGTTGAGATTGGCTCCCAGAGCCTCGATCAGCCGGTCGTGCTGGGTCGCGGCTTCGGTCGAGCTGCCGCCGAAACCGACGAATAGAACGAAGCGGTCGCGCATCCCGATGCTTGCGCAGAGCGTGGGACTCGCGACCTCGAGATGAAGCAACGGCGCCGCGGCTTCGGCCAAACGCGCAGCGGCAAAAGCGTCGCCAGCGCGATCATACGCGGCGCAAATGAGCGTGTAGTTATCCGCTATGGGGCGCACCTTGAAGGTTGCTTCCGTAACGATGCCGAGCGTGCCGAAAGAACCGGTCATCACCTTCATCAAATCATAGCCCGCGACATTTTTGACAACGCGTCCACCGCCGTGAATCATTCGCCCGTCGTGACCGACGAAACGAATTCCGATTAACAGATCGCGCACGGTGCCGTCGTTGAGACGAAGCGGACCGGATTTCGACGCGGCGATCAGCGAACCCAGCGTGGTTTGATCTGGATGGATGGGATCGGCGGCGAGGCGCTGACCGCGTTTGCCGACCTCGCGATTGAGCGCACCCAGCGTCAAGCCGGCCTCGGCAACGACGGTCATGTCGTCGGGCTCGTAGGCGACTATGCGATCAAGTTTTGCCAGGGAGACACCGAGATCGACGGGCGCAGGACGGATCTGAGAGAGCGTGCGCGCGGCGCCAAGAGCGGCCAGGGTGATTTTGTCGGTCTCGCACTTGCGAACGAGTTCGGCGATTTCGTCGGCGCTTGCGGGCTCGACGATCAAACGGGCCGCGCGCAGCTCATGCGGGCGCGGCAGACGCACGCGTTCGCTGCCGATCAATGCGTCGAGGTCGCGGGCGAGCGCGGAAGTATCGATAGAGGCAGTCATCGCAAAATACCGAGGGGCAAGAAACTCGTGGGCAAGCTACGCATGACGGAGAGGGATGCTTCAGAGGGAGGCTTGCCGACGCGGCGTCGCGACCTCAACGCATCCTCCAGGTTGAGGGATGACCTTATTGGGATTCGAACGTTGGTCGGGGTCGAAGACGCGGCGCAGCTCGCTCATCACCAGCAGATCATCGGGCGAAAAGATCAGCGGCATCTCGTTCATTTTTTCCGCGCCGATACCGTGCTCGCCGGTCAGGCTGCCGCCCATTTCGGTGCATGCGATTAGGATGTCGCGGCCGGCGTCGATAGCGCGCCGGACTTGCGACGGGTCGCGCTCGTCGTACAGCACGATCGGATGGATATTGCCGTCTCCGGCGTGAAAGACGTTGCCAATCTGCAAATTGTGACGCCGGCTAATCGCGGAGATTGCGCGCAGAATATCGGGTAGACGGGTTCGCGGCACGACCCCGTCCTGGGTCGCGTAGTTGGGCGCAAGGCGTCCGGCGGCGCCGAACGCGCGTTTGCGCGCCTTCCACAGCGTCGTTCGTTCATTTTCGTCCCGCGCAAGGCGCACTTCGTGAGCGCCGGCGGCGCGTACGAACTCGGTAACCTGGCGCGCGTGCTCATCCATGGCTGCCGCCAGTCCATCGAGTTCAACGATGAGGACGGCGCCGGCGTCTTCGGGAATACCGGCGTGAAAAGCTGCTTCGACCGCGCGAATTACGAGCTGGTCCATCATCTCGATGGCACCGGGGATTATCCCCGCCGCGATAATCGCCGAAACCGCACGGGTAGCGGCCTCCACGTCGGCGAAGATCGCGAGCATCGTGCGATGGTCTTCCGGCTCGCGCACCAGGCGCAGAGTCGCGCGAGTAACGATACCAGCGGTGCCCTCGGCGCCGACGACCGCGCCGACCAGGTCGTAGCCGCATCGTTCCTCGGTGGGACCGCCCAACTCCGCGACGGTGCCGTCGGGTAGCACGATCTCAAGACCGAGTACGTGATTGGTGGTAACGCCGTACTTGAGCGTATGCGGGCCGCCGGAATTTTCCGCGATATTCCCGCCGATAGTGCATGCGACCTGCGAAGACGGATCGGGCGCGTAGAACAATCCGTGGGGCTTTACCGCGTTGCTCACGTGCAGGTTGACGACACCGCTTTCGACCTCGACTCGCCGGTTGGCGACATCGATCGAAAGAATCCTGTTCATGCGCGACGTACAAATCATCACCGGCGCATCGATCGGGAGGCATCCGCCGGACAAGCCGGTGCCTGCGCCTCGCGGCACGAAGGCGACCCCGTCACGGTGAAGCAGTTTCAAAATCGCACTGATTTGCGCGGTGTTGCGCGGCCGAAGCAAAACGTCCGGCACGTTTTTCTCGATAGTCCAGCCGTCGCATTCATAGACCTTGAGTTCGGTCGCGTGCGAAACGATGCCGTCATCACCGAGAATCTCGCGGAATTCACCGACCAGCCGCGAATTCAAGGGTTTATGCCCGTTGGGATGCATTGCCGCTACTATAGTATGCAAAAGCCCCGATTTCGGAAAAGCGCGCTTGGCCGTCGGCGGGCTTGCGGTTAATAATACGCGGCGGTGGTCCGTCCGCCGAACGCGCGGCCGAGAGACGATTCAGGCTCGCGAGAAGAGGTGTCTCAACTTGCCGAATTCATTCGCAGAACTACAGCCAGCGGCTCGTATACTATTGGGACCCGGTCCCTCGAACATCCATCCGCGCGTAATGAAGGCGATGCTATCGCCGATGGTTGGGCATCTCGATCCCGATTTCGTGCGGGTCATGGAAGACATCAAGAAGCTTCTCCGATTGGTCTTTCAAACCCAAAATGAGATCACCTTCCCGGTATCCGGCACCGGCTCGGCCGGGATGGAGACGGCGATCGCCAACCTGGTCGAAGAGGGTGACGAGGTAGTCGTCGGAGCCAACGGAGTTTTCGGCGAGCGAGTCTGCGACGCCACCGAGCGCCTGGGGGCGAAGGTACATCGGGTCGAGTCGGAATGGGGCCGAATCGTCGAGCCCGAACGTCTCGAGGCGGCGCTCAAAGCTGCGAAAAAACCCAAGTTACTCGCGGTCGTGCACGCGGAGACTTCCACCGGCGCTTACCAACCGATCGAACAGCTCGGCGCCATGGCGCATCGCTATGGTGCGCTGATGCTGGTCGACGCGGTGACGTCGCTCGGATGCGTGCCTTTGGAGATCGATCGCTGGGAAATCGACGCCTGTTACAGTTGCACGCAAAAGGGAATCGGTGCGCCGCCCGGGCTGGCGCCGGTGACGTTCAGCGATCGCGCGCGGGAAGCAGTGCGTAATCGCAAGCAGAAGAGCCGCTCCTGGTATTTCGATCTGGCGATGATCGAGCGTTATTGGGGCGCCGAGCGCGTCTACCATCACACCGCGCCGATCACGATGAACTATGCGCTCTACGAGGCTTTGCGGATCATCCACGAAGAGGGACTCGAGGCTCGCTTCAAGCGTCACGAGGCAAACTCGAGAGCGCTCAAGGAGGGTCTCGTCGCGATGGGCCTGGAGCTCGCCGCGCAGGAGGGGCATCGACTGCCGCAACTCACCGCCGTGCGCGTGCCCGGCGGGATCGACGACGTCAAGGTGCGAGGTGAACTGCTACGTACTTTCAATATCGAAGTCGGCGCCGGGCTCGGGGCGTTCAAAGGCAAGGTATGGCGCATCGGGCTGATGGGTGAATCATCGCGGCGCGAGAACGTGATGCTGATCCTGAACGCGCTCGAGACGATACTGACGGGTATGGGTATCGAGATCGCGCGTGGAGCGGCGTTGGTTGCCGCCGACCGGGCCTACGCTGGCGCGTAGCGGCCGTTAGTCGCGGAACTCTGATGCAACACTCTTAAAATGGCCGGGCGATGACGAGGTAAAGAATCGCGAGAAGAAGCAGGCTGACGATGCCGTGAAGCGCGGTGAACTCTCGCCGCGACGCCGCGCTCGGATCATTCTCGGCTGCGTTGATACGCATGTAGAGCCGCACGTGAATCACCAGCATGAAGACCACCAGCAGGATCTTCACGTGCATCCATCCCGATTCCAGCAACCCCGGTTCGGCGATCAGTCCCCCAATACCGAAGAGTATCGCGATGGCGGCGCCGACATTAGCGCTCACGATAAAAAGCCGTCGCGCCACGACTATCAGGCGCTCTCGGGCCGCACCGACCTCATCGGGCACCACCCTCATCATCGAGGTGATCAGCAGCAGGCCCCCGATCCACATGATTACGCCGAAGACGTGAAAGACAAGAACTACATTTAACGTGGTGGTCTCTCCTCGGACGTTTCGCCGTCCGGCTTAATCCCGTTCGCGAGCAATAGCGCGAGAATTGCGACCATCCCGCCGCCTACATACGTAGCCGGTGCTCCGAGGTGCTGGTAGACGAATCCACCGGCGACAGGTCCGCAGATGCGCGCCAGCGCCAGCGACGATTGATTCAGTCCCAGCACTTCGCCCTGCTGGAATTGTTCGGTGCGTTTGGAGATCAGGCTCGCGATCGAGGGGCTGACGAAACCGTAGCCAAGTGACAGCAGCGCCAGTGTAACCAGCAGCATCGCCGGTGAGGCGACACTCGCCATCGGCGCCATGCCGATCGCGAATACGACCAAACCGCCGCGGATCAGCTTTAATTCGCCGGCCCGCGAAGAAATCTTACGGATTAGATAGCCTTGCGTTACCGCCTGTACGATTCCGGCGAAAGCGAGTAATCCACCGACGCCATATGCGTAATAGCCGAAGTTCCGCCGCGCGAGCAGCGCGAAGGTGGTTTCGAATCCGGCCATCGCGAACGTTCCAAGGAATGCGATCCAGAAGAGCGACGACAGATGATGCCGGATCAATTGGGACGGCAGCGTAAGTACGGGTTCGAACAATCGGCGCCATTGCAAAGTCATCCGAGCTGTCAATCGCTGATGCGATTCGGGTAGCGCGATCGCCGCAAAGATCAGGTTCGCAAAAGTAAGTGCGGCCGCGGCGAAGACGGGAGTACGCAGACTCGAATGACCAAGCAGCCCGCCGATTGCGGGGCCGAGCACGAAGCCCAGGCCGAACGCGGCGCCGATCATCCCCATTCCGTGCGCGCGCTTGCCCTCGCTGGTGCTGTCCGCAACATAGGCCATCGCGGTCGAGATCGTCGCCGCGCAGGCGCCGTGGACCATGCGCGAAATCAAGAGTCCGCTGAAGGAGTCGGCGTATCCGTAAATTACGTAACTTATCGACGAGCCCAGCAGTCCGAGCATGATCACGGGCCGGCGCCCGATCTTGTCCGAGATTCGGCCAAGAATCGGTGCGCAGGCGAACTGCATCAGCGAATAGGATGACAGGATAAGTCCAACGCCCGTGGCTCCGACGTTGAGTCTTTGCGCGTAAATCGGCAGGAACGGGATAACGATGCCAAATCCCAGCAGGTCGATGAAGACCGTGAGAAATAGCACAAGCAAAGGCGCGCGGCGCGGTTGATTCACCGTCGCTCGTTCGAGAGGTTCCACACTTGGCATTGATTTGAATCGCGCGATGAAACAAATCTTATGCAAGGGTCGCAGTCAAGCGAAGGCCCGCGATCGCGCAGCGGACAAAGTTACCGACCTGGTTGGAGTTAATGATGGCATCTTCGTTTGCTTCAGAGCGTAAAGGCAAGACGATAACGGCCGAAGCGGCGGCGGCTCTGGTCAAATCGGGCGATTGGCTCGACTACGGCTTCGGCGTCGGACAGCCTGACTTGTTCGACGCTGCACTCGCCGCGCGAATCAAGGAGCTTGAAGGCGTCGCCCTGCGTGGATGCCTGGCGTTGCGGCCTCGTGCCGCGGTCGAAGCCGATCCTGAAGGTCACCACGTCGAATACCTTTCCTGGTACTTCTCAGGACTCGAGCGCAACATGCATGATCGCAGTCGTTGCCATCATATACCGATGAACTTCGGTGAAGCGCCCGACTACTATCGCCGCTTCGTCGACGTCGACATCGCGGTTCTCAAGACCGCGCCGATGGATACGCACGGCTTCTTCAATTTCGGCGGCGCGGTAACCTATCACAAGGCGATTAGCGAGAAAGCGAATATACTCGTCGTCGAAACCGATGAGAGTATGCCCTACGTCGCGGGGGTTGAAAACGATGTCCATATCGCCGACGTCGATTATGTGATCGACGGTGGCATGGGATCGATGCCCGAGCTGCGCAATCCTCCCGCCGGGCCGCTCGAACAAACGATCGCGCAACTGATTGCCGAGCAAATCGAGGATCGTGCATGTCTGCAAATCGGCATCGGCGCGATGCCCAACGCGGTCTGCGAATTGCTCGTCGATTCTCCCGTCAAAGACCTCGGCGTGCATACCGAGATGTTCGTCGATTCGTTGATGAAGCTCTACGAAGCGGGAAAGGTAACCGGCGCGCACAAGGCCCTCGATCGTTTCAAGATGGCATACTGCTTTGCCGCCGGATCCGCCGCGTTGTATCGATTCCTCGACCGCAATTCCGCCTGTCTCGCCGGTCCGGTTGACTATACGAACCTGCCGCATCGGATTATGCAGAACGATCGAGTTGTCGCGATCTGCAACGCGGCACAGATCGATTTGACCGGCCAGGCCTGCGCGGAGACCGCCGGTTTGCGGCAAATCAGTGGTACCGGCGGCCAGCTGCAGTTCATGCGTGGGGCTTATGCCTCGCGCGGCGGCAAGGCCTTTTTGTGCATGTCGTCCACCTACGAGCGCGAGGGCCGGCGCGACAGCCGTATCGTCGCGCGCATCGCCGACTCTAATGTCGTGACCACCCCGCGTACCGATGTGATGTACGTGGTGACCGAATACGGGGTTGTAAACCTGAAGGGCAAATCAGTCCCGGAACGCGCGCGCGCCCTGATTAGTCTTGCTCATCCGGATTTTCGGGAGAGTCTGGAGCGTCAAGCCTACGAATATGGACTGATTCGACGAGGGCTCTTTTAGCGGCCTTGCTCGCTCTTTTGGTCCGGAAACCGATAGACGAAGTCATCTTCGCGGGCATAACCGAGTTCTTGGCGTATCAAACGCTGCAGGAACGCGTCATCGGATTGCAATTTCTTAATGCGTTCCTTGAGTTGCGCGTGATCAGCGAACAACTGGTCGCGCACGCCGGAAAGCTCAACTCGATGCTGGCGCAAAACGAACAAATCTCGCGGACCCATTGGTCCGAACATGCAGTTGAGTACCAGCGCGCCCAGGATCATTCCCAGGATTAGACTGAGCCATGTGCGCCGGAGATGAAAACTTAACCTCGTCACTCCCCGAATCGTAAATGAGGCACTCTGCGGAATTCAAGTCTGCTTATGTCTGAACATCATTCTAATTTCCGAAACCTGAGTAATCGCTTGACTCTCTCCGACTTTAAAATTTCTTTCTATCGAGATCGCATAAAGTCTTGATTCGAACATAACGCGTTTCTATACTGCGTCACTAAGGGCAAAAGTTTTCAAGCTCAGCCCACAGCAGCGGACCCTAGAGGAGGTGCCTATGCCAGTGAAGAGGAAGCCCGGTAGAGCGGCTGCCAAAACGACGAAATCCAAACCCAGGCTCAAGAGCACTATGAAGAAGAAAGCTACTAAGAAGACCAAAAAGAAGTAACCTCTCAAGAGTTTAGCCTCCCGTTTAAGTTGATGCGGGAGGCGTCGCGTAAATACTAAGCCGGGCTTGCTGCTGGGATGAGCCGGGGCTCCAAAGGCCTCGTAAAGTGGAAAGGGCCCTCTGAATAAGGGGGCCCTTTTCTTTTGTTCCTTGTACTACTCTCGCCAATATAGCTGTTGATCACCGCCACGATCCGACCGCGATGGATACCACCGTCGGCAGCATCAAGGCGCAACTCGAACGCCCGCAGACGGAAAAATTTGCATGGCCGATCGTGCTGCTGCCCGCTCTCTTTGCTACGAACAAACATCTCTCGCTGCTTTCTGGATATCTCGCGACGATCGGATGGACGGTTTACGTGCCGGATATCTACGCAGCTGTCGCCAAGGCCGTCGCGCCGCGCCAACCGGATTTCGCGAAGCTGCTCGCGCTGACCCAGGAACTGCTTCGAGACCTCGGTGGCGAAGCGATCGTCGCCGGACACGGCGTCGGTGGGCTGATCGCGCTCAAAATTGCCGAAACTCCGGGTGTACGCGCGGGCGTGGCTTTCGCGCCCGCCGTCCCGGGTTTTCGTACGCCGCTCTTCGCGGGGCTTCGAAATCGAATCGCGCTGTGGACCGGTAATACCTTAAAGCCGCCTTCCGGCCGCATCCTCTTTGAACTGGTCGCCGACGCCGACTCCTTCCAGCGACCGCAGTTGATCGATGCGATGGTGCCGGCGAGCGCGCCCATCGCCAACGACATCATCCGCGGCAAAATCCAATTCGCAGCCTCCGACGCGTTCGCGCCCCGGCTGATCGTTGTCGGCGGCTCGGATATTTTCTCGCCGCTCGATCGCGTAGAGCCATTCGCGAATGCGATCGGCGCCAAGCTTGCCACGCTCGAGGGACGTGGTCATTGGATTATCGGTGGACGGGCGCTCGAGCGCACCATCGCCGAGACGCAGCGTTTTCTTGTGCGATCCCTGGGCGCGCAATTGTTATTGCTTTACGACGATCGCTCGCGCGAGAACGATCCATAATCAGGAGTCGGGATTACCGCGGTGATTTCTGCGCTAGTTGGCGGCGTGTGAATTTTAGCCGGCCCGCCGCGGCGCCCTATCCAAAATCCGAATTGCGCGTAGGGACGCCATCTGTTACATAAAGATATGGCGCCTCTGGATCGTAATACCGCCTATATTTTCGCCAGGTAAAATTGAGCCCGCAGGATAACTGCGGGCTTTTTCGTATTAGGAGCAATCCAATGCCGCATCAGGAGCTTCGCGAAGGGCTTACTTTTGACGACGTGCTCTTGCTGCCTCAGCTTTCCGATCTGTTGCCCTCGAGCTGTGATGTTAGCACGGCGCTGACGCCAACGGTTCGCCTGCGTATCCCCCTGCTTTCGAGCCCGATGGATACCGTTACCGAATCGCGCACCGCGATCGCGATCGCCCAGTTGGGCGGAATGGGTTTCATCCATCGTAATCTCCCAATCGAACGCCAGGCCGCCGAAGTCGCCGCGGTGAAAAAGTTCGAAAGTGGAATGATCGCCGATCCGATCACCGTCCATCCCGAACAGAAGATCGGTGACGCTCTTGCCGTGATGGAGCGCCACGGCATCTCCGGCCTGCCGGTCGTTACCGAGGGTCGCCTGGTCGGGATTCTGACCAATCGCGACCTGCGCTTCGAGCGGCGCCTCGATCGCCCCGTCAGCGAGGTGATGACCAAACGGATCGTCACGGCGCGTCCGGGAATCAGCCTCGAGGAAGCGAAGGATCTCCTGCAAGCCCATCGCATCGAGAAGTTACCGCTGGTAGATGACCAGAATCGATTGCGTGGCTTGATTACCGTCAAGGACATGGACAAGGCCACGCGTCATCCCTATTCCAGCAAGGACCAGAGGGGACGGCTGCGGGTCGGTGCGGCAATCGGCGTCGGACCCGAGCGCGAGGAACGTGTCGCCGCGCTGCACAAGGCCGGCGCTGACGTGCTCGTGATCGATACCGCTCACGGTCATTCCCGCAACGTCATCGACGCCCTGCGCGCCACCAAGCGCGAGTTTCCCGAGATTGACGTCGTCGCCGGTAGTGTCGCCACTTCCGAAGGTG
This sequence comes from uncultured Pseudomonadota bacterium, assembly GCA_963804355.1. Lineage (GTDB taxonomy): Bacteria > Desulfobacterota > Binatia > Binatales > Binataceae > JASHZA01. The sequence goes on along the minus strand of CAWDQC010000039.1, from coordinate 73,891 downwards.
CGAAGGCGCTGCTGGACGCTGGTGCGGACGCGCTCCGCGTCGGCATGGGCCCCGGTTCGATCTGCACCACCCGGATGGTCTCCGGCGTCGGTGTACCGCAGATTACCGCGATCATGGATTGCAACGCGGTGGCGGAGCCGCGGCGAATTCCGGTGATTGCCGATGGCGGGATTCGCTTCTCCGGTGACATCACCAAGGCGATTGCCGCCGGCGCGTCGTCGGTGATGATCGGTTCGCTCTTTGCCGGTACTGAGGAGAGCCCCGGCGAAACGATTCTTTACCAGGGGCGTACATACAAGCTCTATCGCGGCATGGGTTCGCTCGGCGCCATGAGCGAGCGGATGCGCGATCGTTACGGCCAGACCGAAGTCCCCGACGGCAAGTTGGTTCCCGAGGGCATCGAAGGGCGCGTGCCGCATCGCGGCGCACTAGCCTCGAACATCGAGCAGCTCGTTGGCGGTTTGCAGTCGGGAATGGGCTATCTGGGAGCGGCCAACCTCGACGAATTGCGCCGGCGCGCAAAGTTCATCCGCGTCTCGGACGCCGGCCAGCGCGAAAGCCACGTCCACGACGTCTTTATCACCAAGGAACCGCCGAATTATCAGCCTTAGAGCGCTCCGCCACCGAAGCTTGGTTGGCGATGTACAATCGGCCTCGTCTCGAGGATGTAGCAGTCGAGCTCAGATAACCTGACGTTCGCGCAGCTCGGCAATTTCCTTTTCGCTGAAGCCCAGCTCATCGCCGAAAACCTGCTTATTGTCCGCACCCAGCATCGGGCTGTGCGATTTCGGCGTGGTCGGCTTCCCACCGAAGCGCAACGGCGAAGTGAAAATCGTCATCCGCCCGAGATGCGGATGCTCGACCTCGCGCAGCGCGCCCCGTTCCAAAAGATGCGGGTCGGTCATCACCTCGGGCAATTCCTTGACCACTCCGCAAATCACGTCATTCGCCGACAGCTCATCCATCAGTTGCTGCCGTGGTTTGGTGATGGTCCATTCTCCGATCATGCGATCGATCTCGTCGCGATTTTTCGATCGTCCCGAGATCTTCGCGTAACGTGGGTCGTCGGCCAGTTCGGCTCTTCCCATCAGCTGGCATAATTTGCGCCATCGCGAATTGTCGGCCGCGAGAATCATTACCCACCCGTCGCTCGCCGGATAAGCATTGGCCGGCGTGATCACGCCTCCCGATCCGCGATTCCCCTCCCGCAACTGTTTAATGCCCATCCCGTAGTAAGCGCTGATATGCGGTACGAGGGTCGGCAGGATCGCCTCCTGCATCGATATCTCGACCATCGTGCCGCGCCCGCTGCGATCGCGTTGGCGCAGCGCACCGAGTATCCCGGCGCACAGATGCGTTGCCCCGAGCACATCGACGAAAATCACTCCCGCCTTGAGCGGAGGATCGTCCGGCCGCCCCGTCAATGCCATCACGCCGGTCATCGCCTGCACGATCGGATCGAACGCCGGCAAATTCCGATTCGGTCCGCTCTGCCCATATCCGCTGCTGCTCGCATAGATTACGCGCGGATTTATTTCCGCCAGCACCTCGTACCCCAGGCCCATGCGATCCATCGTGCCGGCCTCATAGTTCTCGACCACCACGTCCGTCTTGGCCACCAAGCGTTTGAAGATCGCCTTGCCTTCCTCGCTTTTCAGGTTGAGCGTGATGGATCGCTTGTTCGCATTCATCAACGCGAACGCCATCCCCATCGGCTGTTCCTTGCTGCGGCGATAACCCGGGCGCATGCCGTCGCCCCACTTCGGCGATTCAACCTTGGTCACCTCCGCGCCCATGTAACTCAGCAGCATCGTCGCATAAGGGCCATTTACGAAATGCGTCAGGTCGAGGACGCGGATATCATCGAGCGGCAGGATAGTCTGATTCATATTTTCCGGCGGAGACAAAACAAAAGGCCGTGGGCCATCGCGACCCACGGCCTGTAATTAAAATCGCAGTCAGTTCTTAAGCGCGGCCATGGCGAAGGAGCTTGCCGGGTGTCTCGCCGGTCTCCTTGCCGTCCTTGAAGGTCTCCGCGCCGTTGACGACGATCGACCGGTAACCCTTGGCGCGCTGCACTCGCCGCCATTCGCCACCAGGAAAGTCGTGAGTGATTTCGCCGATCCATTCGGGCTCAACGCCCAAGCCGGCGAGGTCATAAACCACCATGTCGGCGGCGTAACCTTCGCGCAGAACTCCGCGGTCGCGGAAACCCGCCGCATGCGCCGGCAAGGCCGACAAGCGGTAGTGCGCCTCTTCCAGCGTCACCTTTTGTTCATCGCGAACCAGCCACGTCAGGAAGTCGGTGGTGAAACAGCCGCCGGTGAAAAACTTGGTATGCGCGCCGCCGTCCGACACTCCGGGGAAGGTGAACAGCGAGTTGTTGATGATCTCGGCGTTGAAGTCCGCGTTGAACTCGGGCTCGGGCTGCAAGAATTCCGCTTTGAGCTCGGTCGCGATCGAAAGGTCGAGCATCACGTCCACCGGATGCTTGCCTTCTTCCTCGGCGATCTGCCCCAGGGACTTGCCGACATACTTCTCCAGCTCCGGCTTGTTCTCCACCCACTGCACGATCAGCTTGGGCAGTCGGCCGCCGATTCCGGGGGCGTTCTTGTCGAGCGCGTACATCGACCGCTCGCTCTTCGCCGCTTCGCGCATCGACGGGTTCTTGATCTTGGCGAGACGCTCTTCCTTGGTTCCCGTCAGCATGTCGCGCCACGCGCTCGCTACGTCGTAAAGGTTCCAATGCTCCAGCGTAAAGGCGAAGCCGCTGCGTACGGTCCCGCCCTGGCCGAAGATCGGCAGACCCTTCGCGCGCATCCGCTCGACCCACGCCAGGCTCTTGCGATGGATATCCGGGTCGCGTTTGCTCGCCGTGATCGCCTGGAACAGGATCGGCCGCTGCGCCACGCCGGCCAGCTTCTCGACGAACGCCAAATCTTCCTTGATATGCCCGGTCGCCTGCGTAATTTCGATGAAGCCCTCGTCGCGCTCATGCAACACGCGGCCAAGGTTCAGGATGTCCTCGTCGCACATCGTATCGGTGACCATCGGCGAACCGTCGAAGTCCGCCTGTCCCGAATGACGTCCCAGCCGCTGGATCGAAAATCCGCACAAGCCGGCATCCATACCTTCGTGGAGCAACCGGCGCATTTCCGCGCGCTCATCCTCGGTCGCGACTCGCGTCTTCGCCGCCTCGAGACCCATTACGTAGGTCATCAGCGACGCCGTCGGCATGTACTGGATGATATTGACGCCCTTCGGTGAGCGCTCGAGCGAATCCAGGTACTCAGGGATAGTTTCCCAATCCCAGGTCATGCCGACCTTCATCGACTCGTAGGGAATTGCTTCCGTACGCGTCATCATCAGCATCGATCGATCGCGGAAGTCCGGCTTGACCGGGGCGAATCCGAAGCCGCAGTTGCCGAGTACCAGCGAGGTTACGCCGTGCCATCCGGAGATCGTGCAGTACGGATCCCAGCGAATCTGCGCGTCGTAATGGGTATGCAGGTCGACGAACCCGGGCGCGACGATCAGGCCGTCGGCGTCGATCACCTTCTTGGCGAATCCGGGCGCGCGGCCTCCCACTTGGGCGATCTTGCCGTCCTTCACCCAAACGTCAGCGCGAAAACGCGGCGCGCGTGTTCCGTCTACGACTGTTCCGCCTTTGATTTGAAGATCGAAATCGGCCATTTTTCAGTTCCCTCCGTAGCGGTGGGGCGCCTTTAGCCGCGACCCTATTTATGCAGAGTTAGGGGCAGGTATTCCGGACTGCCGCTGTAATCCTAGCTTATACGAAAAAGCAGCCGATTTTGCCAGACCGTAAGATCCCGCACAGCCGGTCTGTGACCCGCTACCGGCTCCGGCCAACTCCTATTCCGAGGCTTTCAGCTTTTGCGCCTGCTTGATCAGGTCCGCGATATTCCAGCCGTGGATCGTCAGCCCATCGATGTTCGCGTCTTCGACTACCACGTTGGACAGGTTGACGTTGCTGATCTTGGCGCCTTGCAGGTTGATGTCGGTAAACGACGAATCCCGCAAACTCACGTCGTTGAACTTCGCCCGGGAGAGGTCGACGTCGTCAAACTCTGCCTGCGCCAGCCCGCATCCAAGGAACTTGATCCCCTTCAATTGTTCGTTCTTGAATTGTCTGCCTTCGCTCATGCGGTCTCTCCCTTGAAGTGGTCCGCGATAACCTGCGCCACGCAGCCGGTGAGCATCTTGCCCGCGGGAATATGCAAAAATTCGTTGGGCCCGTGCGCATTCGAATGAGGTCCGAGTACCCCGGTTATCAAAAATTGCGCTTGCGGGAAGCGTTCGCCCAGCATGCTCATGAAGGGGATCGTCCCGCCCAGCCCCATGAAAGCCGGCGGTTTGCCGAAGAAGTCGCGCGACGCCTGCTCGAGTGACCGTGCCAGCCACGGCGCCAGTTCGGGAGCATTCCAGCCGGCCGCGCCCCAGTCCGGTTTGAAGGTGACCTTCGCGCCGTACGGCGGATCGGCTTCGATCAGGTTCTTGAGCTTCTCGTTGGCGGATTTAGGGTCGCAGCCGGGTGGTATTCGCAGCGACAGCTTGAGCGCGGTCAGCGGCCGCAGCACGTTGCCTGCGCTACCGATCGCCGGCATCCCCTCGACCCCGATGATCGACAGCGCCGGACGCCAGTCGCGATTCAGAATCAACTCGGTCAGATCGGTCGTCACCGGACTCATACCGCCGGCGAAGGGAAAGTCGGTGATTATCGAATCGCCCAGCGCCGCCGCCGCTACGCCCGCCTGCCGCACCCGCGATTCCGGAATCGATCCGTAAAACTCCTGGGGAATTATGCGGCCCGTCTTCTCATCCTCGATCCGGCTGATCAATTGGCGCGCGATCCGAAAGCTGTCCGCCACCATTCCGCTCGCTCCCGAATGGACCCCTTCGGTCAGCACCTCGACCGTGAGGGTGCCGCCGACCAGTCCACGCAGCGACGTCGTACACCACAGTTGGTCGTAAGTACCGCACCCCGAGTCCAGCCCAATCACCAGGCTGGGCTTCCCGAGGCGATCTCCCAAATGCTCCATATAGTGCGGCAGGTCGAAGCTGCCGCTCTCCTCGCACGCTTCGATCAGCACCACGCAGCGCGCATGCGGTACCGACTTCGACCATAAGGCGCCGATTGCCGCCAGGCTGGCGAACATCGCATAACCGTCGTCGGCGGCGCCGCGCCCATACAGACGATCACCCTCGATTACCGGCTTCCACGGCTCCAGCCCTTCCCGCCAGCCGGTCATCTCCGGCTGCTTGTCTAGGTGACCATACAGCAGGATGCAATCGGAGGATTTGCCCGGGATATCGATAACGATCACCGGTGTCCGCCCTTCCAGACGCACGACTTCGATCCGCGCGCCCTCCGGCGCATGGCTTCGCGCCCATCGCTCGAATTGCTTGGTCACCTGGTCGATATAGCCGTGGGTCTGCCATTCACGATCGAAGGCCGGCGACTTGTTCGGAATACGGACGTACTCCATCAGCTCAGGTACGATGGATTTGTCCCATAGCTCGTTGACGTACGTCTGGATTGCTGTTTTGTCCATGAAGCTGAAATTTACGCGTGTAGCCGCCCGCAGGCAAAAAGAGTGCGCGGCTACTATGAACCGCGCACTCCGTTCCATCGCACGAGGGTTCTCCGCGTCGAACCTCCCGCGCCTATCTTCGCCGAAACTATGCTCGCGCCGCTCTCAACGCCCGCGATGGTCGCGCTGCAGGTTCGGCTCCTTCGGATGAGCATACGGATGCGGCATCGGCTCGAGTTTCCCCGACGACAACGCCTCCATCCGCTTGATCCCGTCACGCAGGATCGCCGCCAGCTTGTCCTCTGTCGCGTAGTCGAATTTGTCCTGCAATCGCTGCTCGATCTCTCCGCCTGGCTCCGGCTGGTTCTGCACGTACCATCGGGCCGATCGCGCAATTGCCTCGGCCGGCGGCTCCTGGTCCCGATACCCCAGTTGCGCCTGGATCTTCGATAGATCCATCAGGCGATGATGCGGCGTGCCCTGGATCGTCAGCCCGCCCAAAGGCGCGGCGGCCCCGTCGGGAAGTCCGAGAATCTCCCAATCGTGGCTCAGTTCCCGCGATATAACCTCGACCACCTGGCGCAAGGTGAACTGCTGGTCGTCGCCGCAGTTATAAATCTGCCCCGCTGCTATGTCCGGTTTATCTACCGCCAGCAGCACCGCGTGGGCCAGATTACCCGCGTAGCCGTGCGTCATCAGCGTCATTCCGCTGGCGGGCAGCAGAATGAACGGGCGGCGGTCCAGGATACGTCGAATTATCGACCATTCGCGTGGAACCAGCTGATAAGGCCCGTAGACGTATGGATAACGGAACACGGTACCGCGCGGATGAGAGCGTAGAACCGCGTCTTCGGTCGTCTTGATGAGATACGAAAAGCGATGCTCCTCCTCGCTGGCAACGAGCGGCGCATCTTCGGGAGTCGGCGTCGGTAGCCCGGGCGGAAAATTGATCGACGGATGGAAATAGCCGCGATAGCTCGGTACGCCACCGATTCCGAGGAAATGACCAGTCTTGCCCTCTAACGCCTCGGCGATGAAGCGAATTCGCCCGTAGGTCGCGATAACCACGTCGAAGGTGCGCTTTCCCACCGCCTCCGAGATGGTCTCGGTGAAATGCGGGTCGCCGTGAATATGCTCGATTCCGGCCGGAATCTCCGGTATCTCGTGGGTACCGCGATGGAAAATCGTTACCTCGTAGCCGCGCTCGATCAGCCCGTTCACCAGGAACGGCCCGCTTGGCCCGGTTCCGCCGACTACCAGCGCCTTCACGGTTTCACCAGGTTAAAGCGTGTGCCGCAGATCGTCACCTGGTCGTCGCCGGTGCGACGGCCACGGCGGTCGGCTTCGGCCAGCAACCGCTTGCTATCCGTAGCGACTACATCGAGACCGCCCAGTCCTTCGCCGCGTCCGTCGGCGATTTCGACGAAGCGCACGGCGGCGTTGTCGAGCGGCATCTCGAGACGCCCGCGCGCGTCCTTGCGCAACTTGATTCCCGCGATACTGCTCCAGCGCTCCGCCAGCCCGTTGGGGTCGGCGGCCTGTAGCTCGACGGCGGTATAGCGCTCGACCACGTCGTTGCGCTTGGCGGGGGTCCATCCGCTGCCGCCGGCGGGCATCCAGTTGCCTTCCGGCTCTTGCTTGGCGTCCCAATCGATTTCGAAGAAGGCGCCGCCGGTATCCGCCGGATGAAGCTGCATCACGTGAAACGCCTTGTTCTCATGGTCGAGTACGACGCGAACATTGAGCGAAGCCGCCTGCGCCTTGCGCGCCAGTTGCGTCTCGTGAGTGTCGCACTGGCAGATAACCATGTAGCCGCCGTCGCCATTGCGGCGTTTCAGGTAGCGGCCAGCGGCGGTATTTTCCTTGATTGGCGCAACCACCTCGATGAAGTTGTTGCCGACCGGAAAGAGCGAGTTCTCGAGGCCGAAGACTCCGACCTCGGGGTCTTTGAAGCAGACTTCGAGCCCGAGCACGGATTTCAGGTCGTCGACGACCGGAGCGAGCTTTTCTGCGACCAGGCAAATTTGGCGGAGACGTATCGACATGATTTTTCCTCGTTAAGAGTGAAATTCATTCATTAGACAAAGAATCCAAACGCACTGCGCACTTTCACGAGTTGTGCGGATTTCTCCTCCGCTTCTCGGCGAAACGGAGGAGTCTCGCGATTGATGCCCGGTTAGCCGGACGGCTTATCAGCCGCCGAAGTAATTCCGCGGATTGTCCACCGTCAACGTCCGAATCGCCTGCTCGCTGACCCCGCCTTTGCGCAATGCCGGCAGGATATTCTTGCAGATGTGCGAATAGTTCCAGTTGGGCGACTTCTCGATCATGTCGGTCGCGCCCTTGGTCATCCGCCCGAGCCAGCAAGCCACCGCGTCGTGCGACAGCATGATACGGTCGTAGCCGACGGCGAGCAGACCGAACAGCGACGCCAGCCGCATCCTGTCGGGAGCGATCGGTTCGAGGCCGAAGCGATCGAAGCCGAGCCAGGCTCCGCGCTCGAGGATATCGAAGTAGTAGCGCATGTCGCCGACGCCGCAGGCGTGGCCGATCAGGACGCGGTTGAAGTCGACGCCCTCGGCCTCGAAAATATCGAGGGTTTCCCGGCCGAAAGGTGACAATTCGTTGTTGTGGCACAGGATCGGCGCGCCGGTCGCCTTATGCGCCCGCGCGGCTCCCGCCAAGGCCTTCTTCTCCTGCTTGGTGATCTCGGTATCGTTGGTCCATCCGGGAACGCCGCCGGTGGCGGTCTTGATGATGCCGGCCTTGATACCAGTACTGCCGATACCTTCGGTCAGTTCGCGGACGTAGATTTCGGCGATATCGTCGGGTCCGATCATGCGGAAATGCTGCGGGAAGCCGAGCGCTTCGTTGTAGACGCCGGTCGCGATGATCACCTTGAGGCCGGATTTGTCCGCGGCTTCGGCGGCATATTCTGGATCACGGCCCAATTCCATCGGACACGGATCGACGAAACTGGTGACGCCGAGAGTCTTGATCTCCTTCAATTGCTCGACCAGTTTCGCCATCTCGCGCTTGCGGTCGAATCCCTTGTTATCGAATTCCCAACCGGGCATCCCGGCCGCCAGATGCTCGTGAATCAGCGTGAATCCCAGGTCACGCGGTTCACATCTTCCCATCACGGTGTTGATCGACATTGCGTAATTACCTCAACGGTTATTTGACTTTTATAGGGCGGCCAGGGTCCCCGCGAAAGCGCGACACTACTCCGAGCCGAGTCCGTCCATCAGTGGGATTCCGAACGCGCTCTTGCCCAGGAATTCCAGGGTCTCGTCGCTGTCGAACGGATGGTAAAGCCCGGCCCGCACGTCGCGGAACAGGCGCTCCAGCGGCAACCGCTTGAAATAGGAAGAGCCGCCCACCGCGCGCAGCGCCAGGTCCACCACCTTCACCGAATTCTCGATCGCGATCATGCGGGCAGCCACCGCCTTGCGCGACCAGCTTGTGGGTTCATCGCGGTCCATTTCCGCCGCCGCCTTCCACATCACGGCGCGGGCGCCTTCGATCAGCATGTCCATCTCGCCGACCTTGTTGTAAACGCTGGGCAGATGGCTCATCGGATGCTTGAGCGGGAAGCGCGGGCGATCGCGCATGAAGTCGACCACGAAATCGCGCGCCGCGACGGCGATCCCGATATATGGCGCGCCGATCGTAAACGGCGCCTTGGCGAACACCTTGGTGACCCGTCCGCTGCGCGACACCGGCCGGGTCAGCACCACCGACGGCATCTCGGGCACGAACGCGTCCTTCAGTTCCGAGCTGCGCGACGCGGTCGAGCGCATCCCCATGGTGTGCCAGTCGTCCTTGAACGCCAGTCCGGGAGTTTCGCGCGGAGGGATGAAGAAGGTGAGATGGTCTGGCCCTCGGGGGCGTCCTCCCACAGCGCCTCGGCGAAGAAGAAATCCAGCGCGACGCTCTGGGTGCCGAAAATTTTGCGGCCGTTGACGATCAATCCGCCGTCCACCGCGGCGCGCGGTGGTGCGCGGCCGCAGATTGATCACCGGCATTGTCGGGCTCCGAGCCGGACCCGCCGCAAATCAGCCGCTCGCTCGCGATGGTCCGCAGCTTTTCTTCGACGTTGCGGCGGTTTGAACTTGCGGTACAAATCGATCAGCAGGCCCAGCATGTTGAAATGCATGTTGATCGCGAGCGCGGTCGGCGCCGCATCCCTGGGCCAGACGTTCCTGCGCCTTGAGCCGCTCGAGCATGCTCGCGCCCAGGCCGCCGAACTTCTCGGGGATGGTCAGGACGGTGTAGCCGGTCTCTCGCAGGCGGGCGTAGTTTTCGTACGGGAACGACGCTTCCTCGTCATGCTGGGCCGCGCGCGCGGCGAATTCGTCAGCCAGTCCCGCCGCCAGATCGATGAAGCGTTGCTCGCGCTCGGTATTGATCTGATTCATTGCTCTTCTCCCTGTCGACGGAGTTTCATCGCGTCGCGCCGGCTGCTGGCCTTAAAGCGAGGCGTAGACCGCGTCGATCAACGCGGCGGCCCGTGGATCGAGCAGCATCCCCGATCCCATCTGATTCATCGCATAGCCGAAGCCGATCTTGGTGTCGGGGTCGGCAAATCCGAGCGAACCCCCCGCACCCGGATGGCCGAACGAGCGCGCGTTTGGACCAAGCGGCGAGCCCGGCAGGGACATCATGAAGCCGAGGCTGAAGCGGGTGGTGAACCCGCAGAACCGCGTCGATGCCCTTGGATTGCTCGGTGTAGCATCGCGGCAGCTCGGAGCTGTTCATCACGCGCAGGCCGTCGACTTCGCCGCCGCGCGCGAGGCGCGCCGTAAAGGCGGGAGAGGGCGCGGGCGTTGGCATGTCCGTTGGCGCCGGGAATCTCGGCGCCGCGCCATGCGCGCGAATTGGTGGTCGCCGGCAGCATCGTCGTCGGCGGGTTCATGATGGCCTTGGCCGATACCGATGTCGGGGTTCTTGACCAGGTCCGCCGATCGGATTCGGTTGTCCCGGAGGGGGCGGCGGCGCGGGGAAAATTTCGGCGACGCGCGGATCGAGCGACGCGTCGAAGCCGATATAGGCGTCTATGCCCAGTGGCTTCGGCGATCTCATCACGAAAATAGGTGCCGAGGCTCTTGCCGCTGACCCGGCGCACGACTTCGCCGACGAGCCATCCGAAGGTGATGGCGTGGTAGCCATGTTTGGTACCCGGGGTCCACCACGGTTCCTGACGGGCCAATTCGCGCGTTACCACTTCCCAGCTGAAGAGGTCTTCGATTGCGCAAGGGCGCCCGGATCGCCGCGAGTCCCGCCTTGTGATTCAGCAGGTAGCTGACCGGGACCTTGGCTTTGCCGCCCTGCGCGAATTCCGGCCAATATTTCGTCACCGGCGCGTCGAGGTCCAACTTGCCTTCGCCCGCCAGTTTATGTGCGCAGATGGCCGTAAGGCCCTTGGTGGTCGACCAGACGTTGACGATATTGTCGCGCTGCCAGGGCTTGGTTTTGGCGTGGTCGAGGTGACCACCCCAGAGGTCGACTACGGGACGCCCATCGAGGGTTACCGCCACCGTCGCGCCGAGCTCATCGCGGCGCTCGAAGTTTTCGGCGAAGACGCGCTTTACCCGTTCGAAGCGCTGATCGCATTCCCCTTGAATTGTCGCATTCGCTGCCATGATCGACTCCTTTCCAGAGTGGATGGGCTGTCGCTAAAGTTTCGATCGCCCTCCGTATTCTGTGGGGCGCTTCCGGGGCGGTATAGCATTGATTCAGGCCTCGGCCCCACGCCGCTGGCAGAGAATAAGCGCAGTTCGACGCTTTCCGCCATAGTTCGACGATAGCTCTTGGAGCTGGGGCGGCCGGAAGAGCGAGGATTTGCGATCCGTCGAATTCTGAGTAAGGTTCGTCGATGTGTTGCCCCAAGCGCCCGCCGTCTCCGGGTCGCGCCGCATAAAGGGCGGCCCGCGCAAGGAAATTCGATGAGTAAAGCCATGCTTTTGCCGACGACCGTGGTTGGCAGCTATCCGCAGCCCGATTGGCTGATCGACTGCGAGGATCTGCGCAAGCGTATCCCGGCGCGGGTCCGGGCGCGTGAAATGTGGCGAATCCCGGAACCGTTGCTGCAAGCCGCGCAAGACGACGCCACGCTGGTCGCGATCCATGAAATGGAGCGGGCGGGAGTGGATATCGTTTCGGACGGCGAAATCAGGCGCGAGAGCTATTCCAACCGCTTCGCCAATGCCCTCGGCGGGGTCGACAAGGAGCGGCTGGGGAGCGGACTAACGCGGCGCGGCACTCCGGACGTGGTGCCGTTGGTCTCGGGTCCGATCCGTCGTGAAGGACCGGTAGAAGTGCGCGACCTCAGCTTTCTGCGCGCCAACACCGATCGCAAGGTGAAGATTACGCTGCCCGGGCCGTTCACGATGACCCATCAGGCGCAAAATACGTACTATCCCGATGAAGAAGCGCTGGCGATGGCTTATGCGGAGGCGGTCAACGCGGAAATCAAGGATCTGTTCGCGGCGGGCGCCGATGTGGTGCAAATCGACGAGCCGTACATGGAGGCGTGGGCCGACAAGGCACGACAATACGCAGTAAAGGCCCTCAACCGTGCGCTAGAGGGAATTACTGGAACCACGGTGGTGCATCTCTGTTTCGGTTACGGCCACTATCTCAAAAAGAAGACCTCCGGCTATCATTTTCTGCCCGAACTCGAGGCTTGCGTAACCAACCAGGTGTCGATCGAAGCCGCCCAGCCGAAGCTCGACCTGGCGGTGCTCAAGGAGCTGCCGTCGAAGACGATAATGCTGGGTGTGCTGGACCTTGGCGATTCCAATGTGGAGACTCCTCAGACGGTCGCGGAGCGAATTCGCGCGGCGATCAAGGTAGTCCCGCCGGAGCGCTTGGTGATCGCGCCTGATTGCGGGATGAAGTACCTGGCGCGCGACGTCGCTTTCGGCAAGCTCAAGTCGATGGTCGAAGGGACGAAGATCGTCCGCGCGGAACTGTAGGATAAGCGGAGCGGTAAGGCACGTTTCTTCGGATTTGCGTGAGTGGTTACGCGCGGTGGCGCAGCCGGGCGTTGCAGGAGAAGTCGCGATGTCGCAAGCCAAGCCCAGGCATCTGCTCGATGGGTATAAGGTTCTCGATTTCACGCATTTCGTCGCCGGCCCGACCGCGACGCGGACGATGGCCGGGATGGGCGCCGAGGTGGTCAAAGTCGAGCTGGCGCCGAACGGCGACCAGGCGCGGACGGTGGCCTTTCTGCGCGACAAGCGCAGCGCCTATTTCATCCAGCAAAATCGCGGCAAACAGGGTATCTGCGTCGATATGAAGAAGCCGGCGGCGCTGGCGCTAATCAAGGAACTTTTGCCCAAGTTCGACGTGATGGTGGAGAATTTCGCACCGGGAGTGATCGGCAGCATGGGGCTCGACTACGAGACCGTCAAATCGATCAATCCGGGAATCGTGATGTGCTCGATCTCGACGTTTGGGCAAACCGGCCCGCTGGCCAAGGATACCGGGTTCGATTTTATCGGACAGGCCTATGCAGGGATTACGTCGCTAATCGGCGAGGAGGATGGGCCGCCGTACGTGCCGATGGTCGCGATTGGCGATGTGCTGACGGGGATGCATGCGATGGGCGCGATAGTCAGTGCATTGCTCTATCGGTCGAAGACCGGGGAAGGGCAGTATATCGACGTTTCGCTGCTCGATTCTTATTTGCACTGTCAGACCATTGGGGTCGAACTGTACAGCGCGAGCGGCGGCAAGAGCGAGATCACGCGTTCGGGATTGCATCATCCGTCGCTGGCTCCCGCCGGATCGTTCAAGGGCAAAAGTGGTACATCATCATACTCGGCGTGGCTGGACCCGCATTGGGAGCGGGTGTGCGACGCGATGGGCAGGCCGGAGCTTGCGCGCGATCCACGCTATGTGGATAGCGAGGCGCGATCGCTTCACAAGCAGGAAATCATCGATCTGATCCAGGCATGGCTCGAGCAGATGCCCAGCGATGAAGCGGCGCTCGAAGTGCTGCGATCCAAGCGCGTTCCGGTGGCGCCGATACTATCGGTGAGCGAAGCGATGATGCATCCCCATGCGCGCGAACGCGGCAGTATCAGGAAGGTGCACGACGAGATGCTGGGCGATTTCGAGATCCCGGGATTTCCGCTGCGCTTCTCCGGCTTCCCCGAAGAACTCGAGCTGACCGCGCCGCTTTTGGGTGAGCACAACGAGCAGGTATTGCGGACGCATCTGGGTTATTCGCCCGAACAGATCAGGCAGCTGGTGAAAGACCGGGTGCTGCACAGCGCGCCGTACTGAGGCTGTGTCCGTGAGCGCCGTCCGCGATCGACGAGACGCCGCGCGGGAAGATTAATTTCGCAGGAGATTCAAAAAATGGCCGGAGCCGCAAACAGATCCGTCGAGACCGCGAACGCGGTTGCGCCCAAAGACGCCGGTAAAATCTCGGGCGGCAATCTCGTCGCCAAGGCGCTCAAGAACGAGGGCGTCGAGGTAATTTTCACGCTGTGCGGCGGTCATATTATCGACATTTACGACGGCTGCCTGAACGAGGGTATCAAGATAATCGATGTGCGCCACGAGCAGGTCGCGGCGCATGCGGCGGACGGCTACTGGCGCGTCACCGGCAAGACCGGATGCGCGGTGGTGACGGCGGGACCGGGCACGACGGACGCAATCACCGGAGTCGCCAACGCGTTCCGCGCGGAAAGCGCGATGCTGCTGATCGGCGGCCAGGGGCCCTTAGCCAGCATCGGATGGGTTCGCTGCAGGATTTGCCGCACGTCGACATGATGCAGCCGATCACCAAGTTTGCGTCCAGCGTGCCGAGTACTGATCGTGTTGCGGACATGGTGAGCATGGCGATGCGCGAGTGCTACAACGGCGCGCCGGGTCCGTCTTTTCTCGAGATCCCGCGGATATTCTCGACGGATCGGTCGACGTCGCCAAGGCGCGGATTCCGGCGCCGGGACGGTATCGCGCTTCGAGCAAGAGCGCCGGCGATCCGCGGGATATCGAGAAGCTCGCGGAGATTCTCAGCAAATCGTCGTGGCCATGCGTCCTGCTGGGGACGCAGGTGTGGAGTTGCCGTGCGACGGCGCCGGCGATCGAGTTTTGCCGCAAGCTCAATATCCCGGCGTATATGAATGGGGCGGCGCGCGGGACCTTCGCGCCCGGCGACCCGCATCATTTCCATCAGACGCGCAGCTACGCCTTCGAGAAGGCGGACGTGATCGTGATCGTCGGCACGCCCTTCGACTTTCGCATGGGATACGGGCGGAGGCTGCGCGCGGATGCGACGGTCGTGCAGATCGACCTCGATTATCGCACCGTCGGCAAGAATCGGGACGTTTCGCTGGGCCTGGTGGGAGACGCGGGGGCGATCCTGGCGGCGGTCACGCAGGCGGCGAGCGGCAGTATCGACAACGGCGCGCGTCGTCGCGAGGAATGGCTGACGGAGTTGCGCGAGCAGGAACGCAAGGCGGTCGAGGCGCAGCGTCCGCGGTTGCTGTCCGACGCGAACCCGATCCATCCGCTGCGGCTGGCTCACGAGATCAACCAGTTCCTCACCGAAGACTCGATATTTATCGGCGACGGCGGCGATGTCGTGACCTTTTCGGGAGGAGTGGTGCAACCCAAATCGCCGGGACATTGGATGGATCCAGGTCCGCTCGGCACGCTTGGGGTGGGGACGCCGTTTGCGATGGCGGCGAAGCTGGCGCGTCCCGAGAAGGAGGTCGTGTGCCTGTTCGGCGACGGCGCGTTCGGCCTTACCGGGTGGGATTTCGAGACCTGCGTGCGCAATGGCCTCCCCTTCATCGGGGTGGTAGGCAATAACTCGCATATGAATCAGATTCGCTACGGGCAGACGGCGAAATACGGCAAGGAGCGCGGCGAAGTGGGCAATCGCCTCGGCGACGTACACTTCGAGGAATTCGCGAAGATGCTCGGCGGTTACGGCGAGGAGGTGCGCGAGGCGCGAAATATCGCGCCGGCATTGCGGCGCGCGCGCGAATCGGGCAAGTGCGCGCTGATCAACGTGTGGATCGATCCGAACGTCTATTCGTCGGGGACGATGAACCAGACGATGTACAAGTAGGCGCGCTGGAATACCCGCCGCCTGCGCAATTAAAATTGTGGTGCGCGGCCGGGTTGAGTAATTCGCGCAATTGTTTTGTCACGAGGAAATCGATGGATAAGGCGTTGTCGGGTGTTCGTGTCCTGGATATGACTCACGTGCAATCGGGACCGAGCTGCACGCAGATTCTGGCATGGATGGGCGCGGACGTGATCAAGGTCGAGCTGCCTGGGCGCGGCGATATCACGCGGGGCCAGCTTCGCGATGTACCGAACGTCGACAGCCTTTATTTCACGATGCTCAACTGCAACAAACGCAGCCTGACCCTCAACCTCAAATCGGATAAAGGCAAGGAAATCTTCACGGCGCTGATCAAACGCGCGGACATTTTGGTCGAGAACTTCGGTCCCGGCGTGCTCGACCGCCAGGGGTTTCCGTGGGAGCGGATACGAGAGATCAATCCGGGGCTCATCTACGCATCGATCAAGGGATTCGGCGCGGGACCGTTTCTCGAATCGAAAGCCTACGAGACGATCGCGCAGGCGATGGGCGGTGCGATGAGCACCACCGGCTTCGAGGATGGTCCGCCGACCAGTACCGGCGCGCAGATCGGTGATTCGGGGACGGGAATCCACACGGTGGCGGGGATTCTCGCGGCGTTGTATCAGCGGACGCAGAGCGGACGCGGGCAGCGGGTCGAGGTTGCGATGCAGGACGCGGTGCTGAATCTATGCCGGGTCAAGCTGCGCGATCAGCAAAGGCTCAAGCACGGAGCGCTGTCGGAATATCCAAATCGCAATTTTGGCGACGAAGTACCGCGATCGGGTAACGCCTCGGGCGGGGGTCAGCCCGGCGCCGCGCTACGATGCTATCCGGGTGGTCCGAATGACTATTGTTACGTGATTATCCAACCGCCAATCTGGGCGGTGCTGGCCCGCACGATCGAGCGTCCCGAACTTGCGGACGACCCCGCATTCGGTACTCCCGAGGCGCGCATCAAACATCTCGATGAGGTCTTCGGTGTCATCGAGCAATGGACGATGAAACACACCAAGCACGAAGTGATGCGGAGGCTGATGGAAGCCGATGTTCCGTGCGGACCAGTGTTGTCGATGAAGGACCTGATCGAGGATGAGGCGCTGGCGCAGCGTGGAATGATCGTTGACGTTCCGCATCGGGAGCGCGGCAGCTTCAAAACGGTCGGATCTCCGATTGTGCTCTCCGACAGTCCCGTCGAAGTGAAGGCGGCGCCGCTGCTCGGTGAGCACACCGCGGAGATCCTGCGCGAGACTATGGGATACGGCGAGAGCGAATTGAAGCAGCTACGCGCCGACGGCGTAATTTAGTCGTCGCGCCGCGCCGTCAAAACTGTCAGTTGTTAAAGTTAACTGCTGGTTTTTAGCGGATTGAGCAGGTCTGGATAGGTCTCGACGATAGTCGGCGATCCGGCCTTGAGTGGTTTTATCTTCTCTGCTTCTGATCTGGCGTAAATCGCGGTCGGTTTGCCGCGCCGTCCTTCGACGAAAACGACTTCTCCCCTGGCGACGAGCCGTCTTATCAGCGCTTGCAGGAGCGCGCGCTTAATCGGCATCTGCGGATTGACTTTGCGAATTTCGCGATCGATTTCGGCTATAGAAAAATAGGGGAGGTCGCCGATAGCTTCGCGCACCGCCGTCTCGAGCACGGCCTCCGCTTCGAGGGCCTCGGCAGTCTGCGGCTGGCTGTGACCGTTATGCGAAGCAGCCGTCTGCGAAATGGTCCAGACCAGATCCAGGGCGCGGAGCTTCTCCTGGTAATCCTGCTCGATCTGATCGCGGAGCTGGTTATATTCCTGTCGCGTCACGGACCACCGCAGCGATCGAGCATCTATCCTTCGCTCTTGGCCTCCGATCTCAATTCCAGCACCGAGACCTCGAATGAATCCGAGAGCCGGCTGAATTCCTCCTGGAGGTCGCTGGCCGGTTCGAGGATCTGCGCCAACTTCAGCATCCGCGCGCCCAACTCTTTGGCCGGTTCCAGCGCTTTGACCAGAAGATCGAGATGGATCTGAAAGCCACTGGCCAAATGACCGAGTTGCTGTTCCAGCGGGCGCATCGCTTCGAAGGACTGGGCCAGTTGCGCGACTTGCAGCTGGAACGTTCGCATCGGTTCAAAAGCTTCGGCCAGGCGCGTCACCTGTTCCTGGAAGCGCTTGAGAGTGGCGAACACCGAGGTGGCGGATTTCGAAAGTTCTTCGACCGGCTCGAAAGCGGCGGACAATTCGGCCAACTGATCGCGCAGGCCGTTGGTCTGCTCGAAAACCGTGGCGACCGCCTGAAAGAGCTGAAACGAATTCGAGGATGCGCGTTCGGGCGCGGGTTGATCGAAGGCTGGGATCGGAGGAGCTTTCGCGGCGGCCGGCGCTTCGGGTTCGGGGCGACTGGCCTCGACCGTGGCTGGTTCGGCTGCCTTGCGTGCAGCCTTTCCGGTCGGCTGCTCAACCGGTTCCAGTTCGGGTGAGATGTTCTGCAACAATCGCCTTACCGAATAGAGCCGCGGTTCCGGCTCTCCCGGCAGGCGCGTGTCGGGCGCCAGTTGCCCAGCCGTGAGCATCCCCGTTCTGCGAGCCGGGGTGGGCGGCGTCTCGGCCTGAGACTGTTGAAGCAAGCGCTTTCGGAGATCGTTTAGGCGTGAATCCAATTCGCTCATCGTTTAATCCGGCTCCGGCGGTTGCGGCCCAATACCGGGAAAACCATCAGACCCGCGTTTCCACAACTAATCGATCGCACTTACTCAACTCGTCAGACGACGTGTTCGAAAGCGCAATTAATCAAACGCAGAAACCGGCACTCCAGTTAAATCCAGAGTTGATTGGCAGGTTTCCTTCAGCAGTACTGCGGAAACGCAATCACCACCGGCAACCCCTCCTCCAGTCAAAGTCCTAACGTCATCTATGTAGCGCTTTGCAGGATCGAAGTTAAGAGGGCAAAGCGACTGGATGATAACAAAAGGAACATTCGACAGCCTGAGAAGTGCGACCGAGTCGAATAGCTGCGGGTGAAACAACACGCCAGCCCATCGCCCGTATTATGCTCTTTTATCGTTTATTATGCTTTGGCCTCACTTTTTAGGCGGCCGGGATCGCGCAGATTGAGGGCGAATGATCCAATGAGGTTGTTGAAAAGATTTGTGCATAACGCTTCTCGTCAAGCAGTAATCCGATAGCTACTCGGCCACTGACGAGTGCGTATAGAGTTAGGATGTGGGTGAACTTTGAGTAGTCGGGAACCGCGTCAGCGGGCTAACTCGGCTTTCCGTCCGGCCCGAACATGCTTTTGGCCGCGGCAAAAACTTCATCGAAGGTTTCGACGACGTCTATACTGTCGATCGCTCCGGTTCGCAGATAAATTCGAGTTCCGGCGCCCTGGGTCTGGAAAAATTGAATAGTGTCGGCGTTTAGCCACACCTTGATTGAGCCGAACTCGGCGCCGCCGGCCTCACCGGTGCGTCGATTCAATAGGAACCAAACCATTTGTGGCCTCCCCCCGGGACGGTTGAGTGCGCGATCACGGTGCGCATACCGTAATCTACTCGTTGGACGGGCATAAAGATGCCCGTCCGTCCTCCCTATTGGCGAAAACCTCAGGGCTCGAAGTGAAACTCGCCGCCGCGGCGAACGATGTGACCTCCGGTCGGACCGGCGAAATGGGTACCGAGCACACGCACCGGCTGGTCGCAGTAACGCTCGACGAACTTCTGGCGCGTCTCCGACGCCAGGCGAGGGTCGTTGTCGAATTCGCAAATCCAATCCGGATGCGCGATCTGAATCGGATTGTGCATCATGTCGCCGGTGATCACGGCGTTCTCGCCGCCTGACGAAATGCGCACGCTGGCATGGCCGGGGGTGTGACCGGGAGTCGGTTCCAACCAGACCTCGCCGGTGAGCTTGCGGCTGGTTTCGACCAGTTCCGCTTGACCGGCGTCGACCACGGGCCGCACGGAGTCATCGATGGCATTCTTGAAGTCGGGATTGCCTTCGAACTTGGACCAGTGCTCCCATTCGAGCTTGGTCATCAGGTACTTGGCCTTGGGAAAGGTCGGCACCCAGCGGCCGTTTTCGAGGACGGTATTCCAACCGACGTGATCGAGATGGAGATGCGTGCAGATGACGGTGTCGATGGAATCGCGTGGGAAGCCGGCTTTGTCGATGGTGGCAAGGAACGGCAGGTGAAGATTAGTCCAGTCCTTGAAGCCGGGGCGATCCTTGTCGTTGCCGACGCAGGTATCGACCAGAATGCGCCGTCCTTCCGACTCGATTAGCAAGGAATGAACGCTGACGAGGAATTTACCCTGGTTATCGACAAATGGCTGCAGCCATTCACCCTCGCGCTTTACATTGTCGGCAGTACCCTCGCGCAGGATCATCGTGCCCTTCCACGCCAGTTCCTGCTCCTGGAGTTTGGTGATCTTGACGTTGCCGATTTTCCAGCTGTCCATTTGATGACCTCCGCGTTAGCTGGGTGAACCTTAACGCGCGCGGCCTCTGATGGGCAATTGGGTCAATCACGGCCCTTTTCTTGACATCGGGCAAGGGTTGGCCGATGCTCGCAGCCGCCCACCTATTGGGAAATCCGACGAGCGGAGGCGACAAATCATGGCGTCGAAAACCCTCGAAGAAGCGGTTGTCGAGATGGCCGATCGTGAAGCGATTCGCGAACTACCGCAGCGTTATTGTGACTGCGTATGGCGCGGCGACGTGGCCGGGATCGTCAAGCTATTCGCCGAAGACGGCACTTTCGAAGTAAAGGGCATCGGCCGCGACCGATCCGTTAGCGGCAGTACCAACTTGACCAAGACCTATACCGACGATCTGACCGCCTTGAAACCACGTCCGTATATTCACAATCACGTAATCGAGTTGCGGGGAAACGGCCGCGCGAGCGGAAGATGCTACGTCGAAGTGCGGAACGCCAGCAAGAACTTCGAAATACTCGGTACCGGCTATTACAACGACGAATATGTAAAAGTCGGCGACGAATGGAAATTCCAGGTACGCTCGGCGGTACTGGTATAGATACCAAGTGAGTAGCGAGCAGGATGCACCGAAATCGCATGACTAACTAGTCAATCGATGACGGCCGCAGAAAGGAGAGAGCCATGGCCAAGGTTAATGGAAATGATCTCGTTGCCCAGGCGCTCGCGGACGAAGGCGTCGATACCGTTTTCTATCTGACGGGCGGACCGATGGTCGATGTGGCGTCGCGTTGTATCGAGCGATTTCGATCGGTCGACGTGCGTCACGAGCAGGCCGCGGCAATGGCCGCGCATGCCTACAGCCGTGTCAGCGGCAAACCGGGAGTATGCTTCGCGGCGTCGGGCCCCGGCGCGACGAATTTGATCACCGGCGTCGGCAACGCCTTTCTCGACGCGGTGCCCGTCATCGCGCTCGGCGGCGCGAGTGCCGTTGCGCAAACCGGAATGGGTGCGTTTCAGGAGATGGACCAGGTCGGAATGTTCAAGCCGATTACCAAGTGGTCCGAACGGGTAATCGATACCAGGCGCATTCCCGAGATTATCAATAAGGCTTTTCGCGTCGCGACAAGTGGGCAGCCGGGACCGGTCTACGTCGATTTACCCGGCGACGTTCTTTATCGGCGAATAGACGACAGTGAAGTGTTGTTCCCCAAGAGAGCGCACGTGGCTCCGCGCGTTTCGGGCGACCCCGCGCTGATAAAGGCGGCCATCGCGCTGCTCAAACAGGCCCAGCGGCCGATTGTACTCACTGGTACCGGGGTTTTCTGGTCTGGGGCGATGGCGGAGCTGAAAGAATTCGTCGAGATGAGCGGAATTCCGTTCTATACGACTCCGCAGGGCCGCGGCGTCATCGAGGAAGATCATCCGCTGAGCTTCCTCGGCGCGCGCAATCAGGCCTGGAAAGAGGCCGACGTTGTGCTGATTGTCGGCACCCGGCTCAACTTCATAATTGGGTTCGGCCTGCCCCCCAGATGGGCCGAAGGTGTGAAGATCGTTCAAGTGGATATTTCCGACGAGGAGATCGGTCGGAATCGTCCCGTCGATATCGGAATCGTAGGCGACGCCAAAGTGGTATTACGTCAACTCCTCGAGGAGGGGCGCGATACGTTTCACGGTCGCAAGGAGTTGCCTTGGGTCGATACCTTGCGTGGATATGATAAGCGCGCGCTGGAAAAATCTCAGGCGTTTCTCAACTCGGACGCAATGCCTATTCACCCGCTGAGGCTATGCAAAGAAGTGCGCGACTTCATGGATCGCGACGCTATTATTGTGGTCGACGGCCATGAGATCCTGAATTTTGCACGTCAGTCGGTTCCCACCAATGCGCCGGGTCATCGGGTGAATGCAGGCCCCAACGGATGCATGGGTGTCGCGGTCCCGTTTGGGCTCGGGGCGAAGGTCGCGAAACCGGACACGCAAGTAATCGTTCTAAGCGGCGACGGCTCTTTCGGTATGAACGGAATGGAAATCGATACGATGGTTCGCCACAAAATCCCGGTGTTGGTGGTCATCAGCAATAATGGCGGTTGGGCGGGAGTCGGCGGGATGGACGCGGGCCGAGATTTGGGGTTCAGCCGTTACGATAAGATGGCCGAAGTTTTCGGCGGACACGGCGAATTTGTCGAGCGTCCCCAGGATATTCGTCCCGCACTCGAACGGGCGGCCGCCTCCGGAAAGCCTGCGGTGGTTAACGTTGTTACTGATCCAAAGGCGCGATCGTCGACTGTCTCATTCGCAAACTACCGCGCGATCTGACGATACGAGAAAGGTCGCGCATGCAAATCCGCGCTGTGAGTGAACACGCGGATCCAGGTGACTGGATAGTCAGTGATCTCGAATAACTAGTTGAGGATACAACTGTGAAAGTTACGCGATTCTATGCGACTGATGACGGTGAGTCACGCTTTCAGGAAGTAGAAGTCCCGATCAATCTGGCGAGACCGGATTCCTTTGGGCATACGTTACTTCAATCCAACGCATGGGCTTCACCCAGTATACGCTTCGTTGAACTTCCCGAGGGGCTCGACCAGCCATGGCATCATGCGCCCGCGAGTCAAATCGTGGTGGTTCTCTCCGGGACCCTTGAAGTTGGCACCAGCGACAATCAGAAGCGGCAGTGTTCCGCCGGCCAGGCTTTTATTGCTGACGACCTGACCGGAAAGGGTCACAAGACGCGAGTGCTGAACGGGCCGGCACGAGTCATCTTCGTCCAGTTGCCATCGAACTTCGATTTCGCGCGCTGGGCCGGTTGATAGGCGAAACGCGTCCCGCGTCGAAGCTGATTATTCGGCGTGGGACGAGGTGCGCGGAGCGCAAGTCGGCGCGGTTATCGGCTACGCGTCAGGATTTCGCGGGGGTCGCGGCAATACTCTTCTCCAGAAGGTCGAGCGCGGCAGCTGCGAAAGCACGCATATTCGCCACGCGGTCGTTCACCCCGGTCTCGATCGTAATGGCGCGTTCGACCGGTCCCGAAATAGCAATACAGGTATGTCCCGCGGCATCACCGTAGCGATTTCCAGTCGGACCAGTTGCGCCCGTCTCGCTGATAGCCCAAGTCGCGCCGAAGCGTTCGCGCGCAGTTCGCGCCAGCAATAGTGCGTACGGTTCGCTCGCACCGCGCATCCCAGACACGGCCGCATCCTGGATATCGAGCAGCGAGCGTCGAGCCTTGACCGTATACACCACGGCGCCGCCAAGAAAATAAGCCGAGGCACCGCCGACGCTCAGTAGGGCGGACGAAATGAGTCCGCCGGTTGACGATTCGGCGATCGTGATAGTTTCCCGACGATCCTTGAGGTTTGCGGCGATTTTCTCCGCCTGTGGAAGCAGATTCTGCATAGTACTTTACTCCGCGAGAGAATGAGCGACCGACTCTAGCCGAGGCCATGAGTCGGGGGCAAATGTCCTGTTCCGCTACTCCCGCAAGCGGAATCTCCGCAGGAACGCCGCGCGTTACGGTTTTTGTTGCGACATCCGCTCGAGGATATTGATCTTGCCGGCAAAATCCTCGAGGTCGACTTCGGTAGTCTCCAGGATACTGGCCGTCTGGCGCCAATGGCCAATGATAATCAGCAACTCGATTATCTCGCCGGGGCTCAGATGCTGTTTCAACGCTTCGAGAGTTTCGCGACTCGCTTTGACGTTGGCGTTGACCTCGTCGGTGAATTGCAAGACCAGGCGCTCGACGTCGTTAAAACATTGCGCGCTCTGCCAGTTCTCGACCGCGGCGATTTGTTCCTCGGTGACGCCGACGTGTTTGGCCGCGGGCACGTGTTGCGTCCATTCGTAGACCGAGTGACAATCTTTGGCGGTCCGCAGAATAGCTAATTCGCGAAGTTTCGCACTCAGAGTGATCTGGGTAAACAGAGCGTTACTAAGTCGACTGCGCACGACGAACAGACGTTGCGCATTAGCGGTCATTCGCTGTACGTTGAGGACGACAGGGCGATCCTTGAGCAGCTTGAGTACGTCCGGCGACGCATCTTTGTCATCGAGATAGGGCAATAGGGCCATATACTTAGCTCCGACGAATTCGTCTCTGACTCAGTAGATTCGCGGCGACTCAGATCACTCCCTGGCGCTTCAATTGATCGAGGTCGTCTTCCTTGAAGCCCAGGACGCTGCCGTACACTTCGCTATTGTGCTGCCCGAGGAGAGGGGCGCTAGTCACCTCGACTGGTGAATCTTCGAGTTTCACCGGGCATCCGGGCATAGTGAACTTGCCGCGCACCGGATGGTCGATCGTCACGATCATGCCGCGCTCGCGTAGATGCGGATTGTTGAGCAATTCGATACTATCCATCACCGCGCCACAGGGCACGCCGGCCTCGCCCATAATCTTCATAACTTCCTGCTTGCTGCGTTTCCCGGTCCATTCTTCGATGATTTTTTTGAGATCCTCGGCATTTTCGCGGCGGTTTTTGCTGTTGTTAAAGCGCGGATCGTTTTCGACTTCCGAATGCCCGATCGTCGCGAGCATCGTGTGCCACATCTCCATCGAGGAACAATAGAGGAAGACGTAGTCATTCATGCCGCCTGGAGCACACTTGAAGATGTCGCCGACCGGCCCGGCCCCGACCCGATTACCCACTCGATACGCGGGCTTGCCATTGAGGTAGGTTCCCATCATGGGCACGCGCACGAAGTTGAGAACGGCATCCTGCATCGCGACTTCGACCTTCTGCCCGCGGCCGGTGCGTTCGCGTTGATAGAGCGCGGCAAGAATACCGCATGCGGCGTGGATTCCGGTGCCGGTGTCGCCGATAGTCGGTCCGGGCTTGAGTGGGGGTGAATCCGCAGTTCCCGTTAACGCCATTGCGCCGCCGGCCGCCTGCGCGATCATATCGAAGCTTTTATACTTGCTATAGGGACCGAACGTGCCGAAACCCTTGACCGTCATGTAGATCAGGCGGGGATTGATCGTGCGCAGGCGGTCATACCCCAGGCCGAGACCTTCCAGTGTGCCGAGGGTGTAATTTTCGCTCAGTATGTCGACCTTGGTGATTAGATCGAGAAAGATTTCCTTGCCGCGGTCCGACTTGAGGTTGAGCGTGATGCTGCGTTTGTTGGCGTTCAGCAGCATGAAGTAATACGAATCGACGCCCTCCTTTTCGGTGACACGCCAGCGCCCCTGTTCACCCATTTTCGGCTCTTCGAGCTTGATCACATCCGCGCCGAGCCATGCCAGCATCTCCGTACAGGAGGTTCCGGCTTCGTATTGCGTGAGGTCGAGAACCTTTACCCCGGCCAAAGCTTTGTCCATCACTTCCTCCGCGACTGTGTCGTGCGCCGGTTTGCGGGCGCGCGTCATTCGTCATGATCGATATCGACTGACCTCCTGTGCTTGTAGCGCCGGAGGCCTCCAATCGGCAAGGCAGATGGCGCAGAACCTCCACTTGAATACCACGCCGGGGCAATTGCCTTTGAGTACTTTCTTTCAGGGTGATGGCACCCGAAGGCGATGGCGACGACTAGCGACTTTCTTCTCCCTTCTCTACGGCTCGCTATACGGCTATGGTCTCATGGCAAACCGCAAAACGGAGAAATCGTAAAGTCAATTGTGCGCACGCTGAGAGCTTGAAAATGAGTTCTAGGTGTCGCCTTAGCGGAAACATGAATTTACTCAACCTGTTTGGCTTGTTCGCTGTGAGCGCGATGTTGATTTGTTATGCACTGGAGAACCTAAGCCATTGGCTGGTTCTGGCCTTTGCTGCATCGTGCGTCCTCGCTTCGGCTTATGGCTTTCTTCAAGGCGCTTGGCCCTTTGGAATCGTAGAAGGTGTCTGGTCTCTAGTCGCGCTAAGACGATGGTGGCTTATTCCGAGTCAGGGTGAGATGAAGCGAGTGTAGCGAACGCATATGCGTCGCTGAGCCGAGCCGCAAGCCGGCGCCCGCCGTTACCAAGCCCACGCGCATGCGCGTTGCCTGGGAGGTGCTCGATCGTTTGCTGGAATATTCGGCGATCCCACAATTGGCGGAGGTAAAATGGCGGAGGGGGGAAGGAGTCGAACCTTCCGGCGAACGCAATGCCCGCCAAGCCGGTTTTGAAGACCGGTGGGACCACCGGGTCCCGTCCTCCTCCCGCCTTATTTTTCAAGCACTAATCGCGCAACGTTTGCAATGAGGCCGGTCTGAGTGCCCACTTTTCCCGAGTTTCGCAGATTGTTGGCCGCTGCCGAGAATAAGATCAGCCATTTTATCCGCCGAGCTGTCCTCGCTGCACTTAAAGAAATGCGCGTATACCAGTAGCGTGATCGCCGGATTAGCATGACCGAGGCGGTGCTGGACTTCGGTAATTGGGGCACCCGTTCGCAATCATCGCAGACGCGCAACTGTGGCGAAGGCTATGGAAGGTCACTCGCCTCAGTCGGGCGCGCGCCAAGAGTCGGGTAGAAGGCGATACCCAGCAGCCGGTCTCGGCACATGGGCTTGCCTTCGGGTGTCGGGAAAGACGAGGTGCTTATCGGATGGCGGGCACTGCAGCTTCCAACGCTTTAGCTCGGAGACCAACAGGGCCGGGATGGAGATGGTGCGGTGCCCTGCCTTGGTTTTCGGCAAGAAGAAACGTGGACGAGTTACTTCGACCTTAAGCTTTGCCCACGAAAGGCTCCGGCAGATCATCAATTTGCCGGGTCCGTCCTTTGGCAGTTCCAGGTCGGTCCAGCGCAAAGCCAACCGTCCGTCCTCGCGCGCTCCGGTCAAATAGGCAGTTTCGAAAAGCGTCCGGTCGAATCCCGGTTGTGCGGAAGCGAGAAGCAACTGGATCTCTGGTGGACTTAGGACGTTCTCGGAATCAGAAGCGTCGGCGGTCGGTCTCGATTTCTACCTCACCCGCGCGCAGTTTCCTTGCTACCTGCGTTGCGCGTTCGACGCTGTCGAGGGGGATTCTTCGTGCATTGGCCGCGTTTTATCCCGAGCCGAAATACCGAACTTGTAATCCTCAGGATCGCATTGATATTGCGATGGGCATAACCATGATCACGGAGGTCATTGCGCAACCTCTCGACCGATGCGACCGAGATCCGATCCAGCCTGTATGCTCCGAATCGGCAAATATGTTTGGCGAGTCGTGCTCGAAGGTCAGAGACGTGGGAGGGACGGCGGTCGGTCTAGCTTTGAAACCAATCCTCAGCGACCTCCGCGAAAGGCGGTATCTGAGCCGAGGGGACGTAGTGGCCAAGCGCCGCCTGGTGTGCTGTTTCGGTCAGAAACCGTTCGGCCGCCTTGCGCGTTTTAAGACGAAGGCGTTGCCGCGGCCCGCGCGAGCCCAACGGCCGATAATCAAGGCACCAGCTGCAGGCGCAATTGCTTCCGGAGCACTTAGGCAGGTGGAATTTTTTGATTCGCGCCATCGCTCAAATCGGGGTCACTCGTGAATAGCGTGGTGAGCGGCCTCACATCCACTCCCATTGCCGAAGAAAGTCTCCGCCTCTTATTGTCCTCGCCGTCGTCCCGCGAGCGCCTTCTCAACCTCGCTTAATTTGAAGCGCACGTATCTTCCTGCGCGAATGCTTGGCAATCTTCGCCTCGTTCTTCGCTGCGAATCCAGCTCTCTGGAAGTGCAAGCTGTGGGCTAACTCGGACGCAGTAACGAGCTTTTCGAGAGGGGATGACGCTGACGGGAGCGATTCATTGCCATTTACGACGACGCCTTCGACCAAAAGTCTAGTAGTGAGAAATGCCAATATCTTTGGAATACGATCGACTGCAGGCGCGACCACGAGGCTAACTCCGTGTCGAGCTCTTCGATCGTCGCAACTTCCCGGGCCAAGCTCTGTATTTCCTCGATCAAAAGAAGCGCTGAAATAGCGTGAGATCTGCTACTGGAATGCCGAGACGCCTGCGGCCAAGCCCTGCCTTTAGCGCGATTGGATGCTTAACCTGCACTTAGAGCCACGACTCTCCGTACCTTTCGTTTAACGGACCGGAACAAACTAAATTGGTGCCGCTAAACATTCTGAATCCATTCGATATTTCCGTGAATCCTTTCGATGATGACGTTTGCCGCACGGCGATGAAGCAACCGACGCCGAAATCCTCTAAGGCTTGTTGTACCAGTCGGCTAGGTCCAGTCTCGAGCACCGCGCCCGTGTCAGGGTCGAATGATCTCGCCTGTTACCTTCCAATGGCCGTATGTCCGACCTAACGGTTGGAAAGTGCCTCTGTGGTCAGCATTACGAGCGGGCTGTCGGCGGTGTTGGGGGAGAGCATTAAGATGAGCGCGCACATTGCGCTGGTCTCTGAAACCCAGGATTTATGTAAGTCGACCGGTTGTTGAATGGTACCTTCTACAGAGCGTAGAATCTGACCCTTGATGGGTTCAAGACCTTTGCCCCATCGGAAGATATCGTGAAAGATGGAGGTGACCAGAAGTACTTAACTTTTCTGATCGTCCCGCGGGAATGGGGGATCGCTCTGAAATAGTCGATCCCCCTTCTTCCTCAGCTTTTTTTATAGTTGTTCCACGATTGGCTCTCTTGCGCGGAACGTGCAGAGTCCAATTCGTCAGACCCCACCTTTCGCAGGGTTCGGAAGTCGGCTCCCAACCGCTACTTCTGATGCGAGTCAGCAATCGTGAAACCGTTGACTCGCTGAGATGAGCATCCTCGGCAATTTCACGCACAGAGGCGCCAAATTCTGTCTTCAAGGAGCGCTGCGCGACCTTCGGCAGCACCAGGATGACGACGCGCTCGGTGGCCTTTGCCATCCCGACCCAGCGAGTCTTATTCAAAGACTCGCGAAGGTTTCGTATTTCGACGCTCGCCTTAGACGTCTCACGGAACAGGTTACGAAGTATTCCACGCGAAACGAGGCATCGAATGATGTTTCGGCCTGCGCCCTTGCAACGATGGCAAAAAAATAAAAAATTTCCAGCCCGGACAGTAATTGAAAAGGGTCGGGCGCGCTTTTCGCGTTCGTTTTCATACCGACACGGCGCTCCTCGATGGCCTTAGCGTCGTCCTTACGTAATCACAATTTGTGTGATTCCCTTTTGCGGCCAGCGAGGCTCAAGCTCGCTGTTGCCAGCTGAATCGGAAAAAATCCACGGGTGCATAGTCACGAGCAGCGCTCGGTGATACGCGATCTGCTCCAGCAGGTGGAGATGGCGGACGATCTGCTCGTCCGCGAGACGGCTGACGGTGAATTGGTCGACGGGCATCTGCGCCGCGAGCTGTTCGACCGGACAGAACTGGTGCCGGCCGTTGTGGTCGACCTTAGCGATGAAGAGGCCGACTTAGTAACGCCGACCTTCGACTCGTCGGCGGCATGGCGGAATGAGACCGAGCACTTTGCGAAGCGCTGATTAGCAATGTGTCGACCTCGAGCGAGGCCATCGGCAGCTTGCTGCAACGGTGATGGGCGAAGCTGCAAGCCAGCCCATCGTGCCGCCAACAATGCAGCAAGACGAGGTTCTAGTCGGCCAGGGAGGCGAGCTAAAAAAAAGTGGGGGACTGCCGAAGTCCAGTTGTGGCAGGCTCAGCCGCATTGGCTTTTATATGGAGACGCTACCCAAGCGAATACCATCAACCGGCTATGTGGTGGCGCAGAAACCCCTGGCTTGTTGGTTACTGATTCCCCTTATGGCGTCGAATATGGCGCTGCTTGGCGCGATGCTGTCGACGGCAAAGTCGCGCCCTCAAATCGCGGGAAAGTGAAGGGTGACGACCGCGTCAACTGGTCGACGGTGTTCGCGGCTTCAATCAGCCGTGACCGAGCGGCGAAGATACTAGCAAATTGTAAAATCACCAGCGATCGGTGTACCTCACCCGTTCAACTGGTCGAGCAGACGCTTTGCGTCCTTCTAATCCTTCGTGCCGAAACGCTCAGTGAGACAGTTCGCAAATATCCACGAGCATTCAGGGTTACCGTCATTGTCCGATTGATTTCAAGAAACCGCAGACCAACCCCCATCTCCGACTACCTGTTAAACGATGGTCCGCATCATTTGCGCACCGGACCAGGCGGTCACATCGTCGGACCTATCCTGGAAATAGCGTTCGTTAGCGGCTTGCGGTGACAAGTGATAAACCTGCGAAAATCCGAGCGCGCTCAGTTTCGACTTGAGCTCCGCTGGCCGCAGTCTCGTCAACCAGGGTTCACTGCGCTCGGCGGCGAAGCACGCTATCGACCTGAAAACCCTGGCTTCGTCGGCAGGCATCAAATCGTCCGGTACTATGAACTCAGAGGCTAATTCGCTGCCTTTAGGCATCGATTGCACGAACCCGAAAATCGACTCTACCGCTTCGGCGGTCAGATACTGGGACACTCCGAGCAATGAGAAAAAACTCGGCGTACGTGAGTCAAACCCTGCATTAGATAAGCCTTGACGCAGGGAGGTTGTTTCGAAATCGATTGGAGCAAAGGTCAGATTTCCAGGAATTCTAACTTTGGCCTCTTCGAGCCGCTCGCGCTTCCCCTCTTGCGAAGCAGGGTGGTCGACCTCATAGATTCGGAGAGAACCTCCCCAAGCGGGCTGACGATAGGCGAAAGTATCAAGACCAGCGCCGAGAATAACGTACTGACGCACCCCTCGGACTAGTGACTCCGCTAGACAATCCTCCGTATAGCGGCTCCGCATGATGAACACAGCCCTGAAAGGAGACTTAACCGCATGGGTAATCGATTCGATCGCAGCAATGGACGCCTTATTGCTGTCGCTTTCAAGGTCCAATAAAAGCGGAGCGATCGGATCGTCGAGAATCTTTGGCGCCGCATCATGCATCTGATGAAGCGCTCGCTGAATAGCGACACCTTCCGCCGTTGCGCTTCTGCCTGGGTTCTCCACGGAAGCCTCTCCTAGCGGCCCAGCTGGTCCAGGAGGGCTTTCGCATCTTTCAAATCAACCGTGTCGAACCCCTCGGTGAACCAGTTGTAGATCTCGGCGAGCATCGAGCGGGCTTCGTCGTGGCGACTCTGCTCGGCTAGCAACCTAGCCAAAGAAGTCGCCGCGCGGAGTTCGAACGATTTGGCCTGCTGGCGGCGCGCTATTGCAATTGCTGACTTGAAGGCTACTTCTGCTTCATCGAGAGCACTAGCTATCACGAGGAACTCACCTTTCATTCGATGGAGGTCCGCCTCAAAACGTCTACGGCCGCTTGCGGTGACTCGTGCTATCGCTTTCTCCACGAAGGCGCTCCCTTCGGCGCCGCGCCGTGCTTCGACATATGCTCCGGCTACTATCCAGTCGGCAGGAGGGCGATCGAAAGCGGTTTCGGCAGTATCGTATGCCGCTCTTATCCTACCGATGGCTGCATCACCTTCTCCCTCGACCACCATAATCGTTCCAAGCACTATAGTTTCATAAACTATCTGGTATCCGTAGCCGATCTGGGTAAAACGATCGAGGGACGCTTGAGCCGATGCCCGGGTGCCCTGAAAGTCGCGCAAAAAGAAGCAACGCATCGTCAAAAGATGAAGCATCGCAACTGCATACGGAAGGGGTGGAAGCTTTTGTGCTAGCAATTCAACGAGACGATCGCGGTAGCGCTGAGCTTGGTCCGGGTAACCCAAAATCCAGCATGCTTGCATCAAAAAACCAATGCAATTGGGGTAAGCTATACCTAAGTTCGGGTTGGCAATTATCGAATTCTGAGTCTCTTGGCCAATTTCTAACGCCCGCTCGAAGTGCAGACGCGCGAGTGGATATTGTCCCTTCAACGTAGCGATCCATCCTGAGCTGAACCGCCCACAAAACCTCTCGAGATCGCCCAGACCTGCTTCAGCCAGTTCCAATGCTTGGTTTGCGAACGGCTCTGCTTGATCCAAGCTGCCTGTGCCATGGTGGAAGAAAAACAAATGCACCAGGACAATGGCTAAGCTTCCTGTGTCGCCCGCCTGCTCACAAAGTTCCCGAACGCGCTCTGAATTCCGAAGGCTTTCCGATCCGTTCGCGGAGCTGATCGCGACGAACGGCGCCATCAGTGCTGTGCGGATAGCCAATTCCTGCGCATCGCGCGCCTTGCCGGCTTCGAGTTTCTGCAATATTTCGAGCGCGCCATTTAGCTGCTCGATAGCTTCATCGTAGAAGGCGCGCATCGAGGATTGTTCGCCAGCTCGGCGTAGATATTCGATGGCCTTGAGGCTGTCGTTGCTGCGACGATAGTGATGAGCGAGGTCGCTCAGGTGATCATCGAGGTGTTCCGCGAAGACCTTTTCGATAGACTGTCCGACTCGTTGGTGCAAATGCTTGCGCCGCTCCGCCAACAATGAGTTGAAGCTTACCTCCTGCGTCAGCGCGTGTTTGAACGTGTACTCTGGATCGCCGATCGCAGGCTGCTCGTAGATAAACTCGGCTATCTGCAGCTTGCCAAGCATCCGGACTAGGTCGTCATCGGACTTTAGCGTCACGCACTGCACCAACCCGAACGGAAATTCTCGTCCCAGCACAGCCAGCGTCTGCAAAAGGTCCTTCTGCTCAGAGGGTAACCGATCGATTCGGGCGGCGATCACTGCTTGCACTGTGGGAGGTACTTTCACCGCATTCATCGACTTCGCGAGCTTCACCGAGCCATTACCGTGCAGCGCGCCATCTTCAAAGAGGGACTGCACTATCTCCTCAATGAAGAAAGGTGTGCCATCTGTGCGTTCGACAATTAGCTGCTTGAGCGGACGCACGTCGATGCCGTCACCGACCAGAGCTGTCAACATCTCCTCTGCGCGCTCATTGCCCAAAGGGTCGAGGTGAACCTCGGTGTAATACGTTTTGCTGTTCCACTGATGCGAGTATTCGGGACGGTAGTTCACCAACAGTAAAACCTTCGCGGTCCCGATCGAGTCGGCCAGCAAATTGAGCAGTTCCTGCGTATGCTCGTCGATCCAATGCAAGTCCTCGAAAATCACCATCAAGGGCTGGTTCAAACTCTCGCGCAATAGGATTCGCTTAATCGCCTCGAGCGTCCGGCGTTTCCTGATCTGACCATCCATCTGCGCCAGCGGGTCGTCGCCCTCGACTATGCCAAGCAAAGCGAACAAATAAGGCAACGTTTCTTCCAGACTTCGGTCGAGCGTTACGACTCGTCCCGCGACCTTCTCGCGTCGCTTGCGTTCGTCATCTGTAGTCGAGATGTCGAAATAGTTGCGCAACAGATCGATCACCGGCAAATAAGCTGATGCTTTGCCGTGCGAGATTGAAAAAGTCTCCAGCACCATCCAGCCGAATTGAGAGCTTGCCTTGAACTCATAGAAGAGGCGCGACTTGCCAACACCCGGCTCCGCCATCACCGCCACTATCTGCCCGCGACCGGCCTTCGCTTGCTCGGCGGCATGCCTCATGGCCTCCATCTCGCGTTCACGCCCCACGAACTTAGTCAGTCCACGGCCAGCCGCGCGCTGCAATCTCGTTCGCAGCGGCCCAAGCCCTGTCACCTCATACACATGGACCGGTTCGACGACGCCTTTGACCTTTGTCGCGCCCAGCGACTTCAGCACGAAATAGCCTTCGCATAGCTTGCGCGTATTCTCGCTGACGACGACAGAACCGACAGGCGCTGCGGTCTGCATCCGTGACGCAAGATTGGTCGTGTGTCCGATCGGCGTATACTCCGTCTGCCCGTCACCCGTATGAATTGAACGCACGACGACCTCACCCGTGTTGATCCCTATTCGGCCCTGAATCGGACTGCTCCCTTCCGCAACTACTTTTGCCGAATACCGTGCTAGCTCCTCCTGCAGCCTTAGCGCAGCATAGAGTGCTCGTTGGGGATGGTCCTCTTGTGCGATCGGTGCACCGAACAGCGCGAAGATTCCGTCGCCGGTCGATTGCACCACATAGCCGTCGTAACGTCTCACCGCCTCGATCATCAGCTTCAATGCCGGATCGATGATCGCACGAGCCTCTTCGGGGTCGAGAATCTGCCATCAACTCAGTCGAACCCTTGATATCGGCGAATAGTGCCGTCACTGTCTTGCGCTCGCCGTCGAGATTTTCAGAGACGGATGTTTCGGCGACCCGAATCTGGCTATCCTGAGATATCTTTGACGAGGCGTCCCGTACGGGAGCTTCGAGCTGGGTACCGCACGCATCACAGAATTTTGCGTCGGGGCGATTTTCGGCCCCGCAAGAAGCGCATTTGGGCGCAAGTCCTGCCCCACATTTGTCACAGAACTTCGCGGCGTCTCGATTGTCTGTGTCGCACTTCGCGCAGCGCATCCTACGTTCTCAGTTCGTCGAGTAGGGACTTTGCGTCTTTCAAGTCTGCGGTATTGAAGCCTTCGGTGAACCATCCGTAAATTTCGGCGAGCATCATGCGAGCTTCGTGGTCGCGAC
This sequence comes from uncultured Pseudomonadota bacterium, assembly GCA_963804355.1. Classification (GTDB taxonomy): domain Bacteria; phylum Desulfobacterota; class Binatia; order Binatales; family Binataceae; genus JASHZA01. The sequence continues at coordinate 39,489 of CAWDQC010000039.1, read as the reverse complement.
TGGCGTCGCGAAGCAAGCGCGCGAGACTGGTTGTTGCGCGAAGCTCTGGCGATTTCGCGCTCATCTTGCGCGATAGTTCAATCGCGTCCCTGAAATCGAGCTCAGCGAGTTCACGCTGAGACTTATCGGCAGGCTCGTTTTTAAGCCGGAGGTGACCGCGCAATGTGAGTGCCAGCGGCCGATACCACAACTCGTCACGGCCAGCCGCGAGCGCTTGATCAATTGTGACCAGAGCGTCATCGATTTTGCCTGTTAGAGCTTGGGTCTCGGCTAATAGGCTTAGATTGTGGATCATCGCGACATACCCTTGAGCTTTGACGTACTCGGTCAGCCCCGAATGGATCGCGTCGATAGTTCCGTTAATGTCTCCAACATATGCGCGTGCCCAACCAAGGTAAATTTTCCCCAAACCCGCAAGGTGCGGAAATCCTAGCTCACGACCGAGCTGTTCAACCTTCTCAGCGTAGAAAAGTTCGTCAACTAAATTGCGACTTACGGAATCGGTTGCTGTGATCATGGTGGCTGCATATGCCAATGCGAATGGCTCGTTAAGGCGCTGTGCCATTACCCACGCATCTAACCTGTGTCGAAACGCCTGGTCTGGATAGCCAAGGAACCAATTCACGAAAGGTATCCAAGACAAAGAGTACAGCCCTGGATCCAGGAAAACCCCACGAAAATCTGCTTCACTATAATTCTCTGTCGCTTGAATTAGATGCGTGCGCGCCGCAACGAACTCACCAAGATAGAAGCGGTTCAGTGCCTGATGAAAGTGCGCCAGGGATAGTGCTTGTCTGCTCTTAAGCTGAGATGCAATTTCAAGGGCCTGATCCGCTAGGAGCAGCGCTGTGCGTATTTCGCCTCGGCCCGTCGCGACACTGCACAGACCCGAAAATACGCTGAAGGCTTCGGACCCACCCGTGCGCTCGGCTAAGGACTTGGCCCGGGCATACGCTGCTGCACATTCCTCGCCCGACCAGCCGCGAGTTGCGACCATTACGCCCCCCAGAGCCAGCTGCAGATTGAGTTCTCGCCCGTCCCGCTCTTCCGACCCCTCCTGCGTCAAAAGCAACGCAATAGCGTCGCGATAATGCTTTTCGGCCTCGCGATATGAACGCTGCCCGACAGATCGCTCGGCGGCCATCTTCCACGCTGCGATTGCGGGCTCGATTTCGCCGGCTTCGGTCCAGTGATGGGCGAGGACTTCAGGATGCGTCTCCTTGATTGCTGGGAATCTACTGTCGATCGTATCCGCAACGAGACGATGCAATTCCTTGCGGCGGCTCTTGAGCAATGCTTCATATGCCGCATCGCGAATCAATGCGTGCCTGAACTGATAACTCGCCTCAGGTGCGATTCCGCGCACATATAGGAAGTCGGTGTCGGTCAGCGTCCGCAGCCGGCGCTGCAATTCGTTATCCTCCAGCTTATGCACGGCCTGCAGCAATTCATAACTGAACTCGCTGCCAAGTACGGCGCCTGTCTGGAGCGTCTCGCGCGCCGAACCCAGCTTGTCCAACCTCGCCATAAGGGAATCGTGCAGAGTCGCGGGAATCGACCGGCCGGCGAGTCTGGCTTCGCCACTCTCCAGCACCGCTCTGGTAAGTTCCTCGACGAAGAGCGGGACACCGCCAGTACGTTCAATCACCGCTGCAATCGTCTCGTCAGTCAGCGCCTTTCGCGCGGCGACCTGCGACACCATGGCGCGAATGTCGCGAATGCCCAGACGATTCAAAGTAATCTGGCCGTGATGAGCCCGTAGCGGCCATGGCGGATGAAATTCGGGACGCGCCGTAAAAAGTATAAGCAAGGGGACGTCATTGCCCTGGTCTACCAGCAGCTGCAGCAACTCGAGCGTCGATGGGTCTGCCCAGTGCAAATCTTCGACTGCGATTATAAGCGGTTGCTGCCCGGCGGTTCCCAGAATCCATTCGACTAGGAGCGCGAGCAGCCTGCGTCGCTGTTGCTCCGGCGTTAATGTCGATGGCGGATAGTCTCGGGGCAGAGAAAGATTGAGCAGCGGGGCCAAGAGGGGAACCGCCGAACCTGGATCGACCCCGGCGTGACGTAGAGCACCAGCCATCTGCACGATTGCATCGGAGGTACCGCTGTCTCCCGCGAACAGCGCCTGGCGCAGTATCTCCGTCACAGGATAGAAGGGCGAGTTCTGAAACAGGGCGCCCGCGGCGGCGTCGATCCACATAAACGGTTGATTTATCAGGGTCTCATGGAAGCGATGAACTAGGCGTGACTTGCCGATGCCGGCCTCGCCGATAATCAGTGCCACTTGGCCATCGCCCTCTCGCACCCGTTCCCAGCGATTGGTCAGTGTGCGCAGTTCGTCCTCACGTCCAATGAAAGGCGTCAGTCCGCGCGCCGCCGCCGCTTCAAGACGCCCACGCATCCCGCTCGGCCGGTCGACCCGATATAGCCTCGGTGGACTTTCAACGCCCTTGAGTGCTTGCTGCGCGCGGTCTTCTACAACGAAAAGGCCCGAAACCAGTCGCTGCGTATTTGAGGTGATAAGCAACGTGCCGGGCTCGGCCGCTGACTGAACCCGAGCAGCGATATTTGGCACGTCACCGAAGACATCGACCTCATTGCCCGCTCCGGCACCCACTACGACCGGACCCGAATCGACTCCAACCCGCGCCGATAACCTCACAGGCGCCTGGAGTTTGCTTACAGCATCGAGAATTGCGATAGCCGCGCGGACAGCGCGCTCGGCGTCGTTGTCGTGCGCCTCGGGATAACCGAACAGCGCCATTACTCCATCGCCCAGATACTTCGCGACATGGCCGCCGAAGCGGGTTATCTCCTCGGCCGCCGCGCGATGGTATCCGGCCACCGTTTCGCGCCATTCCTCGGGATCGAGCCGAGCGGCGATTTCGGTCGAACCGACCAGATCGCAAAACAGCACCGTCAGATGGCGACGCTCGCCGTCAGGACCGCTTATAACTGGAGCGGCGACATTGGCGCCTACGTGCTTTGTTCCAGCTGCGCCAACTCCGGAATCCGCAAGGTTGATCACGGCCGTGCCGCACTCGCCACAAAACTTGAACAGCGGCGGATTGTCGAAGCCGCACTTGGCGCACCTATTCCTTAGCGGCTTACCGCAATTGCCACAGAACTTCGTGGCATCAGGATCCTCCGAGTTACAGTTTGAGCAGCGCAATCGGCACCCCCACCGAAAACACGGTCACCTTGTAGCACGAATTGAGCTTTGCCGTCTGTCGCCAGTAGTGACTGGGATTCGCAACACGTATCCGCCATATAAGACCTAACCGAAAGCCGGCGAAAGTAGGAGCCCAGAATAGAACGGTTACGAGCGTGTCCGCGCATGGCCGGTCGGAGCCGGAAGCTCTGTCGATATCCGGCTAATGCCAGCTTAGTTAGGTGTTCTTCACAGGCTAGGACTTATCATTGAGGTGTTTGGAGTGAAGCGGAGCGGCCGCGGAATTGATCCACAATAGCCGTGTCAGAGAGGCGGCTGTCAGGGCTATGGGCGAATGCGTCGAGTTCGAGGCCACCGAAGAGCGGAATTGAATCCAGCGCCTCCTATCTCGAGCATGTAGCTTTGCAGGGGTTGTGACCAGCCCGCGAAGTGCATCTGCAATCTGATGACGGAAGGCATTTCGGAGGGAATGATTTTCCTGCGGAAGGTTTCTAGACATCGGGAAATCTGGCGAGTTCGCCACGTTGTCTGGTTGGCCGTCTGCTTGGCTGCAGGCTTCATGTACTGCGCCACCTGACGACAAGTGAAAAAGAGCATAATAAGTCCCCAGCGGTGAGCAGACCCAAACCCTGACATAGTTCGTAGGTCGACTTTCCGTAACTGCAGCTCTCAGCGGTCTGCGGCCGAGGCCTCTGTTAACCGCGAGTGCTTTCAGGGGCCGCTCAACGTTTCGACATAATCGCACCGTGTATGAAACCAGCCCCAACGCCCTCCCACCGCGTAGAAGGCGCTCGACTGCCAGAAGTAGATGCGCTCAAGGCACTTGCCGCAGCGTTCCTCGGCACTAAGAGCAAGCATAGCCCCGGCGAAGACGACCGATCCGATCGCAATTTGGACGATGTCCAACGCTGTCATGCACTGCTTCCTTGTTACAACTAGAACGAGGTGAAAAAATCGTTAAACGAAAAAGCGAGACGCGAAACCCCTCGCCGAGACGCCTGCCAACCACAGCAACTGCGATGCCACAGGAAAGATGTCAGGACAGTTGCAGCTTTTTCGGTACGCGCTAACTCTGGTTAGCAGCACAGCATTTCACTAGAGCTGACCATTCGATTTCGTTTACTGCGCTGCGACGCATTCGCTGAATTCGATTTTCGCTTGCGCCTTTTTCGGCAGTTACCCCGACCGCTCATCCTCGGTAGCTTGGGCTCCTCCGAGAGCCTGGACAACGTGCGGCGGTAACGCGTCAGAGCGATAGGCGACGATGGAATCGCACTGGTCGACGACAAGGGATGTTGAGGTGCGCAAGGTCCTGTTGAGCGTTCGGGATGGACGCACTAGTCGGGAAGTACTTGCGAATGAAAACCGCGTGAGCGGAGAAAAGATGAGGATCACGTTCGGCCTAAAAGTCCGGTTAGTGGTGGCTTATCTAAATCGGCTTCATTAACTACAACGAGTGCGTCGCGTTCGAAACGCCTCACCGTTCGTCCGACCGGCCCGACGGGCATGGCGCCTTTCTCAGCGGCGAAATAGTTCAAAGTACACACTGCGTCCCCCGGCAAGTCCGCAAGCAGCGTGGCGTCGCCGCGCTTCACCTCGCCATGCTCTTGGCCATTCTTCACCAGTTCGACAACCAGCTCTTGGACGCGAGGTACGTCGGCAGGAAGCGATCCCAAAAAAGGCCCTCATTTTCGCAGAAATAGATGAACGGGCCGGTCTGCTCTGTATCCAGCTTCTCTCTGACCATTCCATTGTTTGAGAGCATGCCGGCGGGCCAATCCGACGCGATGCGGATGCAAATTCCTGATTCAGACGCTGACGGTCTCATCACAGCGCCTAGTTCAGCCTCTGTCGCTGAAGCTGAGTTACCGACGCGATTGTGATATGCATGCCTCCGCGGGCAGCCGTCGGCTTTAGCGCTGCTCACTCTAACGATGCACCCGCGTAAGAGAATCGGTCCGGTATGCGCGATTGCCGGTGCGCTCGCATTGTTCATCGGAACCTGGATGCATCCGATGAACGCCGACCCCAACGTCCCGCTCGCCGCCTTCACCGAATACGCCGGATCGACTGGCTGGGTCACCGGCCATCTTATGCAACTCTTCGGCGTGATGCTGATGACGGCCGCACTCGTGTTGCTCCTGCGACGCCTCTCCGACGGCCCGGCCGCCGAATATGCCGCTCTAGCAAATGCGGGCGCGGTTGCGGGCCTCGGCGCCGCCGCAGCGCTTCAGGCCGTAGACGGCGTCGCGCTCAAAGTGATGGTGGATAACTGGGCCGCAGCGTCCCCTGCCGACCAGCAGATGTTTTTTCGCAGCGCCGTCGCTGTTCGCGAAATCGAAATCGGCTTGGCCAGCGTGACCAGTATGCTCTTTGGCGCGACCGTTTCGCTCTATGGAGTCGCGGTCTGGATAGACACCCGGTTCCCTCGATGGATTGCGCTGGGTTCTTGGGCTGGTGGCCTGCTCACCGCACTCGCGGGCGTCGCGATCGCGTATGCTGGCTTTTCCAATCTTGAAATGAATTTAAACATGCCGGGTGGTTCGCTGCTGATCCTCTTGATGGTCTCGATCGGAATCTATGGCTTGCGCAACTCGATTTTCTGATTCGGCATGAATAACCCCGCATTGCGGTGATCGAAGCCGCCCGGCTCGGCTTCCAGTATCGCATTTAAAGAGGCTCGCCAGCGCATTACCGCTTCGCGACACGCCAACAAGCCATCTCGTGACCCTGGTGTTGAAGGTTAAGCGACCTCATCATTCGCGACTGTCTCCATTGGCGAAACCCAATCGTAGTTGATCCTCAGTTTTTCCTTCGGATGGCGACATCCTCCGACCTCGCATAGCCAATCCGCTCCGGCTGTGGGGTCGGACACCGGCAGTGGCATGGCGCTTCGCTCAGTCTTCTTTTACGTATGCATCAGCGGCGCACATGCCAGTGACTGGAGCGCGACAGAATGGCAGACTTCGCAAGTCGGAATTGAGCTGCTACGCATGGCGTTGATAGATTTGTGCCATCACTACGGGATTGCGAAAAAGCAGAAACGGGATGATGGCAAGCCAACTAGCTGAATTTTCTAGGCGGTCATTCTTAAATGGTTGCAACGCGTGAAGTTACCTATGACGTAGACGGCTTGAGCATGCTCGCCCATCTAGCGCAACCGGATGGTGAGGGGCCTTGGCCGGCAGTGCTTATAGGACATGATGGAATCGGCCTTGACGACTATCAACGGCATCGGGCCGACGATCTAGCAATGCATGGCTATATAGCGTTGGCAATGGATTATCATGGTGGCGAGGTGTTCTTCGATAGGCCGGACGCGATGCTAGCTCGAGTCATGCCCTTGATGGCCAATGTCGAGCGGATGCAGGTGATCGGGCGCGCCGCGCTGGATATTCTTCTCGCGATGCCTGGTGTTGATCCTGACCGCATCGCCGCTCTTGGCTATGGTGCTGGTGGCCGGATTGTGCTCGAGCTGGCCAGGACCGGCGTTCCGTTCAAAGCAATTGCGGTCGTTCATCCCGGCTTGCCAGACGCCAGTGCCGAGGACTGGACCGATGTGACCAGCACTTTCCTTCTCTGCACGGGCTCCGAAGACCCCATTTGCACACCTGAGCAAGTCCTGACGTTTGGCCGCGCGCTCCAAGATGCCGGGGTCGACTGGCGCGTGAATATCTACGGCGGAGCCAAGCACGCTTTCTGGGCTCGGCCGACAAACCCGGATGGATCGGCCGCTGCGGGGACCACTCACACCATGGCCACTGTGCCCGGCGTCGGCTATCACCCGAAGCACACGCGGCGCGCATGGCATGCGGTGCTCGATCTATTCGGCGAAACCTTATAGGGAGAAAGGTATGAGTAAAATCGATGTCGATCAGACAATACGAGAGCTCGAGTCTGGCAAAACGCCGAAATGGATAACTGAGCATCTGCGTATTTATCGCGAAAGTGGTGGTTCTGAAGGCCATATGTGGGATTCGAGCATCGCTGGCTACTCCGGCCTCTTGCCCACACTCTTGCTGACCACCATAGGACGACGCTCTGGCGAGAAGCGTACATCGCCGCTGTTATATGGCAAGGTAGGTGATGCGTTCATCATTATCGGGTCTAAGGGAGGAGCCGATACCCATACACATTGGTACCACAATCTGCTGGCCAACCCTGTAGCAGAATTGCAGGTTGGCAAGGAGCAATTCGTCGTTCGGGCGCGAGTAGCAACTGGTAAAGAACGCCAGCAACTCTGGGAACATATGTTGAAAGTGTACCCTTCTTATAAGGATTACCAGCAAAAGACCAAACGTGAGATTCCGGTAATCGTCCTAGAGAAGCAGGGCTAGGATTGTAGTACCCGCCACCCGATCAAACAGCATGTGCTTCTGCAAGTCATCCGGCCTACAATGTGCTAATCATCGATGAGATCGGCTATTTGCCGAAGAGCCGCGAACAGGCGAACTTGTTCTTCCAGATCATAACCCAGCGCAACGAACGAGGCTCAAAAATCCTCACATCGAACCTGACCTAAGGCAGCTGGCATAGCGCCTTCGCCGGCGACAACGTTCTTGCCGCAACGATGCTCGATCGGATCCTTCATCATTCGATCACCGACTACAGGAGGCCGGTTGGTTGAAGAGTATCGACGACATACGCGGGAGACTGAAAGTCCGCCGGCTGCTGCAAGGTGCTCGGTGATCTTGCGCACCGAAAAGTCCACGTTTCTCTTAGACACCCAACATTAGATAACCTCACTTAACGCGCGGAACAGGTTTTGAAGACCGGTAGAGCTACCGGGCCCTTTCCTCCTCCGAATCTTTAGTTCTATTGGGATTTTGGGGTTGAACGCGAGGGTTGCCGGCTCTCATTTCCCATCTTGCCCGATTCTTGATCCTTTTCGCGGGCGAGAATCGAGACGCGGGCGGTCCGCCGCTCCTTGTCATCTGCCGCACTTTTAAACTGGAATTAACAACTTCGCCATATCGGGGTCATCGCTCTCATTTATGCTTGCGCTCTTACCTTAAAGTTTGGGAGGAGCAAATGCGTAAGCTGTTGGGGGCCGGCGTCATGGTTGGCGCCATTTTCTCTGGGGTCGTCTCGACCTCATCGATGCCGGCGTATGCCGGCAGGTCTCATCACGGTCAGGACATCGATCATGTTCTCCTGATCAGCGTCGACGGTATGCACGCTGTCGATTTTGCCAATTGCGCCAGCGGGATTAGCGGAGTGAATAGCGGAAAGCCGTACTGTCCCAATCTGGCGTCGCTTGGGGGAACGGGCGTGAATTACGTGCAAGCGTCCACCTCGAAGCCATCGGATTCATTCCCCGGTCTCATGGCGCTGATGACGGGAGCCTCGCCTCGTACGATGGGCGTTTACTACGACGTCGCCTACGACCGCTCGCTCAATCCGCCGGCGCAAACCAGTGGTAATGGAAATCCTGGCGGGGGATGTTCGTCAGGTTCGACCCCTCCGGGTACAACTACCGAGTACGACGAGGGTATCGATCTCAATCAAACCGTGCTCAATGGCGGCGCCCCGAGCGGCGACGGCGGGGTAAACTCAATCAATCCGAACTTCCTGGTTCGCGACAAGAACTGCAATCCCGTCTATCCGTGGAACTTTATCCGAACCAATACCATCTTCGGAGTCATCCACGCTGCCGGTGGCTATACGGCCTGGTCCGACAAGCATGCCTCGTATTCGGCTGTGGGCGGCCCGACAGGTACCACTACTGATACCAACGTCGATGACTATTTCTCGCCGGAGATCAATTCCACTTCAGTGGCGATGCCGCAGAATAAAATTATGAGTTGCAACCCGTTACCCGACGCGCTGGCCTTTGCCGCCGCCGACGACTACACCGGCAGTTTCCAGAATATCCAGTGCTACGACAGCCTGAAGGTGCAGGCCATCCTCAACGAGATCGACGGCCTGAACCATGATGGTACTGGCAAAACGAAAGTACCAAACATCTTCGGTATGAATTTCCAGGCCGTGAGTATTGGCCAGAAGTTGATTTATCAGCACGGCGCGGTCGCCGCGGGATATAGCGAGCAGGGTGGTTATGTTGATTCGATTGGGACACCGAGCGATTCACTGCTCCAGGAGATCGAGTTCGTCGATAACTCAGTTGGCATGATGGTTTCTGAACTACAGAAGGAGGGCTTGTCCGATTCGACCCTGATCATCATCACGGCGAAGCATGGGCAGTCGCCGATCGATACCAGCCGCTACAATGCGGACGGATCACCGAACGACCCGGCCACGATCCTGAGCAGCTACCTGGCGCCTTCGGAAAACAGCGCCATCGGACCGACGGAGGATGACGTCGCGCTGCTGTGGCTGGCGGATTCTGCCAACACGGCCGCCGCCGTCGCCGCGCTGGAGAAAGCCTCGCCCGCTCTTCCGCTCGCCGACAACATCGCCGGTATCGGGCAGATTTACTCGGGGCCGACCCTCAGCATCGTCTACAACACGCCCGGCTTACCCCCGAACGGCGATCCGCGGACTCCTGACATCATCGTTACACCGAATGTCGGCGTGACCTATTCGAATAGCAAGAAGAAGTTGGCCGAGCATGGCGGCTTCGCGCACGACGACACCAACGTGATCATGCTGGTGTCGAACCCGAAGATTCGTAGCTCGACGATTTCGACCCCGGTGCAGACCGCCCAGGTCGCCGCTACGATCCTGGACGCCTTGGGACTCAATCCCAATAAGCTTCAGGCCGTACAAGAGGAGGGCACCCCGGTTCTGCCCGGACTGAATTTCTAGCAGTACCAGTTAATTGATTGCGCGCGGAGCGGGCGACGTCGAGCGCCCGCTTCGCAATTCCCTCCGCTATATCAGGCTGATTCTGCTTCGACGGCGGTCGGGATCCAGCGGGCGAGTACTTCTTCCAATTCTTCCATCTTAACCGGCTTACCGATGTAGTCATCCATTCCCGATTCCAGACACTTCTCGCGATCGCCACTCATCGCATGTGCCGTCATCGCAATAATAATCGGATGCCACTGGCCGGCTTCGCGTTTGCGAATCTCGGCAGTCGTCGCATACCCGTCCATCTCGGGCATTTGACAGTCCATCAGAACGATTGGATAGCGGATTCTTCCGAGGGCTTCGAGCGCTTCACGTCCGTTTCCCACTGCATCGGCCATCAGGCCGAGTTTCTGCAGTTGAAGTAGGGCCACCTTTTGATTGACGACGTTGTCTTCGGCCACCAATACCCGAACTTTCTGGTCGGGCCTGGTGATCGCTTTGTGATGTACCAAGCGGACCTGGCGAAGTGGAGGATGCAACTGCAGTTTAGGCGTCTCCAGTTTCTCAGCTGGCGAGACGGAACCGTTTGTCGACTGAACCGGCGCCAACGCGACCAGGGTTTCGTATAGTCTGGTATGCCTTGCCGGCTTGGTTAGCCACGCGTCGAAGTTTGCCGATTGCTGCACCAGATCGGTTCGGTCCCCCGCGGAACTCATCATCAGCAGGCGTATATTGGCGAGGGTCGGGTCTTCTCTGATTCGACGAGCCAGAGCCAGCCCATCGATCTTGGGCATTTGGCAGTCGAGTATCGCGAGGTCGTAGGGCTCCGTGGAAGCGGCTCGGCGCAGCTCTTCCAACGCCTCGATACCACCTTGTACGGCGAGACTCCGAACACCCCAGGCGCTTAGTTGATGGTCAAGGATTTTCCGATTGGTCGCGTTATCGTCGACGATCAACACGCGAAGACCGTTCAGCGAATTTCTGCTCGGCGCAGCGCCCAAATCCGATAACGCCGCGGCGAATTCAATCGTGAAATAAAAGGTCGAACCTTTGCCGAGTTCGCTCTCGATATCCATCGTGCCGCCCATCGCCTGCACCAGTTGCATCGAGATCGCCAATCCCAACCCGGTGCCGCCGTACTTTCGATTGGTTGAACTGTCAGCTTGTGAAAAGGGCTGAAAAAGTCTCTCCCGAGTCTCCGGGCTGATACCGATTCCGGTATCGCGCACCTCGAAGCGAATTCCCCTGCCACTGGGGCAAACCGCGTCGGGAACTATACGCAATACCACTTCGCCCTGAGGGGTGAACTTTATCGCGTTGGCGACGAGGTTGGTCAGTACCTGCCGCAACCTTCCGGGATCGCCGCGCAACATGCGTGGCACCGTCGGATCGACATCGAGCGCCATTTCGAGACTTTTCTTGGCAGCCTGATCCGCCAGCAACTCGACCGTGGACTCGGCGATTTCGAGGATATCGAAATCTATCTGTTCGAGAGTCAGCTTGCCTGCCGCGATCTTCGAAAAATCGAGGATATCGTTGACGATAGTAAGCAGCGCGTCGCCGGAAGAACGAATCACTTCGGCAAACTCCTGCTGTTCGCCGTCAAGATTGGTATCCATCAGCAGTCCGCTCATCCCGATAATTCCGTTGAGTGGCGTGCGAATCTCGTGGCTCATGTTGGCCAGGAATTCCGATTTCGCCCGGCTCTCGAGCTCGAGAGCGATATGTGCGGTCTCGAGGCTCTGGGCGAGGTCGGACTTTTCCTGCGCCAGCCGCAACTCGCTCACAATCATCTGGAATAACTCGCGCAGGATGACGACGTAATTGGCCGTCAAAAGTGTCAGCGCGAAGGCGATCGAAAATCCGAACCATCCACCCTCGAAAAAGGCGGTGACCGCGAAACTCAGCATCGCCGGCAAGGTAAAGGCCAATGCTGCCGGTGGATAAGCCGAATAGGAGCATACCGCACCGGCACCCATCGCAACGCTTGAAAGCACCGCGATTGATTTGACCACCTGATCGCTCGAGAGGAACAGCAAGGCGGCCGTCGTACCCCACCAGGCGCCGAAAATCAAAATGCCGATCGTAAAGCGCCGAGCCCATACCAGCGGCGTGTGGATCTCGGGGGTTCGCTGATATCGCAGCCAATCTTGCGTTCTGACCGCGCAAATCAGCAGCGCCACCGTCATCCATCCGATAGGAATCCAGCTATGCATCGCCAGGCCGAGCACCAGGCCGTTGGTGGAAGCAGTCAGCCAGGAGGTGCCGATGCGAAACGATCGCGGGTATAAAATGGCGACGAGTTGGCTGCGAATCGCGTCAGAAATCTGCGGACCGTCAAGCAGAAACGTCATCTTATCGGTGGCGATTTGCAGTAAGCGGCCAGCAGTCATTCATCCCTACCGGTTGTTGTCATCGAATGGCCCACCTCAATTGCAAAAGCCGAGTACGGCGAACTTCATGGCGCGAGAAGGCCATGGATATCTCGCGGCGCCGACCGACCAGTGATGGAGCTATCGTGTTCCTTTGCACGGGCATCTGGAGGGCGATTTTCGCCCCCACTCAGGCAGCAAAGGGCGTGCCGCGAAAGATTTACAAGCTTATCGCCGAAATAGCGTGAGATGTTGCAAAGCAGCAACAAAAACCCTAAATCGCGGCAATTTTTGTTGCGCTGGCATGCGGTGGATGGCACCGGAAGAAGCCCGGCCGGACTGGCCCATTGCGACACACCCGCCGCTATCCGGAAGGGCAAAGTGATTGGTCGCGTTTTGGTGCGACCTGTCTTATGTTGCTGCAGGCAACGGAAATCGGCCGTCGATACAAACGAGACCATCGAACGACCGCGCGCACAAATGGAGCCACGATTATGCGTTTTGGTCTAACTACCGACTTTCGCAATCCGACGGACTCCGGCAGGTCGACTGTCGAAGTCTACGCGGACATCATTGAACATATGGTCTGGGCCGAGTCGCTCGGGTTCGACGCCGCCTATATCTTCGAGCATCACTTCACCGGCGACAGCTATATTCCGTCACCCATGGTCGCCGCGACTGCTATTGCCGCGCGCACCAAGCACATTCGAGTTGGCCCCGACATCGCCATTCTCCCACTCTACGATCCGGTCAGGGTTGCCGAAGACGGCGCCGTCCTCGACGTTATCTCCAATGGCCGCCTCGATTTTGGTGTGGGTCTCGGATACCGCCAGGTCGAGTATGACGGCTACGGGTTAGATCTTAAGAGGCGCGGCTCACGCGCAGACGAGGCGCTGCAAATCATCCGCGCACTCTGGCAAGGCGAAACGGTTACTTTCCACGGGAAACATTTCCATGTCGACGGCGCCAAGCTCACGCCTATGCCAGCACAACGGCCAAATCCGCCAATCTGGATCGGAGGTTTCAGCAAGGGCGCCGCGCGGCGCGCCGCCAAATATGGTGACGGATACGTCGGCCCAACCAACAAGGCGATGTACGAAATGTACCTGAAGGAAGTCCGGGCCGTGGGCAAAGACCCTTCCAGGGCACGGGTGATGGGTGGAGATCTCTGGCTGGTGGTCTCGGAAGATCCCGAGCGGACGTTTTCCGCCTACGCGCCGCATCTACTCTATTGGTTCAATTCGTACGCGAAATGGTTCGAGGGTACTGATACCAGTCCGTGGCCTCCTCTAAGCAACACCGAGGAACTCAAGTCTTCGGGGTTGGTCAATATCCTTACGCCTGAAGAGGCAGTGAAACATATCGAGCGTCGAATCGCGGAAGTTCCGGTCGAACTGTTCACCATGATGCTGGCGCCGCCGGGAATTCCGTTGAGCAAGTGCGCGGATCACATCGAGCTTTTCGCGAGAAAGGTGATGCCGCACTTCAAGCGCTAGTCGGGCACGCATTCACGCTCAAAGCTTCGAGGCGGGCTCGATCCAGGTCCGCGCCAGTTCCTCGAGTAATGTTACGACTTCGGCTTCGCTGTTCATGGGCTTATGGAAAACCGGGGTCAGGTAGAGTTCGTCCACGCCGGCGTCGCGATAGCTCCTCAGGTCGGCGGGTGTCGAGGAAGCCAGCGGGGACATCGAAAACTCGAACTCGGCCTTGCCGCGGTTGTTGGCTTTCAGCAGTTCGCGCAGATGCGTGATCTTCTCGGCCGTCTCGTCTGCAGTCAGATTGAACCCGCACCAGCCGTCGCCATACTGAGCGGCCCGTTTGAGCGCCGCCTCGGTCTGACCTCCGACGAGTACCGGGAGGCGCGCGCCGCTGATTGGTTTCGGATAGCTGCGTGCGCCTTCGAATTTCACGAACTCACCTTTGTATTCGCTGCGCGCATCGCCCCACAGACTCCGCATCGCTTCGACATATTCGCGAGTTCGTTTGGAACGCCGTTCCCAGGGTATGCCGAGCGCCTTGAATTCTTCTTCGAGCCAGCCGACGCCGATTCCCAGGGCAAACCGACCACCGCTTAGGTAGTCGAGCGAGGCGGCGAGCTTTCCGAGTAGCAGGGGATGATATTCGGGCGCGATACAGATTCCCGTCGCCAGCCGAATAGTCTTGGTTCGCGCGGCGGCATAGGTCAGCGCGATGAACGGATTCAGCAGGGCGGTATCGAGCTGGATCGGCAGGTTTTGCCCTCGCGAATATGGGTAGCGCGAGGAGAACTGATCGAGAAAGACGATGTGCTCAGGCGCCCATATAGTCGAGAAGCCGAGGCGTTCCGCGTGGATCGCCGTCGCGGTTATCAATTCGGGTCGCGCCAGGTTACCAATTCCGATTGCAAAAAAGCCTATCTTCATCTCGATAATCCTTGTTGAGTCGAAGAGTTGAATATGCCAGCGTCGCAGGCGATCCGCCGCTGCGACACGAGTAAATGGCATCCGGGACGCGCCGCCTCTTTGGTCGACAAATACGCGAATCGGCCTTGAGAAGCCCAGATATTGCCGAACCTTGCGTAATTTTCATAGCCTATTCGTTCGGATTTCGCGTCGTGGCGAGTTTGGAATATCGGGAGGCTCCATATGTCTGCTAATCCCTCTGTGGCTGTCGTGGGCGCCGGTCTCGGCGGCCTTTGCGTCGGCGCACACCTGAAGAAGGGCGGTTTCGAGGATTTCGTGATCCTCGAAAAAGCCGACCGGGTTGGTGGCACCTGGCGCGAGAACACCTATCCAGGATGCGCTTGCGACACGCCGGTCGCGGTATATCAGTTCTCGTTTGCCAGGACGTTGAATTGGAGCCATCTCTTTCCGCGCGCGGCCGAAGTCCAACGCTACTCCGAGGATGTCGCCGATCTTTGCGGCCTGCGACCCCACTTGCGTTTGGGACAGGGTGGGACCTCCGCTGTTTGGGACGAGTCGCGGTCTCTATGGAAGATCGCGACGACTACCGGCGAAGTAGTTGAAGCGCAGAATCTGGTGATGGCGTTGGGACAACTCAATCGGCCGCAGTTACCGGATATTCCCGGCCGCGATACGTTCGCAGGGCCGTCTTTTCATTCTGCGCAGTGGAATCACAAAATCGATCTCGCCGGAAAGCGCGTCGCTGTTATCGGATCCGCCGCCAGCGCGGTCCAGCTAATCCCCGAGGTGGCGCAAGTCGCGAGTCACCTGACGGTCTTCCAGCGGACTCCGAATTGGGTTCTCCCGCGCCTGGATCGAGAAGTGACAGCGGCCGAGAAGAAGGTGTTGGCGATATCGCCCGAAGTTCCGCTCTCCGAACGCGAGCATCTCTATCTCGTCTCCGACGTGCTGTTCTGGCAGGCCTTCCAATACACGGAAGAGGGACGCGCGTTCTACACCGAGATGGCGTCGAATCACATGAAGATGCAGGTGCCCGATGCGGACCTGCGTCGCCGACTGACTCCGGATTACCCAATCGGATGTAAACGAGTTCTGTTTGCCGATGATTATTACCCGGCTCTAATGCGGCCGAATGTTTCACTGGTGACTGACCATATAGCGCGTATCGATTCGTCGGGAGTCGTGACGGCGGACGGCGTCAGCCATCCCGCCGACGTTCTTATCTACGCGACTGGTTTCGAGACGACGGGATGGCATTGGTCGGTGGATATAACCGGGCGTAACGGTCGGAAATTGAGCGATGCATGGAAACGGGGACCGGAAGCTTATCTCGGTATCAGTGTCGCGGATTTCCCAAACTTCTTTATGATCTATGGTCCAAATACCAATTTGGGTCACAACACGATCACCTTTATGATCGAACGCCAGGCCGAGTATGTCATCAAGTGCCTCGAAGCGATGCGCGCACGCAATCTGGCCTCAATCGAGATCACCAAAGCGGCGCAGGATCGATTCAATCGCGACCTGCAAGCCCGGCTGGCGAAGACCACCTGGGCAGATCCCCACTGCGCGAGTTGGTATAAGACAGCGGACGGACATATCACTCAAAACTGGGCGGGACATACGCGCGAATATCGGCAAGCGACCGAGAACGTCGCGTGGGATGACTACTCGGTGCGTCCACAGAACGAGGCGAGAGTCGAGGCGACCCGATAAGAGCGTCGCGCGAGAACGCATCGATCAAATTCATGGGGGTTTGGCTGATAAACGTCATCCTTTTCGAGGCCTGGAATTGTTGGTTGCCTGTAGTCAGTTGGAGGACCTAGTTATTTGGATGGAATCGTTCCGGCGGCAGCCCCTTCGGTAACAGCCTGATCCCGCGTTCGCCCTGGAAGAATCGCCCGACGATCGTCGCAACCTCGTCGAGAACCGGCAGGAACGCGTGCATATCCGATGCCGCCATGCCTCGCTCGATCGGATGAAAGTACGAAACATCCGCTTCCTGTATCTCCACTGATGCGACGCCGTTGAGACGAGCCGAGATCACCGGCACGACATCGTCGCCGGGACCCTTGGTCGCATGGTCGAAGTCATAGTCTTTGTCGGGGTCCGGACCGACCTTGACCTGTAACATGATCGCATTGGCCTTGTTGCCGAAAATGACCAATTGATCGCTGGCCGGCAGGTTGTATGGAGGGTCGGTCGCGTACGGAAGGCTGCCCAGCACCTGTTTCGCGGCGGTCAGATGAACCTGCTGAACGTCGTAGCCGCTATTTCGGACGTCCGGCTCCACTGTATTTTTCTGCCAGTTTTTTTCGTCGAAAATATCGAGCGGCCGACCGGCTTGCATCACCGGGTCGGGAAACCGCGGCAGCAACTCGTAGACCGAGGGGAAGGTGCGGGCGAGTTTGCGCAACTCCTTGCGCCCGCAGAACCAGGCGGTCTCACCGCTGATCAGAGCCACGGCAGCGTCGAGCGAGCCGAGATGCGGCGTCGCGATAAAGACAATTTGTCCAATCGGCGCGGGCTTTCCGCCTTCCGCTTTCGCCCATTCAGCCAGGAACGCCCGCAAGACCAATCCGCCCATGCTGTGGACCGCAAAATCGAAAACCCGATCCCATTTCGGCAGCGACTGCATCGATTTGAGTTGCAGACGCTTGACGTATTGAACCAGGGCCTGTGCGCTCTGGACGATCGAGTAACGCCAGTCGTAGGGAAAGAGATACGCGGGCACGCCGAGCCGTCCTTGCAGAGCCTGGACGAGCGGGCCGTATGCGATCTCGAGCAACTGCCACGGCAGGCTCACGACCTGCTCGCTACGATCGGCTTGCGCAAAGTCGTCGAGGGCCAAACTGTCGAAGTCGGGCGGGATAAATTTTTCACCGGCGATCGTAAGTGTGGACCAGGTGGTTTTCGGTGAAATCGGGTAGACATTCTGCAACGCCGAACCCTGAATTCCCGGAACAATTATGCATGGACGCTGAGGCATCCGCTCCCCATTTCGAATGCGCAAGGCCGTTTTCGACGGCCATTATTTTTACCGGCGATTAGTTTGGTGATGGCTTATCAGCTATCGACCGCCACAGTTGCGAAGCATGTTACCGGCGATCGGCTTCGCGCGAACCTAACTTTGCATGAAATTTCGAGCGGTGGACAGGGTGAAATCCTTCAGTCTCGAGTGCCGGGCGACGCTCTTATAGCGCGGTATCGCTCCGAATCTATCAATAATATCAGTTCTTCTCAGGAAAAAGTTCCGCGGGTATCCGCAGTGTGCAATCGGAAGGCCGTTGCGGTATCTCTTGCGGCATCATCATTGAACAGCGCGGGAGGAAACGCCATGGGACGACTCGACGGCAAGGTCGCATTGATTGTTGGCGGCGGCGCGGACGGTCCGCCTAATCCCGGCGAGCCGCTATCTATCGGCAATGGACGCGCGACCGCGATCATGTGCGCCCGCGAGGGTGCGATGGTGATGGTTGCGGATAAGAATCCAGCTTTTGCCAACGAGACCGCGTCGGCAATTCGTGAGGAGGAAGGCCGTGCCGATTCTTTTGCGGCCGACGTGAGTAAGGAAGACGACTGCCGCCATGCCGTGGAAGAGGCAGTTCGGCGTTTCGGCAAGCTCAACCTGTTGGTCAACAACGTCGGTATCGCGGTGGGCCGTTCGCTTTTGAATACGACTACCGACGAGTTCAACCTGATGTACGAGGTCAATCTGCGCAGCCATTTCCTGATGATGCGATTCGCCTTGCCGGAGATGGTCAAGGCGGGCGGCGGCGCGATTGTGAATGTCTCGTCCGTTGCCGCCCTGCTTTCGGGAAGCGGCATCGCGTATGAGGCGACCAAGGCGGCGCTGTTGGGACTGTCGCGATCCGTCGCTGTGCGTTATGCGAGCGACAATGTTCGTGTGAACGCTATCCTGCCGGGGCTAATCAATTCCTCGATGGTGCGGCGCGAGATAGGTGACCGGGAAGCGCGGGTGGCGCCGCGAATCCCTATGGGACGGCAGGGAACTCCCTGGGAAATCGCGAAGGCGGTGGTCTTCCTGCTTTCCGACGACGCCTCTTATATCACCGGGACTCAGCTAATCGTCGACGGCGGAATAACCGCCGGCGAGGGGATGCGCAGACGAAGCCAGACCTGAAGGATCGTCGAGTGACGTTCTAAGACTGGCGTCAATTGCGTCGATGGATGGCCTGCGCAAGGCCATCACCCAGAAGGTTGAACCCCAACACCGACAGGCCGATGGCGACACCGGGGGCCGCAGTCAGCCTGGGGGCGACCAGAAGAAACTGTCGGCCGGCTTCCAGCATATTGCCCCAGGACGGAGCCGGTGGGCGTGCACCCAGTCCGAGGAAGGACAAGGCCGCTTCCGCCACTATGATACCGCCGACACCGAATGTTGCCTGCACCGCGAGAGGACCAGCGAGACCGGGCAAAAGATGGCGCATCAGGAGACGATGGCGAGGTGCGCCGAGGGCGCGCGCCGCGAGGACATATTCGCGCTGGCGCAGTGACAGCACCTCGCCTCGGACCAGCCGGGCATAACCCGTCCAACCCATCGCAGTTAGCGCGACCACCAGGTCGGCTAAACCTGGGCCGAGGATGGCGGCGAGGGCGATCGCCAGCAGGAATCCGGGGAACGCCAGCACGATATCGACACCCCGCATGATCAGGTCGTCGATGCGCCCGCCGGCCAACGCCGCGATACCACCGATAACGCTTCCGGTTAGCAAGGAGGTGGCGACGACCGAGGTCGAGACCGCGAGCGATAGTCGCGCACCCCACAATACCCGCGCGAGCATGTCGCGCCCCAACGAGTCGCATCCGAGCCAATGATGCGGTCCGGGCGGCGCGAACGATCTGGCGAGATCGATTGCGAGTGGATCGATGATTACGACCAGCGGTCCAATCAGCGCCACGACCATGACCGCGAAGACGATCGCACCGCCGATGAAAAGCGACGGATTACGAGGAGTCATTGCGAGCCGACTCGAATGCGGGGGTCGACGACATAGTAAATGAGATCGACGACCAGGTTGATGACGACGTAGCTGAGGGCGAATGCGAGCACGCAACCTTCGACCAAGGGATAATCGCGGTTTCCGATCGCGCTGATCATCAACCGGCCGATCCCTGGCCACGAGAAGATCATCTCGGTGACGATCGAGCCCGTCAGCAAGGCGCCGGCTTCGAGTCCGACGATCGTAATCACCGGTGTCAGTGCGTTACGGAGGCCGTGGTGAACGATCGCCGCCATCCTGCTCAGACCCTTGCTGCGGGCGGTGCGCATATAGTCAGTGCTCAGTACCTGCATCAGGCTTTGACGCAGCATACGCGCCAAAATCGCAGCGATAGCGGTGCCGATCGTAAGCGCAGGCAGGATCAAATGGCTCAGCCCACCGCGCCCCGTCAACGGGAGCCATCCAAGATATAAAGAGAAAACGATCATCAGCAGCGGTCCGAGACAGATATGAGGTACCGAGATACCGAGGATCGCGAAGCCCATCGCACCGATATCACTGGGACCGCCCGGGTTCGCGCCCGCGACGATTCCCATCGGCAAGGCCAATATGATCCCGACTGCGAGGCCGGCGCCGGCGAGTTCCGCGGTCGCGGGGTAATGCTGTGCGATGATGCGGGCGACCGGCTCGTGCATCGAGAACGATTCGCCGAGATCACCCGAGGCAAGGCCGCCAAAGAAGGCCAGATATTGTTGCCATAGCGGCTGGTCGAGGCCGAGTTCCTGGCGCATCGCGGAAATATCGACCGCCTGCGCATTTTCTCCGAGCATGGCGACGACGGGATCTCCCGGGACAAGATGGATCATGGCAAATGTCAGCGTGGCGACGCCGACCACCACGGGGACGAGCCCGAACAGCCGTCGAAGGAGAAGGCTAGTCATCGAAGCGATGAACTAACGGGCCCGGCTGGTAGGTTGCAGCCGCGAGAGAACGCAAGCTGCCGTTCGGATAGGGATCGAAGCCGACCAACCTGCGATTAAACGCCGCGACATTATCCATCCACCAAAGCGGAACGAACGGCAGGTCGCTGGCCGCGACTTGTTGAACGCGGGCGTAAATCCCGCGTCGAATCGCGGGATCGATGGTGGAATCTCCGAGTTCGACCAGACGATCCATCTCGGCGCTCGAGTAGGCGCCCCGATTCATCCCGCGAGGAGGAACCTCTTTCGAATCGCACATGGAAAAGTATTGATGAGGGTCGACGACACCTACCAACTGGCTCGACGCGAGGTCGAAGTTTCCATGGACCAGGTCCGAATAGAAGGTCGCCCATTCATTGGTGCGAATCTCAATGCGGATGCCTACCTCGCCAAGCATCGCTTGCAGGGTTTCGGCGAGCCGGCGCCCTTCCGGCGTAGTCTTGTAAACGAACCTGAGACGCCGATCGTTGGCTGAGTAACCGGCTTCTTCGAGCATGCGCTTCGCGGCAGCAGGCTCGTAAGAATATCGCATCACGCTGTCCTCGTAGGCCCAATTCTCGGGCGTGAGGATGCCCGTCGCGACGCGCGCGGTACCGCGCAGCATCGATTCGACGATTTGTTGCCGGTTGATCGCGAGAGCGATCGCGCGCCGCACCTGAACGTCGCGCAGTCGCGTATCGCGGAGGTTGAAGATTAGGTACTGGAAGGTAGTACCCGGCGACTCCTCGACGCTCAACTCACTATGCGAAGTGAGATACGGAATGAGGTCGGGCTGAACACCGTCGTTCTCGGTGAAATCGCAGATTCCCTCAACGAGTTCGAGGGCGCGGACGGTGGCATCTGGAACCACTTTGATCACGATACCGTTTACAGTTTTGGGCTGGGACGGATGGTATCGATTTCGTGAGAGTACGATTGCCTCGTCGCGAGTGAAGCGGACGAGGCGAAACGGGCCCGTGCCGGGTATCACGAATGCCGATCGAGTGCCGGGCAGAGGACTGTCCGCGGGGACTATTCCGATAGTTGCCATCGCGAGCGCCGGAGCATAGGGCCGCCGCGTGGTCATCTCGATCGTATAGCGATCGAGCGCTTGAATTGACGACATCTCCTTGAGCGCGGCTCGCTTGAGGGACTGTGACGCCGGATCGAGCACGGAGTCATAGGTGTACTTGACGTCGTAAGCGGTCAATTCGCGTCCGTCGCTGAAATGAATCCCGCGATGAAGATGGAAAACTATAACGGTCGGCGAGGGACGATCGATCGTTGCGGCGAGATCGCCCTGAAAATTACCACGACGGTCAGCCTTCACGAGTCCATCGTAGATTAATTCAACGACGCGCTCGGAGATGGCGTCGGTGGCGACTCTCGGATCCAGTGTGCTGGGCGAGACGCTGATATCGACCTGAAGATAATTTGACGGCGCCAGCGCAGGGTTTTTGGCGCAAGCGCTCAACGCAAGCATTAGTGCGCAAACGAAAATGAAGCCCCTCGCCACCTCGTCTCGCATCTCCTCTTTGGGATCGCGCGCAACGGTGCAAAGAATAGCAGAAGCTCAAAAGCGACACCTGAGATTTACCCGCTGATGAGACGCTGGAGGATTTATGACGGCAGACTGGCGATCGAAGGTGTTTTTGAGGCAGGGAGATCTGACCGAGGCGAAAGTCGACGCGATCGTCAACGCGGCTAACAACGACCTGTTGCTGGGAGCGGGAGTAGCCGGCGCGATTCGAAAAAAGGGCGGGCCGGCGATCCAGCACGAATGCGATCGTCTCGGGCAGATTCCGCTGGGCGAGGCGGCAATCACCGGCGCCGGGAACCTTGCCGCGACCTACGTCATTCACGCCGCCAGCATGCGTCTCGGCGGACTAACCTCGGAACAACATCTGGCCGAATCGACCAGGAACTCGTTGTTGCGTGCGAAAGAGAAGGGGATTCGATCAATCGCGTTTCCCGCTATCGGCACCGGGGTCGCGGGCTTTCCGATGGAGCGATGCGCGGAGGTGATGCTGGGCGAGTTTCGCGATCATCTAGCGGGTACTACATCGATCGAAAGAGTCGAGATGGTGCTTTACGACGACGCCTCGTTGCGGGTGTTCGAACGGGTTTTCGCCCGCTTATGACGAAGAAGCACGCGCGCGCGAAATCCGTCCGACGGTGCGGGTCAATGAGCGGCCGAACTACCGGCGCCGCGGGAGCGCCGCAAAAGCAGAAACGTCGGGATCAGCAGAGCCATCATCACGGCCAGCATCCGGTAAATATCGTTGAACGACAGCATCGCGGATTGCGCCTGCACAATGCCGTAGAGCATGCCGAAATTCTGCTTCTGTCCAGTGATGAGTTGCGGCAAGTACTTGAAGCCCTGTGAGCCCGGTAATTGCGCCGCCGTCATGCGCCAGGCGTCGAAGACCGAAAGGTGCTCCACCAGGTATGATTGATGGGTCTGTTCGTGATTGACGAGCATCGTCGTCAAATACGAAATCCCCACGGCGGCGCCGCTATTGCGCACCATGTTGTAGAGGCTCGCGGCGTATCCCATTCGCTTCGCGCGGCACCGATCGATCGCGGTCGCGCTTAAGGTAGGAAAGATCAAACCCATGCCGACGCCCATGATGATCCCGGGCCAGATCTACGTCCCACATGCTGATGGTCAGATCCCAGCGCGACATCTACCACAGCCCCAGCGCCATAAGCAGAAAGCCCAATCCGACATAGGATCGGGTATCGTAACCTCGCCGCGCCATCTGGCCGACCATCATCATGGAAAACATCGTGCCGAAGCCGCGCGGTCCGAGCACCAATCCCGCCTTCCACGCGTTGTAGCCCATCAGCTCCTGAAGAAAAATCGGTTGGAGCAAGCCAGTGCCGTACAGCGTGAAGCTCATCGCCACGACCATCAACACGGAGAGCGAAAAACTCGATTGTTTCAATATGCGCAGGTCGATGATCGGATCGCTGAAAGTCAATTCCTGGACGACCAGCAAAACCGTGAAGATGGCCGAGCAGACCGTCGTCCAGACCACCCAGTGGAGGCGAACCAATCGGCGCGCTGACCGCGGTCGAGCACGATCTGGGCGAGTCCCAGGCTGAGCACGAGCAACGCAATTCCGGCGTAGTCGACCTTGCCGCCCTTTGCGCGTCGCGCGCGCAGGTAGGGGGATCGTGAACAAAAGTCGAGACCATCGCGAAGGCGAGAATCCCGATCGGAATGTTAATGTAGAAATTCCAACGCCAATTGAGATTGTCGGTGATCCAGCCGCCCAGGGACGGTCCCGCGATCGGCGCGACCATCAGCCCCATCCCCCACATCGCCATCGCCATCTGCTGCTCGCTTGGCGGAAATGACTCCATCATGATCGCTTGGGACGACGGAATCATCGCAGCCCCGGCGGCGCCCTGGATCAGTCTGAATACGACCATCTGGTCGAGGGAACGCGCCGCGCCGCATAGCGACGAAGCGATCACGAACAGCATCACGGAGAAGAGAAATAGCGTTTGCGGCCGAACTGAGAGGAGATCCATCCCGTCATCGGGATCATGATGCCGTTGGCGACCAAGTAGCTGGTTAGGACCCAGGCAATCTCGTCGACACTGGCGGAAAAGCTTCCCTGCATGTGCGGCAAGGCGACATTGACGATGGTGGTGTCGAGAACCTCTAGCGCACAGCCGAGCATCACCGCGATTGCGATTAGCCATTTGTGCGTCGGCGAGCCTTGCTCGCTGGGAGTGGAAGAAACTGCTGCGGCCATCTTATACGTGCGCGCCGATCGATTCGGGCCGCTCCAGAGCCTGACAATTCCAAGGATCCAGGTAGCGAATTCGAACCAGGCAGGTCACGCCGTCAACATCATCATACGGATAGCTGAGCGCGAGAAAAGAGGCTTTTTTGCAATCTCCACGGAGGGTTGCGTCTGCTGTCATTTCGGCAGGTAAAACGCGGTGGTGGCGGGTCGATACGCTCGCGGCATCCACAGCGGACGGCGCAAACCACCGGGTCCCGGCGCCGGGCGCGTGAGTTCGAGCCAGCGCTGATAAACCTCATGGGATTTGACCGTATCGACGAAGACATCACCATAGCGGTCGTCGGCGCCGGCCTTTTCGACACGCACCTTCTGATGCCAACAATGGGCGCCGCTTATCGGATCGGGCTGAACCGGGAAGGTCAAATTCTGGTGCACGCCGGCGTCTTCCCACCAAACTCGCGCGGAATCTTTGTCGGTGCTCGCAAACGGCCGGACAC
Source organism: uncultured Pseudomonadota bacterium (assembly GCA_963804355.1). GTDB lineage: Bacteria > Desulfobacterota > Binatia > Binatales > Binataceae > JASHZA01. Next base: position 14,606 of record CAWDQC010000039.1, on the reverse strand, counting down.
CATGAACCTGGCGCATCATCCACTGATGAGGAGCCAACTGTCGCAGATCCACCAGCGCCGTCGACCATTTCTCACCGCCCATTTCCTCCACCAAACGCCAGCGCCCAAGATGATGCGAGCAGGCAATTATGCCGGGACGGATCCCTTCGGTCACCCAGACTTTATCCACGAAGTAGCCGATCTCCGTGCAAATTTTCAGCAGATCGTCAGTCGCAACCTGGAAGGTTTTGGCGTCCTCCGGATGAAGCCACAACGGATTGCGATGCGAAATCTCGTATAGCCATTTGGCGTTGCCGGATCGCGTATGGACCAGCGTCGGCAATCGAAACGTCGGCAACAGAAGCATCTCGCCGTCCGCCCGATTGATCCTGGAGCGATGAACGTGGCTCTGCGTGTAACTGGGGACCGCATATTCCGGCCAGCCCCAGTCCTTTAGCGTCTTGGAGAAAAATTCCAGCTTCCGCGAGGGCGTTGGAAAGCCACCATGCGCGACGCCGTCGATCTGCACGCCGATCGCATTTCCAGCTTTGCTGATAACCCCCGTCATGGCGTCGACCGTGGTGTCGGTCAGGTCGGACTCGTTGAGAAGTTTTTCGTGCGCCGGCGCGGGAGATTCTTCGACCAGGAACGCGCCGTACTTGCGCATATAAGCCAGCGGCGTCAGACCCTCGCGAGTCGCGGCGGGCAAACCGGGCACGCTGTTCTCGAAGATCCAGCCGTAATATTCGTCGAGCGTAAGCTTTTCGCCGGGCCGGCTCGGCGACTCGAAGTATTTTCGAATACCCAGCGCTCCGTCAGGATCGACACGCCAGGACAATTCGATCCAAAACTCGTCCTCTTCCCACACTTCGCCGAGTCCCGCCGCGCGATGCGCCTCCCAGGTGGAGTTGAAGCGCCTGCCTTTGCGTTCGAGCGCCACTCGCAGAACCGGTTGCCGGAAGCCTATCCATCGCGCCGAATGAGTTTCCTGGCTCATCAGGTCGTGACGTTCTGACGCGTGGCCCATCGGCAGCACATAATCCGCGAACCAGGCCGTCTCGCTCCATACCGGTGTCAGGCAAGCATGCCGTTCACCTTCGACTCGTCCGAGAGAGCCTCGATCCAACTCATACCATCGGGATTGGTCCACACCGGGTTATAGACACGCGTGAAGTATGTGGCGATCTTGCTCCGCTGTTCCTTCAAAAAATGCGGCAGCAAGAAGCTCATCTCGAAGAACGCGAGCGGGAACTCGCGCGGCCACATGAGTTCGTTCCAAACGTTGGGCGCCGGCGGCATCAATGGCGGCGCGGGAATTATTTTGTTGAAAACCGCCGGCGCGGTGCCGCCTTTAGTAGCTACCGCTCCCACCAACACGGATAGAAACTGCAGCGCGCGAGCTACCTGCCATCCACCAAGATTTCCTGCGGCCGCGTTCCGCCACACCGTCGCCGCGAACGCATGGCGCGCGCGGCCGATCTCCCGTGCGACATCGACGATCACTTTCGGATCGGCGCCCGATTCCTGTGCGGCGAATTCCGGCGTGAATCGCGCATAGGTGCGCTTCAGGATCGCGACGAAACTCTCGAAGCTCTGCGGCTCCTCCGGATGCTCTTCGCGAAGAAACTGCTCCCAATTCGTCCAGCGGCGCACGAACTCGCGATCGAAAATTTCCTCTTGCAGAATCGTGTTGCACATCGCCAACAGCACGGCGGCTTCACTGCCGGGCCACGTCGAGAGCCAGTAGTCCGCTCGCGCCGCGGTATTGGACAAACGCGTATCGATAACGCAAATCTTCGCGCCCTGGAGCTTGCCATCGATGATCCGTTGCGCGTGCGGATTGAAGTAGTGACCGGCCTCCAGATGCGAACTCAACAACAGAATGAAGCGCGCGTTCGCGTGGTCCGGCGATGGGCGATCAATTCCCGACCACAGGGCATAGCCCGTGCGCGCTCCGGCCGAGCAGATATTAGTGTGACTATTGTGACCGTCGATCCCCCACGAATGGAGAATACGCTGATTATATAGGAGTTCATGGCCGGGACGGCCGACATGATAGATAATCTCGTTCCGACGCCCTTCGATTAGCGCAGTGCGGATCCTGCCGGCGAGATCGTCGAGGACCTCATCCCAACTGACGCGTTCCCATTCGCCTTTGCCGCGCTTTCCGGAACGCCGCAGAGGATAGCGGATACGTTCTGGGTCAGTGACCTGGTTGAGCGTGGCGGGACCCTTCGCGCAGTTGCGTCCGCGGCTCCCGGGATGAGCCGGGTTTCCCTCGAACTTGCGAATAGCGCCGGTGTCCTTGTCCACATATGCGATAAGTCCGCAGCCGGCCTCGCAGTTGAAGCAAATCGTCGGAATCAGCGAGTAATGCTTCTCGACCTTCCGCGGCCACTGCGCTGGGTCATATTCCACCCAGTCGTTCCAGCGTTCGACGGGCGGATAGCTCGCGAGTCCGCCGGGCGGAAGCTCGAGATCGGCCGCTGCGGGATTAAGCGGGAGCTGGTCGGATGGCACGGTTGTTCGGCGCCTCCTAAGCTCAGACGCGGGGCCTGTCCTGCAACAATCCATATGTTGTCGAACACGAACAAGCCGAAGAGAGCTGAAACCGCGGCCATAACATTGAGAATGATCCACAAATGATCGGTCGACGTTGCAATTGCGGTGAGTACAAACGGAACCATCCCTCCGACCAGGATTGCTCCGTACCAAAATTGCGTACTCAGTGCTCCTCGAGTGATCAAATCGGTCGCATACTTAACGTCGACTGTGGGCGGCGACATATACATTTCCGCCAGTATCATGGTTACGCTCACCAGGATCGATGCAGCAAGTAACGGATCGATGGTGTGGAGAATCTGGCGGCCTCCCGCGACCAATCCCAGACCGGAGATCGTGACCGTCACCGTGACAAGAATCGTCGATGCCGAGCCGGCTACTACTGCCTGAATGATCAAGTGCCAAAGAAAAAGACGACTTTGCCAGAGGTCTCGCCCTCTCCCTTGAGCGAACAAAAATGCCGAATAGGCAGCAGCCGCGACACCCATGATCGCCGCCGGCGCCATCAGGATGCGCGGAACGCTTGGCGTCAGTATGCCGTAATCCAAGCCATCCGAGCGCAAGAAGGCCGTAGGCGATCAGTATCCAGGTTCCCCAGACGAGCCATGAATGAGAATTCGATTTAGTCAGGATGTAATAAAAGCGATCCGGCCGGTCGAGATCTGCGATCAGCAGGATCACTGTGACTCCCAGGAATACGAGCGCCATCACGGGGTTGAGTATGTTCGAGATAATCGCGTCGGCGCCGGCAAGTCGGTTGGTAAAAATGAGAAGTGCCGCGACTATCAAGAGTCCGGCCGCGATTGATTTCGTCCACAGATAAAACGCCGGGATCACTCCCCACGGTTGCGGATGAGCGACATCATAAACGACGCGCGAACTACTCGGGGCAGCAGCCGAATCCTGGCTATGCTCGAGCGAATAGGGATTCGCGGCTGGATTGTGGCCGGCGAAAACATGGCTGACTTGCCCCTCCATCATTGCCGGTCGCATGAAATCGCTATCGATTCCCGAGTAGAAAAGCTTGGGCTGCGTGCCCTTATGAGGCTTTCGGCTGACGACGTTCTGCGTCGCGACCATTTGGGCGATGCGGCTGCCGGGATTGTCCAAATCACCCGGGATGATCGCTTGCGTGGGACACACCACTACGCACGCGGGCTCGAGTTGGAGTTCGATTCGATGCGCGCAGAAATTGCACTTTGCCGCTGTGTGCGTGTCTGGATCGATGTAAAGAGCATCGTATGGGCACGCCTGCATGCACGACTTGCAACCTATGCATCGGGTGTTGTCGAAGTCGACAATGCCATCATCGCGGCGGAATAGGGCACTGGTCGGACATATCTCGATGCACGGCGCGGCATCGCAATGATTGCAGCGCATTACCCCAAAATGCCGGCTCGTATTCGGGAACTCGCCCTTCTCGATGTACTTTACCCAGGTGCGGAAACGCCCACGGGCACTGAATGCTCATCCTTGCAGGCGACTGTGCAGGCGTGGCAGCCGATACAGCGATTATGATCGATTAGAAACCCGTAGCGCACCTGGCACCCTTGGTGGGCCGGCCGCACGACGATACTGCCGCCACTAGCCCAAATCGAAGCCATCCATCCTCTCCGAGGGTGGCACCGACAGTCAATCCCTTGAATTCGAAGGGCGGAGGCTCAAGGCAGGGTCGAGCGGGTTGCAGTCGCAACAGGAAGCGAACTTCTCCTCGAAGCGGGGAAGCTAATACCCGTATGAAACGACGATAACCCTGTTTAGTCGTTCAGGGCGCCGAGCACGTCAGTGGTCGTGATGATGCCGACGAGATGCGAGGATTCCACCACCGGCAAACTGTCGAGTTTGTGTTCTCTCAGGATGCTGGCAGCCTTCTGCAGCGAGGTGCCCGGTGCAACAGTCGGGGGCGCCTCGCTCATCGCGTCCTTCGCCGACGTATCATCCAGCTTTCCCGTGAAAATCCTGACGTCACGGTCAGTCACTACCCCGACCAGCTTGCCATCGGAAACCACCGGCAACGAGCGGAAATTCCCGGTTTCGAGCCTCTGCTTAATCGATGAAAGTTTCTCCTGAGGCGCCGCCGTCGCCGGATTGCATGTCATCCAATCGGAGACCAGCAGGTCGCGTCCGGTTGATTGAGCGCGTATCGCCAGGACCGGGCATGGTGCCAGTCTCAGCACCGTCTCAACGACGCTGCCGAGGAAGAGGTGCAACAAGCCCCGCCGTCCATGCGTCGCCATGACAATCAGATCGGCCTTTACCTGTCGAGCGGCTTTGAGGATGGTCTCGGCGGGATCGCCCAGCATAATCAGGAGTTCGTGTTGGATACCTGCGAGTTCCTTGCGCTCAACCTCCGCCATCTTGCTGCGCGCATACTCTTCCTGGGCCTGATTCACATCGGCGTAGAGCTTTGTTCCAGCCGGCTCCTTGACGATCTCGGGAAACGCCGTCAGAACGAACAACCGCCCTTGCGCTCTCGCGCACAAATTCGGTGGCCGTATGAAGCGCGAGCAAAAAGTTGGCGTCATCGAACTCAACTGGGCAGAGAACGTTGCGATATTCGAGCGCCATAACTGTTCGAGCTCCTGTCAGAGAATCTGATCGTGTCTACACCAACTCCCGAACCATCGCCGCCGCCGGTCCTGGCACCCCTTCAGCCAGACGCTAGAAGAGGTGGCGGAATACCCAAAAGAGGAAGGCCGCCAAAACAATCGAGACCGGCAAGGTCAGAATCCACGCCAATGCGATATTGCGGACTGTCTCGAACTGAAGGCCCGATCGATTCGCCGTCATAGTGCCCGCAATCCCCGACGACAACACGTGGGTGGTGCTCACCGGCAGGCCAAGATGGTCCGCCGCCGCGATCGTAGCCGCTGCGGTTATTTCGGCTGCGGCCCCCTGGCCATACGAGAGATGGTCTTTGCCGATCTTTTCACCCACCGTCACTACGATGCGCTTCCATCCCACCATCGTGCCCATTCCCAGCGCGAGGGCGACGGCGACTTTGACCCAGGTCGGAATAAACTTGGTCGCCTTGTCGATATGACCCTTGTAGTTCGTGAGGACCGTCCAGTCGGACGCCGTCAACGCAGGCTGTCCACCCTTTTGCATCAGCCGCAACGATTCACTCACCAGGTACATGTCGTTACGAAAGTTCCGCATCATCCCCGGTCGGTACTTTCGAGAGATCCCCGTATGCCTGCAACTCGTTGGGAAATATCGTTGATGATCTGACGGAGCGCGAGCGTAGTATTAGCGGTGAACTTGCGGCTACGGACGTATTCCTGAATCACATCCCTGGGGTCGGCAATAGCTAGCGCTCTTGTCGACGTAGTTATCCATCACCCGCACGGCTTGCTGTGAGACGGCAACGAAATCCGCGGTCTGACTGGCGGGGATGGCACGATTGAGTGCGTATGCCGTCGGAACGATGCCGATCAGGATCAACATGATCAGCCCCATCCCCTTCTGCCCGTCGTTGGACCCATGCGCGAAGCTCACCGCCGGTACACGTCAGGATAAGCAGGCAACGGATCCAGAACGGGGGCGGCTGCGTCGCCTTCCGGCGCCTCGTAAAGGCTCGGCACCTTGATGAATTGCATTCCGAGCAGCAGCAAGCCTGCTGCCAGTGCGAACCCGAAAATCGGCGACGCTACCAGGGAGCGACCGATATTCGGCTGCCTGGCTCCAGTCCACGCCACTGGTCGCGGTCTTCACCGACATCAACTGATTCGCGATTCCGACCCCGATTATCGATCCGATCAAGCGTATGCGAACTCGATGCCGGCAATCCGAAGTACCAGGTGCTTACGTTCCAGGTTATCGCGGCGACCAACAACGAAAAGACCATCGCGAAACCCGCCGAACCGCCGACCTGCAAGATCAATTCGACCGGCAGCAGCGAGATAATCCCGAACGCCACCGCGCCGCTCGACAGCAATACGCCCAGGAAATTCCAGAAACCTGACCACGCCACCGCCAGTTGCGGTTCGAGCGAATGAGTGTAGATTACGGTCGCAACCGCGTTTGCGGTATCGTGGAAGCCATTAACAAATTCGAAGCCCAGCGCTATGAGGAGTGCGCCGGCCAAAAATACGAATGGGCGAATCGACGTCGACTGAACAACTGAAAGATCGGAAATCAGGTGTTTCAGTGCATATATTAGCCCTATGACCAAAACTACGCCGAAGACTACTGTCGGTGCCGTCCCCGGCTTTCGCGCCATCTTGGCGTCAATAGCCCTGTCGACCGCTGCGGCCATGAAAACCTCCCAATGAGTCTGCCGGGCAGACTTAGTCGCGCACGGTTTGAATCGGCGACGCGCGATGGTATTTGGCAAATGTTGCGGGAATGTGACGTTTACTCGGTGATTGCGTGAACCATCCTGCTGGCCCGGCTTTCGCTCCGCGCCTTATCAAGCGCTGGACTCATTCGACGCCGCGGCTCACCGTTAACGCGATCCAAGTCCCTGATGACAAAGGAAACGAAGATGACAACGATTCGCCGTTCCGAAACGCGTGGAAAAACCAGGATCGATTGGCTGGACAGTCGTCACACCTTCTCGTTCGGCGACTATTACGATCCCCGGCCAAGTCGGATTCCGTCCAGCTCCGCGTCATTAACGAAGACCGCGTAAACCTGGTGCGGGATTTCCGACGCACTAGTCATCGCGACATGGAGATCGTCAGCTATGTCCTCGAAGGCGCACTCCAGCACAAGGACAGCCTCGGCAACGGCTCTATTAATTCGCCCCGGCGACATCCAGCGGATGAGTGCTGGGCGCTGGCATAACCCACAGCGAGTTCAATCCTTCGCCGAATGAACCTGTTCACTTCCTGCAAATCTGGATCATGCCTGCACAGCCCGGAATCCCGCCGAGCTACGAACAGCAGAAGATCGACCTTCGCCTCCGCGCGCGCAAACTTCCGCGTGATCGCTTTGCCGCAAGGCGGTCCCGGCGTAGTCAAGTTGCATCAGGACGCGGCGATGTCCGTCGCCTTCCTCGATACCGGCGAGGAACTTACCTACCGCCTCGCCGAGCGCCGGCACGGATGTCTCCAGCTTGCCCGCGGCTCCATCACGCTGAATGGAATACCCTGAACGTGGGCAACGAGCCGCGCTCGACGCGGGGTCGGCGCTAAAGGTCGTCGCCCAAAGCGCTGCGGAGCTTGTGCTACTCGATCTTGCCTGAATGATTTTCCCTCACGCGCGTTTGGATTCCCGCTATTCCGCATGTCATTATGTGCCCGGAAAAATTTGCCGATCAGCGTTTGATTAGTTTTCAGGGTAATCATCCATGATTACTCAGTGCCGTCGTGCCTAGTTCGAATCCGGTTGCCGCTGCCGATGCGGTGAACCCGTCGCCCGTAACGCCTCAGGCTGTGGTCGTCCCGCTCACGAGCGACACCATCTTCCTGGTCCTTACGATTGCGCAAAGCGTCAGCAGCCGCGTACGAGTTCGTACGCTATGCGCCGATCTCCTGCGCTGTTGCGTGCGGTGGGATTTCGGGACCCCAATGCAAAGCTCACCTGCGTGATGGCTTTCGGCTCGGAAGCGTGGGACCGCTTCTTCGGACCGCCGCGCCCCGCCGAACTCCATCCCTTTCGCGAGATCCGGGCCGCGACGCGCCACGCCGTTTCGACTCCCGGCGATTTGCTCTTTCACATTCGCGCCGAGCGGCAGGATCTTTGTTTCGAGTTTGCCTCGCTGATCATGAACCGACTCGGCGATGCGGTTTCGTCGGCGGATGAAGTTCGTGGCTTTCGCTATTTCGACGCGCGCGACCTGCTTGGTTTTGTCGACGGTACCGAGAACCCGGTCGACACCGAAGCCCTCGAGGCCGCATTGATCGGTGACGAAGATCCCGCCTTCACCGGCGGCAGTTACGTTATCGTTCAGAAGTATCTGCACGATATCGCTGGATGGAACGCACTGCCGACCGAGACCCAGGAAAAGATCATCGGACGGACCAAGCTGTCCGATGTCGAATTGGACGATAGCGTCAAGCCGACTTTCGCGCATAACGCCCTCAACACCATCGTCGAGAACGGCAAAGAGGTCAAAATCCTTCGCGAAAATATGGCCTTCGGCAGTCCTGGCCAGGGTGAGTTCGGCACTTACTTTATCGGCTATGCGCGCTCGCCTCGTCCCATCGAGCAGATGCTCGAGAATATGTTTATCGGGCGTCCGCCGGGAAATTACGATCGCCTGCTCGATTTCAGCCGCGCGATCACCGGCAGCCTGTTTTTTGTTCCGTCGCTGACGTTCCTCGATTCGGTAACGCCGGATGATTCCGCGCCGGCTGCCGCTCCTGCGCCCATCGCGACAGAGCCTCCTGCGGTCGCACCGCCGCCGTACGACGGCTCGCTTCGCATCGGCTCCCTCAAAGGAAAATCATCAGATGAATAACCTCCATCGCGAACTTGCCCCTATCTCCGACAGCGCCTGGGCTCAAATCGAAGAGGAAGCGGCGCGCACTCTTAAACGCTACCTGGCTGGCCGGCGGGTCGTTGACGTTAAAGATCCGGGCGGTCTGATGCTCTCCGCGGTCGGCACCGGTCATCTGCATAGTATTGACGCTCCGGGAGACGGCATCATCGCCCGCCAGCGCGACGTTAAACCCCTGGTCGAACTGCGCGTTCCTTTTCAGCTCAATCGTCATCAGATCGACGACGTCGAGCGCGGCGCCAACGACGCCGACTGGCAACCGCTCAAGGACGCCGCGAAACGTATCGCCTTCGCAGAAGATCGCCTGATTTTCGAAGGTTATGCCGCCGGTGGAATCGAAGGCATCCGCAAGGGTACCAGCAACCCGATCGACTCCCTGCCCACCGACGTCGTCAACTATCCCGACGTTATCGCGCACGCCCTCAGCCAGTTGCGCCTGGTCGGCGTGAATGGTCCATATTCAATAGTTCTCGGAGCCGACGCCTATACCACGTTGAGCGAGGCCAGCGATCACGGCTACCCGGTAATCCAACACATCCAGCGCCTCGTTACCGAAGAGATTATCTGGGCGCCGGCCATCGCAGGCGCGTTCATCCTCACCACTCGCGGCGGTGACTTCGCCCTGCATCTCGGCCAGGACATCTCGATTGGATACTTGAGCCACTCCGATGCCAACGTCTCCCTTTATCTCCAGGAGTCGCTCACTTTCCTCTTGCTCACGACGGAAGCGGCGGTCGCCCTGAACCCCGCAAAGTGACATCGGCGGCGGGCGGAATTATCCGCGGACGAACGAGAGCAACGCGGCGTCGACCTTCTCCTTGAGGATTCAGCGCAGCGCTCTGTTGCCGGCGTTCTGTCTTGCCCTTCGGCGCTTTCTTGACTGATCGTTCCAATATGGTACGGTCATCTCGTTCTCACGGCCTTACAACCAAGTCCGCTTACCAAGGGAATCAACGATGAGCTCGCCACAGATCGATTCTTTATACCGCCTCCACGCCCAACGGCTGGAAGGTCTCCGTTTTTCTCGAAGAAGTCGGCCTGCCGTACAACGTCCACCGTATTGACCTGACCAAGGGCGATCAGAAAAAGCCCGAATTTCTGCGCATCTGTCCCAATGGACGCATTCCGGCGATCGTCGATCGCGCGAACGGCGACTTTGCGGTTTTTGAAACCGGCGCGATCCTGCTTTATCTCGCGCGCAAGGTCGGAAAACTGTTGCCCAAGGACGAAAAGGGTGAGTCGCGCGTCACTCAATGGTTGATGTTCCAGATGGCCGGAATCGGTCCCATGATGGGCCAGGCCAACGTCTTCTATCGCTATTTCCCGGAAAAACTGCCCTCCGCTATTCAGCGCTACCACAACGAATGTCGGCGCCTGTTCGAGGTGCTGGAGGGCCAACTCAACGGACGCGAATATCTCTGCGACGAATACAGCATCGCCGATATCGCCAATTGGTGCTGGGTCCGCATCTACGCGTGGAGCGGTGTCAAAATCGATGGCCTCGACAATCTCAAGGCCTGGATCGATCGGATGGAAGCGCGTCCCGCGTGCCAGCGCGGCATTGCTGTGCCCGAACCGCTGGTCTTCAAGGAAGACTCCGAAGAGATGATCAAAGTCGCGCAGAAACTCGTAACCCGCTAATCTCGCAGCTAACCGAGTGAGGGAAAAATGCTCCAGTATCACAGCCTTAAAGAAATTATCGATCATCCTGGCCTGCGCATCGTCCTGGTCAAAGGCGGGCCGAGTCCCTGGGGTCAGGCCGCCAAGGCTATCTTCGAAATCAAGGGCCTGGACTATGTCGCTGCGCCTTGGCTTCCCGGCGAACCCAACGAAGACATCGTTGCGTGGGGCGGCGAGGCCAGCGCACCGATTGTCGCCTGGGCCAAGGAGAAGCCGATCCATCGATGGATCGACATCCTCTATCTGGCCGAACGCCTCGCGCCAAAACCGTCGCTGATTCCGGCCGATCCGCAGCAACGGCTGGTGATGTTCGGCCTTTCTCACGAGATCTGCGGTGAGATGGGAGTCGCGTGGAATCGGCGCCTGCAACTGTTCGCCCCTGCATTCGCCTCCGGCCAACCGCCCGCTGGCATCAGTCGGATGGGCGGGAAGTACGGTTTTAACGAAGGCGATGTCAAAGCCGCCGGCCAACGCATCGCCGAATCGTTGAAGGTCCTCAGCACTCAGCTCAAATCGCAATATGCACGTGGCGTTAACTATTTTGTCGGCGACAGTCTGAGCGCCCTTGACGTCTATTGGACCGCGTTCAGCATCCTGCTCGCGCCGCTGCCCAACGATCAGTGTCAGCTCCCCGACGCTTTGCGTGCCGGCTTTACCGCTTCCGATCCGGTCGTAAAGGCCGCCCTCGATCCGCTGTTACTCGAACATCGCGACCGGATTTTCCGCAGCCATTTCCGCAGTCCAATGGAGATGTAAGGAGCACCGCAGCGATACCTCGCGAGACCGTTCAAATTGGAATGAGCGTTCTGGAACCAGGCTGCTTTCGGCGCTCGCGAGGACAATTGCAGCATCCCGGCATCAACCATATCCTCGATAGCCAGCGCGCAAGGTCTACTCGCGACTGATGGCTGGCATAAAAAGATTCGACCGCATTGAAGCTTTGGATCGTGCCATGGCGCTGTTCTGGCGCCATGGCTACCAGGCTACTTCCATCCAGGACCTGGTCGAGGCAACCGGCGTCAATCGCGGCAGCCTCTACGCCACTTTCGGCGACAAGTGCGGTCTCTTTCTTGCCGTGCTCGACCATTACTCCGATCGGATCGCCCGCCCCCTGATGGCCGAGCTCGAAAATCCCGATCCGCGCCGAGCGATCGAGGCTATGTTCGAATCCATCATTCGGCGGACCAGCGACCCGACCTGGCCGCGCGGATCCTCGACACCAACACCTCCCTCGAATGTCCCGGCGCCGGCGATGATATTGGTCGCAAGATCGCCGAGCGCATGGGCCTCCAGGAATCGGCGATATACCAGGTTCTGCGGCGCGCCCAGTCAGACGGCTCGCTCGATCGCGACCAGGACACGCGGGCCTTGGCGCGATTCTTTGTCGGCGTCGCCCAGGGTCTGAACGTCGTCAACAAGGCGATGTTTGATCCCGCGATTCTCAAAGATATGGTCAAAGTCGCGATGCGCGTCTGGGATGCGCGCTCTGGTTCCATGAGCCGCAACGCGCCCAGGAAGATAAAGGCGCGAACCACGAAGCCGCGCCGGGTCAAGTCGAAGCGAACCGGCTCGCAGGCTCGGCTTTTTGACTCGTAGCGCTCGCCTCATCGCTCTTCGACGGCTCGCGCGGCTCATCCGCTTGGACCACTTTCTGCTAAGCTGGATGGTACCGCCGCGCATGCGATTATGCGCGAGAACTCCGATGCCCGAACTACCCGACGTAACCGTATATGTGGAAGCGCTCCGCGAGCGCATCGTCGGCCATCAACTGGTTCGCGTCCTGACCAAGGGACCGTTCCTCCTGCGTTCGGCCACCCCTCCTCTTGCCGCCACTTTCGGCCACACCGTCCGCGAGGTCCGTCGCCTCGGTAAGCAGATCGCAATCGGAATGAAAGGCGGCCTCTGGCTCGTCCTTCATCTCAAGATAGCGGGGCGCCTCATTGGCAACCGGCTGGAGCCAAGCCTGGCGGCCGGAACTCGCTTGCAACCTTCGAATTCAATGTCGGCCGTCTCACCCTTACCGAGGCGGGCACGCAGCGACGCGCCCGCCCTCCACGTGGTCGATGGCGAAGAGGGGTTGCGCTCACTAGATGTAGGCGGTCTCGAGCCGCTCGAAATAGATCTCCAGGCGTTCGGCGCGGCCCTACAATCTTCCAACCATACCCTCAAGCGCGCTCTTGACGACCCGCACATCCTGAGCGGTATCGGCAATGCCTACTCGGACGAAATCCTGCACCGCGCGCAACTCTCGCCCATCGCAATGACGCAAAAACTCACTACCGCAGAAATCGGGCGGCTTCATGCCGGTACGCGCGAGACCTTGATCGAATGGACCGACCGTCTCCGCACCGACGCCCACGGCGCTTTTCCCGAAAAAGTGACGGCTTTCCGTCCTGAAATGGCCGTCCACGGCCGCTACGGTGAACCCTGCCCGCGGTGCCAAACCAAGGTCCAGCGCATCCGCCACGCGGCCAACGAGACCAACTACTGCCCTCGATGCCAGACCGGCGGCCGCCTGCTCGCCGATCGTGCGCTGTCGCGTCTTCTTCACGAGGACTGGCCGCGCACCCTCGACGAACTCGAAGCCCGCAAACGCCAGTGAGCAAGATGGTTCTGGAGGATTACTGGGGCCGGTTTATTTCTCTACAGTTTGTTCATTCTCACCTATACCTAGTTGCGGTCCAAGATATTTGATGGTCTCTTCAGCATCATAGGCATTCGGATCGTTAGAGGGCTTTTGCCCCTTGTACATCTTGATTAAAGCATCACCTGCATATTTGTGTATCGGAATCGTCTGTCCCGGAGATATCGAACCAAAGGTGTGAGAAGAGCCGAACGCAGTATTGCCGCCGCCGAAGGCTGACGCAGTCGTGGTCGAGTTGTAGGTGCTGCTGGTATTTACGAAGCTGGTCTTATCGTCAGTTCCACCGTCGCTGACAATGAAATAGTCATAGCCGTATTGTTTCTTTATTGAGCGCACCGATAGAGCAAAAAGAGTTGAACCCGCTCCTTCGAGGTATGGCCATTTCCTTTGAAGGAAACGAGGACAGTATCCTGAGCTATTCGCGCATCAGAGTACCCGCCACGAAATCCCTGTTGTTGGTAGGGTGTGGAACAACTAGACACCATCAGCATGATGGCAGCCGCACTCGTGGCTATCATCGGTCTTACCTTGAGCATATCGTCCCCCTCTTGAAGGAATACCTTGTGCTGGATTGTTAGTCTAGTAGGCAAATTTTCTGCGAGCATCGCGACAAAAATCAGGCCCGCACGAATTTTAAATCGAGGCCTGTATGCGCCCGAACCCGCCTCCATCTACCACGGACTGATCGGTAACTGGGGCGGCGGAGAGACACCGACGGAACCTACCATTTCGGTTTTACTTAATCGCTGTATGTCGATCGGCGCGCTTCCTTACAAAGATCGGAAGAAATTTCTATTGGGCCTTCATCGCACATGTCCGCGACAACAGAGATGGACTCCTTCAACACGAAAGCTACGATCGAAGTTGTTGCGGCAAACGGTGTCACTGCCACCTCAACCGAAGGCCGTAACACTTTGCGCCGTGTTAGATGAGGCTGTCGCAGCCCTTCTGCTGACGACGGAACTTATGTCGCCGTCCACTGGCCACGCGCACCGATGGCGTTCCGTGCGACGAATGCTGTGGCGCGCGTAGGATTTGTTGCCGGCTCTTCGGTGGGTTTTGGGGCTTTAGATTCGGCCGTGGTGTCCCTTGGAGATGCGCTAAAGACTTAGTATCCGTTTACCGCTCTGAAAGTGAGCCAGCCGACTATAGACTCCAGCAGGCATAGAGCCATTGAAGCCTCAGACAGAAGCAGGCGACCTCATAGGGTTTCATCAGGCCCATGCGCAGAGTCATGTGAGGCTCACATCGAAGAGGATCGTACACAGACGACGGTTGAGGTGTAGGACATAACAC
>CAWDQC010000038.1:0-11117 GCA_963804355.1 uncultured Pseudomonadota bacterium | reverse complement strand
GTCGTGCAGGGAGCGCGGCTGGCCGGCGCTCGATGATCGTCGGGATCGACTTGAATCCGGCGCGGCGCGCGATGGCGGAAAAATTCGGCATGACCCACTTTGTCATCCCGCCGAGGTGCGCGGCGATCTGGTGCCCATCTGGTCGATTTGACCCGGGGCGGCGCCGATTTCGCCTTCGAATGCGTTGGTAACGTCAAGCTGATGCGGCAGGCGCTCGAATGCTGCCAGCGCGGCTGGGGAACCTGCGTGATTATCGGCGTCGCGGGCGCGGGCGAGGAAATCGCAACGAGACCCTTCCAGCTAGTCACCGGGCGTACCTGGAAGGGAACGGCCTTTGGCGGCGCCAAGAGTCGCCGCGACGTGCCGAAAATCGTCGATTGGTACATGGAGCGCAGGATCAATATCGACGACCTGATTACGCATACGATGCCGCTCGAGAAGATCAACGACGCGTTCGACCTGATGCATCAGGGAAAATCGATCCGCAGCGTCGTTATTTACTAAAAAACCTTACATCCATTAGGTCGACTAATTTGGCGCGCACCTGAATTAGTAGCCGTCCTGCCTTTATTCGCCGGACATACGCCGACAACAGAACGTCAGGATGGCGAAGTTTTTATCGTTCCCTGCACTTGATGACCAACGATACGATTTTTAAAGGCGGTGACGTTCAGCGTAAACGAATTCAGGCAGCAAAACGTCATGTGGGGGTCGAGGCGCGAAATAAAAACATCAGCGCTCGAACGTAAATGGTCCGACTTGGGGGCCAAAAAAGGGCTGGGAGGAGATAGCATGAATAAGCGTATTCGGGTGGGGATTATCGGAGCGGCTGCGCTCGCGATGGCCACGGGAGCGGGACCGTTCGCATTCGCGAAGGGCGGCCCATCGGGCAACATGAACCTACGCCTGAACGGAAGCGAAACGGTCGGCGGGGATCAGGTCAGCTTCCTCGGAATTGGCCAGGTGATTTCCAATTCGAGCGGCAGTTTTTCAGGGAGCATAACGTTCACGGCCTCGGACGCGGTTGAATCCGACACCTGTACCGGCGCGATTGCCCAGGCGGCAGGCCAGATATCCGCTCCCAAGGGCGCTTTCTCTCAGACCGACGGTCTATTCACGATCAGCCTACCGTTGAGCAGCGTCGTCGCAGTGACTACGGCCGACACTTTCTGCACCGCGAATAACAACGCGACTATGTCGCTCAGTTGCAATCGTACGCTGGCTCATAAGAATCTGGTCAACGATTTGGATGCCGGCCAATACCATTGCGTCGTAACCGGAATATCCGGCGGGAGCGTCACGGGAGAATCACTGGAAGGACACCTGGATATCTCTGCCGGGAGCAATTCCCCGCAGGGCTGATTCAGAAATTTATAGTAACTCCGCGAACAGCCGCCGCTCGACGCCTCGTGCTTCGGGCGGCGGTTTTCTTTTGCAATAACTGCAGCGTCAGCCGGCGGATCGTCATCGCCTGACGAATTGATCGAAGCGGCGAGTTGCTCCTAAACTCATGGATGATGGATAGCCGGCGCGCGGCCGTCGCCGCATTTCGCGATTGCCCGGTCTCTCGCCTGATCTCTCATCGGGCGAGCGCGGGCATAATGTTCGCGGCATTGGCCATCATTGGGATCGGCGGATGCTCGCTGTTCCATCACAAGACTGAAAGCACGCAACAGAAGTTTATCGAGGCGCTGGAACGAAGGTAACGCTCCCGAGGCAAATCAGATCTGGCTCAACATGAACGAGAAGGAGCGCGCGGACTGGTCGCATAGCGTCGGGATGAAGCCGAATGTTTCGAAAGAGAACGTCGAGGCCCAGCTGATGCGGCATGCCCAGCAACAGGCTGACCAGGATGATGACAACTCATCGGATTCAACCGACGGGGCCGCGGGAACCTCTTCGATTCAAGACGACGGCGGCAACATTGATTCCCAGATGATCGAAATGCCTGGACTAGACGCCGACCCCAGCGTCGGTGGCTTACAGAGCCTTCCCGGTGTATCCGGCACGGACAGCAGCGGTTCCGAAATTCCGACGGTTCCGTAACAATCAACGCCACCTGACGGTCGGCAGAGAAAGATTAATAAGCGATGGATTTTGCCTTCAATCCCGAACAGCAACTGCTACGGCAGACGCTCGCCGATTTTGCCGCGCGAGAACTTGCTCCGCATTACCTGGCGCGCGACAACGATGCCGATTTGCCGCGCGAGATCGTACGCAAGCTCGGTGAGTTGGGACTTTGTGCGCCGATGGTCGAGACCAATCACGGCGGCCAGGCGTTGGATTACGTTGCCCTTGGAATCGCGCACGAAGAAATCGCACGCGCGGACTTCAATGCGGCCTATGTTTTACTGCTCACCGCGCTGGTCGGAGCGATCGTGGCTGCCCATGGCAGCGAGGACCAGAAGACTGCGATCCTGCCGGCAATCTGTCGCGGCGAGGTGGTTCCGGCTCTGGGAGTTACCGAGCCCGGGGGCGGATCCGACGCTGCTCATGTGAAGCTGGCGGCCCGGCGCGATGGTGATGGCTACGTGCTCGACGGGGAAAAAACCTCGATTTCGTTCGCGTCATGGGCCGATACTGCTCTCGTAATGGCGCGGACCGGCTCGGCCAATCAGGGCGCCCATGGCGTTAGCGCCTTTTACGTGGACCTGAAGTCGCCGGGAGTCAGTCGCAATCGGTTCAAGGATCTGGGCTCGCGGGCAATTGGCCGCGGACAAATATTCTTCGATGGGGTACGGGTGCCGGCGGCGGCGCGGATCGGCTCCGAGGGCAAGGGCTTCGTGCAGGTGATGCAGGGTTTCGATTTCAGCCGTTCGCTGATCGGTCTGATGTGTATCGGGGCGGCCCAGCAGAGCGTGGACGAAACCTGCAAGTACGTCGTCGACCGGCAGGCCTTTGGCGGCAGTCTCGCGCGCTTCGAGGGAGTGTCGTTTCCGTTGGCGGAGGCGGCGGTCAAGCTCCGCGCTGCTCGTCTGCTCTGTTACGAGGCCCTATGGCTTAAAGATCGTGGCGAACCTCATGGTTGGGTCGCGGCGGGCGCTAAATGGTGGGCGCCGGAACTTGCCGCTCAGGTGCTGCATCAGTGCGTACTCCTTCACGGACATCTCGGATTCAGCATGGATTTGCCGCATCAACAACGCATGCGTGACGTCATCGGCCTCGAGATCGGTGACGGCACAGCGCAGATTATGAAATTGCTGGTCGCGCGAGCGCTATTAGGGAACGTAGCCCGAGGGTACTAGGGCGCTTTTCGCCGCCGGCGACGCACCGAAAATACAACCTGGGCTGGCGATCAGACTGCGGGGTCGGCTTCGAGGGATATCGACCTTCGACGCCGGAAGAGCTCTCCCGCGCCGAAACACAGCATTATCAGGGCGAGCGCGATGAAGAATCGTGGCGACGCCGGATGCCACAGCGCGTCGCCCAATACCGCAAACAGTACGGTCCCGGGGATCATGCCGATGACGCTCGCCCAAAAATAGTCGCGAAAGGTTATCGGAGAGGCGCCTGCCAGAAGGTTGAATGCGTTATAGGGGATCACCGGGACGATGCGCAGATAAAGCGTGATATAGAAACCGTTGCGCGCGAGCCTCGCCAGCACTTTATGGAAGCGCTCGCCGATGGTCCTTTCGACGAAATCCCTGCCGAGAAATCGTCCCGCCCCGAAGGCAACCAGTGCGCCCAGGTTGGCGCCGACAACGGACCACAACGCCCCTCGCGTCGCGCCGAAGGCCAAGCCTCCGGCTAGCGTCATAACCGCGCCCGGTACCAGGAACGAGGGTCCCACGGCATACAACAGGATGTAAACGATCGGCCCCCACGCGCCGCACTCGAGCACTTCCTGCTTGACCATTCGCGGGTCGGCGAACCATTCCCGGTGGGCGAACAGCAGATAAACCGATCCGCCCCCGAGTATGACCAGGATCGCAATTCGCACCACAGCGAGCAGCGGAGAACCGCTGCCGCCAGATTTGCCCGGAGACGTGTTTATTGGACTTACCGCAGCCATCACAACCCAAAATTTATGATATGGACGGCCCACGTGCGAGACAAGGCAAAACCTTGCGCGAAAAGGTTAACGTCCTTCGTAGAGCCTAGCAGATGCCGCGTTGTGATGGTGACTGAATGCGATTAGATTCGCGCTTGAGAGAAGATTTCGCCTAGCATTTCGGAAGGAAACGGCCATGCATGAGCTGAAGGACAAGGTTGCCATTATCACCGGAGGCGGCTACGGAATCGGCAAACAAATCGCGTTAACGTACGCTCGCGCGGGCGCAAAGCTGGTTTTGGCCGCGCGCACGCCTGGTCCGCTCGAGGAAGCTCGTGCCGAAGTTACGAAGCTTGGCGCCGCTACCGCGGTCATCCAGGCGGACGTCGCCAAGGAGGCCGATTGCGCGCGTCTGGTAGACGAGACGGTAAAAGCCTTTGGGCGCGTCGATATTCTGGTGAATAACGCCGGTATTGCGGGACCTGACCAAGCGAACCACCGAAATGGCCCTGCGCGAATGGCAAGAAGTGATCGACATCAATCTGACCGGCGCGTGGCTGGCCTCGCGCGCCGCGATTCCCGCGATGGTCAAACAGGGCGCTGGCAATATCTTGATGATCTCTTCCGGCGCGGGGCGTCGCGGATATCCGCTGCGATCGCCTTACGCCGCGTCCAAATGGGCAATGATCGGTCTCACCCAAACGTTGGCCGGTGAATGGGGCAACGACGGGATTCGCGTTAATTGCATCTGCCCGGGTGCGGTCGAAGGCGATCGTATCGAAAGGGTAATTCGCGCTCGTGCGGAGGCGATGGGCGCTCCTTACGAGCAAATAAAAAAGGGCTTTACCTCGACCGCCGCGTTACAGCGGATGGTCACCGAGGACGAAGTCGCGCGCGTCTCACTCTTCCTCGTCAGCGATCTTTCCGCCGGAGTGACCGGTCAAACGATCAACGTCGACGCCGGAAGTATCATGAACTGATCGACTGACTCGATTGTCCGGGGTGAGGCCTCGCGGACTTTCAGCAACCGTGCCGGGATCGGACGCCGGTCCTGCGAGCTGCCATTTGGTGCGATCACGAGCGCAGGATCAGCGATCGATATCGTGATCCCGGATCTGAGTCTCAAAACCAGCGCAGGCGAGACGTTTCATCAACTCTCGCGCCAGCACCGGCGACCGGTGTCTTCCTCCGGTGCATCCGAGGCCGATCGCCAGATAACTCTTGCCCTCCCGCTGATAGAGCGGCAGCAGAAACTCGAGCAAGTTCCCCACTTTTTCGACGAAGCGCGGCGCTTCCACCTGCGCCATCACATAGTCGTGTACGCGCTGATCAGCCCCGCTGAGCGGACGCAGTTCCTGGACGAAAAAAGGATTCGGGATGAAGCGGACGTCGAGCACCAGGTCCAGCCCTACCGGATGACCATATTTATAACCGAACGAGACTAACGCGATCCTCATGCGGCCGCCGCCCTGCGCGCCCATCACGGCCGACGTCACTACCTCTCGCAACTCGTGCACCGTGGTCACGGTGGTGTCGATGATGCGGGTGGCTCGCTCACGCATTTCGGCAAGCGCCAGGCGTTCGCGCCGGATACTGTCGGGGACGCTCGCCCCGCTCTCCGCCATCGGATGCGGCCGGCGGGTCTCGGAGTAGCGCCGCGCCAGGACCTCATCGGAGGCGTCGAGAAAGAGAATCTCGGGCCTGAACCCGCCATGTTCGAGTTGGGCGAAGACCTTGGGCCAGTCAGGAAAGAAGATACGTTCGCGGGCGTCGATTCCAAGCGCGATGCCGGTCAGATCGCGATCGTGTTCGGTGGCGAGCGTAATGACGTTGGGGGCTAGCGCGACCGGCAGATTATCGACGCAATAGAAGCCTGAGATCCTCGAGCACGCGCATCGCAGACGCACGGCCCGAACCGGAAACACCGGTTACGATGATCAGACGGGTCTGTTGGGGTTTTCCCCCATTATCGCCTGGAGCCATTCGGATACTCCGCTTGCCCCCGCGATCTCCCAACAAGTAGCGCGATTGTCGCTGCTTGCCTAGAGTTAGCATCGCTTGCTCGAGCTAGCACTCTAGGTGCTAGATGTGATATCGCGACTTAATAGCGACCATCTTCCTCCACGATCAGGCGAAAAATCTCGCTCGCGTCCCCTGCCTGGATCAATCGATCGCGAAACGAGGCGTCCTTGAAAAGGCGCGATACCCGCGCAAGCGCCTTCAAATGAAGACTGCTCGAATCCTCCGGCGCCACCAGCATGAAGAAGAGGTGCGTAGGCCTGCCGTCGAGTGACTCGAAATCGACGCCTTTGACGTTGCGGCCGAAGGTACCGATGATTTGGCGCGCGCCGGCTATCTTGCCGTGCGGAATCGCGATCCCATCACCGATCGCGGTCGAACCCGAGCGTTCCCGTTCTGCCAGGACCGCGTTGAGGTCGCCAAGATCGATTTCACGATGTTTCGAGGCGAGCAAACCAGCCAGTTCGTGCAAAATCGCCGACTTTGCTGCGGCCTTGAAGATTGGGAACGATCAGATCCGGACTCAGAATTTCGTTGATCTTCATGGTTCAGGCATGGTGTACCAAGGGCGGGAGCCATTTCCTCGGCTGCGCTGAGGATTTTCCCCGCCGACAGTGCGCGCATTTTTTTGCCTTGACTTTACCGAGATGGGTTTTTACCTGACGTCCGACCTTGTCCGCCAGCAGGTCGATCACCGCGTATAAATCGCGGGTCTCTTCCTGTGCGGTCACGGCCAGATGCCCTGACTTAACGGTGACTTCGCCGGATTGCCGGAATTTGTCAACCGAGAGAATCAAATGAACTACGCACATACGCTTCAGAAACTTGGCCATGTGCGAGAACTTGCGCTCGGCATACGAGCGTAGCGCTAGGGTGGGTTCGACGTGGCGGAAGGTTACGGTCACGTCCGCTACCGGGATTTGGGCCTTGCGGCTAGTGCGGCGGACCTTCCTTGCCAGCGCCCGAGTTTTTTCCCTTCCTTGGAGTTATCTTTCATGTTCGCCTCGACCCCCTGCCATTGGCATTAACCTAACCGCTTGCGGCGGCTCGAAGGCAGTATCCCCAACGCCTGGCGGTACTTTGCAACAGTGCGCCGGGCGATATTGATTTGACCATTGCGCAGAATATCGGCAATAGCCTGGTCCGAGAGCGGATCGCCTTGCTGCTCGGCGGCGACCAGCACGCGAATCTTTTCTTTGACGGTTTCGGCGCTGACGTCCTCGCCGCCCGCCGCTTTGACTCCGGAGGTGAAGAAGAATTTGAGCTCGAAGATGCCTTGCGGCGTATGCGCGTACTTGTTGGCGGTCGCGCGACTGATCGTCGACTCGTGCATCCTGATGTCTTCGGCGACATCCTTCAGCACCAGCGGCTTGAGATGGCTCACGCCATGTTCGAAAAATCCGTGCTGAAACTTTACGATCGAGGTGGCGACTTTGAAAATCGTCTGTTGGCGCTGGTAGATCGACTTGACCAGCCAGCGCGCCGATCGCAGCCGTTCCTGCAGATATTCCTTGGTTTCCGACGATGCGTCTTTGTCGCTCAGTACCCGCTGGTAGATATTCGCGAGGCGCAAGCGAGGTACCGCAC
The DNA here is from genome assembly GCA_963804355.1 of uncultured Pseudomonadota bacterium. Taxonomy (GTDB): domain Bacteria; phylum Desulfobacterota; class Binatia; order Binatales; family Binataceae; genus JASHZA01. The sequence continues at coordinate 3,520 of CAWDQC010000038.1, read as the reverse complement.
TCTCATTGAGAGTGACGATAAAATCTTCGCCGAACTTCTGGATAAAGACGTCAGGGACGATATAAGCGGGCTCGGCGCCGCCATAATCGCGGCCCGGTTTCGGCTCTAACAGCGAAATGGCTTTGGCCGCTTCGCCAATCTTGTCGAGCGGAACTCCCAACGCCTTCGCAATCTCGGGATAGCGATGCTTCTCCAGCAGGTCGAGATGGTTCTGCACTATCTGCGCCGGCAGCGACTCTTCCATGCCGAGCTTCTTCAACTGCGCGTAAAGGCATTCGCGGAGATCGCGCGCCGCGACGCCGGGGGGCTCGAAACGTTGAACACGTTTGAGGACCCGCTCTACTACCTCGACTTCGGTCTCCAGTTGCGCCGCCAGTTCTTCCAGCGGGGTGCTGAGATACCCATCATCGGTCAAGTTATAGATGATCGTTGCGCCGACTCGCTGTTCCGCTTCGCTTAGATTCGATTCCCGCAACTGCTCCATCAGATGGTCTTCGAGCGAGGTCCTGCGTGTCAGCGTATTCTCGAGCGTCTGATGGCGTTCGTCGTCGCTGTCGGGCGCCTGATTGTCCTGCCAGTTGTGCGATGAGTTCTCGAGGTACTCGAACCATTCGAGCTTATCGAGCCGAGAGGTCTCACGCAGTTCGATTGAAGCGTCCGGGGCCTCGCTCGAAGTCATCTCCGGCCCGCGATCCTCGCTCATCGGATCCCATTCACCGTCCGTCTCACTGGCGGCGCCGATCTCGGGTTCTCGCCGGAAGCGGCTCGCCGTCCGAGGCCGGGGTCGTATCTTCGCCGTCGCTCGCCGCTACGTTGGCGGCCGATTCGTTGACGCTATGGTCGAGCGGCTCGAGCATCGGATTCGAGTCGAGCTCGTTTTGTACGACTGCTTCGAGTTCAGGCAGGGACAGTTGCAGGATCTTGATCGCCTGCTGGAGCTGCGGCGTCATCACCAGCTGCTGGCGAAGACGCACGTCGAGTTTTACTTCTAAAGCCATCTCTTCCGCGGCCGCTACTTGGCGTGATTGGCCGACGCTCCATTATCGCGGGTTTTCCCTTGACGAGGGAAGATCACCGCTTTAGCTCCTTCGACCACACTTTCACCGGTCTTCAGGTACACCGTTATTTTACTGCCGGTTATCTGGTCGCTGCTATCGTGAACGACGGGATTCCCGGTCAGCACCACGGTCTGGCTGGCTTGGTTCATGACCGCGTGATCGCTGGTCGACCACTGGGTGCCGCGGCTGATCCTGACATTGCCCGAGGCGATCAATTGCTGAAGTTCGTGGAAATCCTTTCCGTAAAGCACCAGCAAGGTATCGCTATCGAGCTGGCCGTCCGCCCGGATCGCGTGCACGTGACCTCGCCACATCGCGGAATTCTTCTTGTAATCAACCGAGAGCGAGTCGGACTTTATGTTGATTGGTCCGCTGTTCGGCGAGGAGAAGGCGGAAAAGGGCGACGATGGCTGTTTGGAATCTGACTGATCCGCTGCTTTTGTCGATTCTTTCGCCTTGCCTCCGCTCTGACCTGCGGCGGCCGCCGGCGAAGCCTTTGGCGATGCTTTCGGCGGTTTCTGGGTTGAAGCGCTCTTTGCTGCCGTTGTCGTCGCGGCGGCAGCAGCAGTCGTTGCCGCGGCTGCAGCGGCGGGAGTCGCCGCCCGCCGGCCTGGACTGTCACTTCACCCGACGGGGGAGAAGTCTCTACGGCCGGGGCTGCTCCGCCGGTCGCCGATGCAGCCGGAGTGGCGTTTTGTGCTGACGCAATGCCCACGCCGAGGCTCAATATACCCCCCAGCGCGACCGCCGCGGCTCGCCACCGGGCCGACGATATGCGCCCAACCCTCATCGAAGTGTTTGCGCTCTCGCCCCCCGCACGGTGTCCCGATCGAAGTACGCTATCCTCAGGAAAGTTTCGAACTGGCACCTGTATGTCTCGGACTGATTTCAGTGCTGACCTGGTTGAGGACCTGGAAAACCTCCGCCTTCGGATGGCCGGTCATGCCGACGCCGGTTATGGTCAATCCGTTACCCTCAATCTTGACCGCTCCGGGCGCATCGATTTGGTCGGTGTCCGGGGTGAATACCGCCTTATCGGTCGAGATCACATAGTCGCCGTAATGCACGACTATGCCTCCCGCAAGGTTGGCGGTACTGATGTGGTTGCCGTTCAGCTTTAGGTGAGCCTCGTTGGCGACGAGTTCGGTTCGTTTGCCGTCGGTCGCAGTCATCAGAAGATCCACACCGCTCAATACGAGACTGGTCTTATCGGACGCGTAACTTGCGTCCTTGGCCCTCAACATCCACTGATTCTGACTGCCCTTCATCTGAGTCCAATGGAAGTTGTGCGCGTGCAGAAGGGAATCCGGCAGCAGACCCGCGGCATTCTCAAATCCATTTCTCACCGATCGATGCCGCACCACTCGTACCGTGACGATCACGATCACGCAAAGAGCTACGGCGCCAACTGCTCCGAGCGTCCGCGCTATGCGTTTTGGGCTCATTGATCCACTTCGACGCTTGAAGCTATCAGCCGCGATTTTTGAAGTAAACCAAGACGCACCTTGCCGCGACGAGATCCCGTATCGCGCTCTCTATCCTTCGATGGCGCCCGCAATAACAGTCTGCTACCGATTGCATCCGGGAGGCGGCATATCGATGGAAAGTGAATTCGCGCGGGCGCTGGGCAGCTTTAACGACAGGAATTTACGTACTCACGGTTAGCGACGGGGAGAAGACGATGGGATGTCGTCGTCGTGGGTCGCGCAGGTTTCGGGCGTTCCGCCGCTATTCACCGCCGCGGTCGATAGCCGGCATTTCTCCTGCGGTGTCGTCATGCGCACAGGAAAATTCGCACTCAATGTCGTCGGAAGTCGCAGCAAGCTCGAGGATTACTTCTATTCGGCGCGGGCGCGGCGTCCTGATAATCTCGCCTCGCTCGAATACGAACTATCACCGGTTCTGCGCGTGCCGTGGCTTAAGCTGGCGATGGTATCGATCGAAGCTCGACTGGCGCAGAACTTTGTCGTCGGTGACCACAGTATTTTCGTCGGAGAGCTCGTCGGAGTACGCATTGGCACGAACGATCGTCCTTTAACGTCGCTCGACCTCGACTATGTCTATCTTGGAGGCAGCAAAGTGATCCCTCGTGATCGCTCAGGATGGTAAGCGCGAGTCGTAGACATTAGGTTCGCGCGCTTGTAGCCTACGTTCGGCGGTGCCGCTTGCCACACTCGGTTGGCGGCTGCTACCATCCGCGCGCGGGAGAGGGACGGATGCCGATCGACAAGAACGACTTGCGCCGTGTAATGGGTCACTTCGCCACCGGCGTTACAATCATCACGACCGTCTCGGCGAGTGGTCAGCTGCATGGGCTCACGGCAAATGCGTTCACTTCAGTGTCTCTGGAACCTCCCCTGCTACTGATTTCGGTCGACAAGAAGGCAGAGAGTTATCCTTCATTCGAGGAAAGCAAGGTTTTCACCGTGAACTTTTTGAGCGACAGCCAGGAAGCGCTGTCG
>CAWDQC010000037.1:0-34668 GCA_963804355.1 uncultured Pseudomonadota bacterium | reverse complement strand
ATGTGCTGGCTACCGGTTTCAGTTTCCGGTATTGCTGGTGATCCCGCGGCTCTCCGACTTGCCGCATTTTCTCGAGGTGCTGGCGCGGACCGCCACCGGCCAGAAGCTCACCTGCTATACCAACTTCATCAGCGGGCCGCGCCGCAAGGACGAAATCGACGGGCCGCGCGAGATGCACGTCGTGATGCTGGATAACGGCCGCAGCGCCATGCTGGCCGATCCGGTGCTGCGCGAGGCGCTCTACTGCCTGCGCTGCGGTGCATGCCTCAACGTCTGTCCGGTCTATCGCCGTATCGGTGGCCATGCTTACGGTTCGCCCTACCCGGGACCGATTGGATTCGATCGTCAGTCCCAACCTGTTCGGCAGCGCGGCGGCTCATCTGCCGTTTGCTTCGACGCTGTGCGGCGCCTGTCGCGATATCTGCCCGGTCAAGATCGATATCCCGCGGATTCTGCTGCATCTGCGCTGGAAGGAAGGCGCCGGCGGCGATGGCCTACCGGCGGTGCAGTTTCCCCGCGACGTCCGGCGCGCCCGGCGCGGCCTCAATCGCTTCGCGCGGATGGCGCGTCATCCACGGACGATGCGTATGGCCTCCGCGGTCGCCGGGTTGATGCTCCGGCCGTTCGCGCGCGGCGGATGGCTCCGCCGGATGCCCGGTCCCTTTCGCAATTGGACTAATAGTCGCGACTTCCCCGCGCCTCGCGCGCGGCGCTAAGATCGGGATAATGGCTGCGGCGAAAAACGGCCTCGACAAGCTCGCCACCGGTATCGGCGCGGTGCGCAGGACCCTGCAGGACCTGATCGCTCCGGAACTCAGACAGCATACGACCCTCCTGCTCCAGCACGCTGAAGGGATAAACGGTATCGTCCAAGTTCTCCGGGAACAGACCGCGCTACTGCGCGAGCATGGGGAGCGGCTCGCGCGAATCGAAGGACGCCTCGAGGGTATCGATGGACGCCTCGTCTCGCTCGAACGTCGACTCGAATCCATGGACGGCCGGCTCGTCGGTGTTGAGAAAAGCCTGGCCGCAATCGACGCGCGCCTCGATCGGGTGCTCGAAATGAGTGCGCGAATCGCCGCGATCGAAGGACGCGTGACCCTGTTGGAAAGCAGGGACTGAGTACCCGTCGAGCTCGAAGATGACGGCTTTTCACAGGATCATCGCCAACGTTCGCGCCGCACTGGAGCGCAAACCCGAACCCCTCGCGAATCATGCGCCGGCGACGCATGCCACGGTCCCGATCGCGCCAAATGCCCGCCGCACCGAGCTTTCCTCTGAATTCGCCCGCGAACTCGAAGGCGTCAGCGGCCACTTCATGGGTGTGCTGGCCCTCGACGAGGCCCGCGATCCGTATTGTGACGGTTGCCCGCGAGCTTACGGTCGGCACCGTCTCGTTCGGCGCCGGCGTGGTACTCGATCTCGAACCGGCGGCGCGCGCGCTCGAGCATTCGGGCGTCACCGTAATCCGCGCGCATAAGACCTCCGCGACCGATCGTCCGGCTCTGCGCGAGCGAATCGCGAACTGCGACCTCGGAATCATCGAAGCCGATTATGCGATCGCTTCGACCGGGACCTTTGCGATGCTTGGATCGCCCGACCGCCCGAACTCGTTGACTCTCCTGCCGCCGACGAATCTGATCGTCGTGGACGCAGACCGGATCCTGCCCGACCTGGCCGCACTAATCGCCGCGGTCGGACCCGAAACGATCGTCGCTCACCGGCTGGCGCTGGTAACCGGCCCGGAAGCCGCACCGCCGATATCGAAAAGCTGATCGTTCTGGGCGTGCAGGACCCAAAGAGTTGTACGCCGCCGTGGTTTGGCGCTAGCGATCACCCTGATGACCGAAGTTCAAGTCTTTGCCACGTGTCTTGCCGAGGAATTCTTCCCGGCCGCCGTCAGCGCGACGACCAAGGTGCTCCAGGATCTGAAGCTCAAGGTGCGTCCGATCCGCGGCGCTTTCTGTTGCGGACAGGCGCCCTTCAACGAAGGCTTGCGCGACGGCGCGCTCGATTTGGCCCGCCGCTTCCTCGACTCCTGCCGTCCCGGGATTCCGGTGGTGATCCCCTCGGGATCATGCGCCGCGATGGTCAAGGTCTTCTATTCCGATCTGCTCGCGGGCGAACCGGCGCTGGCCGAAAGAGCCGCCGCGATGCGTCCGTGGATCTTCGAGCTCTCGCAATTTCTGGTGAACGTGCTGAAGGTCAAATTCGTCGGCGCGCGCTTCGATCGCATCGTCGCCTTTCATCCCTCGTGTCATCTCGTGCGTGAGCTTCGCGTCGGTGACGAACCGCTATCCTGCTCGGCGCCGTGCAAGGACTGCGCATGGTGGATTTTCGCAATCCCGAGGAATGCTGCGGCTTCGGCGGGATGTTCTCGGTGAAATTTCCGCAGATCTCGACGGCGATGGCCGAGGACAAAATCGAACGATTGAAGGAAAGCGGCGCTGAAGTACTGGTCTCGAACGATTGCGGCTGCCTGATGCAGTTAGGTGGTGCGATGCATCGTCGCGGCGTAGCTATCGAGCCGCGTCATCTGGCCGAGATCCTGGCCTCGCGCTGAACACCTCTCCAGCTCAATCGCACTGCGCGATCGGCGCATCGCTCAAAGTAAATTGACGCGCAATGGGCATGGAAAAGGTGCCACGCCTCCCCTATCTCTCGACGCCCACGAGGCGGACGCCGGTGACGTCAGTAGCGCGACGCCTGCGCGATGATCGATGACGCGATCTTCTGAATACGATCGTCCAGGCGCATAATCTGCGCTTCGATATCGGCGATCTTTCCACCCTCGACCGAGGTCGCGAAAACCGTCCCGTTACCGTTACCAGCGTGACTATGTGGTGTGGGCGATACCTCGTTGACCGACTCGAGCGGATGGTTGCGGCGTACCTCGTCGTCGATCCGCCGATACGCTCGGCTATTTCGGCGAGCTTCTCCTCGACCGAATGCAGACGCTCGTCCAGTTCCCTGGTTTGAATCCTCGTCGCCATGTCTGTCCCCTTTTTCACAAAAACCTCACAGCTCCATGCGCCGGCGATATTCCGATAGGTGTAAACCCTCTAGCCGTTACGGGCGTTGATGGACGTAAGTGCCGGGGCCGGCTCAATCGGCATGTAATGCACGCTGCCGAGCGTTTCCGGGGCCGCTCGTTTTTCACCCGAACGCTTCTCGATCCACTCGAGCCAATGATCCCACCAGGTCCCCTTATGCTCTGTCGCGCCCTTCACCCAAAGATCCGGGTCAAGCCCATGCCGCGGATTGGTGAAATATTTGGCTTTGAAATTTCCCGGCGGGTTGACCAGGCTCTGCACGTGGCCGCTCGAATTCAACACGAATTCGACGTGGCCGCCGAACAGCCGCGCCGCGCGATGGCATGCGCGCCACGAGCAGATATGGTCGGTCATTCCGGCCAAGATATACATGTCGATGTTAACGCTGCGCAGATTGATCGGCGTACCGAGAATCGCCATCTTGTCGGCCTCGACCAGTGGATTGCGCAGGACAATATCGAGGAACCCCTCGTGCAATTTCGCCGGCAGATTCGTCGAGTCGGCGTTCCAAAATAGCAGGTCGAAGGCCGCCGGATCCTTGCCCATCAGGTAATTGTTGACCCAGTAATTCCACACCAGGTCGTTCGGCCTGAGCCATGCGAATATCCGCGCGATCGAAGCGGCGTCGAGCACCCCTTTCACGGGATTGCCGTCGACCGACTCGCACGGTCTCCTCCGTCGTGAACATTCCGGTCATCGAGGGCTGGCTGGAATCGAGCATCGTGACCACCAACGTCCCCGAGTTGATCAGGCGATTACGGGCAGCGGCCAGATGACCAATCGCAATGACGACGTGATCCCGCCTGCGCAGATCGCCAGCAGATTGACGTCGGCGCTACCGGTTATTTCGCTGACCACCGCGATCGCGTCTTTGATCGCGCCGACATAGTCGTTGAGACCCCAGTTGCGATGTTCAGGGCCGGGGTTACGCCAGCTTATCGTGAAACATTGGATCCCGCGCGCAATCGAATATTCGATTAGGCTACGATTAGGCGCGAGATCCATCACGTAGTATTTGTTGATTTGCGGCGGCACCAGCAGGACCGGACGCTGGTATACCTGGCGAGTGGTCGGATGATACTGGATGATCTCGCAAATCTCGCCGCGATAGACCACTTCGCCCGGCGTCGCCGCGATATTCTCCCCGACCTTGAATGGGCGCTTGTCCACTGCGACGGCATCCCGCCGTTGTTCACACAAATCCTCGACATAGTTGCGCAATCCCGTGACCAGGCTCGATTCCGCCGGTCTCGAACGCACGCTTGAGCGCCGCCGGATTGCCCGCCAGAAGATTGGTCGGCGCCAGCGCTTCGGTCAGCAGCGAAATCGAGAAGCGTTCCTGCGCCGCGACCTTCCAATGCCCGTTCTCGGCGACATCGTCCTTGGCCAGGTCGAGCGTCATCTGCCGCCACGCCAGGTAGGTCTGCATCAGCCGGCGATAGAAAACGTTGTCGTTCCAGGCCGGGTCGGAGAAGCGCTTGTCCGACGGCTCCGGCGCGACTTCCGAAATTCCAAGTCCGATTTTGAACAGGTCGGTGCCCAGTTGGAGCATCCCCTGCGTGACTTTCCCCGGATGCGCCGACAACCTGGAAAAGAAATCGCCCAGCGCCGAAAATGCTTGAGACGGGTCGATGCCGACAAAGGGGTTGGCCCCCAGGATCGCGTCGACGGCCGGAGCAATCGTCTCCGCCAGCTCCGCTTCATCTAATATCGCCGTTCTCATTTGAGCGCCTCTAAAGACGACAAATCACACGTTACCGTCCGAGAAAATGTAATCATATAGCCGGCAACGCGTTACGTTTTAAAACGTTTAGGCTAAACCTACTTTAATTATCTATTCGACAGCCCCAGCGAATTTCTCATGAAAATTAGAGCCGCGACGACGCAACACACGTCATCGTTCCCCGCTCCACCCTTTAGCAGACTTGTTGATTAGGCGACTAGTTCGAGTCCGCGCTCGAACATCAGCGGCGCCGACACCGCGATGTCTTCCCAGGTCGCGTCGGGACGCTTGCCGCGCCGATGCAGCATCAGGTTGAACGCGGTTATCACCCCGAAGCGATAGCCCGCGAACGCCCGAAACCATCGCGCGTCGGCCTGGGTGACGGTCCAGCTCACCTCGCTCCGGTAGATATCCGCGAGCTCATCGGGTCCGGGGACGTGCTCGGGAACGAGGTCGGTCTGGACCCAGGTCTTGTGATCGGAAAAGAAACAGAGCCAGCCCAGGTCGATCAGCACAGCCCCGATTTGCGACAGCTCCCAATCGATAACCGAGAGCACGCGGCCCTCACCGTAAAGACAATTCGACCATTGCAAGTCGCCGTGGAGGCATCCGATTCGCGGCTTTGTGCGGGAATGTGGCGCGCAGACGCTCGCGCAATTCGGGCGCACGCCGACTACCTTGGCGTCGAGCGTCGGGCGGTCGAGCAACGTATCGAGCCGCGCCATCTCGTCGGCCAGGGTCACAGCGGCTCACCCCAGACGGCGCGTCGCGGCTGCCAGGCGACGCCGACTGCAGACGCTGGCGAGCATCGCGACGGTTGCCTTCGCGCCAGCGTTGTTGCTCGTCAACCCGGACGAACTCGTGCTCACCATCGGCGAGCTTGTCGCCGCTGACGAATCCGATCACGAAATACGGCCCGTCCGAACCATCTGCGGGTCATCGCCGAGCCATCTCATCGGCGGCACCGGCACCGTCGTCTCCGCGAGCGACCGCATGATCCGTGCTTGACGCACCACGTCGGCAGGTCCCGCTTGCGCACCCCCTTCTGGCGAAAGCCGCACTACCAGCTTCTCGCGTATCGGTCGTACGGGCCGAGCACGCATATCAGCTCGAAGCTATAACTCTGCCCGGCATGACCGGGCAGAGCCGTGAGCCGCACCCGACCAGCGCGTTCCGCGTCCCCCCTGTTCGGCGCACAGCAACGCGGCTAGCTGATCTTTGATCTCGGTGTCCGACGAGCTGAATCAAGCGCCGATCCGACCGCATCCTAAACCGGCGCTCGTTCTCAGCCCTTCATCTTCAACTGTCCGGACGCCGGGATGCAGGCTCGCCTTGCGCTCGGCCGTTCATCGACCCGCTTGAACCATGCGTTCACGTTCGACGAACGAAGGATCCAGCGGCTGTCCTACGCCCGGTCCGAAATCCAGCGCGCCATACAGGATTATGTCCGCGATCGTGAAGCGATTCGGCACAATAAATTCGCGCCCCTCGATCAGCCCGTCGAGCCATTTCAGCCGCGCGCCGCGTGATCCGCTTGAGGCCCGGCGCGGCGCTCCGGTTCGCACGGCACGCGATTTTTGAACAACTCCAACCCTTCGGCAGAAACGAAAGCCGTTATAGAGGTTCTCCGGGATATCCTGCTCGACCCGCCGCTGCCATTGCCGCGTCTCCGCGCGGTCTTCGGCCGTCGCCCCGATGAGAGCCGGCTTTGGGTTCTTCTCTTCGAGATACTCCCAGATCGTCACGGTCTCACCGATACACTTGCCGTTATCGAGTTCCAACGCCGGCAACTGCCCGCCGGGATTGCGATCGGTATAAGGCGCTTGCGGTTCGCCGCCTTCATCAGGTCGATTTCCTTGATCGGAACGGTGATCCCCTTTTCGACAGGAACATCCGCATCGCGCGCGGATTCGGGCCGAACGAATCGTATAGCTGCATGGCGATTCACTCCCCTCGCTAAGTTCGGAGTACGCGCGGCTTCGCGCGCGGAATCGTCGATTCGGCGGGACTATACAGCATCTGTCCGCGCCGATGGAACAGTAGAAATCCGGACGCCAGCCGCCGCGCGATTCTCTTATTCTGCTGTCACTTATTTCAGCCATGACTCAATTCGGTGATGAATTTCTGCTAGATGGACGGCATGAGGCCTCTTTACGCAGCCGCTGTCGCGTTAGCACTCTCAAGTGGATGCGCACCGGTTCAACCTGGCGCCGGTTGGCTCCTGATGCTTCCGCCGCTGTCTGCCGACGGCTATGCGGACAGAAGCGCCCCTTCTCCAGCTGGCAGATTTTTGGAAGTTACGTTGGTGAGACCGACTGCAACGCCGCGATCGCCCGCTTCCAATTCGGTATCAACTCGCAGATCGGCTCAATTTCGCACGCCGCAATCCCGTCGGAGGCCGGCGCCGTCGAAATGATGAGTGCAAAATGTTTCGCCGCCAACGACCCGCGTTTGGCCAACCGGGAAATCTCGGAGTAGCGATACGATGACCGCGAGATGGATAGCCCGCCGCCTCGATTCGACGGTGCTGGCAGCTATCTCGATTTTTCAATAGTGTCATCGTTCGACTTCGCAACTTGTTCGTAACTTGGAGGAACGGGAGACGAGCGCGTCGCGCGCCCGCTTCCCAAAGGAAATCGTGCGCTTTTGTCCACAATGCGGCGCGCCGGTGATTACTGACGCGCGCTTTTGCGTCGAATGCGGCTGTAATCTCTCCGCACTCCATCGCAGTCCTCGGCCCGCACTCCCGTCGTCGCCGAAAGCCCGCGGCCCAAGGTGCGTCCGGCCGAAGCCGCCGATCAGGCCTCCCTCGCCAGTGGTCCGTTCCTCGGCGTGCTCGGCGCGATTCTGGTAGTCGGCCTGACCGTCGCGTTCGTAATTATGCGCCAGCAGCCCGCCCGCAACCGGCTCATCGCCTCGGCCCCCGCCACGCCGCCCGCTTCCGCGTCCGCGCAGGAGAGGTACCAGGGTCAGATGCCGCCGGGGCATCCCAAAGTGCAGCTACCCAAGGAGGCGCTCGATTTTATCGCGCAGACCGAGGCGAAGGCGCAGGCCAATCCCGGCGACCTCGCCACCTGGAACCGGCTGGGCGACGTCGAACTGCGCGCCGCGATGTTCGATCCGTCTTACTATCCGAAAGCTGAAGACGCCTACGCCCACGTGCTGAAAGCCGACCCGGAAAATCTCAACGCCCTGCGCGGTATCGGTAATATCGATTTCGACCAACGCAAATACGACCAGGCGATCGCCGCCTACGACTATCTGCGCGCAAACCCGACGACCCCGACGTGCGCACCGATCTCGGTACGATGTATCTCTCCACCGGCGTCGGCGACCAGGCGATCATCCAATACAAGCGCGTGCTCGAGACCCATCCGCGCTTCTTCGAGGCCGCCTTCAACCTCGCGGTTGCCTACAGCGAAACCAACAACGCGGGAAATACCCGCGCGGCACTGGAAAAAGCCCTGCAGATCGCTCCCGACGCCAATGCGCGCGATCGCGTCAACCGTCTGCTCGCTTCCCTCGACAACCCCAACAACACGGCCCCGGCACAGGATTCCGCGACTGCGGCCAACGCGCCGCCAATCTCCCAGGGCTCGAACCCATCGCAGGCCGCCAATGCCGCCGATACCGGGACGTATCGTGGTGCGATGGAACAGATGCTCCACGACTTACCGATCGCGGGTCCCAAGTGCAGTCGGTCCAGTGGCAATCCGATACCAACCTGCGAGTGCTGATGGATAACTTTCCGATGGATCAGATGCCGCCCTTCGCCAAGGCTAAATTTACCACTGACCTCAAGTCCGGAATTGACCAGGTCAAAAAATCGCACCAGGTGAGCGCCCCCGTGGAGGTCGATCTCTCCGACGGCGCGAGCGGGCGCGTGATGCAAACCGTCACCGAATGATGGTATTGAGGGACGATCTCGCCCTCACAGTCGTATAGGAGACATTGCCGATGGATAACGCCGGGCAAATCGAAATGTTGCGCAAGGCGATCGAAATCGCGAGTCTCGACGCCTCCGAAATCGTTCTGCCGCGGGACCATCAGATAATCATCGGTCCCGCGCGGTTCCACTATCTGGATTGGGGCGGCAACGGTCACCCGATTCTTTTTCTGCACGGTGGCGGCCTGAACGCGCATACCTGGGACGTCGTCGCCCTGATGCTGCGTAATCGCTATCGATGTATCGCGCTGGACCAGCGCGGCCACGGCGACAGCGAATGGTCACCGTCAATCGATTACGGCGTGGAGGACCAGGTGGGCGACGTCGAAGGCTTCGTCGAAGCGCTCAAACTCGATAATCCCGTGCTGGTCGGCCAATCGATGGGCGGCCTCAATTCGATGGGTTACGCGGTGCGGCATAGCGACCGGATGAAGGGGCTGGTAGTGGTCGACGTCGGCCCGGAAATCAATGCTGGCGGCGTTCAGCGTATCCGCGAATTCGCCACACTCCGAACTCGATTCACCCGACGCGTTTCTCGATCGCGCGGTCCAGTTCAATCCATTGCGCGACCCGACCGTCCTGCGCCGCAGCCTCTTCTACAATCTGCGCCAACTGCCGAGCGGCAAATGGGCGCTCAAGCACGACCAGCGGCGATCGTCCGAAGAGGCCTCGCGTATCAGCACCGCACAGCGCGAGCGCTTGGCCGGAGAACTGGTCAAAATCTCTTGTCCGACACTGATAGTGCGCGGTGCGTTGAGTGAGGTATTGACCGACGCGGCGGCCGAACGTTTCGCCAAATCGCTCAAAAAAGCACGCTGGGTGCGTATCGAGAAGGCCGGCCACAACGTCCAGGGCGATAATCCGCGCGGCTTGCTCGACGTTACGCGCCCGTTTCTGGAGGAAATCGGCATTTAGACTGCGCTTGCGCAGCTAACCGGGCGAATTTCGAGCGCACCCGCTTATCCGGGGTCGCCGCCGATCGACATCCGGCGCAGGCTCTCGAGCCAGTTCTGATGCTCGCGCAGGAGTGCGCGCCGCAGATACCACCGTCCCATCGTGGTGAGCGCTCCCACCTGTCTCTCTTCGGTGATGACCCCGGCCCATCCGTCGTCAGTCGGTGTGATTTCCCATCCCTTCTGGAAGGCGCGGAGCCCGAAAAGCCGTCGCATCCCATCCGAGCTCGCTGTAGGGCTCAAAAACCTTGACGACGCTGCGGACGCGGACCCCGAAATTTTCCACACGAAGGGCGTATTTAATTTGGATTTGGGCCCGGAGTCGTCGCGAATTCGGAATCCACGAACAGTTCGAGTACCATTCGGGCCATCGCGTAGCCACCGGCCTCACCATTGCCAAACGCGGCTCGGGAGCCGCTGGAATCCGAGATTTTGTTACGTACACTAACAACGGCACGGTCGGATGACATTTCGTCGGGCCAACGCAATTGTTGTCACCTCACAAAATAAGTGCCGCCCACCCGGCCCTTGCTATTTCTCTCTCTTTATTGTCAGCCCCCCTTTACCTCCGCTAGTCAGCCACAGACAGACGCAATGAAGCGGTCTTCGCCGTGGGCCATTTCAAAGTAGCTCGCCCAAATTTAGCTTTTCGAACGCGAGCGTGCGCAGCTTGTCACAAATTCAGGCATTGGGATAGACGGCAGCAACGTACTGACCGTTTACGACCCAGCCGCCATCGGCGACGAATTAAACCGTCGTTCTATTCATGGATCGTTGTGTGGGCTTCACCCAAGATCCAAATCAATCAAAGAAACCGGGGCAGGACTGAGGGCGGAGCCGTACCGGCCATTTAAAGAGCTGACACGAAGTCACCTCTGGCCTGTAGATAGTGTATACTATTGCTATCGGAAGAATATTTACAAAATGCTTCTGACACCAATTTGGGTATAACCTTGAATTCGCGAACTAAACAGGCCGTGCAAAGAGCGTCGACGCGCACCGCACTTACTCCCGACGGAATTGTCAGAGTGAAACGCGGGGATATCGTTGACTCTATCGAAAAGGGAGCACGGCAGCGTACGGGTCTGTCGGCGAAGGTGATGCTTCGTCGTTACCGCAACGGCAAACTTACTGATCCGTGCCGTGTTACCGATTTGATCGCCCTTTCCAATTTGCTTCGCAAGAACGATCCGATTCTTGCGGAGTAGATGCCTGCCAACGTAGACAACCTACTTGCTGATATCCGGACGCTGAATAGCGCGTACAAACGTGGCGACTCGTCTTCTGCCGTCGCGTTCCGCGATTTGTTTAACCTTCTTCTCAGCCATACCGTCATGGCGCAAGGTAATGCGCTCCGTCTATACCAGGGAGAGCGCCGGAAAAGTTACCTCCTAAGTGGCCAGAGTGGCCTCTTAGCACCAATCGAGCTTCGAAACGGCAGATTCTTGGATGTTCGGATGGGGCTGGAGGTCCAAGGCACGGAGCATGGACCAAGATTGAAGGTCATGCATTCGGTCTTTCAATATTCATTCGATAACGCAGGCAAAGCGTGGGTCTTTCGTTACGAATACGACCGTCATCCGCAGGGACCCCATCCGCCTTCGCATTTTCACGTCCGCGGCACCCTGGAGGAAGACTGCCTGCGCAATGGCGAACTTCTCGAACGTGTGCATTTTCCCGCTTCTACCCGTACTTCACTGGAATCTGTAATTCGGCTCTTGATTGACCAATTTCACCTTCCGGCAGCGACTGCGCGGAGCACGTGGCGAAAACTTCTAACTGAAAGCGAGCGAGAATTCCTGGAGATTGCACATCGAGCGGTTTCCGGGCCTCGACGATGAAATTGCACGCTCCGCCTAGCGCGCCTGGCGAGAATTGCTGAAATCGATTCACGCTGACTCAGATCGCTTTGTGCGCACTCCCGAGTGCGGGCGACGGCGCCAATGAGAAGAAAGATTGTTCCCGTTCGGGATGATCAGAAATGCTGGTGAGATGTCAAAAAAACGGGGGCCGGAATTAGATTCCGGCCCCCTCTGCCGCACCCCACATCCGCCGCCGCATCCACACTCTGAAGCGGGATTAATTCCCGCTATCGATTCAACATCAGGCCCCGGAAAAGCTTCCTCTCCATCCTTCTGCTACCTGCCCACCACCTCACCTCTCCGCACTAAGTCTCTCCGAGGCCTCCCCCCGAACCTCCACCGATTGGCGCTTCACCGCGCCATCGAACTTCCTATCTAATAATCCGACTCAATTGCCGGTCCCGAACGCGTTCCCTCGCAAACGCTGACCACACCGCACCCCCGCCCGCTCGCGCGATTCGTCGACCAGCCGCCACTGCGTCGCACTGCCGGTTCGCCAAGCCAGATTCTCGAACCAGAATGTTGCGGCACATCGTGCGCATCGATAACTCATTTCAAACGGCACCTCGCTCACCGAAGTCAGCACGGCACCCTCCCGCAGGTCATGGCCGCAATCACGTAGCGCTGCGAACTGCGCGCTTTCGAGCAGCGACCCCCGCGCCTTGGCGAATTCGATCCCGTATCGCGCCGCATCAGCCATATGGCACCTTCGGGTTCCATCGTCCTACGCCGTCCGCGCCGCGCGATAGCGTGGACGCCGATCGCGCCGGGCCTCGCATGATTCATCCGCGGGGCCACCGGAAATTTCGCTGAGATGCCACGCAGCCGGCGCGCCCGAGTCCCAGTTTGAATTTCCGAAGCGGATCACCGAGCCACAAAACCGGCATTGGAAGCGCACCCCGGAGGGTACGTCGGATCCAAGCGGGTATCGATACTGCCGTCGGAAAGTTCATGGCCGAGACTGCGTTGCCTCTGGTAGTCGTCGGAGTCGATCAAACGACGCCGTGCTTCGAGAAATTCGACGCTCCAGCTCATCGTTGCCCCTCCTTTACGAACATCCGCTGGTGGCGCCGCAGTTCATGCACTTGTAGCAAGTGCCGTTGCGCACCATGATGCATCCGCAATCCGGACACGGCGGCGCGTCGGCCTGATTGATGAACGCCTGCCGCATACTGGCGTCCTTGCCCTCGCCGAGATCGGCGGTGACGGCGGAACGTGGTCGAACGCTGACGAGTCTCGCCGGGCGACGTCGGCCTGGTCGACTCCGAGGAGGGCGGCAGCGTCATGATGCCGACTTCCTGCTTGGCCTGCTCATCGAGGAATTTCGAGGCGAGCCAGCGGAAGAGGTAATCCACGATCGACTTGGCGTAGGGAATCTGCGGATTCTTGCTGAATCCCGACGGCTCGAAGCGCATATGCGCGAATTTGTCGACCAGGAATTGCAGCGGCACGCCGTACTGCAGAGCGTAGGAAATCGCCGTCGCAAACGAATCCATCAGGCCGGAAATCGTCGAACCCTGCTTGGACATCGAGACGAAAATTTCGCCGGGCGTGCCGTCCTCGTACATCCCGACCGTGATGTAACCCTCGTGACCGGCGATATCGAACTTATGGGTGATCGAACGCCGCTCGTCGGCAAGCTTGCGCCGATGCGGCCGGAACTCGTCGACCGGCGCCGCGGCGATCGCCGAAGCGGCCTGCGGCGCTCGGCCGTCTCGGTCGCTTTGCCGGTATTGAGCGGCTGCGTGCGCTTGGAACCGTCGCGATAGATCGCCACCGCCTTGAGCCCGAGCTTCCAGGCCGTGATATACGCCTCGGCGACCTCGTCGACAGTCACTTCGGCCGGCATATTGATGGTCTTGGAGATAGCACCGGAGACGAACGGCTGCACCGCGCCCATCATCTTGAGATGGCCCTGGTAATGAATCGTGCGCGAGCCCGAACGCGGTTTGAAGGCGCAATCGAAGACCGCGCAGATGGGCGTCGGCCAGATGCGGCGCGCCTTCGATGGTCTCGTGCTCGTCGAGGTATTCGACGATCTCCTGGACTTCGCGCGAATCGTAACCTAGCCGCTTGCAGCGCGCGCGGGACGGTGCCGTTGACGATCTTGAGCATCCCGCCGCCGACCAGCTTCTTGTACTTGATCAGCGCGATATCGGGCTCGATGCCGGTGGTATCGCAATCCATCATGAAGGCGATGGTTCCGGTCGGCGCGATTACCGTTGCCTGCGAATTGCGATAACCCGCGACTGGCCCGAGCTCAGCGCCTCGTCCCACGCGTCGCGCGCGGCGCGCAGCAGATCGAGCGGGACGTAGCGCGGTTCGAGCTTGTAGGCATGACCGCGATGGTGCTCGATCACCTTGCAGCATCGGATCGCGATTGCCGCGTAACCCTCGAACGGCCCCATCGCCTCCGCGACACGCGCCGACTGCAGATAGGCCTCGCCGGTCATCAGCGCACTGATCGCGGCCGGCATAGCTGCGCCCCTGATCCGAGTCGTAGGGCATCCCGAGCGCCATCAGGGTCGCGCCGAGATTCGCATAGCCCAGCCCCAGTTCGCGGAAGGTGTGAGCGTTCTGGCCGATCTCGGCGGTCGGATACGAGGAATTATCGACCAGGATATCCTGCGCCGTGATCATCACGTCGACCGCGTGGCGAAAGGCCTTGACGTCGAACTCGCCGCGATCGTCGACGAACTTCAGCAGATTGAGCGAGGCGAGGTTGCAGGCCGAGTTGTCCAGATGCATGTACTCGCTGCAGGGATTCGAGGCGTTGATACGGCCGCTGTTGGGGCAGGTATGCCAGGCGTTGATCGTCGTATCGAACTGCATCCCGGGGTCGCCGCAGGCCCAGGCCGCTTCGGCGATCATCCGCAGCAGGTCGCGCGCGCGATGTTCGTCGGCGATTTCGCCGTCCGTGACGAAACGCGTCTGCCATTCGCCGTCGTTGACGATCGCCGCGCATGAATTCGTCGGTCACGCGGACGGAATTATTGGCGTTCTGGAAGAAGACCGATCCGTAGGCCGGGCCGTCGAGCGACGCATCGTAACCGGCTTCGATCAGCGCCCACGCCTTCTTCTCCTCTTCCACCTTGCACTTGATGAATTCGACGATATCGGGATGGTCGGCGTTGAGCACGACCATCTTGGCCGCGCGACGGGTCTTGCCGCCCGACTTGATCACGCCGGCGGAGGCGTCGGCGGCCTTCATGAAGGACAGCGGTCCCGAGGCGGTGCCGCCGGCCGAGAGCTTCTCGCGGCACGAGCGCAGTTCCGAAAGATTCACGCCCGAGCCCGATCCACCTTTGAAGATCATCCCTTCGTTGCGGTACCAGCCGAGGATCGACTCCATGTTGTCTTCGACCCGAGGATGAAGCAGGCCGAGCATTGCGGCTTGGGCTCGATACCGACGTTGAAGTAGACCGGGCTGTTGAACGACGCCGCTGGGTGACCAGCAGGGCAGGTCAGTTCGGCGCGGAAGGTCTCGCGGGTGGCATCGGTCGGGAAATAGCCCTGCTTCTCGCCCCATCCGCTGACGGTATCGGCGACCCGGCCGATAAGCTGGCGGACCGAGGTCTCGCGCTTGGGACTGCCCAGCGGACCGCGAAAATATTTCGAAACTACGACGTTGGTGGCCGTCTGCGACCATCCGCGCGGGACTTCGACGTCGCGTTGCTCGAAGACTACGCGGCCGTCCTCGCCCGAGATGACGGCGGAGCGCAGCTCCCATTCGACTTCGGACATCGGATCGACGCCGGGACGGGTGAAGTAGCGCTCAAGGGCAACCCCTTCTACCCGCCTGGCGACTTCGTTGGCTTGAGCTTTGGTCGTTTTCTCCGTCACCTGAGCCATCCTCTCGCCCTCCTCCTCAACCCCACCCCAGTCTTATGCTTGCTCTACGAATCTCAGTGTCTTTCGGTACTCGAAGCGGCCCCAGGCGGTTCGGTCTCTGCCTTGATAGTGCCCGGTGGCTGCCGTGGGTTCAGGGATAGTATCAGTGGGGCAGGTTGTCAAGGTCGAAGGCCCCACCCGTTGTATACAATCGACTGTGGATAACTACATATTAGGGTGTTGACAGCGGATTTGCTACCGTTTCGCTACGACATGTACGGTCCCGCAACCGGATCGCATGACTACCAATAGCGTCTTTGGGATATGAAATCGGCAGTAGTCATCTCTTGCACGCAAATTCGTGCTCTCGGAGACATTCCGAACGTTTTAGATGGTTGTTGGTAAATATGTGGATAACGCCCTCGCCGGCCCGCCTTTCCGGAATTATGGTTGCGCCAACCTCCACGCGCGCTATGGTTGATGGGGTATGGCCATCGCACGTCGCAAAAACCCCGTCCAGATTGGGGGCGCGATTCAAAACCTGCTCTCGCGGTTCGGTGGCGACGCCCATTTCGATATCGTCCGCCTGATGCGTGTATGGCCCGAGGCGGTCGGCGAGGCGATTGCGCGACGCACCGAAGTAGCTTCACTAAAGTTTCATACGGCGGTCGTAAAGGTCTCAGGCGCGATGTGGATTCAGGAGCTGAACCTGATGAAACCGCAGATTCTGGCCCGTATTCGCGAGGCCATGGGCAATGACGCCGTGCGCGATTTGCGCTTCGTCCAGGGGCGGCTCAGCCGGCGCGAGCGGCCACGGCTGCGGGCGGTGGCCCGCGGGCCGCGCCATTCGATAAACCTCCCAGAGTTGAAGGATCCCGAGCTGAAAAAAGCCTTTGATCGCCTGATCGAGGCGTGGGGCCGTGCGCCACGGTAAACGCCGGCAGGCCTGCCTTCGTCTAATAAGGCGAACTGACGAACCCGAGCGTTCGTATCATTTAGCAGGGCAATGCTTCAGGTAGGCAGCATAGACCCGCGGCAACGACCGTTGCATGCGCTAAAGCGGCTTAGCTGTGGGCCGCGGCCGGGCGACCTCGATACGGTAAGACGGATCGGCGTCGATCGCTGGATCGACCAGCAGCTAGAGCCGAATTCGATTCCGGTCGCGGACGACCTGCGCGGTCAGATCGCGAGTATTCGCACCCTCCATATGACCCCGGTCGAGCTGTTCACGCAGTTTCAACAACCGCTGCAACAGGCCGCCAAGGACGATCCGGAGGCCAAGAAGACCCTGCAGCGGCAGACGCGGGTGGTTCTCGACGAGGCCACGCAGGGGCGGATCCTGCGGGCGATCGCGGGACCGAGGCAGCTCCAGGAGACGATGACCGCCTTCTGGTTCAACCATTTCAACGTTTTCGCCGGAAAAGGGCTATGCCACCTGTGGGTCGGGATCCTACGAGCAGGAGGCGATTCGACCCTACGCGATGGGGCGTTTTCGCGACCTTTTAGGCGCGACGGCAAAGCATCCGGCGATGCTGTTCTATCTGGATAATTGGCAGAACACCGCGCCCAATTCCGCCGGGGCGCGCGGCAAGTTCGACGGTATCAACGAAAACTATGCGCGCGAGCTGATGGAGCTGCATACGCTCGGCGTCAACGGCGGCTACAGCCAGCAGGACGTGATCGCGCTCGCGCACATCCTGACCGGGTGGGGCATCGTGCGCCGCCAGGCAAATCCGGGGTTCGGGCGCATGAACGGCGAAGCGCCCTGGATGCGGCAGGCGGCGTTCGCGCGTTGGCGTCGATGGCGCGCCGCCCAGATGGAGGGGGCCGCAAACCCGCAGGGCTTCTTCTTCGACCAGAGCCGCCATGATTCGAGCGACAAGACCTTTCTCGGCCATCAGATTCGCGGCGGCGGAATCGAGGAAGGCGAACATGCGCTCGATATACTCGCGCGAAGTCCCGCCACGGCGAATCATCTGAGCTATCAGCTGGCGCAGTATTTTGTCGCCGACGCGCCGCCCGAGGCGTTGGTGAATCGCCTGGCGCGGCGTTACCTCGCCAGCGACGGCAATATCCGCGAAGTGCTGGGAACGATGTTCACCAGCGCGGAGTTCTGGGATCGCCGTTACTACGGCACGAAGTTCAAGACGCCTTACGAATATGTGATTTCGGCGGTGCGGGCGAGCGGCACGCCGGTGCTCAACGTGCGTCCGCTGGCAGGAACGATGAATCTGCTCGGGATGCCGCTTTACGGCTGCCAGACGCCCGACGGTTACAAGAACACACAAGAGGAATGGCTCAATCCCGGGGCGATGATGACGCGGCTCAGTTTCGCCACGGCGCTCGGAGTGGGGAAGCTGCCGCTCGAGCGCCCGATGTTCGAATTTGCGGCGGATGACGACCCGGATGCGCGGCGGATGCAGCCGGTGGCGATGACTCCGCCACGCGACGGCGGCGGCATGATGGATCCGCCGGATGCGGCGCAACTGGCGATAACCCTGGGCGGGTTGTTTTCGTCACGAACGACCGCCGCGATCGAAGACGCGCCGCCGCGTCTGCGCGCATCGATGATAATCGGCAGTCCGGAATTCATGATGCGCTAGCGGGAATGGGAAATAAGACCGGAGCGATTCGCGGATATTGTCGAAAGTTAAAAAGCGAGCGCGCTGGAGATCATCACGGTGACGAGCAAGGACGCAAAGGGCGGTTTCAACCGAACGATCGGACGGCGTGATTTCATGCGCGGCGCCGCGACGCTCTCCGCGGCGGGTATCGTGCTCCTGGGACCGGGAGCATGGGCTGCGCACGCGCTCGAGGGCGACACCAGCCGTCGGCGACTGATCGTGGTGTTCCTGCGTGGAGCGGTAGATGGACTCAGCGTGGTCGCGCCTTACGGCGACAGCGAATACTACGAAAAGCGCCCGACCATCGCGATTCCACGCACGGGCGAAGGCGGGCTCATCAACCTCGACGGCCATTTCGGGCTCCATCCGGCGCTCAGTTCGGTGATGCCGCAATGGAACGACGGCACTCTCGCCTTCGTCCATGCGTGCGGATCGCCGGACCCCAGCCGATCGCACTTCGACGCGCAGGATTACATGGAGAGCGGAACTCCCGGGATAAAAACCACGCCGGACGGCTGGATGAACCGGATGCTCGCGGTGTTGCCGGGGAATCATATGCCGACCGAGGCGGTGAGCGTCGGGGCTGTCGTGCCGCGGATTCTGTCGGGGCGGATGCCGGTTGCGAATATCGACATGGGAAAGGCGGGCGGGCGTCCACTGCCGTTGGACAACCCTCGTATCGAGAATGCCTTCGATCAGCTTTACGGCGGTAACGACGCGGTCAGCCGCGCCTACCAGGAGGGGCGCGCCGCGCGCAAGAAGCTGCTCTCGGACCTCGAGACGGATATGCGGCAAGCCGACAACGGCGCTCCCTCACCGGACGGGCTGACCGAAAGCACCACGCGCCTGGCGCATCTGATCCAGCGCGACCAGACGATTCGAGCCGCCTTCATCGGACTCGGAGGGTGGGACACGCACGTCAACGAAGGCTCGGTGCATGGGCAGTTGGCGAACCATCTGAAGCCGCTCGGCGACGGGCTGGCGAATTTCATCAAGCAGTTAGGCCCGGCCTACAGCGATACCGTAATCGTCGTGATTTCGGAGTTCGGACGCACGGTGCATGAAAATGGCAACGGCGGCACCGATCACGGGCATGGGAATGTGATGTGGGTGATGGGCGGAGGTGTGCGGGGCCGGCGCGTTTACGGTCGCTGGGCGGGGCTTAACAATGCGGCTCTCTATCAGGATCGCGACGTCGCGATAACGACGGATTTTCGCGAGCCGATCGCGGCGGTATTGCGCACGCATATGCAGTTGTCGGCGGCACAGATCGCACAGATTTTTCCAAGTCGCCCGGCCGATTCGGGCCACATCAGCGGCTTGGTCCGGGTGTAATTGCCGCAATTCCCGCAGTGGAGTGTCGACGGGTCGGACGATGGGCGTCGACGAGATGCTCCGCGCCATCCCGGCTGTAGCGAAGGATACCGGGCTTCTTCAGGAGAGGGCGCTCTGCGCGTTCAGCCACTCAATAGCCGCGTTGCTTTTGTACCTCGAGGTCGTTTTCGCGCATCTTGGCGAGCTTCTGGTCGGTAGGTTCGAGCGCCTTATCGTGTTCGGCCTTGGCTTCTTCCTCTTGATGGTTTGGCAACTCGCCGCCGATTTTCTCGAGCGCTTCCTGGGCCAGCTTGCGCACCATCGGACTCTTGTCGTTAGTCACAATCTCGATGAGCTTGTCGTTGGCCGATGGATCACCGATCTCGCCCAGGGCGAAGACCGCCGTACCGCGACTGGACGGATCGTCGGTCTCGTCAAGGTATTCGAGAATCGGCAATGCGCCGCGGGCGTCGCCGATACGACCCAACGCCGCGACCAGATGAAGCTTCTCAACTGGTGGCGTCTCGCGCAGAAAGAGCGCCTGCGACATCAGCGGCACCGCGTCATTTGCGCCGCGCGCACCCAGTACGTCGGTGGCCTTGATGCGAACACGAACGTCGGAATCATTGGCGCCGCGAAAAAGCATCTCGGTGACTTCGGGCTTGTCGCCAACGTAACGAAGCTTTTCGAGTCCATCGACGCGCACACGGGGATCGGCGTCGGTGATCTTTCGCTTGGCTTCCTTGATAAGATCGTCGTCGGACTTGCCGTGCTTAAGGCTGCCGGGACCGGCTTCTTCTAGAGATTGCAAAGTGGAACCGGGATTGTTGCGTGCTACGCCGCCGCCTAATTGCGCAGAGGCGCAGGTCGGCAGAACGATTAGCGCACTGGCGATCGCGACGGAGAGAAGACGAATCCGGCCTTGAACATTCCAAGCCCCTCCGCGATTGGGCAAAATCATTGGTACACGCAGTCTATTGGATTTCGGCAAAAGCTCACAATGATCGCTAAGCGACGATTTTTTTGGCGTCGGCAGGCCTTTGCCGCGTCCCTGATACTGCTTTTGAGCGGATCCGGGTCGATCGTCACCGTCCCGGCACATGCGGACGATCCGGCCTCGGTGGCGAGGCCGGAACCAGCGGCGAAGCCGCGACGCCCGCCGCTGCGTCCCCAGGATCCGATCCCGCTGCCCGCGGACCTGAATGTGCCACGGTACACCCCCGGTGCTCCGACTTTCCGCGACGGCGAAACGCTGGTTTACGACGCCTCATGGGTCGGAATTCCCGCGGCGGAGGCGCAGATTTCGCTCGATTCGAGCAAAACCCGTGCGGACACCTGGACCGGGCAGATGTGGATCACGACGAGCAGCGGCGCCGACCTGCTCTATCGGATGCGCGACTATTTTCGCGAGAATTTTCAGCGCGGCACCCTGCAGCCGGACGACATATATATCCTCCAGCATGAAAAGCAGCGGCGCGACGAATGGCGAGTCGCCTTCGACCATAATGCGCGGCTGGTGACCGCCGTTAAGCGCAATTCTCACGGCCGCACCTGGGTCAAGCATTTCAGCGGCGGGGCTCCGAACGGTCCTTTTTCCGCTGCGATGCTGGCGCTTTCGCAACCGCTCAAGGTCGGCGAGACCTACACCTTCGATGTGTTCAGCGGCGGCAATCGCTACGTCTTCCAGTTCAAGGTCGTTGGGCAGGAACAGATCACGACCACGCTCGGCACTTTCGCCACGATACGTATCGAACCCTCGGTGTTGTGGCTGAGCGACGGATCGTTCCGCAGCCAGGCGACCGAAATGACCATCTGGGTAACCGACGACTCGCGCCATTTACCGGTACGAATCTCGTGCGCGGTGTTTATCGGAAATGTGACCGCCGACCTGGTCAAAGTGCTCAATGGACCAGCGATCGCCAGCGCGAAGACGGTCGCGGCCGATCCTCAGCCGGCGGCCGATCCCTGAATGACTCGCGCACCGATGGTTACCACGGTTGAGGCTGTGGTATTTTCGCCGAAGCGCAAACAGGATCGGCGGACCGATTTCGCCAAGGAGTGTACCGATGGGCAAGAAGCTGGAATTTTTCTATGACTGTTCGAGTCCGTGGACCTATCTGGCCTTCACCCAGATTGAAGAGGTAGCCGCAGCGCGGCGGGACTGAAGTTATATGGCGGCCGATCCTGGTCGGCGGCGTTTTCAATACCGTCAATCCGTCGGTTTATGAGGGCCGCGCGAATCCGGTCAAGGTGAAGGCGCGATACTACAAAAAGGATATGCAGGACTGGGCGCATCTCTACGGTCTCAAGATTACCGATCCGGGGAATCTGGTGGTGTTTCCGGTGAATTCGGTCAAGGCGATGCGCGGCGCGTTCGTCGCGCAGGAACATGGAAAAATTTCGCCATATTCGCGGCGGGTCTTCGAAACCTACTGGGGCGATAACCGGGATATCAGCAAGGACGAAGTATTGCGCGATATCGTACGTGGGGTCGGCCTCGATGAGACCGAGTATTTCACCAAAATCGCGACGCAGCCGTATAAGGACAAGCTGAAGGCCAATACCGACGAGTTGATCGAGCGTGGCGGTTTCGGATCGCCGACGATTTTCGTCGAAGGCGCCATGTTCTTCGGCAATGATCGCTTGATGCTGGTGGAGCACGCCCTCGCCCATCAACACTGAGCCAGTCGTCGACCTCGTCGTCGGGTGAACGCCCTGCCGGACAAGGTTCGCGCCTTCGTCGCCCTGCGCATGAGCGCGCAGGTCGAAGCAGCGCTGGCTGGGTTCGTCGAAACGCTGCGCGGACTATTCAGCGGGATAAGCTGGACGCCGCGCGCGAACCTGCATCTGACTTTGCGATTTCTTGGCGATCGGGTGCCGGCGGAAAAGCTGGAACGACTCGATTCCGCGCTGAAGCAGATCGCCACGACCACCTCGCCATTTGCCATCGGGGTTCGCGGTACCGGCGTATTTCCGAACCCGAACCGGCCGCGCGTTATCTGGGTGGGGCTGCAATCCGGTTCGCTTATCCAGCTGGCGGCAAAGGTCGAAAATGCGGCCGTAGACGCCGGTTTCGTGGCGGAACAGCGAAATTACACCCCTCACCTCACCATAGGGCGAATTCGCGACCCACGAGCATGGCGCGCCGTGCGAACCTCGATCGTTGACGCGGGCGGTCGAGACTTCGGCTCGACCCAGGTCGATTCGATGGCGCTCTACCAGAGCCGTCTCGGGTCCCATCCCAGTTATATCCAACTGGCGGTTTATGCGCTTTCCGGTAGTCGCGGAAGTCCCTAATCGGCCTTCCCATCGGGAGTTCCGGCTCATCGAGAATCGTCAAAAAGACCCTTTCGCAACGATTTTAACTATGAATTGACGAGGGCTTCTGGGAACATGAATTGAGTGAGGCAGCCGATGAGTCAAGCTGGTTCGATTGTGCACGACATGATGATCGAAGCTGATAACGCCACGGTTTTCGCATTCTTCACCGATCCCAAGCGAATGATCCGTTGGATCGGGAATATGCGCCAACCTGGAGCCAAAACCGGGCGGACTGTTACTCATCGACGTACAAAACGGTCGCAAAGCGCGCGGCCAATTCAAGGAAGTAGTGCCGGTTTCGCATTTGGCCTATACCTGGGGCTGGGAAGGCGCAGCGAGTGCCCCGCCGGGTTCCTCACTCATCGAGATCAACTTGTCGTTACAGGACGGACATACCTTGCTTCGCTTCACCCATAGCGGCCTGCCACCCGAGGAAGTCCAGTCTCAAACGGAGAGCTGGAATCATTACCTGGTGCGACTGGCGATGGCGGCGAGCGGCAAAAATCCCGGCCCTGACCTCCGCTTGACCCGAGTCCAGTAGCTCTACCGCGATCTTACCGACTCTCACTGGCGGCGGATGAATTCCGCTCCCGCTCGTGATGCCGGAAATTGTCTCGGAAGGTCGGTGATGGGGAAGCACCGCGCGTCGAAGCGCACGGCGCACTCGGTTTCGGCAAAAGAAAGCTGTTGATGGCCGGTGGCGGTTGCATAGCGTGATCTTGCCGCTTTTGTGGCAAACTTGACGCGCAGACGAATAGCCCGCCACACGAGGGCCTCAATGGCGCAGGAAATCAAGACTAAAGCACTCGATCTGGCTCTGAGTCAGATCGAAAAACAGTTCGGTAAAGGCTCGATCATGAAGCTTGGCGAACAAGCGATCGTGGCCGATATTGCGGTAATTCCCACCGGTTCGCTCGGGCTCGATCTCGCGTTAGGCGTGGGCGGGTTGCCCAGAGGGCGGGTGATCGAGATTTACGGTCCCGAATCCTCAGGGAAGACCACGCTCGCTTTGGAATGTATCGCGGAAGCGCAGAAGCTCGGCGGAATCGGCGCCTTTATCGACGCCGAACACGCACTCGACGCCGGGTACGCACGCAAGCTCGGAGTCAACGTCGAAGACCTGTTGATTTCGCAACCCGATAACGGCGAACAGGCGCTCGAGATCGCCGAGACTCTCGTGCAATCGGGCGCGATCGACGTGCTGGTAATCGATTCCGTCGCCGCCCTGGTACCGCGCGCGGAAATCGAGGGCGAAATGGGCGAGCCGCAGATGGGTCTGCAGGCGCGGCTGATGTCACAGGCGCTGCGCAAGCTGACCTCGATTATCGCCCGCTCACGTACGGTGGTGGTCTTCATCAACCAGATTCGCATGAAGATCGGCGTGATGTTCGGGAATCCGGAAACCACTACGGGCGGCAACGCGCTCAAGTTCTACTCCTCGGTGCGTATCGATATTCGCCGTATCGGCACGATCAAAAGCGCCAACGAGGTGATCGGTTCGCGCACCAAGGTCAAGGTGGTCAAGAACAAGGTCGCGCCGCCGTTTCGCGAGGCCGAGTTCGACATCCTCTACGGCTCGGGCATTTCGAAGGAAGGCGAGCTGGTGGACATGGCCTCCGAGCACAACATCATCGAGAAACTGGGCGCATGGTATTCGTACGGCGGTGAACGTATCGGCCAGGGACGTGAAAATGCGCGCGACCTGCTGAGGGCGAACCCTAAAATCGCCGACGAGGTCGAGGGCAAGCTGCGCGCCAAGCTCTCGGTCAAAGTGCTCGCAGCGGCCGACCCCGTATCGAATGGTGCGGACGAGCCCGAGGAAGAGCCGCCACCACCGGTCAAGCGCCGGAACTGATCGCGCTTTCCCCGTCTTTTGGGGCGGCATGCGGCAAACGATCCGTATGCCCGCTCCCAACCGCGCGGGTGGGGCCGGAGTAGTATCTCGCTTCTGGGCGTGGGTCAACGGTAATTTCAGACTGGGGTGTTCAGCTTCGGCGCGGGATGAATCCCGGGACGCCCGTATTCACCACCGGATTGAGCCTGATCCGCGTGCTGATCCCTTCGCTAATTTCCTTGATGGCGTCGTCGGGCAGAGTCGAGATATCAAAATTCTCCGCGATGTGGCCGGCGCTGGTAGCAGTGGTGAGAGGCGCCGTGACGCGTTGTACAGCCCAAGCCAGCAATACCTGGGGGGGAGTTTTCTGAACGCGGTTCGCAATAGCGGTGACGATCGGATCGTCGAGCAATCGGGGTTCCATCCCGTGACCTAAAGCCGCGAAGGCCTGCATCACGATGCCGTTCTTCCTGCAATAGTCGAGCAGTTCCGATTGAGGCAGATATGGATGGGATTCGACTTGAAGAACGGCCGGCTTGATTCGTGCGGCTTCGAACACCTCTTTCAGCTGTTCCAGACTGACGTTCGATAAGCCGATCGCCTTGCAATGCCCTTGATCGACGAGACTCTCCAAACCCTTCCAGGTATCCGTCAGGGTCGTCGCGCCATCATAGATTACATTGCCCTTTTCGTCCCGGGGGTCTTGCTCGTCTCCGGGTTTGAAGGCGAATGGCGTATGGATGCTGTACAAATCGACATATTCCAGTTGCAATCTTTTGAGGCTTGCCTCGAAGGCAGGTCTGACGCGATCGGGACGATGATTGTTGTTCCAGAGCTTGGTGCCGACGAATACGTCCTTGCGTGCGATCTTGCCTTCCTGGAATACTGCCCGCATCGCATCGCCAACGTGTTCTTCATTTCGATAGCGTTCGGCGCAATCGAATTGACGAAAGCCCAGCTCCAGCGAAGATCTGACTGCCGCTTTGGTCTTGATCGGATCAGGAATCAGCGTGCCAAAGCCGAGCGCCGGAATCTCATCGGAGCCGTTGTTGAGCGGTATCTTTGTATAGCGCAGGCCGTCGGCGTCACTCATAAAACCATCTCCCCCACACAAATCGGATTCAAATGAGGTGCCGGCCGCCGTCGACGCGGATACATTCCCCGGTGACGAAATCGCTGTCGACCAGGAAGAGAATGATTTTGGCGATTTCCGCGGCACCGCCCCATCGCCGAAGCGGTGTGGCTTCGATCACCTCGCTGTTCTCCTCGGCACTCAGACCCGGAGGTTCGAGAATCGGACCAGGCGCTATCGCGTTGACCAGAATTTCCGGAGCCAGTTCCAGCGCGAGACTCTCGGTGAGGCCGATAACTGCGGCTTTGGATGCGTAGTAAGGCACAAAGCCCTTGTAGTGAGGGCGGCCGCTTACCGGTAGCCAGTCCGCGAAGTTAATAATTCGCCCGCTACCACTTCGCTTCATAATCGGCGCCGCGGCGGTCGAGAAAAGAAAAACACTGCGGGCGTTGGCATCGATCGCATTCGACCAGTCCGCCTGCTTGGGTTCGGGCGTGCTCAGATAAATCGATGCCATGTTGAGCAGGATATCGATGCGTCCCAGGGCGCGCTCTGTTTCCTTGACCGCAGCCGCGACCTGATCTTCATCGGTCGCGTCGGCCCGGACGGTGATTGCCCGCACCCCTGCATCTATCGCGGCTTTCGCCGAAGCTTCCGCGGCGTCGCGCGAGCCACGATAGATCAGCGCCAGATCGCATCCGCGCTCCACGAGGCTGTGAGCGACGACCTGTCCGATGCGGGCGCCGCCGGTGATTAGCGCTACTTTGCCTTTTGGATCCATCTCGCTACAGGAAGTTAACCCGACGGGAATTGCATTTTGCACGCGGACGCCCGGTGAATATCTCTTGGTTGGTCAGCCGATGTGCAAGTGCTGTATAGGCCGATCGATCCCGCCGTGCAAGTTCCAGCCTTGAACCGCCGCGGGTGCCGGCTCCGCTGGTATCGCGACGACACCGCAAGCGATGGCATCCTCGCCATCGTTCGCGGCGCGAACTAATAGAGATGACTGCGCGGAATTCATTTGCTGGTAAAACGGACGACTTATTTCCTTAATTGCCGCGCCGCTTCTACCGGCGCAGTTTCACTCATCGGTATCGGGATCACGTCGAAGCATTTGACTCCCCTGAAGTACCGTGGCTGTAATTCGTCCATCGCAACCGATTGGGTCGGAATAACAACATCCAGAACGCGGACTTGCCGCACTGTCTATCCGTCAGGAGGAAGACCATGAGTATTCTCGATAAGGCGTTGGAAGCGAATCAGAACTACGCGAAAACTTACGATCCAAGTCAGGGGAAGCGTCCGGCCCCCAAAATCGTGGTTGTGACCTGCATGGACCCGCGGCTTTCCGACCTCCCTGGAATCCTGGGTCTGCCGCAAGCCGATATCGACGTGATCCGTACCGGCGGACCGGCGGTAACCGAAGATGTTCTGGGAGAGCTGGTTGTTTCGAATCGCGTGCTCGGAACCACCGAGATATTGCTGCTCAACCACACCGGCTGCGGTTTCACGACGTTCACCGATGCTGACCTGAACTCGAAGCTCAGCGCTTCGACCGGAGATTCTTCGCCGGCGCCGATGCGCTTCTTCTCCTACAAGGACCCCGAGCAAAACACCCGGGAGCAGATCAAGAAAGTCAGGTCGCATCCGTGGATCGCCAAAGAGGTCCCGGTGCGCGGCTTCATTTTCGATGTGGATACCGGCAGGTTGCGAGAAGTCAAATAGTACTTGAACACGAGCACGCCGGCCGACTGGCGATCAGTTTCTTGGTTTATCGGGCGCACAATTCGTGCTTCCTTCCGGGAATCCGAATGGCTATGAGTGATCAATAGTTCGAACGACCCTGGGGTGCGGCACGGGTCGGCTCCTGATCCGAAGAGACTGAGAGGGCATCACCCGGGCCACGGGTGAATTTATCGTTCCGCCGCATCGGTTCTTGCGGAAATCTCCGGTCACGGAATATGTAGTCAACTGCGAGGGAAGGCCGGGTCTCAGCCATCGCACGTTCGAGCAGACGTACAACCTAAAACTGGACGCGCTTCAGAGGAATCATGAGTACGACGGTTCAGCCAATCGACGATCTATGCATCAACACTATCCGGACGCTCTCGATCGACGCGGTCCAGAAAGCCAACTCGGGACATCCGGGGATGCCACTGGGCGCGGCTCCGATGGCGTATGTCTTGTGGACGCGCCATCTCCGGCACAGTCCCACCAATCCTAAATGGCCCGATCGCGATCGCTTCGTGCTGTCTGCCGGTCACGCCAGCATGCTGCTCTACAGCATGCTCTTCCTCACCGGATATGACCTCACCATGGACGATATCAAGCAGTTCCGCCAATGGGGCAGCCGCACTCCGGGACATCCCGAGTACGGTGTAGTGCCCGGCGCGGAAGTTACGACGGGTCCACTGGGTCAAGGTGTCGGGAACGCGGTGGGATTGGCGATGGCGGAGCGTTGGCTGGCCGCCACCTTCAATCGGCCGGGCCACGAAATCATGAATCACCACACCTATGTGATGGCCAGTGACGGCGACATGATGGAAGGCGTCGCGGCCGAAGCCGCTTCGATAGCGGGGCAGTTTCGGCTCGGGCGATTGATCGTGCTCTACGACGCCAATCAGATCACTCTCTCGGCCAGCGCCGACGTTACCTTCAACGAAGATGTGGGCGCGCGCTTCCAGGCTTACGGATGGCATGTGGAGCATATCGACGGGATGGATATTGCCGCCGTCGACAGTGCCTTAACCAAGGCCAAAGCGGTTGATGATCGACCGTCACTAATTGTTGCCCGCACGCATATCGGCTACGGCAGTCCCAATAAGCACGATACTTTTCAGGCGCACGGCGAAC
The DNA here is from genome assembly GCA_963804355.1 of uncultured Pseudomonadota bacterium. Classification (GTDB taxonomy): domain Bacteria; phylum Desulfobacterota; class Binatia; order Binatales; family Binataceae; genus JASHZA01. Next base: position 6,282 of record CAWDQC010000037.1, on the reverse strand, counting down.
CCCTGGGCGTCGAGGAGGTGCGATTAACCAAGCGCGCGTTGGGATGGCCCGAGGACAAGAGTTTCTATATTCCCGACGAGGCCTTGACCCAGTTTCGCAAGGCGGTGGAGAACGGCCGCAATCTCGAGACGCAATGGCATCAACGGATGGAGGGTTTGCGCGCTGCCGATCCGCGGTTGGCCGACACGCTTAAGTTGGCGCTTGCCGGTGAACTGCCCAAGGGATGGGATGCGGGCCTTCCCCGCTTCACGCCAGCGGACGGTGCGATGGCGACGCGCGACGCCGGACAGAAATCTATCGTCGCCTTGGCCGAGGCGATCCCCAATCTGATCGGTGGATCGGGCGACCTCGATCCGTCCACTCGCACCGCGCTCAAGGGTCACGGCGATTTCGAGAGCCCCGAGTTTGCGCCGCCCAAAGGTGCGCCGGTTACCCAGGGAATGGTGGGCGGTCCGCTGGGGTACTCGGGACGCAACATCCATTTCGGTATTCGAGAGCACGCGATGGCGGGAATCGCCACCGGAATGGCCCTGCATGGCGGCATCATCCCTTACGCCGCCACCTTTTTTACGTTTTCCGACTACATGCGACCGAGTATCCGGCTCGCGGCATTGAGCAAGGCCCGCGTCATCTACGTGTGGACCCACGACAGTATCGGACTGGGCGAGGACGGCCCCACGCATCAGCCGGTGGAACAACTGGCCAGCCTGCGCGCTATTCCCGACCTAACGCTGCTGCGACCGGCCGACGCCAACGAGACTGTGGAAGCGTGGAAGATCGCGGTGACGCATACCGAGGGGCCCGTGGGGCTGGTGCTGACGCGCCAGAAGTTGCCCACTTTGGATCGCAATACGCTGGCCCCCGCCGCGGGAACGGCCAAAGGCGCTTACGTTCTTGCCGACTCCGCCTCGGGTCCGCCCAAGCTTATCCTCATCGCAACCGGCTCCGAAGTATCGGTCGCGCTCGAGGCGCATAAGCAACTGACGCGCGAGGGAATTGCCAGCCGGGTGGTCTCGATGCCGTGCTGGGATTTGTTTGAGGCGCAGCCGCAATCCTACAAGGACCAGGTTCTTCCCCCCGGCGTCAGAGCGCGAGTGAGTATTGAAGCCGGCTCACCGCTGGGATGGGAGCGCTACGTCGGCCTCGAAGGTGCGATTATCGGGGTGAACCGCTTCGGTGCTTCGGCACCGGGTGAAATCGTGATGCGCGAGCTGGGCTTTACTCCGGAGCACGTTGTCGAAATTGCCAAATCCGTTCTGGCCGGCAAGCGCCCCGGGTAAGGCATCGGCAAAGATCAAAACGAGTCGCGCATCGAAGCCAGGTTGCAACTAATGCGATGGCGGCGGAATCGCAGATTGTGACAGGTAAACGAGCGCGTGGCAGGATTCTTAGAGCAACCGTTTGGCATCCAAGGGCCGTTTGCGTGGTTGGATCGGCTCGAAGCGGTAGTCAAACGCGAACTTGCTCCTAGCCCGCGGAAGATCCGCACCTCCCTACGCATCGCCACGATTGTGGCCGTCGCGACCGGACTGGACGCGAGTTGTCACGTCAATAGTCCGCTCGGCGCCGTAATCGTCTGGATCCTCGCGGGCGCGGGACCGATGATGTCGGTGCGCAAGGCGCTGGCATGGCAAATCGCGGTGATGGTCGCTGTGATCACCACGGTGATTATGGCGCGTGCATTCGTAGAAACGCCCTGGCTGATGCTGCCGTTCGTCTTCGCCTGGATCTCCTTTTCGACATACGCCGGAGCGACGTTGAAGCTCGGCGCACCCCTGCTCGTTATCCAGATAGTCTGCTTGATTATATTTTACGGCGTCGTCTTCGAACCCCAGGAGATCGGTTGGAACGCGGCAGCCCTGTTCGACGGTAGTGCGATTGCCTTCGGCGTGGTTGTCCTGTTCGACAATTGGCTATGGCCTGACCGGGGCGAACCGATTCTGATGGACTCGCTCGAAGCCAGCGTTGCGCGCGCCCGTACGCGGCTTCTCGAGGCTTCCGACTTTTTTCTCTTCGGCAATAGCGTACCGCGCCCGCCGATACCGCCGCCGACCTCCGACCTGCCGGCGCATATGGCGCTTCTTGATCAGGCGGTGGCCGAGGGCGCGTCCGATCATCGCCGGGCGATACTGCTTGCCGCGATCATGCGCGTGGCGCGCGTCAGTATCGAAGTGGATCGGATCATCGTCACGGCGCGCGCCGACCTGCCGCGAGATATCCGCACGATGGTCCGGCGCGAGCTTCAGGCGGCGGTGAATGCGATTGCGGCGACCCTCGATGAGATCTCTCACCAACTACCGGTTCGCATTGCCGTGGGCGCGGACCAGCAGCCAGTCGTCGCCGCGCGGACGCGAATGGGGTTGGCGGTTGACGCTCTCGCGGAGCGCGTCGTTGAGATCAGGCCGGCATACATCGGCATATCGAGTTCGGCGGAAATCGAGAATTTCGCTGCATTCATCGATTCGCTGGCCGTGCTGGCCAGGCATGTCGGGCGCCCGTTGGACGAACCCCCGCGGCAATCGAAGGCGAACAGTGCTGTCCCGCGATCGAGCGGCCGTCCCGATCCCGCAGTTGTGCGTTATTGCCTGAAAGTCGGGCTTTGCACCGTGGTCGGTTACCTGTTCGGCATCATTAGCGGGCGTCCGGACTTGTTCATTATTTTGGTGGCGGTCATCACAACCGGGAGTCCAACCTTCGGCGCAACCTTGCAGAAGATGTCTCTGCGGATCGCCGGAGCGGTGATCGGAGGCGCGGTTTCCCTGCTGGCGATCATCATAGTTTCGCCCAACTTCGAGACGCTTCCGGCTTATATGCTTGCGGTCTTCGGGGTTTACGGTGCGCTAGCCTACTCGTCACTCGGCAGCGCGCGGATGACGTTCGCGGGTAAGCAGATGGGGATCATTTTTGCCCTGGTGTTCGTCGCCTTGACCCCGTCGATCAATATCTACGAGCCACTCTGGCGCATCTGGGGTGTCTTGCTGGGTGACATTGTCGTCGCGATAGTCTTCTTTGTCCTGTGGCCGGAATACGCCGGTATTTCCCTGTTACCCAGACTGCAAAGAGTAATCGCCGATACGCTGGCATTGACGCCGGGCAGCCCGACTTCGAGCACCGAGGATCAAATCCTGCAAACCAACTCCGATACCATGCGCGTGCTGACCGAAATCCTGCAAGTCGCCGATGACGCGCAACTGGAAGGACGCAGCAGCGCCGTCGACCATAATGCGATCGTCGAGGCGGCAGGAACGCTGCGCCGTATTGCCAACACGCTGTCCTCGGTCGCGAGCGGGCGAATCGTCAACCAGATGCCGCAACTCGACCCCGTAACTGAGGTTGCGCGCGAACAGGTCTTCGATGCGGTTCGGCGGCAGCTCAAGTCGTGGCTGGATTTCTTCCGAAGCGCCGACTCCCTCAGCGCGTCCGCCGCGCAGACGATCGCCCTGAAACACTCAGCCGATGAATTGTCAGATCCACTCAATCAGTTCGGTTCACACCTGGAGGAAGGCGGGTTCGCACAACTGGCGTCGTGGCCACTCGAACCGCGCCGCACCATGATCGCGGAACTGGAGTCGATGCGACGACTCGAGTTGCTATTCTCCGAGCTGAATCGGTATCTGGCGGATGTTCCCGCCCCTTGAACCTGATGCATTGTCTCGCCCGAGTCGTAATCCAGCAGGCGAAATCACCGCAACCTCCGCCAGCGCGCGAAAGTCGTATTAGTTCTTTGACGCGGCCGGATTGCGTGCGGCGCGGTCAAATGAGTAAATCGCCTCGGCGATGGAATCCTTCGACGCCGTCATTATCGGAGCCGGTGCTGCGGGGCTGATGTGCGCGCTGAGCGCGGGCCAGCGCGGCCGGCGCGTCGCTTTGATCGAGCATCTCGATCGTCCCGGCGCCAAGATTCTCATTTCGGGCGGCGGACGTTGCAACTTCACCAACCTCGAGGTCTCGGCGGAGCGCTTTACTTCCACCAATCCGCACTTCTGCAAATCCGCGTTGAGCCGCTACACGCAGTGGGACTTCATCGCGATGGTCGAGCGGCATCGGATCCGCTATCACGAAAAAACGCTGGGCCAACTTTTCTGCGATAGCTCGGCGCGCCAGGTAGTCGAGATGCTGATGGCGGAATGCGCGGCCGCGGGAGTCAGCGTGCGCCTGGCTCATCGCGTCACCGAGATTGCCCGCCCGCACCACTTCCGCATCGCGACTGACCAGGGCGTTTTCTCCGCGCCGGCGTTGGTGATCGCGACGGGCGGACTCTCGATTCCAAAAATGGGCGCGACGCGCTTCGCTTACGACCTTGCCGTGCGCTTCGATCTGCCGATCGTCGATCCGCGTCCCGGCTTGGTACCGCTCGAAGTCGCCGGCGAGAGTCTGGCGCTATGCCGATCGCTCGCCGGCGTTTCGCTCGAGGCCGTGGTCAATTGCGCCGGGAGTAGCTTTCGCGAAAACATCTTGTTTACCCATCGCGGCGTGTCGGGTCCCGCAATTTTGCAAATCTCATCCTACTGGCGCGAAGGTCAGACCATTTCAACCGACTTATTGCCGAGCCTCGACGCGGACTCCTACCTGAAGGAGCGAAAGCGAACGCGACCCCGCGCCGAGCTGGCGAATATTCTGGCCGAGATACTTCCGGCGCGGCTTGCCCACGCGCTGGCCGCCGACACGCCCAGGGTCTCGATCGCGAATCTCTCCAACGACGTGCTTTCCGCGATCGCCCAAAAGCTCAAGAACTGGCGGCTCACGCCTACCGGATCCGAAGGATGGGGCAAGGCCGAAGTTACCGTCGGCGGCGTTGATACGGCCGCGCTCTCGTCGAAGACGATGGAGGCGTCGGAGGTTCCCGGCCTTTATGTAATCGGCGAGGCGGTCGATGTCACCGGATGGTTGGGCGGTTACAATTTCCAATGGGCGTGGTCCAGCGGATGGTGCGCCGGGCAGGCTCTCTAAACTTGATGGCTAAGCGCCCCCAGGCGTCGCACCCCGGGGCCATTGCATCGGCGCGCCGACAAGTATAAGATTTGCGACAATAGAGTATGAGTAAATCGAGCGGCGAAGTTCTCGACGCAACCAACCATCCCCGGAAAACTATCAATCACTACTCACTGTCGGTCATGTCATACCGGCGCATATCACAGGTCTAGCTTGTTCTTCACTTTCACCCGAAATAGATCGTTGAATCGAGACCGTGGCCATCACGAGGCCACTCCCATTCAATCTGGCGCAATTCCGATCATTCAGATTGGGACGTGACGTGGTCGCCACCGCCGAAACCGGCAGCGGCAAAACCGCGGCGTTCCTGATTCCTCTGATCGACCGGTTGCATCGCGATCGCGCCGTTGGGCCCGCGGTCCTCGTGATCGAGCCCACTCGCGAACTTGCGGCACAGGTTGTTCGCGAATTTCGCTTGTTCGCTCGTCATACCAACCTTCGCGCCGCCCTTATCGTGGGTGGCGAGTCGATGCGCCGACAACTCGACGATTTGCGCGCCGGAGCACAGGTCCTAATCGCCTGTCCGGGGCGGCTGATCGACCACGTCGAACGCGGCGCCGTCAGCCTTGATCGGATATCGGCCGTGGTTATCGACGAAGCGGACCGGCTGCTCGATATGGGCTTCATGCCGCAGGTCCGGCGGATCATCAGTATGGTCCCAACTCAGCGGCAGACCTTGATGTTCTCGGCGACCATGGACGGCGGCGCCGAACGGATGGCGCGTGAGTTCCTCCACGAACCCGAGCGCGTCAATATCGGCGAAAAATCCACGCCTCCGGCGAGCATCCGCCAGACGCTCTGCCCGGCCACGCATCAGGACAAAGAGGCGCTGCTGTTGGCGATCCTGCGACGGGCGGAATGCGAAAGCGCCATCGTGTTTACTCGCACCAAGACCCGCGCCGATTGCGTAACGCGTTCTCTTAAGCGGCAAGGCGTACGCGCCGTCGCGATTCATGGTGACCTTTCGCAGAGCCAACGCACAGCGGCGCTCTCAGGTTTCCGCCAAACGATCGTACCATGTGATGGTCGCCACGGATGTAGCCGCGCGCGGACTGGATATCCCCGGAGTGTCTCACGTTATCAATTTCGACCTGCCGGACGAGCCGGAGAACTATATCCATCGCATCGGGCGAACCGCCCGCATGGGCCGCGAGGGTCACGCCATCAGCCTGGTGACGCCCGAAGAACGAATCTCCCTCGGACGAATCGAACGAACCCTGGGGATAACGCTCGATCGCGAAATGATCGAAGGCTTCGAACAGCCGGAAATCACCGCGCCGCGACCGGTGA
>CAWDQC010000036.1:0-78790 GCA_963804355.1 uncultured Pseudomonadota bacterium | reverse complement strand
GGCGCTCTCGCAGGTAAAATTCGATGCCCTCTACGGGGACTCCGCTCCAGTGGGTGAAGTACCAGCAGGTGAGGGCAGGTTTGGCCTGATACAGCTCAGCGTTCGCGGAACGGGCGACCACCGAGCTGGTGCCGTCCGCGCCGATAACGATACGGGCCTGTTCGGTCATCGAGACGCCCGCTTTGCTCCGGCTGCGAATGCCGGTGACGCGGTCGCCCTCCCAGCACAGCCCGTCCACAGCGAAGCCCTCGCGCAACTCCACTCCCGAGCCGACGGCGGCATCGACTGCGGAATTCTTGTGAGAGCACGGAGCGCGCGGGGCATATCCTTGCGAAAATGTCAGCGGACGGCGGCGGAGGAGAACTTGCTGCCAGTACGTAATCGCCGAAATCAAAAGTGAGAGTGCGAAGGTCAGGGCGGGATGTTCGTCGCGCGCAGTTGATCGGTCGCCCCCCAGGATCGCATGCGGACCACGGCCGGCTGCTGCAGATAATAGCCATTGAGTATGTCGCTGGGGAACGAGGCCTTATCAACAGGACAGAGACGCGATGACCCTTGCGCGCCAGGAGCATCGCGGTCGGTGACCCGCGCATCGAGCGCCCACGACGATACACCATCGTACATAAGGCGATTTCCCTTATTTGAACTTAGAGCGAAACTTTCAGTTTCTCCGCCACATTGGATCAAATCGCACCCGCGATCAAAGACCGACGATGATGCTCCAGGCAAGCGGAAAACGAGATTAGCATCCACTAAATAGTGACAGGTGCAGTGGGTGCCGCCCGCGACCATCTATGATCGAGACGCTACATTTGGTAGGCGCGGCGGACGGTGAGATTGACACTATAAATTTGCGAGGATGGCGGCGGTGAAGTCGGCGGTTTTGGCCTTGCCGCCCTGGTCCACCGTCAACGTCTTGCCCGCTGCGTAACCTTGCGAATCGCTTCCTCAAAACGCCGGGATTTGTCGCGCATCCCGAGGTAGTTGAGCATCATCACGGCCGAGAGCATCGTGGCGGTTGGATTGATGATGCCTTGTCCCTTGATATCCGGCGCGGTGCCGTGGACCGATTCGAAGTAAGCATAGCCGTCACCGAAGCATCCCGATGGAGCGACGCCGAGGCCGCCAATCGTACCCGCCGCGGCGTCGGACATGATGTCGCCGTAGAGATTCGGCATTACGACGACGTCGAGGCTGTGCGAGCTCTGCACGACGCGGCGCGCGAAATCGTCGATGATGAACTCCTCGTATTTGAGGTCGGGATAGCCGGCCACGACTTCCTCTACGATTTGGCGAAAGAAGCCGTCGGACTCGCGCAGCATATTGTACTTCGAGCTGCAGGTGACCTTGCCGGGATGCCCTTCGCTCTTGCGGCGGGTGGCGAGCTGGCAGGCGAAATGCGCGATATTGCGCGTGTTGCGCTCGGTGATGACCTTGATGGCGTAGATTCCGCGCTCGGAAGTATCGAGCTCGGCGCGCAGGATGCGGCTATTGAGATGTAGCGGCGCGAGCGTCGAGAGCGGTCCCTCGAGGCCGAGATAAAGGTCTTCGAGATTTTCGCGCACGATGATGAAGTCGATGCCGTCGGGATTCGCGAGCGGACTCTTGAACCCCTTCATGTAGCGGCAGGGGCGAACGTTGGCGAAGGTCTTCTTGCCCCAGCGCAGGTAGCCGATGCCACCGGTCTTGCCCGAGGTCGAGCCGAAGAGGGTGGAGTCCGAGGCGTCGATGGCGGCGCGGACGGTCTTTTCGGTCTCGCCGCGGACCCAGCTTTCGCCGGTGGGAAACTCGTTGAAGTCGATATCGACTTCGAGCGCCCGCATGACTTCCATCGCGGCGAAGACGGTTTGGCTGGCGCCTCGTCATCGCCAGGGAGCACCACGACCTTTTCTGACCCACGTCGGTTCCTCCGGAGGGTTTGCGCGCGGAGCATGGCACGACGCCCAACGCGGATGCGAATCGCGTCAGGCGTCGTGCTAAAAGCTAAAGTATCACATTAAGACTATGAAGCTGCGACGTCCGGCCGAAGCGCCGGACGCTGTCACACCTCATCCGCCGTAGTTGAAGCCGCATTCCTTCAAGGTCAGCGGGTCGACTTCCTTATTGAGGGTCGCTTCGGTCACCTCGCCGACCGACGATGCTGTGGTCGCCGTGCTCGTAAAAGTGAATCACGTTGCATTCGACGGCTGCCGGGGCGTCGGTGATGATCGGGCATCCGTTCTTGCCGGCGACAAAGGCGAAGTTGCCGAAACTTGCCGTCCTTGGGATCGACGTGCTTGAAGAAGGCCATGGCGAGGTCTTTTTGTCCCGCACCGAGCATCGAGAGGGTGAACTTCTTCGATTGTTTCACGAGTTCGTGGGCGGTCGAATCGGTCTTGATCCCGACTACAACGAGCGGAGGTGCGAAGCTCGCCTGGGTGGTCCAGTTGATAGTCGCGACGGTCTGCTTGTCACCGTTTTTGGCGCCGAGGATCTGAAGCCCGTAGGGGATCATCCGCAGCCCTTTTTTCTTTGCATTTTCATCCATAAGTTAAAGCCTCCGTTTCACTTGAGTAAATTCGGCCCGCGAGAACTGATCGCGTGCGGTCGCCGGCCGGCGCGAGTAACCGGCGAAATCGAGCACCGGTCCGATGCAACTGGGTTCGCCAGCTTCGCAGCGACCGCGGCGCCGATGCTATAATCGCAATTCAAGAGTGCAACAATGCCGCTCAGCAAGTCAAAGACACCCCAGAAGATTCGCGGGCTCAACGAGGTCGGCCGTTATGCGGTCGGCGTGCAATGGGTCGACGGCCACGACAGTATCTCATCCGCTCGAGAATCTGCGCCGCTTCTGCCCTTGCAACGTATGCGGCGGGCGTATCGATGGCGAGATACCCGCGGCGAGCCAGCGGTTGGCGCAACTGTCGCGGATGGGCGACTCGGCGATGTATCCTGAATGGCACGACGGGCACGAGAAATGCTGTACACGATGGACCAGTTACGCGACCTCTGCGGATGCGCCTACTGCGTCAAAGAGCCAGAACGCCCGATTACAGGAGGCTGAGCGCCCTCTCAACCGCGTTTTGAGCTTGCGATCTTGCGCGGGCTGCGCGGATCTTCGCGACTCACCGACCTGAGCGACGCCGTCCCCGAATGGGAGTCGGAATCCTGCGCGTGCTGAATCCTCGAGCCGAGCAGTTCGAACAGCGCGGGCAGCACGATCAGAGTCGCCAGCAGGATGAAGCTGGTGCCGAGGGTGAGAACCCAACCCATGCTCGAGATGCCGCGATGGTTGGCGGGGATCAGCGCGGCGAACGCGGCGATGGTGGTGAGCGAGCAGATCGTCACCGACTTGCCGACCGCCTTGGTGAGGATCAGCGATGACTTGTCGCGCTCCTCGCGCCATCGATAGAGCATGTTGACGCCGTTATCGACGCCCATCCCGATCAGAATCGGTACGGCGAAAAGATTGGCAAGATTGAAGTCCCATTTGAGCGCGCCCATCGTTTCGAGCAGCCATGCGGCGCCGAAGATCAGGGGTACGGTCGCCAGCAGGGTATCGCGCAGATTGCGGAAGTCGGCGAACACAAAGACGAATACCGCGATCAGAGCGAGGATGGCGGCGCGTTCGTAACCCTGACGCATCACGGTCGCGATCGCGTAGGTCTGCACCGGCGGTCCGGTGACGTCGCGATCGACGGAGCGGAGGCCGTCGATGAAGCGCTTGAGCGGAGCATCCTGCCAGACATCGCCCTTGGGATAAATCTGGACGAGGTAGGTTCCGGACGCGCCAATAAAGCGCTCTCGCAGCACGCTGGGCAGGTTGGCCTCGGTGATACTGCCGCCGTTGAGTTGCGCCTTGAAGGCCGTCAACTGTTCGCCGAGGTTATCGGCGATATGGCGGCTATAGGCCGAGAACGCGGTGGGATCCGCGCGCAATCTGAAGATCGCCTGCGATGCGAGGGAGGCAGTCTTGCCGATTCCCCCGGACGGATCGTAAGGGGCGATCATATCGAGCTTGGTGTCGAGTTCCTTGAGTTCGCGCATCAGCGCGGCCGGTATTTCGGGCTGCGCGGGCCGCACGGTGATGGGCTGAAGTTCCGCGTTGAGATGGGCGAGAATCAACATCTTCTCGTCCTGGCGATCGGGAATATAGGTTCCGATGGTTTCGACGTCGGAAACCTCCGGGAGCTTGCGGAAACGATCGGCCTCGCGTTCGGCGAGTTTGCGCGTCGGCGCCAGCGCCACGGCGAACCAAGAGGAACGGCCCGAATCACGCAGCAGGGTCTTTTCGAAACGTACCGCTTCGGCGTCGCTCGCCTGCAACTTGAGCAGGTCCTGGTCGAAGCCCACGCCCCGCGCGAGAAAGGCCGCGCCGAGGGTCGCCGCCAAGGCGAGGCCGACGATAATTGCGGGTCGTCCGAACAACTTTTCGAGCGTGGATCGAGCGGGCGCCAGCGAGACGATCGGGTTGGCCGCCAGCGGACGATCGCGATCACGCAGGACGATCAGAGCGGGAAAAACGAGTAGCGCCGAGGCCAGGCAACAGAAGAGCCCGGCCGCCGAAACCAGTCCAAGTTCCGCGATACCCTTGAAGTCGGTGAACATCGGCATCAGGAACGCCAACGCCATAATGCAGGCGGAAGCGAAGACGCCGGTTCCCGTGTTGACCACCGCGAGTTGGACGCATTCGCGCACTCCACGGCCGCGGCGGCGCGCCTCGTCATAGCGGGCCATCAGATGAATCGGGAAATTGATACCGATACCGGCGAGCACGCTGGTGAAGACCGCCGAGAGCAGGTTCAGATGGCCAACCACGAGGGTGGTAAATCCGAACGACCAGGCGACGCCGACCAGCAGCGCGATGATCGCGAATAGCGGCTCGATCACTCCGCGGAACGGAATCACCATCAGCAGCACCAGACCCGTCACGGCGATTACCGAACCGATCATCATGTCGTGCTGGGTGGTGGTCTCCTCGGCATGGGCGAGGGCTGGTCCTCCGGTCATGCCGGCGCTGACGTCGGGGAATTGTGCGCGCGTGCGATCGACCATCCCCTGAATGACGTCGACCGGATCGGGTCCGTGCGCGACGCCGTCCCCAGGGGCGATTTGGAGCAGCAGGTACTTGCCGTTATCGGACATCAGGTAGCCGTCGTGCATACCGCGACTATCGGTGCCTAAACCGGCCAGGGTGGCCCAGGGCGGCGGAGGATTGCTGCCAGCATCGGCGAGCATCCCGATGAGCGTCGCGTCGAGGAATCCGCTGGCGAAGGCGGCAGGCGCCTGTTCGGAATCCTTGGTCTTGGCGGCGTGCCTCTTATGATGGGCCGTGGTTCCCGCCGTTCGCGCATCGCGGTGGCGATCGCGTTGTCGATCTGACGGTTCGCGATACCGAAGATCGCCGCGAGCGACGGATTGATCGCGTACGCACCGAGCATCGGGAGATTAGGATCGAGCTTCGACGCGAGATCGTTGAGGTCGTCGACACTCAGATAGAGCAGGCCGCGATTGCCGACAACACTCGGGTCGAGCCGGTAGAAGACGGTGCTTACGTTGGTGTGATCGGCTTCGAGCTGACGCGCCAGGGTATCGGCGAAGAGTTCGGCGCGAGCCTTCGACGGCGTCGTTTTAACTACCACGATGAGGCCGTCGAGACCGGGAAACTCATGCGTGTAGCGCAGATAGTTGCGGCTGTCGCGCGTGTTGGTGCTGATGAGGTCGTCCTGGCCGGTGCGAAATTCGAGTCTGGACTTCGTGTAAAAGACGCACGCGACGGCCAGTAGAATAGTGACGAAAAGGACGGTCCAGGGGCTATCGACGTCGAGACGAGCGAGCCCCCCAAAGAAGCGATAACGCAGATTCGTCGGAAGCGTCATCCAGGACGCGCCTCGTGGCGGCCCGGGTCGTTGAGAGAAGAAAAGACGAGCGCCGAATTGGTACCGCTTCTCCGGCTTGCGCCGGTCAACGGTTCGATTGCGCCGTTAAGGCAGCGCCGATAGGGACGGGGAATCAAGCTACCGCCGGAACAGTTCGTCGCGAAGCGCCTGCAATTGATCCCTCACTTCGCGCGTCAGCCCGGCCTCGTCCTGCCGTCCACGCCCGTATCGCGCTACCGCCCACATCGAAGTCAGTGCAAGCACCATCGCAACCTTGAACACCATCACACATCACCCATAAACCCGCTCGCGCCGAGTGATCATCGAACTCACTCGCCAACGCATTATCAGCGGGCATGCCCTCAATTAAGGATCTGGAATCAACTTAAATTTTACCAGCTTCGCCACGAATAGCGAAGTATTATTCTCTGGCGCCGACCCCCCGGTCAGCGGGTTGTCACTTACGCTTGGCAGTGATTACAATCTTAGTAGAAGCCGCCGCCGCTATCATGCTGCGCTCGCTTCCGACGCGTGGAAAGGCGCCGGCGGCGGGATTCTACAAGATGCCCACGGATTCATTTAATCGCGAGATAGACTACCTGCGCATTTCGGTCATCGACAATTGCAATTTGCGTTGCGTCTATTGCATGCCGTTGGAGGGCCTGCGCTTCCTTCCGCGCGAGGCGATGCTCTCCGCCGAAGAGATCGAGCGCGTCGTACGCGCGGCGGTGAGCGTCGGCTTTCGCAAGTTTAGGCTGACGGGCGGAGAACCGACGTTGCGCGCTGACCTTATCGAAATCGTCGAGCGGCTGGCGGCGGTCAAAGGCGTCGGCGACCTCGCCCTCACCACCAATGCCTTGCTGTTGCGCAAGCTCGCGCATCCGCTGAAGCAGGCCGGCTTGTCGCGCATCAATGTGCATCTCGACAGCCTCAATCCGGAGACCGTCGAACGCCAGATGCGATGGGGCAACTTCGCGAAAATCTGGGACGGCATCATGGCCGCCGAAGAGGCGGGACTGGTGCCGATCAAGCTCAATTCGGTCGTCGCCGCCGGTTACAACGAGAGCGACGTCATCGAGTTGGCGCGGCTGACCGTCGATCGCGACTGGCACGTCCGCTTCATCGAGCTGATGCCGTTGGGCGGCGGCGAGTGCGCTTCCATCTCGATCAAGCGCTACGTTTCCAATATCGAAACCCGCCGCCGTATCGAGGCGGTGTTCGGTTCGATGACGGAGCTCGAGGCGACCAGCGCGGCCGACGAGGCGCGCAACTATCGGATCGCCGGTGCGCGCGGTGTGATCGGTTTTATCAGCCCGGTCAGCGAACCCTACTGCGGATCGTGCAATCGGATGCGCCTGACGGCGGACGGCAAATTCCATCTTTGCCTGCTCAACGACGATGAACTCGACGTGCGCAAGGCATTGCGATCAGGCAATGGCGACGGTGGCCTCGGCGAAGTCGCGCGAATCCTGCTGCGCGCGGTGCAAAACAAGCCTACGGGACATCATCTGCTCGAGGGGCGCTCGACCAAAGACCGCTCGATGTACCAAATCGGGGGGTGACTACCGAAGGCCCGGCCGGCGTCGCATCGGACGAGGCTCCCCGCCAGATCGCTTAGTGATCGTGCGACTCCTCGACATTCGAAACTGACCATGTACTCAGTATTCTCGTCCGGCGACGCAGCTTTCGCGGGAACACCGACCGGTATGTAAATCATCTCTCCGACTCTCAACTGATTTATGTTGGTCAGCTGCGGATTCGCCTGAATGATCTCGTTGATTCCGGCCTTCGATCCGAAATAGCGAATAGCAATAAGCTCCAGTGTATCTCCATACCGCACGGTAATTTGTCTTCGCTGCGACGGCGCTGCGGGCATACTGCTCTCTTTTCTGCACGCCGGGGTTTACGGCTGCGCCAGGAGCGGTTGCCGCAGCGGTTCCGTCGTTTTTGGATACTGCGGAGGAGGGCGATCCGGGTACGAATGACGTCCGGACCGGAAGCGGCGGGGATTCGGCCGAAGCAACCGCTTTGGCCTTCGCCGCGGAATTCGGATGCTCATCGAGACGCGGTTCCTCGCCGGTCTGAACTTGCAAAGCAGTTTTGACTGGTTGCGCAGTCTGTTCCATCGCGACGCCGGACGGGTCGCTCCGGCTGAGTACCCAATCGGACCAAGATCGGGTAGACAAAGGCCAATAGCAACAACGCCGCGATCGCGGTGCCGATGAGCAGCGTGGGCATGCCCAAGGGCCGCGAGTTTGATCCCTGTTTTTTGATACCGACCGAGTCTTGATAGTCGGCGGCAACTTTTTTTGCGACTTTTACCGTGACTTTTTTATCCCCGGCGTAAAATGCAGCCTGCATCGCCGTATGGCAAAGCATGTTGATTTTTCGCGGTATGCCGTCGCTGCGCCGCAGCAGACTGTTCAATGCGTGAGGCTCGAAAATTGCCGCGCAACTGCCACCTTGCGCACTCAGTCTGCACTCGACGTACTTCGCGGCCTGTTCGCTGTTCAGTGGACTGAGTACTCCGCGAGAAGAGATTCGTTGGTTCAGTTGACGCAGTTCCGGTTGCTTCAGCCGCTCGGCCAGTTCGGGTTGGCCTACCAGGATAAGCTGCAAGCCGTTGCGTTGACCGCGATTCGAGAGGAGCCGCAGTTCCTCCAATACATCGAAAGTCAAAACCTGGGATTCATCGATAACGATCGCAATCCGTTCCGCCGTGCCGTGAAGTTCCAGCAAATGATCCAATACATTGAGGTAATCCAGCTTGGTCGATCCGGCCGAGTAGAGATTCAACTGAGTCAGGATTACCTGCATCATCTCGAGGAACGAGAGCTTGGGGTCGTCGATATGCGCTATCCGTACCCGCTTCGAGTCCCTCTGCAGCATCGAATAGATGAGTGTAGTTTTCCCTGCTCCGGCTTCTCCCGTCAGTAGAGTCAAGCCGCTCAACTCACCGGTCAATCCGGATTCGAGCGTAGCCATACCCTGAAGATGAGTTGGACTGAAATAGACAGGGCCGTGAGGCGATGCCGGTTGGAAAGGCGGACCCTTCAGGCGAAAGTACTGGTAGTACTCCATCTCTCCTCAATTAATATTCTTGTTTTGAATATTCTTTATTTAAAAAGGAACGGGACAATCGTGTCGGCGTTCAGACGATCTTGCCGCACGTAACCACTCGCGGTACACCAAATTTACGGAGTATGATTTGAGCTTTGAGTATCCGTACACCGCAATCCACCCCTTCACAGCCTTCGATAGCTCTTGATTGTTAACCGCGCGCGGGACGAGAGGCTAGTTTTTTTCTCGTGAATCGACTTTTTCGCTTGACGCCGTTTACATTACGATCCAGTCGAGGCGACGCGGGATCTGGCCTACTATCGCGACATCAGTGACGGCATAGTCGGCCAATAGCACAGCAAAGACAATCAGTCCGTGCCTAAGGCGGTTCGCTATTATCTGATTTCCTGTGTGCGCTGGAACCTCAGGCTCAGCATACGCATCGCTTAGCCATGATCCGTTTGCGGTTCATTCGCGCGCGTAGCTCTCCGGCTGCATAGGGCCAATAAAGAACTGCTCCAGTCCACTTTCCAAGCTATTGACTATATTGACTGGGTTTTGGCGGACGGCCACTGTGTCTTTTGGCGACTTCGATTTCAGTAACCAGTACTTGAGAGTGTGCGGAGGTTTTTGTGGGGGGAAAGATTTCTGGTGGGGGCGCTTCAGAGAAACTTCGGAATAGCAGGTCAGTCAGTAGTCTAGTTTATCGGGGAATTGCAAAGGCGGTTCGGGGATTCGCAAGGATCGCTCCACTACTCGCGATTGGCGTCGCGGTCGGAGTTGCATTCGGCGCGCCGACGACGAAATCCAAACCCGCGAAGATCAGTACCCCGACGGTAAGCTGTCCTTCGGGTAATCTATTTACCTTCCAAAACAACAATACCTATCCGGTTTGGCTGGGTGAGGCTTACCAGGGAAGCGGCGACTTCAGTTCGAATATCATCACTCCTCCAAACAATGACTGGATGATGCCGGCGGGAACGTCGGTGTCGCTCTGTATGCCTTCAGGCTGGAGCGGGAATTTCTGGGCGCGCACCGGATGCGATTTCGTAACGCCCTTCAACAACGATCCTCATTACCAATCGTGCACTGCCACCAGCCAGTGCACCTCCGGGCATGTCTGTTACGGCGGCGAGTGTCTGCTGGACTGCACTAACGGCAGTACCGGTGATACGTCTTTTTGCCAGGGCCAGACGGGCCTCGACAACCCCAATGCAATATGTCTTTTGGATCAACCTAACGCGCAAGGAACGCCTCAGGTTCAGGTCTGCACTTATCCGCAACTCTGCCAGACTGGCGATTGCTCCGGACTATATCAGTGTTACGGAGACTGGAATGGGTTCGACACTAAACACACCGGCGCTGCGCCAGTCTCGCTTTTCGAGTTGACCTCCAACAGCGCGACCAACGTCAACTATGACGTTAGCCTAGTCTCGGGTTACAACACCGCGATATCGGTCGTGCCCTCGGCGAATAGTTGCTATGCGCCCGGTTGCGTTACTGACCTCAATCAGGTTTGTCCGGCCAATCTGCAGGTTACCGCGAGCCCAACCGCGTCGCCCGGGCCGACGCCGATACCATGTGGTAGCGGATTTTGCGAGACAGGCTTTTGCCAGGGCAACTCGACCTGCGTGGTCGGTTGTAATCAACCCGGACTTCAATGCGCATCGTCGCCCGCGCCTGCCGGCCTGAATTGCACAACTGTTATACCGTCGCCGACGGCGTCGCCCTCCTGGACTCCCGACGGTTCAGAGTATCGCGATATGTACTCGGCCAAGAACGTGAGCAATGCCGTTACAAGTCAGGGCACTGGTATTTCTATGGCGTCCGCCAATCAGGGCACCGCGACCTGCTGGGCAGACATCGACTGTCAGCCCGGTCAAACCTGCACAATGGGCCTGGTTCCCGCATTTCCCGATAGCGTCGGCCTCTGCCTGCCCGAAACTTCGCCTCCAATTAACTGCGCGAGCCAGATTGATGTGGGTAATGCTTGCGGCGGCTACGAGGGGGCCGGCTATTCGAATGCCCTCGGTTATACCTGCGTCAGTATCATTCCTTCTCCCTTTCCGTCCGGTTCTCCGACTCCCTCTCCCAGCGTGGCTTGCGTCCCCGCGGTCGTAGCTGGCCTCGGTTCCCTCGAACCTCCAACGGCAACGGCTTCGCCCGCACAGCTATTTTCCGGCTTGGGAGGTCTGACTAATCCCGAATGGCAAGCCGCGGCGATGCAGGCGGGGAACGGCACCATCCCATATTACGAGACCTTCTCTAACGCTTGTCCGCATGAATACGCCTGGCAGTACGACGACGATTCGGGCGGCTTGAACTGCGACACCGGTACAGGCGGCGCCAACGTCAATATGACTATCAGCTTCAGCGCCGCGGCATCGCCGACACCGACGCCAACTCCGTCGCCCGCGGGATCAATGACGGTGTTGCCAAAGCTTATCGGCTTCGGCATTCACAAGATTGGAACTCAAACCAAGCCGCGGATCGTAACCGTAATAAATCCGCTCAGGAATAAGCAGCCGATGTCGATTAGCGGGTTCTCCACTACCACGACCCAATTTACCATCGATTCGGGAAAAGCCACCACTTGCACCACCAGCACCACACTGGGCCGTGGCAAGCGCTGCAAGATCGGAGTTATTTTCAGTCCTAGTGCAACAGGTATGCAGACCGATGCGCTCACGATTCAGAGCAACGCCAGCAATCAGCCGCGCACGGTAACCTTGCGCGGAAGAGGTAAGTAGTCGCATTGGGTGGCGCCGGCCTCGGATATCACCCGGGCCGGCGCGTTTGGAGATCCTGAATGCTTGATCAAACACACCGGTTTGCCGGAGCCTTCATCATTGACACCCAGCAAAATCTCATCTTACAGCTCCGCGACAATAAACAGGGCATCCGAAATCCCGGTGCCGTAAGCGTTTTTGGCGGCGCGGTTGAGGCCGGTGAAACTTACGTCGATGGACTCGTTAGGAGATCTTCGAGGAACTGGCGCTCAAGGTCGATCGGCACGATCTCGCATTTCTTGGCAGTGAACAAAAAGTAGAGAATGATTTGAGCACCGACTGCGAGTTCTATGTACTTCGTAACATAGATCTGTCGAGATGCACTGTCTCGGAGGGTTGCGCAATCACGCTGGCGCCCGCTGAAGCTCTGGGTGACGCCCGAATGACCCCCATATGTACAACCATGCTTCGCAAGCTACTCGAGATTATTTAGCATCCCCTTCTCGCTGAATTACCTCGCTGGTTGCGTATTGCCGGCGCGCGCAAGCTCAATTTCTCAACGCCGGTTGAACTGACACTCGTCTGTGCGGACCAGTTGCATCTCTTCAACAGATCTGTGCGTTTCGCAAATTGCGACGACCGAATTCGCAAATATCGATTTAAGCGAACCGCCAAAGAGCCTCGATGATGCTCGCTCATCGCACTCGCGGATCCTCGTAAACTACTGAAAACAAAGCACAATTATCGATTCGACGAGTTTTGCGTCGAATCGGTCAGGGCTTTCCCATGAATCCTCTCCAACTGCGCTCCGATGGCATGATCCTCGCTTAATGGACCACCCATGAACGCGGCATGTCGTCCGGGGAGGAACAACATGAAGTCTTTTCTAAACGTAATGTCTTTCGTGATAGCGCTGTCGTCGATCGGGTTTCTGATCGCGGCTGAACGTTCGTATCAGCACAACTTCAGCACGCCCGACTTCGCCCAGACCTATCGTCTCAGCTAGACGGCAAGCTTACTCCGAGTCTTGAATCAGCCGGCCAGCCTCGATTCGGAGGCTGGCCGCTTTTTTGGGATCAAGCATTTCACCCCTTCCGAGATAACGTCCCGAATCAATCAGAGCGCACGGTCATCTCTCGCGCCGATACTACGACGGTCCGAGCCGACCGCGACTCATGGCCTCTCCATCCGCATAATCCTGTAGCGCTGTAATCCAGCGCGCGGCTCAGCTTGATTGGTCGAGCGCCGTCCTCTGTCGCAACGCGATTCCTCGCGCGGATTTGCAAACCTCCACGCCCTTGGTCCATAAGATTCTGTCCGCGACAACTTCCTGGGAGGGCGCTCGAATGGCTGGTTTACTGCAAGGAAAGGTAGCGTTGGTCACCGGTGGTGGTTCGGGTATCGGCCGCGCCACTTCGATCCGTCTCGCCAGGGAAGGCGCCAAGGTCATGATTGCCGACTACGTTCCCGCCGGCGCGGAGCAGACCGTCAAAATGATCAAAGAGGCCGGCGGCGAGGCGAGTTGCACGGCCGCGGACGTCGCCGTCACCAGCGAAGTCGAAGCGATGATCAAGAAAACGCTCGACACCTACGGCCGCCTCGATTGCGCCTACAACAACGCCGGAATCGAAGGTGCGATGGGCGATACTGTCGCCTGCACCGAGGAGAACTTTGACCGCGTCGTCGCCATCGATTTGAAGGCGGTATGGCTCTGCATGAAGTACGAGATTCCGCAGATGCTCAAGCAGGGCGGCGGCTGCGATCGTCAACACCGCCTCCATCGCGGGACTGGTCGGCTTCAACGGAATACCCGCTTACGTTGCCGCTAAACATGGCGTGGTCGGCCTCACCCGCACGGCCGCGCTCGAATACGCGCAGAAAAATATTCGCGTCAACTGCGTATGCCCCGGCGTTATACGTACCCCCATGGTCGAGCGGGCAATCGATAAAGGCGGATTCACCGAGGCCGACGTTATCGCCGGCGAACCGGTTGGGCGGCTGGGCAAGCCCGAGGAGATCGCCGAAGGCGTGCTCTGGCTGTTGTCCGACGCCTCTTCGTTCGTCACCGGACATCCGCTGACGATCGACGGCGGATGGATCGCGCGCTAGCGGTCGCACGCCTCCGGCTTCGGGGGCGTTGAACGCCTCGAAATTTGGGCGAAATCAGAGCCGACGTCGACGTATCCGTCGATCGTTTAAGCTCGCTCTTCGGCCATAATTCGGCGGCAAAATACCTGTCTTATTACTCCGCCGACAATGCCCGCCAAAATGCTTCAGAATTTCTGATTTGATGGTTATTGCGTCTTAAAACATATCTTGTCATTAGACACTTGTCTTAGGCTCGCCATAAAGTTACCCTGAAGTGTGTCTTGCTTTTGGCTCAAAGGGGAGATCTCCCTCGTATATACTGGTTCGGAGATAGCGATGGCCGGAGCAGCTAGTCGAAACGACCTCGGACTTAATTTCGTCCGCCAACTTCACAAGCTGGCTGACGTTCCCTATCAAGCTACCTCGTGGGAGCTTCGTGGGTTCTCCTGGTGGGTCGGCGACTTTCGCCAAAGAATCTGGGCCGAGGCTGGTGTCGATAGCGAGGAGGGCGAGGTCTTCAAGGTCTGCGCCGCTACCGACTTTATCAACGACCTCGATCCCGCCGATAGCAAGCTTATCGATCGCGTGGCCAAGCTGGCGCGCGCGGCGTCCACTTCGACTCTTGTGTTCGACCCCTTCGATCGCACGCTGCGTCATTGGACGACGATCACTCTGCACGAAGACATCGGCTCGTGGGTCTATCCTCTGATGATCGGTTCGGCCTATTCGCAACTTGCGGCGGCCAATTCCGCCTGGAACGACGCCCAGCGCGTCCTCGGCGGCAAGCCGGATCAGAACAGCCGCCCGTTGCGCGGACCGGATTCGTGCAAGCACGCCCGCGTGGAGAAGTGGGGCGTCGAGTGTGCCGAAGAGGGCCGCAACGGCTCGGCCTGGGCAGGCACGGGCGAATTCGCCGAAGCGGTCGAGTTGCTGATGCAGGGGAATATAATCGCGAAAGTCGCGGGCGAGGGACTCATCGCCGGATTTCCCTTTTCACCCGATGAGCGCGAAAGCGCCGGTGAGGACCTCCCGGCCGACAGCACGGCGGTCTTCGAGATGAACACCGAGACGCCGCACTCGGAGCAGGGCAACGGACTCGCCACGCGCCTTTATCTGCCACTCGAATTGCCCGAGGAACTCGCCTGTCATCTGTGCACAGTTCTGAATTTGCTCGAGACGCGGGAATTCACCCGCAGTTGCCTGATCGGCAGCTGGGGACGCGAAGACGGTGGCCTCGTCTTTATCGGCTTCATTCCCAATATTCTCTACAACCCCGGGATGGTGGCGAATTTGACCCTTGCCGCGCGGGCCCGTACCGCCTGGGTCGCCGAGAAGCTGGGCGAGGGCGAACGCCTTCAGGCAGCTTCCAACCTGGTGACATCGGTTCTCGACGGGTATCTTCATCCGACGCGAGTCGCGGAGATCATGGAAGCTGCGAAACCGCGTAAGCCGGGTCTGCTAAAGCGATTTTTTACCCACTAAACGTGTTTAACAGTGTCTTGTGTTAAGGTCTGATTCGGATGGCAATTAGAGTCATACGCTCAACAATGCGTTTGTTGATCTGGGGACGTAGCGGATTAAAAGCCTCCGTGACTTATAAAAGAATCTGTAGAATGATCTGGACATAAGTCTGACACACGTGTACTTATTCATGTGGTCGTAATAAAAAAGAAACCAACTCGAGGTCGGATTTAGGGCGCGCGTACCCAAGCCAGGCAGGGCACCGGCTGCAACCCGGTTGAACGGGGGTTCAACTCCTCCCGCGCGCTCCAAATACGATCTCGAGTCTCTTTTCAGCCCCCGCGATTACTCAAAGCCTCAGGATTGACCACATCGACTGGTTTGCCGGCCGCATAGGCGACAATCTGGTCGAAGATAACCCCGAACATCCCTTCCATTCCGCCCACTTCGACGTAACCCAGATGGGGCGTGCAGACCACATTTTCCATCTCCAGGAGCGGATCTTTCGCGCCAATCACCGGCTCGTCGTCGAAGACGTCGATCGCCGCCATCCCCGGCCGCCCGGCGCGCAATGCGGTGGCGAGCGCCCCGGGCGCGATCAATCCTGCCCGGCTGGTGTTCACGATTAGCGCCGTCGGCTTCATCCGGGAGAGGTCCGCTGCGGTTACGATTCCGCGAGTGGCGTCGTTCAACTGCAGATGCAGTGAGACGACGTCGGATTGCTCGAAGAAGGCGGCCTTGCTTTCCGCGACGGGGTAGCCGTCCGCGCTGGCGCGAGAGATTGTCGCTTCGCGGCCCCATACCAGTACTTTCATCCCGAAGGCCTTGCCATAGCCGGCTACGACCGCGCCAATCCTTCCATAGCCGTAGATCCCGAGCGTCTTACCGCGCAGGCCCGCGCCGACGCTGGTGGCCTGCCAGCGCCCGCCTCTCAGCGCGGCCATCTCCTGCGGCAGATGTCTCATCGCGGCGATCATCAGCCCCCAATTGAGCTCGGCGGTGGCATAGGAAGGCCTGCCCGGCATCATGTTCGACGAAACGATGACACCGGCCCTGGTGCAGGCATCGATATCGAGATGCGGGTAGCCGCCGATATTACTGATCATCCTGAGCTTTCCGCGGGGTTGGCCGAGGCGTTCGATTAACGGGGCGCGGATCGGCGCGCGCTCGCGGATCGGCACCAGGACTTCGGTATCCCGTAGACGACCGGCGAGCGTGTCGACGTCCCGGGTATGGTCGTTCCAGATAGTGACATCGTGACCGCTGAGCTTGCCGAAAGCGCGCAGGTTGCGGACCGCGTCTTGATAATCGTCCAGGATAGTTATCTTCAGCCGCTTGTCTGCCATCGCGTATCCTCCCTGCGTTAGGCCAGCCGGCGGGCCGAAGCCGTCGGCCGCTCATAGCGTCATGTTTTCTGTCGATAAATCCGCCAGATAGCTAATTCGGCGCCTCATCTGTAGCCCCTCAATCAAAGGTCTCGGCGGCCACGTTCTTGCCATCGGGCGAGCGTACATTTGATTCAAAACGCCTACAGTTTGTCGTCTTGACCATGTTGTTTGCGCTTTATATACCTTGGCTCGCTCAACGCATCAATTCTGCCGACTTTCAGTGTTTTCGAGCGACAGCTGCGTTGAGCGCGTGCGTCGTTCAGGGGGGAGACCTGACCCGCCGACACCACGGCTACAGTTGCGTCCGTCGAAGGTCGCCTCTTCCCCACGGCCTCTGTTCCTGGTTCGGGGGAGTTTTACCTCAGCCGATCGCAGCGATTTCGAAGCATCTCGAAATCCTCGATTTCGAAGGTGTCAGCGCTATGCATACTGACGGTATCATTACAGTCGATGCGACTCTGAATTTTGATAGCGGGCACAAAGAAGTCTGGCTCAAAATCGAGGATTCGTCGTGCTTTCTCACCCCTGACGAGGCGCACTCGCTGGCGGACGCGGTCGATTCGAAGAGTGACTTCTCGATTAAGCAGGTCGCGATCGGTTGGACGCCAGACGGCGCCCTCCGCGTTATCCTCGGCGACTCCGCCGCCCATCCCTCGGTGTCGCTGTTCTTTGCCGACTGGCTGCGTGAAGCGGCCGAAGAAGCCGAACGCTGACGACGATCAGAGTCGCCGCGTCGAGCCGCATACGCCCGTGTCCGAACCCGCCCGCTACATCATAACGAACATCGTTTGATAATTTTCGCCGCACGTCCGGATCTGCGACGGGCATCTCTGGAATAGCTCTTGCGCGACCTCCTGCGAAAGAAGGTACCCGTCGCCTGGTCGACGACTCGCGGCGTCAATTCATCGCGCCGAAAGCACTATCAACAGCATTTACCGCAGGTGACCGTATATTGTTGCTAAATCCCTAGCGTATTCTTCGATAATCATATAGTACCTAAAAGTGTCCTAGATTATGTGTTGTCATCTAAGGCATTCTATATTGACCTTAAACACTACCTATGAGAGGCTACGTGAAGCCTGGTTGATCGATATGAATCTGTTGGCGAGCGATCGGTTGGTACTTGGATCGCGCCAGAAATCGAGAAAAACTGGAGGCCGCCTCAATGAAAATCGACGACGTAATGCGCAGAGTTAAACTACTGCGTGAATATAATACCGACCGTGGCGCCTCCGAGGCCGAAGCGCAGAACGCCACCCGGCTCGCGGACCTGCTGATGGACCGTTATCGCCTGGACCGAGAGGAAGTTAAGCCGCAACCCCAGCGCTTTCATCGGCCGGTGTGGGACTACTGGCGGTATCTGTTCAGTGAGTACGGGATCGCTCTTCGTACTTTTGGCAAGCGCGGTAGCGCGGACGTCGGCCACGGCGGCACCGCCATAATCCGGCTCGAGGCCGACGAGTGGCATATCCAGAAGGCGTCGGCGGAGGGCTGGGAGATCCTGGCGCAAGGCAAGGGTCTCGAGTCGATGCGCGGATATCTGACGAAAAATACCCCGCGCGCTTATTCCCTCTTCAACAAGAAATAACCCGAAGTATCCGACGACCTCTCCGCGGCGGATGGCGGAAATCCGCCGCGGAAAATCGTCAAACCCACCGCGTCACCTTCCGATCCTTTCGAAATCTCCGAATAGCTAGATTGCCCGGCGTGAGCCGCAATGCGGCTTGCGGAACTCGCGTGGCAGCGGCGGGCAAATATGAAGAGGCCGGCCAGAAATTCCCGCTGGGTCGTTCAAAGAGAGGCCCTCACCGATAAATTCTGGCGTTATCCGCGGCTGGGATAGAAACGACGCCGGTTAAATAGATCGAAAACGGAGGGGGCGCCGGCAAAACACCATAACGCGATCACCGGATCGCAAATGGCGCAACCCAGAGAGGATGAAGGCGCAAACGGAATTATCGGATTCCCGTACAGATGGTGCATCACGTCCCAGGCGGAATGCAGGAGCCATCCAACCCCGATAAAGTTGTAGGAATCGAGACCTCGATAGGCGCAGTAGGTTACGACGGCGGTGAAGACGAATTCCCAGATGCCGAAGCCGCCGCTCAGATAAGCCGCTCCGGCACCCCCGATCATGATTGCGTTGAAATTTCTTCGATGAGGCTCATTCAAGTAGCGAGCTTGCACAGACGAATAAAACGCCGACCATTATCGGCGCGAGCAACCGCGCGAAGGCCAGGTCGAACGATGCAAAGGCCTGCATTATTCCTGTTCTCCCTTGATCGATTCCGTTCCTTGATCGATTCCGTGCGCGGCGGGTCGCTTGAGCCGTGCGGAAATGCCGACTGGACGCTCAACGGTTGCGGCCGGGTTTATGGCGTTGCGGAGGCGAAGCGGACTTATTTTTTGGCTTTAGCGGCGTTGATCGATCGATTAGCGCTGCAAAAGCCGTCGAAGCGCGGGCGTTGGCCTGGGGGTCGCGGACAAAGCGATACGATGCGTGATGGCTCAGGTAGATGCCGTACAGTTCCCAGACAAACTGGTCTACGTCGAGGTCGCGAGCCAGGTGCCCATGATCAATTGCTTGCGCGACGAGGTGCTTGATGATGCCGGTCCATTCGCGTTCCATCGCGAGAACGTGAGCCCGTACCGGTCCCTCGAGGTCGTCCAGTTCGAACATCGCGGCCGCGACCGGGCATCCGCCGGCGAGCCCGGCCCGCGTGGTCCATCCGAGCCAGTTGTTTACCAGGGCCTTGAGACGAGGGAGCCCCTCGGCCGCGTTCATCGAGGGCATCACCACGGTCTCTCGCGAAACTTGCCCCATTTGCCGGAGCAGATCGATTTGCATTTTTTCTTTGGAGCCGAAGTGGGCGAAGAGCCCGCTCTTTGACATCCCCATGCGATCGGCCAGCAGACCGACCGTCACGCCGGAGAGGCCGGTAGCGCTGACCAGGTCGAGACCTTCGCGAAGGATTCGTTGCCGTGCCGCGCCGACGTCGCTGCTCATGTTCAGGTTAATAGCACGAACGTTCGTATTGGGCCAAGAGGCGGGCCGAAGCTGGCTCGAATGAGTCTCCGGGATTTGCTGGTGGGCTCTCGGCTGTTTTACGGGAGCTCTGTAGACAGGCCATCGGGAGGGCGACGGGAGTTGAGTTGCCGGTACCCGCAGGCGCATGGTAGCGGCAAGGCCGAGCGCAATCAGTGAAGGTATTTCTCACCCAGTTACGCGCCAGAAGCGAGGATGCTCGAGAGAACTTTCGCGTAGTCGCGAAACTGATCGGGCGCTCGCGACATCGGTTCTCGCCTGACGACATCCTGGTCTTGCCGGAACTCATCGGCGGAGACTCGGGGCGCAAAGACTACGAGCAGTCGACCATCGATCTAGCCCAGCGGATCGGTTGCCATGTGGTGGGCGGTACCTATCATCAGACGAATAGAGGTACGACGATAAACTCGGGTATCGTCGCCGATTCCCGCGGAACGATCGTTGCCGCGTACGACAAGCTCCGTCCCTATGGTATCGAGGGTGTCCTTGGGGTCGTTCCAGGCAAAGCCGTCGGCCAGTTCGAGATAAAGGGTTGTCGCGTACTGATCCTGGTATGCGCCGATTTCTGGTACTCGAACGTCTTCATTCGGCAAATTCGACCTAGACCGGACCTGATACTGGTGCCGACCTTTTCGATAAGCCGACGGTCTTCGCCGCGGATGGCGCGTTCATTATGGCGAAGTATGGCGATTGCGCGCGCATACGAATTTTCGGTCTACGTCGGTATAAGCGATTGGGCCTATCCGTGTGAGTATCATGGATCAAAAAGCTGCTCCGTCGCCGGGTTGGCGAACCCGCGCCCGGCGGATGACAAGGGTTTTTTCGATCGAATCGGCGACCGCTCTCTGGTCAAATACGAACTTGATCTCCCGCGCCTTCGGGAACTGCGTCGGCATCGGAACGAACATGCATTCCTGTCGGACGAAATGCTGGTGGATGCCTATGAATCCGGCCCCAGTTAGATTCCTCGGATCATTCGACGCGGTGGTATTAATTGACTAATGAGTGGCCGCGAATTGCCTGCTCCATATCCGATCGGACTGCGGGTGTTGCCGCAGCGGCTTTATCGTCCTCACCACCGTGCATCCGATCATGCATCTGCTGGGCGGCGCGCGCTTCAACGATCCGGAGTCGGGGGGCAAGGTATATCCGCGGAGCTATGACCATACGCTGTCCCGGTTCGCGATGGCGGCGGCGCGCGCCGGCCTTCGCTTCGACGAAATGAGCGAACATCTCATCACAGATGAGTTGGCGCTTGCCCATCCGCGCACGGCCACGGCGATTGGATGGCCGCTCCTGCTCGCGATGAAGCTGTCGCATCTATGATCTAAGCCGGCGACCTCGCGCGGCGTTCGGGCCGGGCGGCATCGACTCGCAACCGCCTGACCTGATTCGACTTCCTGAATTGTTCTCTTTGGTTCGACCGCGGCTCAAAACGAGGCGGCGGCGTTAATGCGGCGCAGGTTGACCGCGGACGGCTATCGGGCTTTTAATGCGGAACATGGGCGGAATCGTTTCGTACGGATCATACATTCCCTATCGGCGGCTCAAGCGCGCGGCGATCGCTGCGATGCTGGGGACGCCTGCGGGCAAGGGCGAAAAGGCGGTCGCCAGCTTCGACGAGGACAGTGTCTCGATGGAGTGGAGGCGTTGCGCGACGCGATCAAGGGCGCGCGCGGCGCTGTGCCCAACTCGCTGCTCTTCGCCACCACGACGCCGCTTATGCGGAGAAACTCAATGCGGCGATTGTCCGCGCCGCGGCGCGGCTGCCGATCGAGATTCGCGCGTCAGATGTTACCGGATCGATTCGCGCCGGGTATGACCGGGATTCTTCAGGCCGCCGATATCGCCAAGAGCTCCGGCGGCTACTCCGCGTTGGTGATCGCCGACAGCCGTCTGGGCGCGCCCGAGGGACGCACCGAACAACAAGGCGGCGACGGTGCCGCGGCCTTTATTTTCGGCAACGAAAATGTGATCGCGGAAATCGAGGCCTCGGTCTCGTTGACGCGCGAATACCTCGATACCTGGCGGAATCCGGATGAGCGCTTCGGCCATTCGTGGGAAGAACGCTTCGCCCTGACCCAGGCCTACGCTCCGCTGTTCGGCAAGGCGGTGACGGGCGTCCTCGAAAAAGCCAAGGTCAAGCCGGGAGATATCGCACGCGTAATCCTCGATGCGCCCAATCCGCGCGCGGTCGATGAGTTCGCGCGGGCCGCGAAACTCGACCCCGCCAAGCTGGCCGACAGTTTCGCGCTCACGGTGGGACAGACCGGGGCCGCTCACGCCGGTCTGATGCTGACGGCGGTGCTGCCGTCCTGCAAACCCGGAGATCTGATCCTGATGGCCGCGGTCGCCGACGGTGCGGACGCGATTCTCTTGCGCGTGACGCCGCAGGCGGCGGCTTTTCGCCCGGTTCATTCGGTCGGACGGATGGTCGAATCGAAGGGCGACGTCAGCTACGGCAGTTATCTCAAATGGCGCGAGATCCTGCCGACGGAACCGCCGCGCCGGCCCGATCCCGAGCGACCGGCCGCGCCGCCGATGATGCGTTCCGAGAAATGGAAGTTCGGACTCGTCGGCTCGCGATGCAAGGCCTGCGGCACCCCGCAATTGCCGCCGCAGCGGGTATGCGTCAAATGCCGCAAGTTCGACCAGATGGAGCCCTACGAGTTCGCCGACCGCACCGGGCGAATCGCGACCTATGCTATCGACCGCTTGGCCTATTCGCTCAATCCGCCTACGATAAACGTAGTGGTAGACTACGAAGGCGGCGGCCGTTTCCTGTGCGAAATGACGGATTGCGAACCTGATAAGGTCGCGATCGGCGACGAAGTCGAAATGACTTTCCGCCGGCTCTTTACGGCCGACGGTGTTCATAACTATTTTTGGAAGGCGCGCCCCAAGCGCTAACTGCCGGAGGAGGAATGCTTCATGGCTAGTCGAGGAATCAAGGACCGCGTCGCGATCATCGGAATGGGTTGCACCAAATTCGGCGAGCATTGGGACAAGAGCGCTGAGGATTTGCTGTGCGAGGCCGCCTACGCCGCTTACGAATCGGCCGGAGTGGATCCCAACGACATCGACGCCTACTGGCTCGGCACGATGGGCTCGGGTGTTTCCGGACTGACCTTGAGCGAGCCGCTCAAGATTCAATATAAGCCGGTCACCCGCGTCGAGAATATGTGCGCAACCGGTTCGGAATCGCTGCGCCAGGCCTGCTACGCGGTGGCCTCGGGCGCTTTCGACGTGGCGATGGCGATCGGAGTCGAGAAGTTGAAGGACTCGGGCTTCTCCGGCCTGGTGATGTCGAATCCGCCCAATGACGGCACTCCCGCCAGCATGACGCCGCCGGCGTTGTTCTCGTTGCTCGCGCCCGCCTACTTCAAGAAGTACGGGCTCGATCCGGACAAGGGCAAGGACGTGCTGTCGCGAATCGCCTGGAAGAATCACAAGAACGGCGCGCGCAATCCCAAGGCGCAATTCCAGAAGGAAGTGCCCATCGAAGCTATCAAGAATTCGCCGAAGATCGCCGATCCCCTCGGAATCATGGACTGCTCGGGCGTGTCGGACGGTTCCGCCGCAGCAATCGTGGTACGCGCCGAAGACGCGCACAAGTACTGCAAGAATCCGATCTATATCAAGGCGCTATCCTTCGTCGCCGGTCCCGCCGAAGGACCGCTGTCGCAGGAGTACGATTTCACCAGCTTCCCCGAAGTCGTGGCCTCGGCCAAAGACGCGTACGCACAGGCGGGAATCACCAAGCCGCGCGAGCAGATCAGCCTCGCGGAGGTGCATGACTGCTTCACTCCGACCGAGTTGGTGTTGTGCGAGGACCTGGGTTTCAGCTCGCGTGGGACGGCCTGGCAGGACGTGATGGAAGGCTTCTTCGATCTCGAAGGAAAGCTGCCGGTAAATCCCGATGGCGGATTGAAGTCGTTCGGTCATCCGATTGGCGCGTCGGGCCTGCGGATGATGTACGAGATGTGGCTGCAGTTGCGCGGCGATGCGGGTCCACGTCAGATCAATAATCCCAAGCTGGGTTTGACCCACAACCTGGGCGGGCAGCCGGGACGCTGCGTCAGTTTCGTTTCGGTGGTTGGCAGCCAAGTTGGATAAGTAAAGACCGGGTTGCAGCCGATCCAGTCTTTAAGAACTGGATCGGACCACGCCTAAAAGGGCCATCCGAACTTTTCGGTTCGGGTGGCCTTTTACGTTTTCGGCGACGTCATTTTTGGTCGCGCGTGTGTAAACACCAAATTGCGCATCAAGGCACAAAAGGATTTATTAAATCATCATAAGAATTCAAAGTCACAAATCTTGAATTTCAGTGGTTATAAACATCTTATATCACTAGAGAGTTGACAGAACATTCTTGTGTGATATTTAAATTATCGATTGGTAGACACTGCTCCTCATGAGATACGGAGAGCGACGAATTTTCGCTGATACGCCGGAGAGGTAGAAGCGATGAGAAAGCGACTCAGATTAAAGACCCAGGACGGTACCAAGGTCTTCGTTCACCTCGACAACTGGGGCGTGGGTATCGACCGTATGTTCCGGCGATGGACGCGTGAGCCCGACGGCTGGCTCTGTGTCGATACCGGCCAGATAGCCCGTCGCGCGGGTCTTTTCGATGGGCTGAAAAAGACCCAGCCGCGCTGGAAGGACTGATCCCGCCGCTCAAAACCAGACTTCGCGCGCGAGACTTTACACGCGCCGCATCGCGCCAATAAGCTTCGTGGCGTGAGTCTTGACCAGGTAAGAGAGCGTTTGGCGCAGCTCAGCGATCGAGCCAAGTCGCTGGTCGAAGGACGCTATCGCTCCGAGGTTTCCCGTCAGGAGTTTGTCGATGCCGCCGAGTTTCGTGAATGGCGCGTCGGCTGCGTCGCCTTCCTCCAGGAAGCGCTAGGCCCCGACAGTCCCTACAGCAAGGAATTCGAATACAACTGCGACAGTCCGTTCCTCTCGGCGGTCGCGCGCGGGATGGCGGTGTTGCGGGCGGCGCGTGAGTATATCGACTTTGGACCAGTGGCGCGCGTCGAGGAACTGGTCGCCGCCGAGATCTTTGCCGATCTGCTCGGGATGGCGGGACGGCAGTTGCGCGAAGGTCATGCGGCGGCGGCGGTAACGATCGCGGCCGCCGTGCTCGAGGACGTGATGCGGCGCTGCGGGCGTCATCGCAAGATTGCGATTCGCGAGAACGTCGATGACCTGGCGATGCTGAATACCAAGCTCTTGCAGGCGGGAGTCTATCCGGCCGCCATCGGCAAAAAGATCGAAGAATGGGCCGTCCTACGCCTCCAGGCCGAAGCAGGCGCCACTCCCGCCGGCGCCTCGGGCGTAGTGGAACTAATGATCAGAGGCGTGCGCGACTTCGTCAACGACCACCTGGTCTGACGAATTTTATTCCCTGTAAATCAGAATTTTGTATCGGCGAGAAGCGCGACGATCTCGCGCTGCGCCGGCGCGCAGCTGTCCGCGGCGACGCCGGAGTCGATCGTCATATCAAGCTCGCTGCGGATACCGAAGCGTCCCGGCAGATAGATACCGGGCTCGACCGAAAAACAGGTGCGCTCGATTAGCATCCGATGGTCGCGGGTTTCGAGCGAGTCGAGATTGGCGCCGGTGCCATGAACTTCGCGGCCGATCGAATGTCCCGTGCGATGGACGAATTCGCCGCCATAGCCGGCGTCCTCGATCACCTGGCGCGCCGCGCGGTCGGCTTCCTCGCCGCTCACCGGCCGGCGTTCACCGACGCGGCTCTGCACCAGCGCGACGGCCGCGTCGCGGGCGCGGGCGACAATCGAAAACACCTGGGCGTATTCGTCCGGTACGCTCTCGCCGACGAATCCCATCCAGGTGAGGTCGCCATAGATGCTGTCAGGGTCCGTTTCCTTGGCGAACAGATCGATCAGCACGAGGTCGCCGCGCCGAATAGGGGCGTCGCGTTCGCGAGCCGGGCCATAGTGCGGATTTGCGGCGTTGGCGTTGACCGCGACGATCGGCGCTTCGTCGGTACGCATCCCGTGCGCGGCGATGCGATCGAGCACGAAGCGCTGAATCGTAAATTCGGAGCAGGAGAGATTCCCGCGTATCCGTCGAGCGACCTCGGCGAAGGTTTCGCCGACGATCGCGCGCAAAGCCACCGCGGATCGCCGATGCCCGGCGAGTTGCGCGGGAGTCAATGTAGCCTCGAAGCGCTGGATCAGGTCCGCGGCCGAGAGAATCTCGACGCCCAGCGCGCGGACGAGTTCGATGGTGCCAGCGTCCACTCGCGATACGTAGGGAATGGCGCATTGCGGCGAATAGTTCATCGCGATGCGCTTGCGGTCGTGGAGAATTGTCGCCAGCGCCGCAGTCATCTCGCGCTCGGAGCGGTAGACGATTTTCGAAGCGCTATCGAGCGCGTCGAGGCGATGGGCCTCGACCGCCGAAACAATCGCGATGGGCGCGCCCTTCGCCGGTACCAGACAGAACCAGCGCCGCGTCGTAATACCTTTTTCGGGCAGCCCGAGGATCCGATAGGCGAGCGGATCGCTCATGCGAAAGTCGTAGAAGAGCCAGCCGTCGAGGCCGGCGGCGGCGAGTGTCGATGAAATTTCCGCAAGCTGAGCCATTGGCGCAACTCTCATTCTAGTTGGCGGAGTTGAAGCGCGCACCCCATCGATGGACCCGCGATGCTTCGATGACGACCATCGTATTGCGATCGGGCTCGAGCGTCATCGCACGATATTGCGGATATTTATCGCGCAGATTGCGCAGGACCGTCGCGTATTGGCCGGGATCGGCGACCGTATGAGCTTCGCCATGAATCAATACGTAAGCCAGGCGCGACCAGTCCTCGTCGAAATGATCGACGACCAGGGCAACCTGCGGATTTTCCGCGATATTGCGCATCCGCTTGATCCCGCCTCTGGTCAGGCGCTTGGGTTTTTCATCGATCACGAAGTAAAACCGCCTGCCACCGTCGAACCAGAAGCAGATCGGAATATTATGTGGCTCGCCGGCGCGATCGGCCGTGGCCAGGTGCGCGACCCGCGCGGATTCGAGGAATTCGCGCACGCGGTCGTCGTCTAAAAATTGAATGGAATCGATGCTCATCAGAAGTTCGACCTACGCTGTTCCCTGAATAACACCAGTCCGCGCGATCGCAAGTGGAACCCGCATGTTCCTTCTAGCGCGATGGATCTCACAGGCGCGATTTTCTATTGACGGGATTCAAAATGTGACGTAAGACAATCGCTCGCAGATCCATTCTTTAGACGGCCAACCTGCGCAGGAGGAGTGCTACATGTTCAAGCGGGCCCTTATGATCGGTGCTGTAATCGCCGCGCTGGGAGTCGGACTGGTCAGAGCGCAGGACGACGGTAACGACGCGGCCAGCGATGCGCTCCGCACAGCGGTTCTCGGCGGTACGATCAAGGGACGGTATCCGGGCCGGTTGCCGGAGCGTGTTCCTCGACCGGTTATTCGGCCGTATGCCCCAGCGGCACTTGCTCTTGCATCAGCGTCAATGCCGGCACCGTGAAGGGCCGTCTGGCCGGTTCCGGTGTCGCGACTGTCGCGATCACGCTGGACAGCGGGACCGCGACGAGTTCCGTTTCCGGCTCGACCTGCCAACCAGGTTTCGGAGTGGCCACGCTTACGACCACTCTCGGCACCGGCAAGAACAAGTGGTGAAGACGGAATCGCTTAACATGACACTGTCATACTGCGATCCGCTGCGGACCAATTCTCCGACTAGTGTAATCGGCGGATTCGGCATCGCGGCAGTTCCTGCACCGTCGCCGGCGGCAAGCGGATGGGGCACGGTTAACGGCACGCAGAAAAACGCCACCCTGGTCCTGAAGCTTAACGGTTCCGTAACGCAGTAGCGGCTACGTCAGAAGCACGCGAGTTGTCGGAGTTCTGACGGGTTGTCTAGGTGAGCGTTAAGCGACTTGGCGAAGTGTAGTGCTAAAGAAAGCACATAATAGATAGATATTGCGACTAATAGAGACGAAGAGCAAAGGATGAGTAGCATGACACACATTCGTCGTCGCAATCAGTCGCAAACTGGCGTAACGTCGAATTCATTCGTCATTTGAAGAAAAACGTCTCCATCGCTGGAATTTTTCTCATGCAATTCGATATAACTCTCAAGCACGTTGGATTGACCAGGAATTGTCTTTCAAGCTAGTCTTGCGGGGTCATCGCGTTCGGGGGGTTAATGGGCTGCCGTATCTTCACAAACCTTAAGTGCAAGGAAGGAGTTTAGGAAATGTATAAACGAGTGCTAGTGATTGCGGCGGTCGGCGTCGCGTTAGGTGCAGCCTGGATGCAGGCGAAACGAGCAGATGCAGCGGCGGCAGCTAGGCTAAATGCCACGATCGTGTCTAGCACGGTCCCTTCAGCCTCGCCGAGCGCCTGTGCTTCTACCGGCTTCGCAGCCATCTGCCCTAGCGTAACCGGATGTCAGTGCGTCAAGATCACCGGCGCGACTCTTACCGGTAACTTCGGTAAAGGAACGGCGGATATTGTTGATCACTGAGGATCCGATCTCTGCAACGAGCAGCGGCAGCAGTGGCAGCGCTAACAATTGCGTTCCGTTCTTCGGAACCGCCACGCTCACCGGGACCAAAGGTGTCGGCGCAAAAGCTAAGACCCAGACCGGTAACGTGAATATCGTCGGTGCGGATTGTGATGCATTCACCGCCAACCTGCCCGAGACGATTTCCGGTGGTTTCGGAATCGCAGTGCCGTCGCCTTCTCCGGCAATGACTGGCTGGGGTAACCTGAAGGGAACCGTCAACAGCAAGGGCGTCTTCAGAGTCAACCTGACTGGCCCGATGTCCTAGAGACTAAGTCTAAAAACGCGAAGAAGCCCGCATCGGTATACCGGTGCGGGCTTTTTCATTTGTGCCCTTTCATTTGCGATTCGCCAGCCGAATGCGAGCGTCTGGATCTGGTAGAAAGGGATACTGGCGACTTAGTCCGGCATCGGACGCGCACCGCGCGGATGCGCGCCACAGCAGTGACTACGTCGCGGCCGGCGCTACGTGGATCCTGCCCCGAGCCGGAGGCATCGAACTGACAGCCTATCGAGGCTAGTTCGGAGGTGGAATGGGATGCGTCTCTCCCGAAGGGTTTGGTGAGCCAAGGTGGTGGCGAATACCACCGCCGATCGTCCATGGCGCGAAACTTCGCAAATAGGCGCGGAATTCCGCCTGCGCTTCCTCTTTGCGGCCCATCTGCAGATAAAGCTGTCCCAGCTGGTAATGGACGATGTATTCGTTCGGCTCGACGCGAGCGGCTGCCGTCAGCTGTTCTGCCGCACCGCGAAGATCGCCCTTAGCTTCGAGGGTCTCGGCGTAGCGTTCACGAAAGTGCAGCGAATTGGGAGAGATCTCGACGGCCGTCCTGAACATGGTTTCGTTGTCATGCCAAATCGGCTCGGCGAACCATAGGCCGACTACCTGCGCGGCGGTGAAGAGACCTGCGGCGACCACGATGGCATTGCGCCAAGTCATCCCTCGACTCGCCAGAACGATGCAAAGATCGGCGATCAGCAGACAAAATCCGATCGAGGCGACGTACTCGTAGCGGTCCTGGACCAGCGAGACCACCTGGTTCAGGCTCAACGCCGGAGCGAGACTCACAAACCACCAGACCACGCAGAACAGGTAAAACCTCGCATGATTGGTCCGGCGCAGCGCGAAGAAACCGATCGCGACCAGCAACACGAGAACACCTAGCGGAAAGTAAAAATTGTCGAAGGTGCGCAGTTTGATAAATCCCACCGGATGGGCGGGACCCGCGAGCCAGGGCATCACCAGCAGTTGCAAGTACTCGAGAACCACCTGCGGAAGGGTGTTCAAGATCTGGTTGGCGGGCGGGTTGACGACGGTTTGGCGAATTACGACCTGCTTGCCGACCAGATCGAGCATCCCGTTGGTGCGGACCATTCCCATGAAGGCAGTCTTGCCCAGGACATAGAGCCGCACACCTACGTACAAAAAATCGACTGCGACGAACGGGGCTGTCAACAAAACCGTTCTTATCCATCGGTTTTGCATCCAGCCCGCCTCCTGCCGCGCATCGGTCGTTTCCACAGCGGCATTGACCGCGGGATCGAGCAGGAACACATAAGCCGCGATCATTATCGGAAAGAGCACGGCGCTTTCGTGCGCGAATGCGGCCAGGGCGAACAGCACGATGGGGACGAATAGCGCGAACGGCTTTTTCGGCGGGCGGCTCAGGAAGGCGCAAAAAGCGCCGAGCTCGAAAATCGCCGACACCGGCTCGTGAAAGGCGG
This sequence comes from uncultured Pseudomonadota bacterium, assembly GCA_963804355.1. Classification (GTDB taxonomy): domain Bacteria; phylum Desulfobacterota; class Binatia; order Binatales; family Binataceae; genus JASHZA01. Next base: position 48,866 of record CAWDQC010000036.1, on the reverse strand, counting down.
ACACCCACACCACCGGCTCGGCATGAGCCGACAGTACGCCGAAGAATAGTGCCGCCAGCAAAGCCGTGGGGAAGTTCTTGGTGATCAGTTGGGCGACCCTGAAAACCAGGAGAACGACCGCCAGATGAAGCGCCATCTTGACCAGATGCCAGGCTAGCGCGCTCTTACCTGCTATCGGGAAAACCAAAAAGAGGAACGTATTCTGAACGGGACGATAGTAGGGGCTTTGCGGCAGGTTGTCGGGATCGCGGAACCACCAGACGTCATGCGTCCAGGAGAGCCATGCGAACGACCAATTATGCAGATAAGGATTGAAAACGATGTAGGGGAAGTCATCGTAAACGAAGCCATCGCGCAACGATCTCAGGTACGCGATGGCGACCACGAGAAGCACCAGCCCCAGCCAGGCCGTCTGGCTGCCGCTGAGTTCCCATCGACGCAATGCCGGGAATCTGGAGGTCCTTCCCAGGTTGTTAGTTGTCACATCCGGCATTACTCGTTCGCCCTTTCCATCGATGGCTTGCATAAATAACGAAATCTCGTGAATGAAACCGCCTGATAAATCCTTCGGTCACCTATTAAAAATTGAACCGGCCCAACGCCGATTATCCCTGCCGCTCATTTCTGCAATATGAAGCGGAGGCATACGAAAGCACAAAAGCTACCGCACGACTATAGCGAAATCGTTAGTAATTTTGTCGCGAGGGCGGAGTACGCAGGGCCTCAGCGTTCTTCGCCGAAGAGGAAGATCGAGAAGGCCAAGGTGGCGAAGATCACGTTCGGCGTCCACGCAGCGATCCAGGCCGGGATTATCGCCGATCGTCCGAGCGAGGAGGTAAGTCCAAAGGCGAGCCAATAGCCGAAACCGATACCGATGGCCATCCCGAAGCTGCGCCCGAGACTCATATGACGCGGCAGCGGGTCAAGACTGAGCGCAATTCCGAGGGCAACCATGATCAGGCATGACAGCGGCATCGCATATTTGAGGTCACGGTCGACAATATAGCCGCCCGGATCGAGCCCTTTGTTGCGCAAGTCGCGGATGTAATGGTCGAGTTCCCACAGGCTGAATTCTTCGGGGTCAAGCTTGAGCAGGCTCAGGTCGGAAGGCTTGAGTGACTCTCCGAATACGACCGGTCGGGCGGCGGCGGAGACCGCGCCATTGTGGCCCAGCGAAAAATTGGTATTGGTCGCATCGGGCGTCCACGACTTACCGTTCCAGGTCGCGCTCTGCGCGTGGACGATATTGCGCAGGCTGAAGTCCGGTCCGAGCTGGTAGACGGTGACGCCGCGCAGGCTCTGCGTGGGGGTGTCGTAGCGGTCGGCGCTGAGAAATCCGTTGCGCACCCGCACCCAAATCCGCTGATTGGCGAAAACGCCTTTGAGTTCGCGCTTTTTTAACTGGACTTCGTAGAGATAGCGGGCCTGGCGGGTAGCCAGCGGTACGACCGTTTCGTTGAGCGCAAAGTTGAAGACGGCGATGACCGCGGCGACCGCGAGGACCGGCAAGGCCATCTCGAGACGGCTAATCCCCAATTGCTGACAGGCGAGAACCTCGCCCGAACGGTTCAGCAAGGCGAAGCCGAGCAAGACGCCGGCGAGGCACGCCACCGGCAATAGTTGCGAGACAATCAGCGGGATTTTGAAGGCGAAATACTCGAGGCCGAGCACGCCGAAGCCGCCGTAGCGGATAAGATCGTTGAAGCGATCGAACATGTCGCCGACCAGGTAGGCGATCGTGAAGGCGCCAAGGCACACGAGGAAAGGGCCGAAGAATTGACCGCCGAGAAAGCGGTCGAGAACCGGTGAGAGTCGCGCACGGGAATTCATGCCGCCGCCTCGCGCTTGCGCTCGTAATGTTCGATCCAATCCCACAAAAAGTCGCCCGCGCCGCGCCCCTGATCCGCGCGGTCCGAAGCACTGCGCTGGAACAGCATGATCGCCAGCGTGGCGAAGAATATGTCGGGCAGGCTCATCGCAACGAAGGCATTTAGGGTGCCGCGCTGGGCCAGCGCCTCGGCCGCTCGCATCAGCGAGTAGTAGAGAAAGAACAGGGCAATCGCCACACCGAAGCGTTCCGATTGGCCGCCGCGAGCGGGTTTCAGGCCCAGCGGTATACCAATCAACGCGAACAGCATGGTGGTGAAAGGCACGGTAAATTTGCTGGCAAATTCCTGCTCGGCGTCGTAGTCCGGTTTGCCCGAGGCACGCGCGTTCGCGATGGTCGAGCGCAGTTCGGGCAGGCTCATTTCTTCGGGGTCGAGGTCGCCCATTCCAAGTTCTTCATCGGGCCGTACGTTGAGATCGTAGATGCGAAAGCTGGTGACGTGCGAGGTGTTGTTGGCCTCCTCGACGCCGAAGATCGAACCGTCGAACAGGCGCAGCGTGATTGCGTTGTGCGCATTGTCCGGAACGATGATACCGTTATTGGCAATGATAGTGTTCTGCTGGCCCTGGCTGCGTGCGTCGGAAATCATCACACCGTGAAGAGAATCGTCGGTCGCGGAGATATGTTCGACGTAGACCACGAGTCCGGGAAAGTTACGATTGAAGACCTTCTCTTTGAGCCCGGCGGTCGATCGTGTCTGCGTCAACTCGAACAGCTGTTCGCGCAGATGGGCGTTGGCCCACGGTCGAACCACGAAAGCGAACCAACTTGAAGTCGCATAAACCACGAAGGCGACCATCATCACCGGCACGGCGAGCCGGTAAAGGCTAATACCGCAGGCTCGCGCGGCGATAAGTTCGCGATCCCCGGACATCCGTCCGAAACCCATCAGAACCCCCAACAGCACTGCCATTGGAAAGGTCAACTCGAGGAAGGCCGGCATGATAAAGCCGATTAACGAGGCGACATCGGCGAGCGAGACACCGTGATTTACCACCATTTCAGTCAGTCGGAGGAGACGGCCGGTGACCAGGGCAAACGTGAGCAACAGAACGCCAAGCGCGAAAGGCGCAACAACCTCACGCGAGACATAGCGGTCGAGAATGGTGAATCCGGGTACTCGCACAGTTATCTATCAACGCAACGGGGTCGTCACCCAGTGTAAACGCCGTGTCGAGTTTTTCAATTACACAAGAGAATTTACGGCTTCCGCGAAGAAGAGTTTCGGAAAAGAGGAGTTTGTTGAAAACACCAGGATCAGACCGAGTTGTGAATAAGCCTTGCCCCCGCCAGTTCGCGGATCGATGTGGGCGCGTTATGATTGGCGCGCAATGAGAAATCGCCGTCCCCGGTTTCGCCGCCCCGCGTCTTCGTCATCGCCACAGTCCGGGCCGATGCCGCCGGGTTCCCAGTACGGCAAGCCGCCTGCCGGTGCGCATCCGCGTCCGCAGCGTCGAAACGATACGCGCCCGCAGGGACGCAGCGAGCGCCAGGAGCCGCGCGGCGAGATTATCTTTGGCGTCGAACCGGTGCGTGAGCTCATCGCCGCGTCACCGGCCGCTATCCGCATACTCTACTTCAAGGCGGGAGCGCAGGAGCGGTTTGCCGCCGAGATTGACGCCGTACGCGCCAGTGGCGGACAGATAGTGAGTTCCGCCGACGAGGCCCTGGGGCGAATGGCAGGTTCGGAAGGGCGGCACCAGGGGATCGTCGCGGCGATTCGCGAGTATTCCTATGCCCCGCTCGAGGAAGTCCTCGACCTAAAGCCGGACCCGCTGATCGTGATCGACGGAGTAACCGATCCGCGCAACCTGGGGGCGATTCTGCGCTCCGCCGAATGCGCCGGCGTACGGGCGGTGGTTCTGGCGCGGGACCGCACAGCGCCGATCACGCCCGCCGCAGTCAAGGCTTCCGCCGGTGCCTGGGCGCATCTCAAGGTCGCGCGCTGCGGCAACGTTGCGCAGACGCTGGAGGCGTTCAAGGCCAACGGCTACTGGACGGCGGCGCTGGCGCCGGATGGAGATATCTCGCTGGGCGAGGTCGATTGCACCAGGCGTTTGGCGGTGGTGGTCGGGTCCGAAGGCAAGGGAGTTCGCGACCTGGTGAAGAAGACCGTCGACTTTGTCGTCAATATTCCAATGTACGGGCGAGTGGCGTCGCTCAACGTTTCGGTAGCGGCAGCAATAGCGTTATTCGACCTCGCGCGTCGTCGCGGCCTCGAGCCGGTAAAGCAAGAAGCCTACCCAAATGGCGAGATTTCTTGACACCTGATATTCTGGAGCGTAGTTAGATGGTTTCGCCTACCGTGCCGATGTAGCTCAACGGTAGAGCAACTGATTTGTAATCAGTAGGTTGCGAGTTCGATTCTCGCCATCGGCTGTGTGCGGCCCAAGGGAGGGATTACGAAACGAGGAGAGGTTCCCGAGTGGCCAAAGGGAGCAGACTGTAAATCTGCCGGCTTATGCCTTCGGAGGTTCGAATCCTCCCCTCTCCACCAATTTTGCCGGTCGAACGGAGAGCGGGAATAGCTCAGTTGGTAGAGCGCGAGCCTTCCAAGCTCGGGGTCGCGGGTTCGAATCCCGTTTCCCGCTCCAAAACGTTGGTTTGATTACGGCGATGGAAGACGCCCACGTAGCTCAGCCGGTAGAGCACTTCCTTGGTAAGGAAGAGGTCATGGGTTCGATTCCCATCGTGGGCTTTGCGAAGTTTAGACACAGGAAAAGCAAATGAGAGACCTTATAGGACTTCAATGCGACGGCTGTAAGCGTCGGAACTATACGACGACCAAGAACAAAAAGAAGCAAACCGACAAGTTTGCGATTAAAAAGTTTTGCCCTAGTTGCCGGAGTCATACGAATCACAAAGAAAGCAAGGTCTGAAGCGGCTGACCCGATTGGCGAAATCCCTAGCATTGACGGCGCCCTTGCGGACTCGGCGGGCAATTTCAATCTGGCTATTTTCGATCTAGGGAGGGTCAGTAGCTCTAATTGGCAGAGCATCGGACTCCAAATCCGGGGGCTGCAGGTTCGAATCCTGCCTGACCCGCCAAACGACACGTCGCTTGTAAAGGCCTATAAAAGTGGATAAATTGAAGAGTTACCTCGATCAGGGCATCAGCTTCGTCCAGGAATCCTGGGTCGAGCTGTCCAAGGTTCACTTTCAGTCGGCGCGCGAGACGACGCAGGCGACGGTGGTGGTGGTGGTCTTGGCCTTAATTCTGGCGTTATGGCTGGGGCTGATCGATATGGTGGCGACGCGCGGGGTGCAGCGCCTGATCACCCAGTAGCGACGCCGGCAAAGAGGAAATCGGGCAGCAGCGAGTAGGTCCAGGACTTCCGCGCAAAGAGCCGCAAATGGCAGATGCAGCGACCATAGAGACCACGACCACGATTTCCACCGGTAAGCGATGGTATGTCGTGCATACCTACTCCGGCTATGAGCAGAAGGCGAAGGCCGCGCTCGAAGAGCGCGTTCGCGCGCTCAGGATGGAGGACAAGATCGGCGATATCGTAGTGCCGGTCGAGCGCGTGCAGGAGCTGGGCAAGGGCGGCCAGCGCAAAGTCTCGAGCCGCAAGTTTTTTCCCGGCTATATCTTCGTCAACATGGCGCTCGATGACGAGACCTGGCACGTCGTCAAGGACACTCCGAAGGTGACCGGTTTCGTCGGTCATTCGACCACGCCGCCGGAGGTGCCCGAGTCCGAGGTCCTGGCGATCAAGGCGCAGATGGAAGAAGGCGCTTTGCGGCCCAAGCCCAAGGTGCTGTTCGAAGTTGGCGAGGCGGTCAAGGTGGTCGACGGACCCTTCCAGGATTTCAACGGCACGGTTGAAGAGGTGCGTGCGGAGAAGGGCAAGGTGCGGGTGCTGATTTCGATTTTCGGTCGTGCCACCCCCGTAGAACTGGATTTTGTGCAGGTCGAGAAGTCGTAGTTTCACCGCCGACACGCCCGGGCGTCCTCTGCAAGGAAGCTTCGGCGGCGGCGGTTTTTGAGTCCGGCAAGAGCGATGGCGAAAAAAGTTACAGGTCAGATCAAACTTCAGATTCCCGCAGGCGCGGCCAATCCGTCGCCGCCGGTCGGCCGGCGCTCGGCCAGCGCGGCGTCAATATCATGGAGTTCTGCAAGGCCTTCAATGCGCAGACGCAGAACATGCAAGGCTTGACGATCCCGGTAATCGTCACCGTCTATGCGGACCGTTCGTTTACTTTTGTGACAAAAAGTCCGCCTGCGTCGATCCTGCTGCTGAAAGCCGCGGGAATCGAAAAGGGTTCGCCGAATCCCAACAAGAACAAGGTCGGCAAGGTCTCCAAGAAGCAGGTCGAGGAGATCGCCAATACCAAGGTCAAGGATTTGACCGCCAAGAATATCGAAGCGGCGATTCGCACCGTCGAGGGTACCGCGCGTTCGATGGGATTGGACGTAACCGAATAGGAAAGCAGCCACAATGGCAGGCAAGAAATACGAAAGCGCCGCGAAGAACGTCGATCCGCTGAAGCGTTATCCGCTCGAGGAGGCGCTCAAGCTGGTGGTCGCCAACAAGGTCGCCAAGTTCGACGAGACCGTCGAGCTGGCGGTGCGGCTCGGGGTCGATCCGCGACAAGCCGATCAGAATGTGCGCGGCACGGTCGTGCTGCCCAACGGCACCGGCAAGGTTTCGCGCGTGCTGGTCCTGGCCAAGGGCGAGAAGGAGCGCGAAGCGCGCGAGGCAGGTGCGGATTTTGTCGGCGGCGACGATTTGATCAAGAGAATCCAGGAAGAGAACTGGCTCGACTTCGATCGCGTGATCGCGACGCCCGACGTGATGGGCGCCGTCGGCCGTATCGGCAAGATTCTCGGACCGCGCGGTCTGATGCCTAATCCGCGCGTCGGCACCGTCACTTTCGACGTCGCCAAGGCGGTGCAGGAGGTCAAGGCGGGCAAGGTCGACTATCGGGTCGACAAGGCGGGTGTCGTCCATGCCCGTATCGGCAAGATTAGTTTCGGCGATGAGAAGCTGATCGAAAACGCCAACGCCTTATTGGGTGCGATCATGCGATCGAAGCCCTCCACCGCCAAGGGGAACTACGTCAAGGGTGTCGCGGTTTCTTCGACCATGGGTCCCGGGGTGAAGGTGGATATCGCCAGCGCGGCGCGCACGGTCGCGGCGGCCGCCTGAACAAGTTTCGGAGTCTGAGCGAGTTTCGATGAGAAAAGAACAAAAGAGCGCAATCGTGGCGCAACTCGCCGAGAATTTCGGCAAGGCCAGTATCGCGCTGATATCGGAATATAAGGGGATGACGGCGGGCGAGTCCGATGACATGCGCCGGCGGATTCGCGCGGTCAGCGGCGAGTTCAAGGTGACGAAAAATACCTTGCTGCGCCTTGCGATCAGAAGACTCAATTCTCGGCGCTCGACGGACAGCTCGGCGGCCCGGTGGGGTTGATCGTCAGCTACGCCGACCCGGTCGAGTTGGCCAAGACCGTCACCTCGTTTCGGGAGTTCGGCGAGAAGTTCAAGGTCCGCGGCGGCGTACTCGACGGCAAGGCGCTGACCGCCGAGGAGATGCTCGGCGTTGGCGGCATTGCCGCCGCGCGAAGTGATCTTTGCGCAATTGCTCGGTCTCCTGCAGGCGCCGGCGACTCAACTCGCGCGGCTGCTCAACGAACCAGGCTCGGCGATGGCGCGGGTGCTCGACGCAATCGGGAAGAAAGTCGGCGCGGACGCGCCAGCCGAGGCCGCGGAAGAGCCGCCGGCCACGCCCGAAGGCGCCGCGGAGCCCCCGGCAAGTGAACCGGCGCCGAGCTAGAAGAGGCAAAACGGAGATCTCGGACAGGAATTATTCGGACGGGATTATAACGAACGATATTCGGCTTTGGGGGCGCTCCCACATCTCGCCCGCAGCCGTGAGCACAAGGAGCTAAGACAAATGTCAGAAGCAGCAGAACTGAGCCGCGATCAGGTTAAGGAATACCTGAAAAACCTGAGCCTTCTCGACGCGGCGGCGCTGGTAAAAGAGCTGGAACAGGAACTGGGCGTATCGGCGGCTGCTCCGGTTGCGATGGCGGCGGCGGCCCCGGCGGCCGGCGCGGCGGCGGCGCCGGCGGCGGAAAAAGATGAATTTGACCGTTTGCTGACGGCAGCCGGCGACAAGAAGATCCAGGTGATCAAAGTGGTCCGCGAGCTCACCGGACTCAGGTCTGAAAGAGGCCAAGGACCTGGTCGATGGAGCGCCCAAAGCGGTCAAAGAAGGCATCGCCAAGGCGGAAGCCGAGGATGTCAAGAAAAAGCTCGAAGAGGTTGGGGGCTCAGTAGAGTTGAAGTAGGAGCCGGCGGGTTTTTGATCACATACGTTACCGGCGGCAAATCGGGGTTGGTGGTGGAGAGCGCGGATTTCCCGCGATCGCAGATTTGTGGCAAACGGAGCACGGAGATCGCTGTATGCGGTTCAGATCGGCCCGGGGCAGCCTCGGAAGCCGCAATTTGCCCGGCGGCGCCATCTCCGTTCCGGTCGCTCGACGGCGCGACGCGATCGCGTGTCGCGCGTCACTGAGGTTAGTCAATGGCTCAGTCGGCACAAGTCACGAGTAATCTTCGTCTTCGTCGTTCCTTCGGCAAGATCAAAAAGATTATCGATATCCCGAATCTTATCGAGATCCAGAAGCGCTCGTACGACGAATTTTTGCAGGCCGGCGTGCGACCCGAAGCAGCGCGACGATAGGGACTTCAGGCGGTTTTCAAATCGGTCTTTCCGATCAAGGACTTCAACGAGACCGCTTCGCTTGAATTCGTCAGCTACGAACTGGGGATTCCGAAGTACGATGTCGAGGAGTGTCATCAGCGCGGAATGACTTATGCCGCGCCGCTTAAAGTAAAGATTCAGCTGGTTATCTGGGACGTCGAAGGCGGTCGCCGCTCGATCAAAAACGTCAAGGAGCAGGAAGTCTACTTTGGCGAAATCCCGCTGATGACCGGCAACGGTACCTTCATGGTGAACGGTACCGAACGGGTTATCGTTTCGCAGTTGCATCGCTCGCCGGGAGTTTTCTTCGAGCATGACAAGGGCCGCACGCATTCGACCGGCAAGCTGCTTTATTCGGCGCGGATCATTCCTTATCGCGGCAGCTGGATCGATTTCGAGTTCGATCCGCGCGACGTCCTTTACGTGCGTATCGACCGGCGGCGCAAGTTCCCGGCGACCGTACCGTTGCGGCGCTCGGGCATGACCACCGAGGACCTGCTCAACTATTACTATAGCAAAAAAGTTGTGATCACCCTGAGCGACAAGCCCAGCTGACCAAAGACTTCGTGCCCGATCAACTGCTGGGCGCGCGGGTCACGCGCGAGATCAAGCGACCCCAAATCGGGCGAAGTGATCGCACGCGAAGGCGCAAGTTCAACAAGGCGATCGTTCGCCAGTGGAAGCCGCCAAGGTCAGCGAAATTCCGATTCGATCGAAGACGCGGTCGGACGCGTCTCGGCGCATGACGTGATCGATTCGACCACCGGCGAAGTGCTTGTGCAATGCAACGAAGAGTTGACCGAGGAAACCATCGAGAAGCTCAAGACCCACGGCGCCAAGAAGATTGAAATCCTCTTCACCGAGGATCTGCCCGGCGGGGGACCGCTGCGTCTGACCCTTGCACAGGACAAGCTGACAACGCCCGAAGAGGCGATTATCGAGATTTACCGGCGCCTGCGGCCCGGCGATCCGCCGACTCCGCAGACCGCCATGCTTTCTTTAACAACCTGTTTTTCAATCCTGAGCGCTACGATCTCTCGAAGGTCGGCCGCCTCAAGCTGAACCATAAGCTCTTCAGGATCCCCATCTGCCGCTGAGCAGGGGACCCTGCGCCGCGAGGATATCCTCGAGGTCGTCCGGTACCTGACCGAACTGAAGAACGGCGGGCCACCGCCAGGTCGACGACATCGACCATCTGGGCAATCGGCGCGTGCGCGCGGTCGGTGAGCTGGTCGAGAACCAGTTCCGGATCGGACTGGTCCGGATGGAGCGGGCGATCAAGGAGCGGATGAGTCTGCAGGATATCGAGACCCTGATGCCGCAGGAGCTGGTCAACTACAAGCCGGCCTCGGCGGTTATCAAGGAGTTTTTCGGCTCCTCGCAGCTTTCGCAATTCATGGACCAGACCAATCCGCTGTCGGAGATCGCCCATAAGCGGCGGCTCTCGGCGCTCGGACCAGGTGGATTGACGCGCGAGCGCGCGGGTTTCGAGGTCCGCGACGTCCATCCGACGCATTACGGGCGGGTATGTCCGATCGAGACCCCGGAAGGCCGAATATCGGTTTATCGCGGCGCTTTCCACCTATGCTCGCGTTAACGAATACGGCTTTATCGAAACGCCCTATCGCGAAGTCGAGAGCGGCCGCGTCACCGAACGAATCGTTTATCTCTCGGCATTGAGGCAGAGGAAGACGGTTATCGCCCAGGCCAATGCGCTGCTCGATAGCCGCGGAAGTTCGAAAACGAATTGGTCTCGGCGCGTATAGGCGGTGAATTTACCGTCGCCCGCCCCGAAGAAGTCGAATATATGGACGTCTCGCCGAACCAGTTGGTCTCGGTCGCCGCTTCGTTGATTCCTTTCCTCGAGAACGACGACGCCAACCGCGCGCTGATGGGTTCGAATATGCAGCGGCAGCAGTGCCGCTGCTGAAGACCGAGGCGCCGCTGGTCGGTACCGGGCTTGAATGACGGTCGGCCGTGATTCCGGTGTCACCACGATCGCGCGCGTGACGGCGTGGTCGAAAACGTCGATGCGGAACGGATAGTAGTGCGTGCCGACAAGCACAGTAGCGACCGCGCGACGCCGGTGTCGATATCTACAACCTGGTCAAATACCAGCGCTCGAATCAGAACACTTGCATCAATCAGCGTCCGATCGTGGTCAGGGTGAAAAGATCATGCCGGCGACGTGCTGGCCGACGGACCCTCGACCGATATGGGCGAACTCGCCCTCGGCCGCAACGTGCTCGTCGCCTTCATGCCATGGGGCGGTTACAATTTCGAGGACTCGATCCTGATTTCGGAACGTGTGGTCAAGGACGATCTCTTCACCTCGGTGCATATTGAGGAGTTCGAATGTATCGCGCGCGACACCAAGCTCGGCCCCGAAGAAATCACCCGCGATATTCCCAACGTCGGCGAGGACGCGCTTAAAAATCTCGATATCAGCGGAATTATCCGTATCGGCGCGGAGGTTCGTCCGGGCGATATCCTGGTAGGCAAGATCACGCCCAAGGGCGAGACCCAGCTCTATCCTGAAGAGAAGCTGTTGCGTGCGATCTTTGGCGAAAAGGCCGGCGAAGTACGTGACACCTCGTTGCGTGTACCGCCGGGAGTCGAAGGTGCGGTAATCGACGCGCGGGTCTTTTCCCGCCGCGGCGTAGTGCGCGACGACCGTACGCAGGAGATCCAGAAACTCGAGGCCGAACGGCTGAAGCAGGACGAAGGCGAAGAGATTCGTATCATCCGGCAGAGGCCTTGCGCAAGCTCAAGAGCGCGCTGGCAGGCAAAATCTCGCGGCCGGGTGATGTCGGACGATCGCCGGGTACTGTTTAACAAGGGCGACGTACTGACCGCGACGATTTCGAAGAGCTGCCGCCGCCGTTATGGGGTCAGTTACGGGTCGAAAACGAAATCACTCATACCGAAGTCGGCGCAAGCACTGGCGCGATGGCGGCCAATGTCGAGGCGGTGCAGACCATTACGGGGCCAAGATCGAGCGGCTGCAAGGCCGGCGACGAACTGGCGCCCGGCGTGATCAAAATGATCAAGGTGTTCGTCGCGATCAAGCGCCGCCTGCAAGTGGGCGACAAGATGGCCGGACGGCACGGCAACAAAGGCGTGCTCTCGCGGATTCTTCCGGCCGAGGATATGCCGCGTACTGGCCGACGGCACCCCGGTCGATATCGTCTTGAATCCGCTCGGCGTGCCTTCGCGCATGAACGTCGGGCAGATTCTCGAGACTCATCTCGGCTGGGCGGCGCTCGAGCTTGGCCGCAAGCTCGAGCAGGACGCTGACTGACGGATTGACGCCGGCCGCAACTGCGCAAGCGGATGCGCGAGATTTATCCGGAGAAGGAAACCAGGACTTTATCGAGGCGCTCTCTGACGCCGAAGTGCTAACGCTGGCGGGCAAGGCCGCCACGGGGTCCATACCGCGTCGCCGGTTTTCGACGGCGCCCGCGAAGAGGAGATTTTCGCAGCTGCTCAAGAGCGCCGGACTGCCCGAGAGCGGACAGGCACGCTCTACGACGGCCGCACCGGGCTTGCCGTTCGAGCAGCCGGTGACAGTCGGCGTGATGTATATGATGAAGCTGCATCATCTGGTCGAAGACAAGATTCACGCCCGCTCGACCGGACCGTACAGCCTGGTCACCCAGCAGCCGCTGGGCGGCAAGGCGCAGTTCGGCGGTCAGCGTCTCGGCGAAATGGAAGTGTGGGCGCTCGAAGCATATGGCGCCGCCTATACGCTTGCAGGAGATGTTGACGGTCAAGTCGGACGACGTGGCCGGCCGGACCCGGATGTACGAGGCGATCGTCAAAGGCGAGAACACGCTCGAGCCGGGCCTGCCGGAATCGTTCAATGTTATGGTGAAGGAATTACAGTCGCTCTGCCTCAACGTGGAGCTGCTGGAACAGCGACCGCGCCGTAAGCGGGCACAAGGGAGCCGACAGGTAATGGAAGATCTTTTCGGTCTCTTTGAGAAGCCCAAGAATCCGCTGGCGTTCAACTCGATCCGTATCTCGATCGCGTCGCCGGAAATGATCCGGTCGTGGTCGCATGGCGAGGTCAAGAAGCCGGAGACGATCAACTACCGGACCTTTAAGCCCGAACGCGACGGGCTTTTCTGCGCGAAGATTTTCGGTCCGACCAAGGACTACGAATGCAACTGCGGCAAGTACAAGCGCATGCGGCATCGCGGCGTCGTCTGCGAAAAGTGCGGCGTCGAAGTAATCCAGTCCAAGGTGCGGCGCGAGCGCATGGGCCATATCGATTTGGCCGCGCCGGTCGCGCATATCTGGCTTTTGCGCTCGCTGCCGTCGCGTATCGGCACGCTGGTCGATATGACGCTCAAGGAACTCGAGAAAGTGCTCTATTTCGAATGCTACGTCGTGACCGATCCGGGCGAGACCCCGCTGACGCCGAGGAGTTGCTGACCGAACGCAAGTATCGCGAGGCGCGCGAGCATTACGGCGAAAGTTTCAAGGCCGACATGGGCGCCGAGGCTATCCGCACACTGCTCGTCGGGGCTCGATCTGATCAGCTGTCCGAAGAACTGCGGGTCGAGATGAAGGCCACCGCCAGCGAGGCGCGGCGCAAAAAAGTCGCCAAGCGGCTTAAGGTGGTCAACGCTTTCCGCGAGTCGGGCAACCGCCCGGAGTGGATGATCCTGACCATCCTGCCGGTGATTCCGCCCGATCTGCGGCCGCTGGTGCCGCTCGACGGCGGCCGTTTCGCCACTTCGGACTTGAACGATCTCTATCGCCGGGTAATCAATCGCAACAACCGGCTTAAGCGGCTTATCGAGCTGAGCGCGCCGGATATCATCGTGCGCAACGAAAAGCGCATGCTGCAGGAAGCCGTCGATGCGCTGTTCGATAACGGCCGGCGCGGGCGCGCGATTACCGGTCCGGCCAAGCGTCCGCTCAAGTCGCTCTCCGACATGCTCAAGGGCAAGTCGGGCGCTTCCGGCAGAACCTGCTGGGCAAGCGCGTCGATTACTCCGGCCGTTCGGTCATCGTGGTCGGCCCCGAATTGCGGCTCCATCAATGCGGCCTGCCCAAGAAGATGGCGCTCGAGCTGTTCAAGCCGTTCATCTACAGCAAGCTCGAAGAAAAGGGCTACGTCACGACTATCAAGAGCGCCAAGAAGATGGTCGAGAAGGAGGGCAAGGACGTCTGGGATATCCTCGACGATGTCATCCGCGAGCATCCGGTGCTGCTCAATCGCGCGCCGACACTCCATCGCCTGGGAATCCAGGCGTTCGAGCCGGTGCTGATCGAAGGCAAGGCGATTCAGCTGCATCCGCTGGTATGCGTCGCCTACAACGCCGACTTCGACGGCGATCAGATGGCGGTGCATGTGCCGCTGTCGATCGAGGCGCAGGTCGAGTCGCGGGCGCTGATGATGTCGACCAACAACATCCTGTCACCGGCCAGCGGCAAGCCGATTATCGTGCCGACGCAGGACATGGTGCTGGGGCTCTACTACATGACGCGCGAGCGTCCGCTATCGCGCGGCGAGGGCAAATTTTTCGCCTCGCCCGACGAGGTCCGGATTGCCTACGATCACGACGATATCGATCTGCACGCGCGGATCACGGTCCGGATGCCGATTGTGGGTGGCATGAGTCGGCGCCGATGGAGATCGAAGACGGCCGTCCGGCGGCATCGGCCGCCGCCGGCATCGGCGTCATCGCTACCGATGCGCGACACGAAACCACGGTCGGCCGGATCGCTGCTCTACGAGATCGTGCCGCGCGAAGTGCCGTTTAACCGAAGTCAACCGCACGATGAAGAAGAAGGAGCTCGGCAACCTGATCGATCTGGTCTATCGGCGCGCCGGCAACAAGGCCACGGTTATCTTTGCCGATCGCCTGAAGGATGTCGGCTTCGAATTCGCAACTACGCGCCGGAATCTCGATTTCCATCAAGGATATGACGATTCCGCCGCAAAAGGCGCATCTGCTCGAACAGGCGCAGAAGCAAGTCAGCGAGATCCAGAAGCAGTACAACAACGGTGTCATCACCGACGGCGAGCGCTACAACAAGGTCGTCGATATCTGGGCCGAAGTGCAGGACGAGATCGGCGGCGCCGTGATCAAGGGGCTGTCGACGCAGGTCTTCGGCAAGGATAGCGAAGGCGCGGACATGAGTCGGCCCGTCGTTCAATCCGATCTTTATCATGGCGGATTCGGGCGCCCGCGGATCCGAGCAGCAGATTCGTCAGCTGGCCGGCCTGCGCGGCCTGATGGCAAAGCCGTCAGGCGAAATTATCGAGACGCCCATCACCGCCAATTTCCGCGAAGGGCTTGACCGTGCTGCAGTACTTCATCTCGACGCACGGCGCGCGCAAGGGTCTGGCCGATACGGCGCTCAAGACGGCCAACTCGGGCTACCTGACCCGCCGCCTGGTCGACGTGGCGCAGGACTCGATTATCACCGAGGACGATTGCGGCACGCTCGACGGTATCGAGATGACGCCGCTGGTCGAAGGCGGTGAGATTATCGAAGGCCTTGGCGACCGCGTGTTGGCCGGGTCGCACTGAAGAGATCCGCGACCCCTATCACCAACGAGGTGTTGGTCCAGGCCAACGGCCTGATCGACGAGGACAAGGTCGCCCAGATCGAAGACGCCGGCCTCGAACGGGTCAAAATTCGTTCGGTGCTGACCTGCCAGTCGCGCCAGGGTGTATGCGTCAAATGCTACGGACGCGACCTCGGCCGTGGCCATCACGTAAATATCGGCGAGGCCATCGGTATCATGGCGGCGCAGTCGATCGGCGAGCCCGGCACGCAGTTGACCATGCGTACCTTCCATATCGGCGGTACCGCCAGCCGACGTGCCGAACAGACCACGCTCGAGCCGCGCAATGAAGGCGTTATCCGTCTGCATGACGTCAATACGGTCCGCGCCGCGATGGCAGCCTGATCGTAATGTCACGTCATGGCGAAGTTGCGATCGGCGTTTCCGAACACGCCGGGGTGCCGACGCGCGCGAGCGTGAACGTGAGCGCTATCCGCTGGTCTACGGCGCCAAGCTGCGCAAGGGCGAAGGCGAACGGTCAAGGCCGGCGAGTTAATCGCCGAATGGGATCCCTATACCACTCCGATCATCACCGAGGTTCCGGGAACGGTAAAGTTCGGCGATATTCTCGAAGGCAAGACGATGGAGGAACGGCACGACGAACGCACCGGCGCACGTTCCAACGTTATCGTCGAGTTCAAGGAGCTCGACATGCGGCCGCGTATCTCGATTAAGGACGAAGGCGGCAAGACCGCCAAAATTGGCCACCAACGAACAGAGCCGCGCGCTACTTCCTGCCGGTCGGCGCCTATATCAACGTCGCCCGAAGGTGCGCATGTGGACGCCGGCGACGTCATTGCGAAGATTCCGCGCGAGACCACCAAGACCAAGGACATCACCGGTGGTCTGCCGCGCGTCGCCGAGCTTTTCGAGGCGCGCAAGCCCAAGGAATTCGCCGTCATGTCCGAAATCGACGGTCAGGTTTCCTTCGGCAAGGATACCAAGGGCAAACGCAAGGTCGTGGTCACTCCGGAAGTCGGCGAACCGCGCGAATATCTTATCCCCAAGGGCAAGCATATCGGCGTGCACGAAGGCGATATGATCAAGGCCGGCGAGCCGCTGATGGAAGGGTCGTCCAATCCGCATGATATTCTGACGATCCTCGGCGAAAAGGCGCTGGCGAAATACCTGGTCGACGAGATCCAGGAGATTTACCGGCTCCAGGGCGTGCGTATCAACGACAAGCATATCGAGGTAATCGTGCGCCAGATGCTGCGGCGGGTGCGGATCAAGGAGGTCGGCGATACCGATTTCCTGGTCGGCGACCAGACCGAGAAGTGGCGTTTCGACGAGGAGAATGGCCGCGTGCTGACCAAAGGCGGCGAGCCCGCGATCGCGGAACCGTTGCTGTGGGTATCACCAAGGCCTCCCTCTCGACCGAAAGCTTCATCTCGGCGGCATCGTTCCAGGAGACCACGCGCGTCCTCACCGAAGCCGCGATCAACGGCAAGGTCGACCGCCTGGTCGGTCTCAAGGAAAACGTTATTATGGGCCGGCTGATTCCCGCCGGCACCGGTTTGCCCAGTACAATCGCGCCGAGTTGACCGTAGAAGACGCCGTGGCCGAGGAAGAATTGGCGAAACCGGTGATGGCGCCGGAGTCAGTGGCAGGCGGGAATTGACATGACGCCCAGGATACCGTAAGAATAACTGTTTCCCCCAAGGACAATTCGTGTCCTTGGGGGGTTTGTTTGAACGGTGCTTTCCGCTTCGTGACGGGATGGCATCATTAAAGGGGCATTAGCCCGTTCCGGGACGGTTTCAGGCATCGCGAGTTAGTTGACGAATGAGACCTGACCGGAGAATGAAGTAGATCAACGTGCCGACTATTAATCAGCTGATTCGCAGTGCGCGTGTCAAAAAGCGCTACAAGATCAGTGCACCTGCACTACAGGGCTCGCCGCAAAAGCGCGGCGTCTGTACCCAGGTCAAGACGACTACGCCCAAAAAGCCGAATTCGGCCTTGCGCAAAGTCGCGCGCGTCCGTCTCTCCAATGGTTACGAAGTGAATACGTATATCCCGGGGTCGGACACAACCTTCAGGAACATTCGGTTGTGCTGATCCGTGGTGGACGCGTTAAAGATTTGCCGGGTGTGCGCTATCACGTAATTCGCGGCACCCTGGATTCGATCGGCGTACAGGACCGGCGCAAAGGCCGCTCCAAGTACGGGTCGAAGAAACCCAAGTAGGACGTCATGTCACGCAAAGGACAGGCTCGCGTTCGGGACATTTTTCCGATCCCGAGTTCACGACCGCACTCTCGCGAAGTTCGTCAACGTCGTGATGGAGCGCGGTAAGAAATCGACCGCCGAACGGATCCTCTACGGCGCGTTGGATCTGGCGGCGGAACGCTCCAAGGAAGACGGTCTGGTGGTCTTCAAGCGGGCATTGGACAATGTCCGTCCGGCGGTGGAAGTCCGATCGCGAAGAGTTGGCGGCGCGAATATCAAGTCCGGTTGAAGTTCGTCCGTTGCGGCGATCTTCGCTGGCGATGCGCTGGTTGGTGACCGGCGGCGCGGCCGTGGTGAGAAATCGATGGTCGATCGGATGGCCAACGAGATTCTGGAGGCGGCGGCGAATCGTGGCGGTGCGGTAAGAAACGCGAAGATACCCATTGGATGGCGGAGGCGAATCGCGCCTTTGCTCACTACCGCTGGTAGAACGCATTAACCCTTAAGTCAAAGTTTTTCAGATGGCTCGTCAGACACCAATAGAACAGGTGCGCAATATCGGCATCATGGCCCACATCGATGCCGGGCAAGACCACGACGACCGAGCGCATCCTTTATTACACCGGTATCAACTACAAGATCGGCGAGGTGCACGAAGGCACCGCGACGATGGATTGGATGGTTCAGGAGCAGGAACGCGGTATCACCATTACCTCCGCGGCGACTACCTGTTTCTGGCGCGACCATCGGATCAACATTATCGATACGCCCGGCCATGTCGATTTCACCATCGAGGTCGAGCGCAGTCTGCGCGTCCTCGACGGCGCCGTCGGCCGTCTTCTGGCGGTCGGCGGGGTGGAGCCGCAGTCCGAGACCGTATGGGACAAGCCGACAAGTATCGCGTTCCACGCATCGCCTTCATCAACAAGATGGATCGTGTGGGCGCCGATTAACGCGTCATGGCCGAATCGAAGAGAAGCTGGGGCCAAGCCGTTGCTCCTGCAGGTGCCGATCGGCGCCGAAGATAAGTTTACCGGCGTAGTCGACCTGGTCGAGCAACAATCGCTCATCTGGGACGAAGACCGGCTCGGCGCCAATTTCCGGCTCGAACCGGTTTCCGCCGAAATGAGCGAACAGGTCGCGCATTATCGCGACAAGCTGGTCGAGACGCTCGCCGACCATGACGACAAGATCATGGAGCAGTATCTCGAGGGTAAGAGCCCCGGATGCGGCTGCTCTGCGTGCTGCTATTCGCGCCGCGACGCTCAAGATGGCGGTGGTGCCGGTGCTGCTGGGCTCGGCTTTCCGCAATAAGGGCGTGCAGCCGATGCTCGACGCGGTGGTCGAGTATCTTCCTCACCGCTCGATCAGCCGCCGGTTGTGGGCAAGGTCGACGATAAGGAAGAGGAACGCTGGCCGCGCGACGACGCGCCGTTGGCCGCGCTCGCTTTCAAGATCATGACCGATCCGTATATAGGAACCTTGACCTTCATGCGGATCTATTCGGGCCGACTCGAAAGCGGCACCTCGGTGCTGAATTCGACCAAGGGCAAACGCGAACGCATCGGGCGGCTGGTCAAGATGCATGCGAATAAGCGCGAAGAAATCACCGAGGTGTTCGCCGGCGATATCTGCGCGGTCGGTCTGCGCGATACCACCACGGGCGATACCCTGTGCGATCCCGCGCATCCGATTATTCTCGAGTCGATCGAATTCCCCGAGCCGGTAATTCAGATCGCCATCAAGCCCAAGACCAAGGCTGACCAGGAACGGCTGGGCGAGGCGCTGCAAAAGCTCGCCAAGGAAGACCCATCTTTCCGGGTGAGCGTCAATCGCGAAACCGCGCAGACGCTGATCGCCGGGATGGGCGAGTTGCATCTCGAAATTATCGTCGATCGGATGCTGCGCGAGTTCAAAGTCGACGCCAACGTCGGCAAGCCACAAGTCGCCTATCGCGAAACCATTCGGCGCGTGTCGGAAGCCGAAGGGCGTTTCGTCCGCCAGACCGGCGGTCATGGCCAGTTCGGCGTGGTCGAGCTCAGAATAGAACCCACGGCCAAAGGCGCCGGATTCGAATTCGTCGACGAGACCAAGGGCGGGTCGATCCCGCGTAACTTCATTCCCTCGATCGAACAGGGCATCAAGGAAGCGATGGAGACTGGGGTGCTGGCCGGCTATCCGATGGTCGATCTCAAGGCCGCATTGCTCGACGGCAAGTATCACGAAGTCGATTCGTCGGAGCTTGCGTTCAAGATCGCGGGATCGATCGCGTTCAAGGAAGCCTGCGAAAAGGCGAGCCCGGTGCTGCTCGAACCCGTGATGGAAGTCGAAGTGGTGACGCCGCAGGAGTTCATGGGCGAAGTCATCGGCGACCTCAACTCTCGGCGCGGCAAGATCAGTGAGATGGAGAATCGGGCCGGCGCGCAAGTGATTGCGGCGCGGGTGCCGTTGGCGACGATGTTCGGTTATGCGACGCGGCTGCGTTCGATAACGCAGGGCCGCGCTACCTATACGATGCAGTTCGCGGTATATGAACCGGTACCGCAACAGATATTCGAAGAATTAACCGCTCGAGGCAGCGGCGAGACTGAAGCCCGGGCACGCGCCTGAGCTCTGTAAGCAAAGGAGAGGAAGCCGGGAGGGCAAATCATGGGCAAGGCCAAATTTGAAAGAAACAAGCCGCATCTGAACGTAGGCACTATCGGGCATATCGACCACGGCAAAACTACTTTGACCGCGGCGATTACCAAGGTGCTGTCGTCCAAGAAGCTTGCCCAATTCACGGCGTTCGACCAGATCGATAAGGCGCCCGAAGAACGCGAGCGCGGTATCACGATCGCAATCGCTCACGTCGAATACGAAACCAAGAATCGGCATTATGCCCACGTCGATTGCCCTGGGCATGCCGACTATATCAAGAACATGATCACTGGCGCCGCCCAGATGGACGGGGCGATTCTGGTGGTCGGCGCCAACGACGGTCCGATGCCGCAAACGCGTGAGCATATCCTGCTCGCTCGCCAGGTCGGCGTGCCCTCGGTCGTGGTGTTCATGAATAAGGTCGACATGGTCGACGATCCCGAGTTGCTCGACCTGGTCGAACTCGAAGTTCGCGACCTGCTCAAAAAGTACGAATTTCCCGGCGACGACGTCCCCGTAATTCGCGGCAGCGCGCTCAAGGCGCTCGAATGCGGTTGCGGCAAGGACGATTGCGCCAACTGCAAGCCGATTCTCGATCTGATGGACGCGGTCGACAGCTACGTCCCGCAGCCGGCGCGCGAAACCGACAAACCCTTCCTGATGCCGATCGAAGACGTCTTTTCGATCTCGGGTCGTGGTACCGTCGTCACCGGCAGGGTCGAACGCGGTCGGGTGAAAGTGGGCGAAGAAGTCGAAATCGTCGGCTTCCGCGATACCAGCAAGACCGTCGTCACCGGCGTCGAGATGTTCCGCAAGATTCTCGACGAAGGGCAGGCCGGCGATAATATCGGCGTGCTTCTGCGCGGTGTCAAGCGCGAAGATATCGAACGCGGACAGGTGCTCGCATTTCCCGGTTCGATCACCCGCATACCCGCTTCGAAGGTTCGATCTATGTTCTGACCAAGGAAGAAGGCGGACGTCATACCCCGTTTTTCAACGGCTATCGCCCGCAGTTCTACTTCCGTACGACTGACGTCACAGGCGTGGTGACGCTCGCCGAAGGCACCGAAATGGTCATGCCGGGCGACAATATTAATGCGGTCGGCGAATTGATTACGCCGGTTGCGATGGAACAGGGGCTGCGCTTCGCTATCCGCGAAGGCGGCCGCACCGTCGGCGCGGGTGTCGTGTCGAAGGTGTTGAAGTAAAACTTTAGATTTAGGACGCGAATAGCTTCGGGACTCGGCGGGTGGCTGACAGGATGAACGATAAGATACGGATACGCCTCAAGGCGTACGATTACCGGCTACTCGACCAGTCGGTGCGCGAAATCGTCGATACGATCCGGCGTACCGGTGGAAGAGTCGCCGGTCCAATCCCGCTGCCGACCCGGGTCGAGCGCTTTACGGTTAATCGCTCGCCGCATGTCGACAAAAAGTCGCGCGAGCATTTTGAGATTCGTACGCATAAACGTCTGCTCGACGTGCTCGAGCCGACCCAGCAAACGATCGACGCGCTGGGCAAGCTCGACCTCGCGGCGGGCGTCGACGTTGAGATCAAACTCGAGTAGTGCAGTGCTGAGCGGATTGATTGGAAAAAAACTGGGAATGACCCAGGTCGGAGACGCCGCCGGCCGCGTGCAGGCGGTGACGGTGATCCAGCTCGGCCCGTGTGCCGTGACGCAGATCAAAACCGGCCCGACCGACGGCTATGATGCCGTCCAGGTGACCTGGGGTAAGAAAAAACTTAGCCGGGCGACCGGCGCCGAGCGCGGCCATTTCCAGAAGGCCGAGATTGCTCCCGGCGTCGCCACGCGCGAGTTCCGCAAACGCGGTGAAGGCGAATTGAAGCTCGGCCAGATGGTCGCGGCGGGTGACGTCTTCAAGCCCGGGGACAGCATCGACGTCGCTGGAGTCTCCAAGGGACACGGCTACGCCGGCGTTATCAAGCGGCATCATTTCGCCGGCTTCCCGGGCTCGCACGGAACGCACGAATATTTCCGCCACGGCGGATTCGATCGGTAACCGGTCTTATCCGGGACGCGTGCGCAAAGGTCTTCGGATGGCCGGACAGATGGGTAACGCGCCAGCGACGATTCTGAATCTCAAGGTCGTCGAGATTCTCGCGGACGACAACGCCTTGGTCGTCTCGGGCGCGGTTCCTGGACCAGACGGCGGTCTGCTCGTAGTAAGGCACGCGGCCAAGACTCGCGGCCGTATCATGGAGGGCGCCGCCAATGGCTGAGTCGCAGACGGCCAGTGTCAAGGTTCCGCTCTTTTCCGCGAGTCGCGAACGCACGGGCGATCTTGAACTATCAGGTGAGGTTTTCGGCCGCACCGGTTCGGAATCGTTGCTCTTCGAAGCAGTGCGGATGCAGTTGGCGAAGCGGCGTTCGGGTACGGCGTCGACCAAAACCCGCGGATTAATCTCCGGCGGCGGACGCAAGCCCTGGCGGCAGAAAGGTACCGGCCGCGCCCGTTCGGGCTCGACGCGTTCGCCGATCTGGCGTCATGGTGGAACGATCTTCGGACCGCTGCCGCGGGACTATTCGTACAAGATGCCGAAAAAGGCCTGGCGGCGCGCGCTTACGCTGGCGCTGTCGGATCGCGCACGTAACGGCAAGATGGTCGTGGTGGAAACGCTGGATCTGGCTGAAGCGAAGACCAAGCAGGCTCAAGCCGCGCTGGCGGCGCTAGGGCTGACACACGCGCTGATCGTGGTAGGCGAGGACGACCAGAATTTCTTTCGCGCCGCACGCAACCTGGCCGCGCATAAAGTGCTCGCGGTTGCCGGAATTAATGTCTACGACGTGCTCAACTACGACGAATTGCTGATGACGACCAAGACCGCACGGGCACTCGAAGCGCGCTTTTCCGGGGAGCAGGGACGATGAGCGGCGAGAGTTCGATAGTCGCGCCGCTGATCACGGAAAAGGGTACTGCGGTTGGCGAAAAGGCCAACCAGGTGGTATTTCGCGTCCGTCCGGGTACCAGCAAGCAGGTGATTCGCACCACCGTCGAGGACATGTTCAAGGTCACCGTGCTGCGAGTGCGAACGTCCAATTTTATGGGTAAAGAACGCCGGCGCGGACGTACCGTCGGGCGGCGGCCGAATTGGAAAAAAGCTTACGTAACGCTTAAAGAAGGCGACAAGATCGAATTCTTCGAGGGCATGTAACCCGGACGATACTCCGATGGCAGTAATTCAGCTTAATCCCCGCACGCCGGGTCAACGATTCATGCAGTTGGCGGACTTCTCGCAACTGAGCAAAAAGGAACCGGAGAAACAACTGCTGGTTCCGGTTACCCGATCCGGCGGCCGTAATAATCTCGGACGGATGACCTCGCGCCATCGTGGCGGAGGCCATAAGCGCCGTCTGCGGATAATCGATTTCAAGCGCACGCGCGATGGAATTCCGGCGACGGTGGCGGCCCTCGAGTACGATCCGAATCGCTCGGCCAATATCGCGTTGTTGCATTACGCCGACGGCGACAAGCGCTATATCCTGGCGCCGACGGGCTCAAGGTAGGCGACAAGGTCGAATGCGGTCCGACGGCGGATATCAAGCCGGGCAACGCGCTGCAGCTGAAGAATATTCCGCTCGGCACCGTCGTTCACGCGATCGAACTGAAACCGGGTGCGGGCGCAAACTCGCCCGTGGCGCCGGTACGCAAGCGCAGTTGATGGCCAAAGAGGGAAAGCTCGCACTGCTCAAGCTGCCCTCCGGCGAGCAGCGCATGGTACTCGCGGAATGCCGCGCGACGATCGGACAGGTCGGTAATCTCGACCACGAAAATATCTCGATCGGCAAAGCCGGTCGCAGCCGCTGGCTGGGAAGCGCTCTCATGTGCGCGGTGTCGCGATGAACCCGGTTGACCATCCACATGGCGGCGGCGAAGGACGATCCAAGGGCAATCACCCGCAGTCACCGTGGGGAATGCCGACCAAGGGTTACAAAACGCGCGGCAAAAAGCCGTCCGACAACTATATTGTGAGCCGCCGGCCGCGCGGCAAGCGTTAGGAAAAGTCGCGATGCCAAGGTCGCTGAAAAAAGGCCCTTCGTCGATACCACCTGCAGAAAAGGTGGACAAGGCTATTTCCGCCGGCGACAAACGGATTATTCGCACATGGTCGCGCCGTTCGATGGTCGTTCCCGACATGATCGGACTGACCTTCGCGGTGCATAACGGACATAAGTTCATTCCGGTCTATTGCACGGAAAATATGGTCGGACATAAGCTCGGCGAATTTTCACCGACGCGGACTTTTCACGGCCATGCGGGTGAACGCAAGGGCGAAGTCAAGTCGGGCGGGTCGCGGGCGGCGTAAGGCGGGACAGAGGAACTGATTAATCGGAAGCTGTTGCGCGTACCGCTTCGTGCGTATCTCGCCGCAAAAACTCCGGCTTATCTGCGAGTTGATCGCCGGCAGCGAGTGGATCAGGCGTTGTCGATTCTCGAGTTCACGCCTAAAAAAGGCGCGAAGATCCTCTCCAAGACCCTGCTCGCCGCGGTCGCCAATGCGCGCGACCAGCAAAACGTCGACGAGGATCGACTCTTTGTCAAGCGTGCGCTGGCGGATACCGGTCCGACCTGGAAGCGATTCACTGCAGCGTGCGCATATGCATGTGACGCCGATTTTGAAGCGCTCGAGCCACGTGACCGTAATCGTGACGAACACGCGTCCTGAGAGAAATATTATGGGTCAGAAGTCACATCCGCGCGGGCTCAGACTCGGAATTATCGAGGGCTGGGACTCCAACTGGTATGCCGCGCAGAATGACGCGCCATTGCTGCATGAAGATCTGAAGCTGCGCGAGTTTATCAGAAGCGGCTCTATCATGCCGGAATTTCGCGGATCGAGATCGAGCGGATGGCGAACAAGGCCAAGGTTAATATCCATACCGCGCGTCCCGGTATCGTCATCGGCAAAAGGGCGTCGAGATCGATAAGCTCAAGGCGATATCCAGAAGTTGATGCATGGCAAGGAAGCCTTCATCAATATTCACGAGGTTCGACGCCCCGACCTCGACCCGCAGCTGGTGGCCGAAAATATCGCTTTGCAGCTCGAACGACGCGTGGCCTTTCGCCGTGCGATGAAAGAAGCGGTGCTGCGTGCGATGCGGATGGGCGCACAGGGCGTACGAGTGCAGATCTGGGACGGCTCGGCGGCGCCGAAATCGCACGGCGGGAATGGTACCGCGAAGGACGTGTTCCCCTGCAGACCTTGCGCGCTGACGTCGCCTACGGGTTCGCCGAGGCGCGGACCACTTACGGATCATCGGCGTCAAGGTGTGGATTTTCCGCGCGGTTTGACCCGGCAGGAAGAAGGCGGCCAAGCGCGCGGGCGCGGCACAAGCAGAACTCAGGCGTCGATTATCAGGATTAGACCGGCAATGCTCTCACCAAAGAAAATAAAATACCGCAAGATTATGAAGGGCCGCGTGCGCGGCGCCGAATCGCGCGGGGTGGACTCGCGTTCGGCGACTTCGGGCTCAAGAGCGTGGAAACCGCGCGAGTCGACACGCGCGCGCTCGAAGCGGCTCGTATCGCCCTGACGCGTCATATCAAGCGCGGCGGCCGCGTCTGGATTCGTGTCTTTCCGGATAAGCCCTTCACCAAGAAGCCGGCGGAAACGCGCATGGGCAAAGGTAAGGAGCACCTGAAGGATGGGTCGCGGGGTACGTCCCGGGCGGATCCTGTTCGAGATGGAAGGTGTCGACCACGCGACCGCTCGCGAGGCGATGCGACTCGCGGCGCATAAGCTGCCGATCAAAACGGTCATGGTCGAGCGGGAGGCGCAGAGCTTCGGAGCTTGACGAGTTACGCCAGATGAGCGCGGCCGATCTCGCCGTCAAAGAGCGGGAGACGCGCGAAGAGATATTCAAGTTACGCCTGAAGTTGCGGACGAACCAGTTGGACAATCCGGCGAATTATCGCACTGCGCGCAAGGAATTGGCGCGCATCATGACATTGCGGCGGCAGAAGGCCGTGGCCAGCGGACAGGTCAGCGATGCGACAGCGGGTTAAGCGGCGCGAAGGCACGGTGGTGGCCGCGCGCATGGCGAAGACGGTAATGGTCCAGGTCGACCGTCTCGTGGAGCATCCGCTGCACGCGCAAGCGGGTCAAGCAGCGCGCACGCTTCATGGCGCATGACGAAGCCGGTGAATGTCACGAGGGTGATCGAGTTTTGATTATAGAATCGCGGCCGCTGATCGAAGACATAAGCGCTGGCGCGTCAGCCAGGTTCTCAAGCGGCGGCACAGCTAGAGGGCGGTGCGCGATGGTCCAGACACGGACAATTCTGAGCGTGGCGGACAATTCGGGCGCCCGCAAAGTGATGTGTATCAAGGTGCTCGGCGGTTCACGCCGGCGCTATGCAACGGTTGGTGACGTATCGTGGTTGCGGTCAAGGAAGCGATACCCAACGCCAAGGTTAAAAGGGCGACGTCTCGCGCGCGGTGATCGTGCGTACGGCCAAGGAAGTCAGCCGCGAAGACGGCAGTTATATCCGCTTCGATGACAATTCGGCGGTATTACTCGACGCTCAGCATGAACCGATCGGCACGCGTATCTTCGGGCCGGTCGCGCGCGAGCTGCGCGCCAAACGTTTCTAAAGATTATCTCGCTCGCGCCGGAGGTGCTCTGATGGCTGCTGCGGGCACGGCCGGCAAGTGCCGGATCTGAAGAACGACACCGTGATGGTGATCAAGGGGCGCGACCGCGGCAAGACCGGCAAGGTTCTGCGGGTGATGCCGGATAAGGGACGGCTGGTGATCGAGCGGCTCAACGTGGTCAAGCGCCATTCGAAGCCGCGTGGCGCGACCAGTCCGGGCGGAATTATCGAAAAGGAAGCGCCTTTCGCGGTCGCCAACGTGATGATCATGTGCGACCGCTGTAACGCGCCTGTGCGGATCGGAATCAAGACGGCGGCCGACGGTAATACGCGGGTCTGCAGGCGCTGCGGCGAGCCGCTGGGGAACGAATAATGGCCGACGAGAAGAAAGGCGAAAAGGCGCAGCAAAAGCCACCCCGCGATCGCGGCGGTAAAAAAGGACAGGCTGCGGCGCCGGCGTCCGCACCGCAAGAGGCGGCCGCACCGCGTGAGCCCGAGCCCAAGCTGCCGGCGCGCTTGCGTCTGCGTTACGAGCAGGAGATCGTGCCCACGCTGATGCGTGAGCTCAAGATCGAAAACAAGATGCGCGTACCGCGGCTGCAGAAGATCGTGATCAACATGGCGCTGGGAGAGGCGCGTGAAAACGCTAAAATCCTCGACGCCGCCGCCGACGAGTTACGCCTGATCACCGGCCAGACGCCGGTGGTGACGCGTGCGCGCAAGGCGATTTCGAACTTCAAGCTGCGCGAGGGCATGCCGATCGGAATCATGGTGACGTTGCGGCGGGAACGGATGTGGGAATTTTTCGATCGGATGGTGAATGTAGCGCTGCCGCGTGTGCGCGATTTCCGCGGTGTCGCCGACAAGGCGTTTGACGGACGCGGAAACTATTCGATGGGACTGCGGGAGCATACGATTTTCCCCGAACTCAATCTCGACAAGGTCGAGAAGGTAAAGGGGATGACGATTTCGATTACCACGACGGCGCGTAGCGATTTCGAGGGGCAGACGCTCCTCAAGGCGCTGGGGATGCCGTTTCGCAGCGTGGGCGGCGAAAATGCCGCGCGCGCGGCTTAAGGAATAAGGCGATATGGCGAAGACCTGTCTGCGGGTCAAGGCGGCGCGCCCACCCAAGTTCAAGGTGCGCGGTTATAACCGCTGTCCGCTATGCGGACGCGCGCGGGCGTTTTACCGGCGCTTCAAGATGTGCCGCCTGTGTCTGCGCAAGCTCGCGCTGCGTGGCGCGTTACCCGGCGTAGTCAAGGCGAGCTGGTAGGAGACCGAGGGAGCAGGATGTCGCAGACCGATCCGATTGCCGAGTTGTTGACGCGTATCCGTAATGCGATGCGCGCGCGCTATAACCAGGTCGAGATCGCGCATTCGCAGGTTCGCGAAGCGATTTGCCGGGTACTGGTGGCCGAGGGATTTTTGACCGGAATCGAAACCGCCGGCGAGGGCTACAAGAAAAAGCTGCTGCTGGCGCTGCGCTATTCACCGGCGCGTGAGCCGATAATTCGCGGGCTGCAACGAGTGAGCAAGCCGAGCCTGCGCCGCTATGCGGGCGCCAAGACGATGCCGCGTGTTTCGGGTGGAATCGGACTTCATGTAGTCTCGACTCCGCTCGGCGTAATGACTGACCGCGAAGCACGCCGGCGCAACGTCGGCGGGGAAGTTTTGCTGAGAATCTGGTAGGAAGTGGACCGATGTCGCGTATAGGAAGACTGCCGGTCGTATCTGGAAAAGGGCGTCAAGGCGACCTTGGCCGACGGCATGCTCAAGGTCGAAGGACCCAAGGGCAAGCTCGAAACCAAGGTAATGCCCGGCTTTAAGTTCGATATCAGTGACGGCCGTATTGATGTCAAACGGCCGGGAGACGAGAAGAATGAGCGCGCCGCCCACGGTCTGATGCGCAAGTTGGTGGCGAATATGGCCGAAGGGGTGAGCAAGGGCTTTACCCGCGTGCTGGAAATCAACGGCGTCGGTTATCGCGCCGAGGCGAAGCCCGGCCAAATCAACCTGACCCTCGGCTATTCGCATCCGATCGTCTACCAGCTTCCGCCGGGAGTGACTGCCAAGGTGGATCGGCAGGTGACGATTACGCTCGAGAGCGCGGACCGCCAGTTGATCGGCTCGGTCGCGGCGCAGATTCGCGAATTGCGGCCGCCGGAGCCGTATAAAGGCAAGGGCATCAAGTACTCAACCGAGACTATCAGACGCAAGGCCGGGAAAGCGGCGGCGGGCTCCAGCGCGGGTTAGGAATACTGGATCAAGATGGCTTTTCAACGCTCAAAAAACCGCAGGACTCGCCAGGTGCGGGTACGACAGTCGGTGCGCGGCAGTGACGAACGGCCGCGGCTATCGGTCTACCGCTCGTTGCATCATATTTACGTCCAGGTCATCTCGGACGAATCCGGCAAGACCCTGGTCGCGGCTTCGACCCTCGGTCCCGACCTGCGTGAGGCGATCAAGAGCAAACGCAACGTCGCGGCCGCCAAGGCGGTGGGAAAAGCTGTGGCGGATCGATGCCGCGAAAAGGGTATCAGCCAGGTAATTTTCGATCGAAACGGCTTTCTCTATCACGGCCGAGTCAAGGCTCTCGCCGACGGCGCGCGTGAGGCCGGTCTCAAATTCTAAGCAGGGGCAACAGGAAGTATCATCGTGGCACAACGGATTGACCCGCAAGGGATGGACATCAAAGAGAAGGTGGTCAACATCAACCGGGTTGCCAAGGTGGTCAAGGGTGGCCGGCGCTTCAGTTTCAGCGCGCTGGTAGTCGCAGGTGACCAGAACGGTCTGGTGGGATTCGGATTGGGCAAAGCCAACGAAGTGCCGGAGGCGATTCGCAAGGGTGTCGAGCGCGCCAAGAAGAGTCTGATTCGGGTGCCGCTGCGGGCGGGCACGATTCCGCATGAGATTCTCGGCCGTTTCGGCGCCGGCAAGGTCGTCCTGAGACCGGCTTCGGAGGGTACCGGAGTGATCGCGGCGGGCGGAGTACGAGCCGTCGTCGAGCTCGCCGGAATCCGCAATATCCTCACCAAGCGTCTGGGTTCGTCGAATCCGCATAACCTGGTCAAGGCGACGCTGCAGGCGTTATCCGAGCTGCGCAACCCCGAAGAAGTCAAGAAATCGCGTTTGGTCGTGGCCGAATCGGCACCGGTTGCTTGAGCGTGTAAGAGGCAACGCGATGGATCAAATAATTCATATCAAACTGGTGCGCAGTCCGATCGGGACTACTCAACGCGTTCGCCAGACCTTGAAGGGACTCGGATTGGGCAAAGTCGGCAGCACCCGTAAACTCAAGCTGACTGCGCCAGTTATCGGGATGATCCGGCGAGTATCTCATCTAGTAGATGAGATTAAGGAATAGGCGGCGGTTGTAATGAAGCTTAGTGAATTAAAGCCTTCTCCGGGATCTACTCGCCGTCGGCGGCGGGTCGGACGCGGAATCGGTTCGGGGAACGGCAAGACCGCCGGACGTGGGCATAAGGGGTTGGGTTCGCGGTCGCACGGTAATACGCCGCCCGGGTACGAAGGCGGGCAGATGCCGCTGCTCCGGCGTATCCCCAAGCGCGGTTTTCGCCGGCTCCAGAAGAATGAGGCGCGGCGCGAGGAAATAGCGCTGGTGAACGTCGGCAAGCTGGGAGTTTTCGGCGAAGGCGAGACGGTTGATCCGGCGGCGCTGGCCGGGCGTGGACTGGTGCGCAGCGGGATGCGGATCAAGGTTCTAGGCGACGGTGATTTAAAGTATAAGTTGACAATTCGCGCCCATGCGTTTTCCAAGGGTGCACGCGATAAGATCGCGGCGCTGGGCGGCATGGCTGAAGTTATCGAGGGCTCATAAGAGCTGAATGCTTGAGGGGTTCTCAAACGCCTCGCGCATCCCGGAGTTGCGCCGGCGGCTGTTGTTCACAGCCGCGATGCTGGTGGTGTATCGAGTTGGTATAGCGGTACCCACGCCGGGAATCGACGGCCAGGCGCTATCGGCCTTCTTCAACCAGTTCTCGAGTTCGCTCTTCGGTTACGTCAACCTTTTTTCCGGTGGCGGGCTGGAGCGGTTCTCGGTCTTCGCGTTGGGCATCATGCCCTATATTTCTGTCGCGATTATCCTGGACCTGCTGAAGATCGGATGGCCTTATCTCGAGGAACTGTACAAAGAGGGCGAGGCGGGGCGGCGCAAGATTTCGCAGTACACGCGCTACGGCACGGTCGGACTGGGAATCGTCCAGGGAACCGGAATCGCCTATGGACTCGAGCATGCGCAGGCACCGGGCGGCGGCTCGATCGTCTACCATCCGGGACTGGCGTTTATCGTGATGACCGTTATTACGGTCACCACCGGAACTATTTTCGTCATGTGGATCGGCGAGCAGATAACCGAGCGTGGCGTCGGTAACGGTATCTCGCTGATTATCATGGCGGGAATCGTGGCGCGGCTGCCCAGCGCGGTCGGCACCACGGCGCAATTCCTGCGCGAAGGTGAAATGAGCATCTTCACGCTCATTGTCATTATTTTGGTGGTTATCGGCGTCACCGCCGGAATCGTATTTGTCGAGCAGGGCCAGCGGCGGATTCCGGTGCAATACGCGAGAAGAGTAGTCGGGCGACGAGTCTACGGCGGCCAGAGCAGTCATCTGCCGCTGAAGATCAATACCTCGGGGGTTATTCCTCCGATCTTCGCTTCGTCGTTGTTGGTGGTACCGGCGACCTTGGCCACTTTCGTGCCGTTTTTGAAGCAATTCACGGGCTATCTAACACCCGGCAGTCTTATATATAATCTGATCTACGTCGGACTAATTGTTTTCTTTTGCTATTTTTATACCGCAGTCACCTTCAATCCGGTCGACGTCGCCGACAACCTCAAGAAGTATGGAGGTTTTATCCCGGGGATCAGGCCCGGACGATCGACGGCTGATTATATTGATAGGGTGCTGTCGCGTATTACCCTGGGCGGCGCGATCTACGTGAGTGCGGTATGCGTGCTTCCGACGATCCTGATGCAGCGCTTTAACGTTCCGTTCTACTTCGGCGGGACTGCGTTGCTGATCGTAGTCGGGGTGGCGTTGGATACGGCGGCACAGATCCAGAGTCATCTGCTGGCGCATAACTACGAGGGTTTCATGCGTCGCGGGCGCGTCAGATCGAGGAGAGGAGACTAGACCGTGCGGGTGGTTCTATTGGGTCCGCCGGGAGCCGGCAAGGGTACGCAAGCGCGCATGCTGGAGACGGAATTCAGCGTCCCGCAAATCGCCAGCGGTGACCTGTTGCGCTCGGCGGTGCGTAATCGTACTCCGCTGGGGTTAAAGGCCCGCGGCTTTATGGACAAGGGCGCCCTGGTGCCGGATGAACTCGTGCTCGGCCTGATCGACGAACGGATGAAGCAGGCCGATGCCAAAGACGGATTTATCCTGGACGGCTTTCCGCGCACGGTCGAGCAGGCGGAAACGCTGGCCAGGATGCTGGCGGACCGTGCGGAGAAGCTCGATAAGGTAGTGGCGATTATCGTGCCGGACGACGAGATCGTGAAGCGGATTTCGGGACGTCGCACCTGCCGCAATTGCGGCGCGATGTATCACGAGATCTACGATCCGCCGCGCAACATGAATATGTGCAACTCGTGCAACGGCGAGCTTTACCAGCGCGACGACGATTCGGAAGATACCGTGCGCGCGCGCCTCGAGGTCTATGCGGCCTCGACTCGTCCTTTGCTGGATCATTATGGACGCCAGAATCTGCTGGCGCAGATCGAAGGAATCGGACAACCGCAGGAGATTTCGCGGAAAATCCTTGCAGCGCTCGGAATAGAGCGGGCCAAGTCGTAGAGACTGAAGTGATCACGCTGAAAAATCGCGACGAGATCGCGCTGATGCGCCAGGCGAATCAGATTGTCGCCGAGGTGCTCGAAGAACTAATCGCGGCAGCGCGTCCGGGCGTGAGCACGCTCGATCTCGACCGATTGGCGGAAGAATTGACGCTGAAGAAGGGCGCGCGGCCGGTGTTCAAGGGCTACAAGCCGGGCGCCGTGGTTTATCGACATAGCCTTTGTGTGTCGATCAACAACGAGATCGTGCATGGCGTTCCGCGAGCGGGAAGACGATTAAAGCCCGGCGATATCGTCGGCCTCGATTTCGGGGTTATTTACAAGGGTTATTGCGGCGACGCAGCGCGCACGATCGCGGTGGGCAAGGTGCCGGATCAGGCGCAGTTGCTGATGAAGGTCACACGCGACGCGCTCTATGCGGCGATCGAGCAGGCGCGCGTCGGGAATCGGATAAGCGATATCGGCCGCGCGGTGCAGACCACGGCGGAGGGTGCGGGTTTTTCGGTAGTGACGGAGTTTGCCGGGCATGGAATCGGCCGCAGACTGCATGAGGACCCGCAAGTGCCCAATTATTTTCGCGCCGGGATGCCGAATCCACGAATTCAAGAAGGAATGGTCCTGGCGATTGAACCGATGATCAACGAAGGAACGGCGGACCTCGAGATACTCGACGACGGATGGACGGCGGTTACGGCCGACGGCAAGCTTTCGGCCCATTTCGAACATTCGATCGCGATTACCGGCAATGGTCCCGAAATTCTGAGCGAGTTAATAAATGTCCAAGGGTGACGCAATCGAAGTGAGCGGAACGGTGCTCGAAGCGCTCCCCAATGCGATGTTCCGGGTATCGCTGGAGAACGGGCACCGCGTGCTCGCACATATTTCTGGTAAAATGCGCATGCATTACATCAAGATTCTTCCGGGCGATCGGGTGACGGTGGAATTATCGCCGTACGATCTGACCCGCGGACGTATCACTTATCGGATGCGCTAAAGGAACGGTTAAGTGCGATGAAGGTTCGTCCTTCAGTCAAAAAGATTTGCAAGAACTGCAAGGTAGTGCGCCGCGAGGGCGTGGTGCGGATTCTCTGTTCGAATCCGCGTCATAAGCAGCGCCAGGGTTAACCACAGGAGA
This sequence comes from uncultured Pseudomonadota bacterium, assembly GCA_963804355.1. Classification (GTDB taxonomy): domain Bacteria; phylum Desulfobacterota; class Binatia; order Binatales; family Binataceae; genus JASHZA01. The sequence goes on along the minus strand of CAWDQC010000036.1, from coordinate 15,295 downwards.
ATCCGATGGCCCGAGTAGCCGGAGTCGAATTGCCCAGGAACAAGCGGATGGAAATCGCGCTTACCTACATTTACGGTATCGGCCGTCCGATGGCTCATCGGATCCTCGAGCAGGCCAATGTACCGCTGGATCGGAAGAGCGACGACCTGACCGCCGACGAACAGGTACGGATTCGCCAGGTTATCGATCAGGATTACAAGGTCGAAGGCGATCTCCGACGCGACGTGCAGCAGGCGATTAAGCGGCTGATGGACCTCGGTTCCTATCGCGGTATTCGTCATCGGCGCGGTTTGCCGGTGCGGGGCCAGCGAACTCATACCAATGCGCGTACCCGGAAGGGTCCACGCAAGTTGGTCGCCGGTAAGAAGTCGGCACCGCCGAAGGGCTAACGGCCGATCGGCAAGGATGCTGGCCGCGACCACGTGATTAGAGATTCGACCGAAATCTTCGACAGGATTCAGTGAGAACGAGTTAGGACGAGATGGCTGACGAGATCAAAGAAGAAAGGCCCGCAGCGCAGCGCGCGGCGGCAACGCCCCCGGCGGCACCGGGTGGAACGGCGCCCGCGGCCGGCGGCGCCGCTGCTGCCGGAACGACGCCTGCTCCACGGCGACGTCGTACGCGGCGCAGTGTGCCGGAAGGCGTCGCGCATGTGCATGCGACGTTCAACAACACGATCGTCACGATTACCGATCCGCAGGGGCTGGTGGTCGCATGGTCGAGCGCCGGTTCGGTCGGATTCAAGGGTTCGCGCAAAGGGACGCCGTTTGCCGCGCAGATGGCGGCTGAGGCTTGTGCGCGCAAAGTCTCGGAATTCGGCATGAGAGCGGTGCTGGTTCATGTGAAGGGTCCGGGAGGCGGGCGCGAGTCAGCAGTGCGCGCATTGCAAGCGTCGGGTTTGAACGTGATCTCGATCAAGGACGTAACGCCGATACCGCATAACGGCTGCCGTCCGCCAAAGCGGCGGCGGGTCTGACACGGCGGAAGCATAAGGGAACGAAGTGGCAAGAAATCTTGGGCCGGTATGCCGGTTATGCCGGCGCGAAGGGCTGAAGCTCTTTCTCAAGGGCGAGCGTTGCTATACGGACAAGTGCGCGATCGAACGGCGCAACTATCCGCCCGGCGCGCACGGCCAGGCGCGCACGCGCTTTTCGGAATTTTCCATCCGCTTGCGCGAGAAGCAGAAAGTCAAACGTATCTACGGGTTGCTCGAAAAACAGTTCGCGCATTACTTCGAGATGGCGGAACGGATGCCCGGCATCACTGGCGAAAATTTGCTGGTATTGCTCGAGCGGCGTCTCGACAACGTGGTCTATCGGCTCGGTTTCGCGAGTTCGCTGGCGCAGGCGCGGCAACTGGTGCGCCATAGCCATGTCGAGGTCGATGGCAGGCCGGTGACGATTCCGTCGTATCTGCTGGCGGTGAATCAGGTCGTCAGTATCGGCGAGAAGAGCCGGCAAAAGAAGGTCGTGGTCGAGGCGATTGAACTGGCCCAGCGCCGCGGCGTAGCGCCGTGGATTCAACTCGAACGCGAGCAGTTCCGCGGCTTGCTCAAGGCATTGCCGGCGCGAGCCGACCTGACGATGCCGATTAGCGAGAAGCTGATCGTTGAACATTATTCGCGCTAGGCGACAGTGGCGGAACACGCCCAATACAAATCCTTCGGCGGTAAAGTAAAGAACTATGCAGAATGATTGGCGCGACCTGATCAAACCCAAGACTGTGGAGTTTGAGGAAAAGGAACAAACCCCGAGTTACGGGCGCTTCTTCGCGGAACCGCTCGAGCGCGGGTACGGCACCACGATCGGCAATTCGTTGCGCCGGATCCTGCTTTCCTCGCTGCCCGGCTTTGCCATCACGGCGGTTCGTATCAAGGGAGTGCTGCACGAATTCTCGACGATTCCGGGGGTCAAAGAGGACGTCACGGATATCGTGCTCAACCTGAAAGAAGTCCGTCTGCGCTTGCATGAAGGCGATCAGCTGACGGCGACGCTCAAGGCGAAAGGCGAGGCGGTGGTGACGGCGCGCGATATCACCGGCGGTCCCAGTCTCGAGATTCTCGAGCCCGACCGGCATATTGCGACGCTCGATAAGAGCGCCGAACTCGACATGGAACTGGTGATCAAGCGCGGACGCGGCTACGTGCCGGGTGAGCGCAGCGAGGACGAGGAGCCAATCGGAACGTTGCGTCTGGATGCGGTTTTTGCACCGATCAAGAAGGTGAACTTCACGGTGACTAACGCGCGCGTCGGCCAGCGCACCGATTACGATCGCCTGGCAATCGAGATTTGGACGGACGGTTCGATCTGGCCGCGGGAAGCGCTGACCTATGCGGCGCGAGTGCTGCGCGACCAGATGGCGATCTTCGCCGGCGTCGAGGAAGAAGCCGAGGTGCCGATCACGGGCGGCGATCGCCAGGAAGTACGTCCGGCTTTCAATGAATACCTGTATCGGCCGGTCGAGGGACTGCCGATTTCGGTGCGCGCTTTTAATGGCCTGCAGAACGCGGATATCAAATATATCGGCGAACTCGTGCAGCGTACCGAGCAGGACATGCTCAAGATCAAAAACTTCGGTCGCAAATCGCTCAACGAGATTAAGGAAGTGCTCACTGATATGGGCCTCTCGCTGGGAATGCGGCTCGACAATCTCCCGTCGCGGAGCGAATTGGACCGGATGTGGGAGGAACAGGAGCGGCGCGAGTCGGCTTGAGCCGCAGCGACGCTAGCCTGGGAGTGAACCAATGCGCCATCTGAACCGCGGTCGTAAGCTTAACCGCACCTCGTCCCATCGCAAGGCCCTTTTTCGTAATCTCGTCCTCGCGCTGGTAAGCCACGAGCGGATCAAGACGACCGACGCCAAGGCCAAGGAATTGCGCCGTTACGCCGATCGAATGGTGACCCTCGGCAAGCGCGGCGACCTCGCGGCGCGGCGGCTCGCCTTCGCTTTCATGCAATCGCGCGACGCAGTGAAAAAACTCTTCGACGAGATCGCTCCGCGCTTCAAAGATCGCAATGGCGGCTACACGCGAGTAGTAAAGTTTGGCTTCCGGCGTGGCGATGCGGCCGCGCTTTCGATTATCGAGTTCAGCGACTTCTCAGATCAGGCGACGCCCAAGAAGCCGCGCAAGAAGCGCGCGGCGCGACGCGAAGATCAAAACGAACCGCGACGGGCGGCAGTCGCGGCCGGCTAAGTAGTCCCGTCCCGAACCGCGTCGGGCGGAAGGGACGTTCCGATGGCGGGGTTTGGGTACGCGCTCGCTTTGTAGAAAGCTAGGCCCAGCTGAAGGGGCCCTTGCCGACGGTTGCCAGCGTAAGACCGCCGTTTCCTCTGATTCTCCAGTCCTTCCAACGCGTAACCTTCGTCCGATTGTGGCACTCTGCTAGAATCGGGTGATGACAGGTGAGCAAGTCGATGGCGAATGAATTAATCAAGCCGGACAAGTTTTTCCTGAACCGATTTGGGATGAATGAAGGCGCGCTCGAACGAATCCTCGGTAGCGCCCTCGAGCGCAAGGCCGATTACGCCGATCTTTACTTCGAGTACCGCAGCGCCGAGGGGCTGAGCCTCGAAGAGTCGATGGTTAACCATACCTCGAAGAGCGTTTCGCACGGCGTCGGTGTGCGGGTCTGTGCGGAGGATCGCACGGGCTATGCGTACTCCGACGAAGTGACGGTCGATCGGATGCGGATCGCCGCCGAGGCCGCCCGCGCGATCGCCGATCAACGCGGCGAGGTGCCGGGCGCCGTACAGGTCGGCAAACCCGTGCCACAGCACAATCTTTACGAGGTGGAAAACACCGCGATCGAAATACCGATCGAAGAGCGCGCCAAGTTGCTTAGACAGATCGACGAACTGGCGCGATCGTTCGACCCGCGCGTTCGTAACGTGATGGCGTCGGTCGCGGCCGAACGAAAACTGGTGATGGTGGTCAACAGCGACGGTCAGATCGCCGCCGATGTGCAGCCGCTATGCCGGTTGAATGTGACGGTCATTGCGGAAGATTCCAAGGGTCGCCAGATGGGCGCTTTCGGCGGCGGCGGCCGCGTCGAATGGCGCTATTTTTTCGAGGACGATCGCTGGAAGGAATACACGCTCAAGGCTTGTCGACAGGCGATCGTCAACCTTGACGCCGTCGATGCGCCCGCAGGCGAGATGGTCGTGGTGCTTGGCCCGGGATGGCCGGGAATCCTGCTGCATGAGGCGATCGGTCACGGGCTCGAAGGCGATTTCAACCGCAAAGGGGTTTCGGCATTTTCCAATCGAATCGGCCAGCAGGTCGCCAGTCCGCTCTGCACCGTGATCGATGATGGGACGATCGCGAATCGTCGCGGCAGCCTCAACGTCGATGACGAAGGAACGCCGACGTCGCGCACCGTGCTGATCGAAAAGGGAGTCCTGCGCGGATATTTGCAGGATCGTCTGAACGCGCGATTGATGAAAATGGAACCGACCGGCAACGGCCGGCGCGAAAGCTTCGCGCATTCGCCGATGCCTCGGATGACCAATACCTTCATGCTGCCCGGCGACTCGACTCCCGAAGAGATCCTTCGCTCCGTAAAGCACGGGCTCTACGCAGTGAGTTTCGGCGGTGGCCAGGTCGATATCACCAACGGCAAGTTCGTCTTCTCGGCGAGCGAGGCCTACCTGGTTGAAGACGGGCAGGTGACGCGGCCGGTCAAGGGCGCGACCTTGATAGGTAACGGGCCGGACGTGCTGACGCGAGTCTCGATGGTCGGCAACGACCTCGCGCTCGATTCGGGAATCGGCACTTGCGGTAAGGACGGGCAATCGGTTCCGGTTGGGGTTGGTCTGCCCACGATTCGAATTGACGGTATCACGGTCGGCGGGACGCGCGGCTGAGGGCGGGGGCAAGCGATTATGGCTCAACTCGATGCGGCGCTGGCGGAATGGGCGCTCAGTGAGGCGCGACGCCACGGTGCTACGGCGGCCGAGGTTCTTTTCGTCAGCGCCGAATCCACCGCGGCCGGAGTACGTCTGGGTGAGGTCGAGAAGCTCAAGAGTTCGCGCGAGCGGCGGCTTGGGCTTCGCGTTTTCATCGGACAATCTTCCGCAAATGCTTCGACCGCCGAGATCGAACGCGATTCGCTCCAGGCATTCGTCGCCGATACCGTCAAGCTGGCGGGACTAACCGCCGCCGATCCGGCTTCGGGGCTGCCCGATCCGGCGCTTCATCCGAAGCATCTGCCGGAGCTCGAACTGGCCGATCCGAATCGCGGGTTGATCGGCTGCGGACGAAGCCCTGAAGATCGCGCGTACCGCCGAGAATGCGGCGCTCAAGGCCGATTCAAGGATCAAAAATTCGGAAGGCGCCGAGTTCGACTCGGGACGCTACCAGGTATTGTTCGCCAATAGCTCGGGCTTTAGCGGCGAGTACGTTGGTACCTCGTACAACCTAGGCGTCGCGCCGATCGCGCAAAGCGATGACGGCAAGATGCAGCAAGGTTACTGGTATACGGCGAATCGTCATTTGACCGCCTCGAGGATGCCGAGTCGGTCGGCAAGACCGCGACGAAACGGGCGCTGCGTCGGCTCGGAGCACGGAAGCTCAAGACCACGCGCGCGCCAGTGATATTTGACCCCGACATGGCGGCGTCCCTGCTGCGATCGGTAGCGGGTGCGGCGTCGGGTCCTTCGCTCTACAAGGGCGCGTCATTCCTGATCGGAAAGCTCGGCGCCCAAATCGCCGCGGCGAACGTCAACGTCTACGACGACGGCACGATGCGCGCCGGGATGGGATCGCGGCCCTTCGACGGCGAAGGCCTGCCGACGAATCGGAAAGCGCTGGTGGAAAAGGGCGAGCTCAAAACCTACCTGCTCGATTGCTACTCCGCGCGCAAACTCAAGCTTGCGCCGACCGGCAATGCCTCGCGTGCCGTCGGTGATTCTCCCAGCGTGAGTCCCGCGAATCTCTATCTGGAGGCAGGCCGCTATACGCCCGAAGAGATAATCGCGTCAGTCAAGAGCGGTCTCTACGTGACGGAACTGATCGGATTCGGCGTCAACGGTGTAACCGGCGACTATTCGCGCGGCGCGGGCGGGATGTGGATCGAAGATGGCGAACTGGCGTTTCCCGTCCAGGAAATCACGATTGCGGGGAATCTGAAGGATATGTTCCTGTCGATCGAGATGATCGGGAACGACCTCAAATGGCGCTCGCCGGTGGTTTCGCCGACCCTCAAGATTGCCGAAATGACCATCGCCGGCGGCTGAGCCGGTATCCATTAACCGAACGATAGCAAGTCGCGGGCGGCGATTTCTCGAGGTTTCAGCCGCCTGCGACCAGACGGCGACGAGCCGTATCGCCCTTTTATCATCGGCGGTAACGACCCCGGTATAGAACCGCGCCAGGGCGGGAATCCGGTGGGTCGGGCTACGGAAAACGCCGTTGCGCGGGGCCTCGAAGTGGTTATCTTTTACCCCAGAGGCAACGAAAACGAATGAATGTTAACCGTTTCACCGAAAAACTTCAGGAAGCTTTGGGACGCGCCCAAAGCTCGGCAGTCAGCGCCCATCATCAAGGGGTCGATGTCGAGCATCTGGCGTCAGCCCTCCTGGAGGACGAGCAGGGACTGACTTCGTCGATCTTGAAGCTCGCCGGTGCCGACGTTGCCGGGATTCGCCGCAAGCTCGAGGATGAGATCCGCAAGCTTCCGAGCGTTAGTGGCGGCGGCGCGGACAGCGGTCAGACCTATGTGACTCAACGGTTAAGCCGTGTCCTGACACGAGCCGAATCCGAAGCCGGTAAGCTCACTGACGAATTCGTTTCCGTCGAGCACGTCTTGATTGCGATGCTCGATGAGCCCGGTGCAACCGCCGAGATTCTGCGCGAAGCCGGCGTCACCCACGACAAGCTGATGGCCGTGCTGAAGAAGATTCGAGGCAACCAGCGCGTGACGTCTTCGAATCCGGAGGCGACGTATCAGGCGCTCGAACGTTATGGGCGCGACCTGACCCAGCTGGCCGCTGCCGGCAAGGTTGATCCGGTCATCGGTCGCGACGAAGAGATTCGCCGAGTCATCCAAGTACTTTCCCGACGTACCAAGAATAACCCCGTACTAATCGGCGAGCCGGGCGTTGGCAAAACAGCCATCGTCGAAGGGCTTGCGCAGCGGATTATCGCCGGGCGACGTTCCCGAGGTTTGAAGAACACAGCGGATCGTCGCTCTCGACTTGGGTGCGCTGGTCGCGGGCGCGAAATTCCGCGGCGAATTTGAAGAACGACTGAAAGCGGTGCTGAAAGAGGTTCGAGCAGGCTGAGGGCGAGATCATCCTCTTTATTGACGAGCTGCATACGGTCGTCGGCGCGGGCGCGGCTGAGGGTGCGATGGATGCATCGAACCTGCTGAAGCCGATGCTCGCGCGCGGCGAATTACATTGCATCGGCGCGACGACGCTCGACGAATACCGCAAACATATCGAGAAGGATGCGGCGCTCGAGCGGCGGTTTCAGCCGGTGGTTGTGAGCGAACCGAGCGTAGAAGACACCATCTCGATTTTGCGCGGCCTCAAGGAGCGCTACGAAGTCCATCACGGAATTCGGATCAAGGACGCCGCGCTGGTGACGGCGGCGATGCTATCGAAGCGCTATATCACCGACCGTTTTCTACCCGACAAGGCAATCGACCTGGTCGACGAAGCGGCGGCCAAATTGCGCACCGAGAAGGAATCGATGCCGGTCGAGTTGGACGAAGCCAATCGACGGGTGATGCAGCTCGAAATCGAGCGCGAGGCGCTCAAGCGAGAGACCGATGCCGCGTCGAAGGACCGTCTCGGGAAACTCGAAAAGGAATTGGCCGAGGCGCAAGAGAAGCGTTCCACCCTGCAGGCTCAATGGCAGAACGAGAAAGGCGGGCTCGAGAAGCTGGCCAAGTTCAAGAGTGAAATCGAACAGACTCGCCATGAGATCGATAAGGCCAAGCGCGAATACGATCTGAACAAAGTCGCCGAGCTTCAATACGGCAAGCTCGCGAACCTCGAGAAGGAACTCGCGGCGGCCGAAGAAGCGGCGGAGCAGGGCGGGTCGCGTCTAATCAAAGAAGAGGTCGACGAGGACGATATCGCCGAGGTCGTGGCGCGCTGGACCGGAGTCCCGGTGTCGCGTCTGATGGAAGGTGAAGTCCATAAAGTCGGCGCATCTCGAAGAGCATCTGCATAAGCGCGTGATTGGTCAGCATGAGGCCGTCTCGGCTGTGTCCGACGCGGTGATTCGCGCGCGTGCGGGATTAAAGGATCCAAACCGTCCGATCGGGTCGTTCATTTTTCTGGGCCCGACCGGCGTGGGCAAGACCGAGCTCGCGCGAGCGCTGGCCGAGTTCCTCTTCGACGACGAGGGCTCGATGGTGCGGATCGACATGTCGGAATACATGGAGAAGCACACGGTCTCGCGTCTGGTGGGTGCCCCTCCTGGATATGTCGGCTATGAGGAGGGCGGGCAGCTCACGGAAGCCGTGCGCCGGCGTCCGTATTCGGTGATCCTCTTCGACGAGATCGAAAAGGCGCATCAGGACGTGTTCAATATCCTGTTGCAGTTGCTCGACGACGGTCGTCTCACCGATGGCCAGGGACGAACGGTCGACTTCAAGAACACCGTCGTGATCATGACGTCGAATATCGCGAGCCAGCTGATCCTGTCCTTCAAAGGGCAGAACTACGACCGCATGAAAGAAGAAGCGCTGGAGGTTCTGCGCAAGAGCTTTCGCCCGGAATTCCTCAATCGCGTCGACGAGATCGTGGTGTTCCATCCGTTGACCAAGGAACAGCTGCGACAGATTGTGGACATCCAGCTGACGGTCCTGCGCAAACGGCTCGAGGAGCGCAAAATCGAGCTCGAGCTCACCGACAAGGCGCGCGATTATTTCGCTGATCATGGCTACGATCCGAACTATGGCGCGCGGCCGCTACGTCGGTTGATTCAGCGCGAGTTGGAAACCTCGCTCGGCCGAAAGTTGATTACGGGCGAGATTCGCGATGGCTCCCATGTGGTGGTGGATGCGGGAGCCCGCGGGCTGGAGTTCACTACCCGCGAACCGCAGAATGCCGCCGCCTAGGCGCGGATACCAATTCCTCTTCGGACAATGGCTCGAAGGCCTCCCCGCCTCCGAGCCATTTTTTTGGCCTCATTCGGTAACGTAAGACCACGACCCAAAGCTTCCAGTTGGCGAATCGAAGTAGATTGGCTAAAATCACGATGGTGCGAAGATTACATTTGCTAAACTCACACAATCCTGCGATTACGGTGAATTGTGAAACATTGGCCGTCCGGAAGGTGACGAGAAACATGAAACGCTCGACATTTTTCAACCTGGTCATGGGCCTCAGCGTCGGCGGACTGGCGCTCTCCGTTCCGTTACCAGCAATCGCTACGGGAAACCCGGCCGTCGTCGTGAAAATGTCCGATAAACCCCGAATTCATGCCCGAAACGGCGACTATCAAGGTCGGCCAGACGGTCGAATGGATCAACAACGCCAAGACGCTCCACTCGGTGGACGCCGATCCCGACATGGTGCAGCGTCCCAAGGATGTTGTACTGCCGAGGGTGCTAAACCCTTCGATTCGGGCTTTATGCAGCCGGGAGCTACCTTCGATTACACCTTCACAGTCCCGGGAACCTACAAGTACACCTGCGTTCCGCACGAAAAGATTCGATGAACGGTCACCGTTGTCGTGAAATGATGATCGAATCCGGCGGACCGTTCGCAAGGCCGATCATTACGGAGGCGATTTGATTGTCGGGGCTCGGACAGGGTAAGGTGTCGCGGATTGTTTTGACCGGTGCGTATTGTCACGCACCCTTTGAAAGGGCAGGAAGCGCACGCATATGAGGCTGAGCGTCAGAGCAGGGCGTCGGCATAGGATCACAGCGCCCACGGCAATATCGGCAATGCTGCTGGCCGTCGCGGGGGTCGGCCTCGGCGCCGCTTCCGGCAGGCGCTTTTCCCTGGAGTACCGACATGTTCAAGGGCGCGTCGGTGCAGCCGCTCGAAGTCGCGCCTCGCGTGATGCCCGACGGTACCCTGCCGGTCGATGGGATCAACTACAACATCCACTACGGACAACCTCCCGGGATGCCCGACGCCCAGGCGCTTCAGCCGATGAAGCTCGAGTTGATGACGGTCAAGATGCAGAATCCGCTGCAGCCGACACCCCAGGTGCTGGCGCATGGAAAGGAACTCTTCCAGACCGACTGCGCGCCGTGCCACGGAATGACCGGAAAGGGTGACGGAACCGTCGTCCATCTCCTGCAGCATAAGCCCGCCAATCTGATGACCGGTGTCAGTAAGAATCTGCCGGACGGCTACATCTACGGATATATCCGCAACGGCGGTATCTGGATGCCCTCGTATGACGACGCGATGTCCTCCAACGAGCGCTGGGAAGTAGTGGTCTACCTGCGTTCCCTGGAGAAGGAATACGGCGAAACACAGGCGAGCAGCGGCTCTAGCGCCGCGCCCGAGACCGGACAGACACCGGCGAGCGGCACTCAGCCACAATAGTGATTTTGCCCAGGGTCGCAGGCGAACGCGGCTTACATTCGAGCGCTGAATTGAGCGGCGCGTTCCGATTGGGGAGCGTGCCGCTTTCGTTTCTGCGGCCTGCCGATTGGCGTCTTCAATTAGTTCACGAACATTGAGGGCCCGATTTTACGATTCGGTAACGTGATCGCAGGTAGATTCGTAATCTTCTCTTGCGAGTAGTGGGCGGATCAGCGCGCCAGTCCATCGCGAGCTATTCCTCGATCATAAGCGAGATGGGGAGGTTGAGCATGCCGACAGAATCGAGGAAGGCCGTAATGGCCGCCGCTGCCGTGTTCATCTTAACTGTAATGGCCAATACGGCTTGGTGTGATTCCGCGCTTGGCCCCGTACAACTGGTAGAGATTGCGACCGAGATGAATCCCCAGGTGCGTGCCGCGCGCGACCGATGGTATTCTGCGACGCATCAGGATCAAGCAGAATTACGCGCCGGCCGATCCGATTCTTGGCTACGCAAATGTCGACAGCGCAACCAACGGTTTCACTGGAGCTTCCGTTCACACCTTGACGGTGACCGAGCCATTTCAGTTTCCCGGCAAAGCGCTGTTGCAGGCTGACAGCGCGAAACGTAACGCCGAGATCGCGCGACTGACCTACGAAGCCGTGTTGCGTGATATTCGCGCTGCTACCGAGACTGCCTATTACCAGGTTCTCCTCGATGGAGCATTGGCGGATGTGCAGGTGGAAAATGTCGCCGACCTCGAGCAGGTGCTCAAGGTCACGCAGGTGGCGTACTCGGCCAGTCAGGTGACGCAGACCGATTTCATCAGCGCGGAATTCGACGTGGCGACGGCGCAACAAAGCCTGCGGCAGCTGAGAACTTCCGTCCTCAATGACGAAACCGCCTTGAATCAGCTGCTCTTCAGGCCATCGGGCGAACCGCTCGATCTGGATCGCAGGCTCCAACTCAAGGGTATCGAGACGTCCGTCGACAAGCTGGCCGATCTGGCGACGGAGGTCCGCCAGGAAATTCTCGAAACTGCGCTGGCCGAACGCAATTCCGAGACGGCGCTGAAACTTGCAAAGCTCGAATACGCCCCGGACTATACGCTCGGCTACACCTTCGATAACTACCTGCTGTCGAGCGCCGCCCCTTCAAGTACCGGCCGCATGCAGGATCACGGTTTTTCCATATCGTTTCAACGCGCCGGTGTTCTTCTGGATTAAGCAGGAAGAGGATGTTAAGCGAGCCGGCTATGACCTCTCGGCGGCGAGCGAAGACTCGATTCGATTCGCAGCCAGACTGCCGCGGGTGTGACGACGCTCTATCGCACCGCGCAGCTCGCGCGCGAGACCGCGATACTTTATCGCGACTCTCTGATTCCGCTCGCCCGTCAGGATTTTCAAGTCGCACTCACCGCCTATCAGGCGGGAAAAATCGATTTCAACGGACTCGCCGGCGCCTTGACGACGCGGCAACGACGCTCGTGTAGCATACCTTCAGGCCTCCAACCAGTTCCTGGCGACCAAAGTCGCATTGGAGCAGGCGATAGGCCAGCCGTTGCCTCAATGAGATACACAAAATTCGCTTCTTGATTTCGTTCGTAGCCGCGCTCGCGCTCCCACAGCTATTGAACGGATGCGACGCGTCGGCGCCGAGCGGAGCCGCGGTCGAAGAGGCGCCGCAACCGAACCCGCGCCTGATTCACCAGGGCGGTGGCCCCGTGGTGCTCGACCTTGCCGGCGGGCAAGTCCCCGGCATGACCTTGGTGGAAGTCCGCGACGTCGCGCTGCCGGGTGTTCTCGAGACCACCGGGCAGGTCGCCTTCGACGACCGCCGGGTTTCGACGATCGTCTCGCGCGTCGCCGGACGGATCGAAGCCGCTCGTGTTTCGCAGTGGGACTAACGTCTATCCCGGTGAACGAATTGTCGACTCTACAGCCCCGACTTTATGACTGCGGCGGCCGAGTACCTGCAGGCGAAAACTACTTCACAGCTCAGCTCTTCGCCGCAGATGGCGGCGAGCGGCGGTAATCTCGCGGCTGCGATGCTCTCCGCGGCACAGCGCAAGCTCGAATTCCTCGGCATGAGTGATCGCGACATCGCCGCGATCACGGCCCCGAGTCCCGCCGTTTGGGTACGGGCGCCGATCGGCGGCACCGTGGTCGACAACAAGGCGACCCGCGGCGCGGCGGTCAATCCGGGGGACGTCCTCTACACGGTGGGCACGCTCGATGACGTCTGGGTCGTCGCCGATATCTATGAGGACGACCTTGCGCGCGTGCACGTCGGCCAGGCTCTCCAGGCGGTTACGACCGCCTTCCCGGACGCGAGTTTCGCCGGCGTGGTTTGCATCAGTCCCGAACCTCGACCCCAATACTCACACGCTGCAGATTCGCTGTCAGATCCTAATCCCGGATCCAGGCTGAAGCCGCAGATGTATGCGCGCGTGCGCATCGTGACGCGCCCCGGCGACGCTTTGGTGGTGCCCCAGGAGGCGGTGGTTTTTGACACCAACGGCTACTTCGTTTTTGTCGACCTGGGAGGCGGTCACTTCGAGCGGCGCAAGGTCACGATCGGCTCGTGGAAAGAGCAGGGCTTTGCGCGCGTGCTCTCGGGATTGAGTGCCGGTGAACATGTAGTCGCGGCGGAATCGATTCAGATCAATGCCCTCTGGCACGAAGCGAACGGCGAGAGTTCCTGAGGGTCGCGATGATTCGGGCCATAATGGATCTCGCGCTGTCGCAGCGCATCGTGGTTGTCGGATTGGCGATCGCGCTCGGATTGCTCGGCGCCTACTCTTTTTCCCAACTCGATATCGAAGCGTACCCCGATCCCGTGCAGCCGATGGTCGAGGTCCTCACGCTTCCCAACGGGCTCAGCGCCGAGGAGGTCGAGCGGATGATCACCGTTCCGCTCGAATACGGCGTCTCCACCTCGCGCGGCCTCAGCCGCGATGAGCTCGATTTCCCTGTTCGGCCTCTCCGATATTCGCTGCTACTTCGATTGGGATAGCGATTACTACTGGGACCGCGAAGAGGTAATCAACTCGCTCGCCTTCGTGACCTTGCCCCAGGGAACGTCTGCCGGAATCTCGCCCGAGAATGCGATCGGCGAAATCTATCGCTATTCCATCGAGAGCCCTGACCACGACCTGATCAGGGAGAAGGAGATCAACGACTGGGTCGCCGCGAAGCAATTGGTCACGGTCCCCGGCGTGATTGGTGTGAGCTCGTTCGGCGGGCTCACCAAGGAATACTACGTCGAGGTCGACCCCGATAAATTGGTCGCCTACCAGATACCGCTCGCCACTCTGATTGCCGCGATCGAGAACTCCACACCAATGCCGGCGGCAACTACCTGACTGTCGGCGAGCAGGCCTTCAACGTTCGTGGCATCGGATTTATCCGTTCGCTCGGCGACATCCGCAGCATCGTGCTCGCCGCCAACAAGGGTACTCCCATCTCGGTCGGCAACGTCGCTGACGTCAGCGTTGGCTACGCCCCGCGGCTCGGCATCGTCGGGATGAATCACCGCGACGAAGTCTCGACCGGGATCGTGCTGATGCGCAAGTACGGCAATACCCTCGAGACCGTCCGCGGCGTCGAGCGCAAGGTCGTCGATCTCAACTCATCGGGGATAATGCCGGTCGGCTACAAGATCGTGCCCTATTACGATCGCACCACTCTCGTCGATACGACCCTCCATACCGTGCTCGAAAATCTCACCATCGGGATGGTGCTGGTCTTCCTCGTTCTGCTTTTTTTCCTCAACAATCTGCGCGCTGCGATAATCGCCGCGATCAATATTCCACTCGCGCTCTGCGGCGCCTTCGCGCTGATGCACTTCGGCGGCACTCCGGCCAACCTGATTTCCCTGGGCGCGATCGACTTCGGCATCATCATCGATACCACCGTCATCGTGGTAGAGAACATCCATCGTCATCTCGCCATCGAGCGTCCCGGCGGAGAAAACGCGAGCGGACGCGTGCTGCGCGCCGCGCAGGAAGTCGGCGGACCGATGTTCTTCTCGACGCTCATCTTCGTGATCGCATTTCTGCCGCTGTTCACGATGCGCGGGGTCGAGGGCGCGATCTTCTCTCCGATGTCGCATACCTACGCCTACGCCCTCGGTGCCGCGATCATTCTGGCCATCACTGTTTCGCCCGTGCTGGCCTCTTACTTGTTCGAGAATGGATTGAGCGAATCTCACAACCGCGTGTGGGACGCCATCAGCCGCTTCTATCACAGGCTCTTCGTCCTCGTGCTCGAATGGCCGAAGCTGACCTTGATATTCATCCTGATCATTTCTGATCGCGGTCCTCAGCCAGTTCCCGCGTCTTGGCGGTCAATTTTTGCCCAAGCTCGAGGAGGGCAATATCTGGGCACGCGCGACGATGCCGCTTACGATCTCGCTCGATCACGGCGCTGCCTTATCGAATCGGATGCGCGGCGTGTTCATGTCCTTTCCCGAAGTTACCAACGCCGTCTCGCAACTTGGCCGTCCCGATGACGGCACCGAGACCACCGGCTTCTTCAACATCGAATTCTCGATCGACCTCAAGCCGCAGCCGCAGTGGCCGCATGGGCTGACCAGCCGGAACTGGTCGATCAGATCGATCGCAAGCTCGGGCGCGAATTTCCCGGCGTCAGCTTCGGCTATTCGCAGAATATCGAAGACAACATCGACGAGGCGCTCTCGGGCGTCAAAGGCACCGATTCGGTCAAGGTCTTCGGAACCGATCTCGCGGTCGACGAGAAGGTCGCCAATCAGGTGCTCCAGGCGATGAGCCAGTTA
>CAWDQC010000035.1:0-18363 GCA_963804355.1 uncultured Pseudomonadota bacterium | reverse complement strand
GGCGGCGTCGATTGAGTCGAAATACTGCGTCGGTGTGGGCTTTTCTTTGGCTGCCATTGTCGTCCTCGTTTCGAATTATGACCGCAATCTGCGGGCTCGCGTCTCCCTGAAGGGAGTACCGCTGATGCTTTTGCTTCTACCAGAGTCGAGGCTTGTGGCCCAAGCTGGAAGGAAAGGCTAGCGATGGCTGCGGCGGCGCTGACGCCGTTCGAGATTGCCGCCGCTGAGGGCGGTAAGTTGCGGCCGCTTCGGGCGCGACTTGATGATGCGCATCGCGATTAGTCCGGTCGAGATGTAGACCAAGGCAAAGCCCCCCTCCATTGCGCTGATCCGCAAATCGACGTTCCACATCGTAAAACCGAGCAGGGTCGAACCCAATACCAGCATCGCCGTCATCCGTGGAATGAACTGGCGGACCGGGGAGTCGGAATACTCCGCGTCGCGCGCGGCCAGCACCACCCAGAGCATCGGTACACTGAAGGAAAGACCGAGGAGGACCAGGCCGAGCCCCCTGGCGCAGGTCGTTGTAGAAGTAGAACGCAAATGCGAACAGGAGGATGAAGAGCGGACCGAGGATGGCCACGCGCCAGGGAAATGCGTTTTCGCCGTCTCTGCTCATTCGTCGCCAATATTAGCCAGCGCGACTGCGTAGACAAGTTTGCGAATGCGTGGCAGGCTCGCGTCCGACACGCTCACCCGTTCCCATCTGAACGGGTTGGATTCTGGTACCACGACGGCGGGAGGAACACCAAATGTATCAAACATTCGAATATTCGATCGATAACGGAATCGCGCTGGTCAGACTGAATCGCCCCGCAAAACTCAACTCAATCGACGCCGTGATGGTACGGGAATTCTGCTGACCCGGTGACCAACGTGTGCTCTGATAAATCCGTACGCGTGCTGGTTTTTACTGGGAACGGCCGGGCTTTTTAGCGCGGGCGCCGATATTTCCAATCTCGCCGGCATTGCCACGAGCGGCGACTTCATGGCGCATATCGAAACTATTCAGATTGCCTTCAACGCGATTGACGACCTCGACCGACCCACCATTGCCGCGATGAACGAGTCTCGCCTTCGGCGGCGGCTGCGAATTGGCGCTGTCCTGCGATTTTCGCATCATGGCCGAAGAGGCGCAGATAGGTGTGCCCGAGATTAAAATTCCCCTCATCGCCCGGCTGGCGGCGGTACCCAGCGCCTGTCGCACATGCTGCCGCCTGCGCTGGCCAAGGAAATGATCTACCTGGGTGACCCGATAACCGCGCAAAAGGCGTTGCAATTCGGCCTGGTCAATGAGGTGGTGCCATCGGCCAAGGTTCTCCCGACACCGCGATGGATTGGGCGCGGCGGCTGATGAAGATGCCGCCGTTGGGCGTCCGCTGCGCCAAATTGCTGGTGCATACGGGGATGAATACCGACTTGAAGAGCGGAATCGAGGCCGAACGGCAGGCCATGGCATTCCTCTTTGGAACCGAGGATCGGGCCGAGGGCATGGGAGCGTTTCTCGAGAAACGTCAGGCGAGCTTTAAGGGCCGTTAGGGTCCGAGGAAACGTGCTCTTCCCTCAATTTCTGAGTCAGCGCTTGGAAAACAGGGTGAAACCGGGGTAAAAAGGCTTTAACGGAATGGCGGGGGCCGCTCGAACCCGCGCGTGGTTCGTCAGAGGTGCTGTCAAGCCAGAGCGCTTGTGGAATCTGGGGAGATTTCCTATAAGCGTAGTTACTTGGGCACATTAGTTTGAGCGCCTTATCGAACTGAAGTTTCCATGATGGATCGGACTTAAAACAAACCGCTGGTCGCTTTCACCCGAGCGCAAGCGCGCAAGGCAGGAGGTCAACAAATGGCAGAATTCGATACAGTTATCAGAGGTGGAATGGTTATCGACGGCACCGTTTGCCGCGATACCAGGCCGATGTCGGAATCAAGGATGGCAAGATCGCCAAGATCGGGAAGCTGAAGTCGCACGGGCGAAGAAGGTTATCGATGCCGGCGGGCTGAATGTCGCTCCCGGTTTCGTCGATCTGCATACCCATTACGATGCGCAGCTTTTCTGGGATCCTTACTGCACGATTTCGAGCTGGCATGGCGTTACTTCAATCGTGATCGGCAATTGCGGCTTCGGTTTCGCGCCGGTCAAGCCCGAGCTGCGCGATCGCGCGATGCTGACGATGACGCGCACCGAAGCGATCCCGTATGCCTCGATGAAGGCGGGACTGCCGTGGGACTGGGTTACCTATCCCGAATTCCTCGACAGCGTCGATCGCCATCCCAAGGGCATCAACTTGCTGCCGTTCGTGCCGATGGCGCCGGTATGACCTGGGTTATGGGTCTCGATGAAGCCAAGTCGGGCCGCATGCCGACCGAGCCGAGACCAAGGAGATGTGCCGCATATCAACGAGGCGATGGATCGCGGCGCCTGCGGATGGTCAGCGCAGCGCTTCGGCGAGAACAGCGTCCAGGCCGACTATGACGGCACCCCGATGGTCACCGACCTGATGCACGATGAGACCGCGCTGGCGCTGGCGAACGTGCTCGGCGAGCGCAACGAGGGCTTCATCCAGATGTCCTATATCCCGGACGCCAGCAAGTACGAGGGCGACGTGCAGGATCATACGGAGAAGCATTACGAGGAATTCGCGCTGGCGGCAGGCCGGCCGATTCTTTACAACGCGATCGCGGTCAACGATGCGTATCCGGAGCGTTTCCGCCGGCAGTTGCACTGGATCGAAAGCTGCGCAAAACGCGGTATCCGCGTATACGGTCAGAGCGCGACCCTGGAAGTCGGCTTCCTGTTCACCTTCAAGGATTGGAACCTATGGGACGACATGCCGGAATGGCGCGAAGTGACGACCGGTCCGGTCGAGGATCGCCTGATGAAGTTGAGCGATCCCGAACGGCCGGCCGGACTTGCGCAAGGTCGACGAGATGACCGGTCTCATCACCAACAATGTTGGCGCGATTCTTCGTGCTCGAGTGCAAGCGCCCCGAGCTGAAGAAGTACGAAAACATGACGATCGGCGAGATCGCGAAACGCGAGAACAAGCATCCGGTCGATGCGATGCTCGATATCGCGCTGCGCCGACGGGCTCAATACCGAGTTCTATACGCCTCCGCTCAACGTGCGGAACGACTACCTGAAAGAGATGGTGACGTCGCCGGGTATGGCGATCTTCGGCGTCTCCGACGGTGGCGCCCACACCAAGTTCTTCTCGGGTGGACGCTACTCGACGGAAGCGCTGATCAGGATGGGTCGCGACAACGATATCCTGTCGCTTGAGGAAATGCATTTCCGCCTGAGCGCCCATCCTGCGATGTGCGCCGGATTCAAGAATCGCGGCACCCTGGTCGAGGGCAGCTGGGCCGATGTCGTGGCCTACGACCTCGACCAGCTGGCGATCAAACCGCTGGAAATCGTTCACGATTTTCCGGGTGGCGAATGGCGGCGGGTGCAGCGCTCCGAGGGCTACAGCACCTTGATGGTCAATGGCGAAGTGACCTTCCAGGATAACAAGTGCACTGGCGCGACCTCGGGTCGTCTGCTGCGTCACGGCGGCTGAGAGCCGTTAAAACCCCTCTCTCCGATTAGGGAGAGGGGGCCATCGCGAACGCGGATGGCAGGTTAGGGTTAAACGAAGAGGCCGGGCGATGCCCGGCCTCTTTTTTTGTTTTTTGGCGCCGAGAGAGGATCTTCAATCGATCTTGCGCGGAGGCAGACCCTCGAACCAGGGCAACACCAGCCGCTCGTTGATCGAGTCGGAAAGGCGTGACCCCATTCCGGCAGTTCTTCGTACTTCAGGTCGTAGCCGAGTTGCTTGAGTAGATCATTGGTCTGGCGCGTGAAGGTGACCGGGAAAATGAAGTCGTGTACCCCGTGAATCACGAAGATGGGAAGTTCCTTGCCGGTACCGGTTCGTAGCATCGGGTCGGCGGCCATGTGCAAAGCGCCGGCGACCGGGGCAATCCCGGCAAAGAGTTCGTGGCGCTCGAGTCCCATGATGTAGGTGAAGATGCCGCCGTCCGAGAGTCCGGTAAGATAGATACGCGAGCGGTCCACCGAGTACTTCTCCTGGACTTCGTCGAGCATTTTCATGACAGAGCGGGTATCCGGGCTGCCCATCGTCATCGTCCAGGTTTCAACTATCGATTTGGGTGAGAGGAGGATGTATCCCTTGGTGCGCGCCGACCGCAGCCACGTCCAGATATACTCTTTGCCCGCGCCGTAGCCGCCGTGCAGGCAAATGATGAGCGGCCATTGCCGATCGGGCGAATAATTCTCCGGAACGTACAATGAATAAGCCCCGCGCGTGGCGTCGCGATCGTACTGCGAAAAGCCGGTCGCGGCTCCATTCTGTGCGCCGGACGGCGGCGAATTGGCGGCGATATGTTCCGCGCCCTCGATTGCGAAGTATTGGCTGATAATGGGCAACTGTTCGCGAATCGAGTAGAGCTCATAGAGCGCGCGGCAGAAGGCGTTGCGGCTGTAGAGAAAAGCCATCGTCCACTCGCGATTCGGCGCCGTCATAAAGAAATTGTTGGACTTTTCGAGTTGCGCCACGGCCTCGACCAGGGCCGTATGAAATTCGCGCAAAGTCTCGGGCGGCTCGATCGGTGCAAACTCGTTGGCGAATCGTCGCAAGGTGCCGCCGGTCGCCGAGACCAACTTCGCCTGCGCTTCCTTGATATCACCGAGTTTGAGGTTTTCCTGAATCGTCTCGAAAGCCCGCAGGATCTGGAGAATTTCCTGTTCGAAAGGCTCTAGTTTTGCGGAGTAATCGCTGGTAGCTATGGCCATGTTTCTTCCCTCGTTTTTGGGAGCTTACTCCCGTAAACAAAAATCCACACGGGTTATGGCGGCGAAAAACGTGCTCTCGAGTGTCAACATAAAAGGGTAGGGTGGGTGGTAAATCTGGCACCCATAATAGAGGTCGAATCTACGCGAATTTTGGACTTGACAGTCGGCATCGGCGAGCGGTACAAGCAAACAAGCGTTTGTTTAGCCCTGCGCCGATTACCGGAGGATTTTGCGATGGCAGCCGAGACCGTTCACATGATCGATAGCCGCTTCGAAACTCTTTACCAGCGCGATTACGCCGTCCAGGCGCCTGACATGCGCGGCCTCTACGAAAAGGCCAAGCGCGATCAATGGAATGTCTCCAAAGACATCGATTGGTCGCAGTCGGTTGACCTTGACCGCGGACTGTTCGCCGACGGGCTGATCGACGGATACGGCAGCGAGGTCTGGAACAAACTCGACACCAAGACGCAGCGCGAACTCAATATCGAATTCTCATGCTGGCGGTTGTCGCAGCTCCTCCATGGCGAGGAGGGCGCGATGCTGGCCTGCAGCCAGTTGGTCGATATGGTACCGACCAACGACGCCAAGTTTTTTCAATCGACCCAGGTGGTCGACGAGGCGCGCCATACCGAAGTGCTGAGCCGCTACATGGCGGAGAAGTGCGAGGGTCGCCTCTATCCGATGTCGAAAAATCTCAAGACTCTGTTCGACTATCTGCTCGGGCAGGGCAAGTGGTTTATCAAGACGGTGGGTCTGCAACTCGTCGCCGAGACCTTTGCCGTCGGACTTTTCCGCATGCTCGCCGAGACCGCCCAGGATCCGCTGCTGCAAAATATCAGCCGCAGGATTCTGTTGGACGAATCGCGACACATGGGCTTCTCGGTATTGGGTCTGCCGGACACGCTTGCGAGTTTGAATCCGGCGGAGATGAGCGAAGTCGAGGATTTCACAGCCGAAGCCTGTCGGCTGGTGTTGCGCGGCCAGTTTCCGCGAGAGGCCTTTGAGAAGGTCGGGCTTTCGCAGGGCGATATCAAGGAAATCGAGCGCACGCGTGTCGAGAATGCGAAGACCAATGGCGACTATGCGTTCTTCCGTTCGGTCTTTCGCCGCGAGATGTATACGCAGGTCGTCCCAATATGAAGAAGGTCGGCCTGATGACCCCGCGCACGAAGGAGAACCTGCGCAAGCTCGGAATCGACCCGAATATCGACGGGCGCGCGGCAAATCTGGAACAGTCAGCGTAAGGCGCGAGTGTCGCCGGTACGATGGAACGGTTGAGAGGACAATAATCACCGAATATGGCAAGTTCTCAGGCCGCAGCAGTCCGTTCCCAGCGTCACGATAATCGCCGGGCCCAATTACTCGACGCTGCGGCCAGGCTCTTTGCCGAGCGCGGCTACCATGCGACCTCGATGCGCGATATCGCCAAAGAGGTCGGGATGCTCTCCGGGTCGATCTACTACCATTTCGATTCCAAGGAAGAGATGCTGCTCGCGGTCTATGAGCAAGGAGTCGAACGTATCGCGCAAGGGGTCGACTCCGCCGTCGCGCTGAAAAGCGAACCGTGGGAGCGTCTGGAGGCGGCATGCGCGGCGCATCTTCAGGCGCTTCTCGGATTTCCCGACTACGCGAAGGTGATGATTGGTACGCGGCCAGACGAGGCGGGCGAAATCGGCCCGCGGGTCCGCGAACTGCGCCGCGACTACGAGGCGCGTTTTCGCGGTTTGATCGACGAGTTACCCTTACCGCCTGATATCGATCGGCATTACCTGAGACTGCTGCTTTTCGGCGGCCTCAATTGGTCGCAGGTCTGGTACCACCCCGGCGGCGATTCGCCCGAGGTGGTAGCGCGGCGCTTCCTCGATACCTTGCGGCGCCAACTGGACGTGCCGGCCGCAAGCTGAAGCGAAGCCGAGGTTATTTGCGCGGCTTGCCGGGGTCGATCGGGCCGCCCGCTTCCTTCCATCCGCGGAATCCGCCACCGATATGCGCGACCGGATCGAGTCCCATCCGCTGCATCTGCTGGGCGGCTAAGGCTGAACGTCCGCCCGCCGCGCAAAAGAAGACGAATTTCTTACCCGAACCGAAGATCTCCTTGTAATATTCGCTCTCGGGATCGATCCAGAACTCCAACATTCCGCGGGGCGCGTGAAAAGCTCCCGGGACCCGGCCGTCGCGGTCGAGTTCGCGAATATCGCGAATATCGACCAACAGAACGTTGGGGTCGTCCTTGAGCGCGATCGCCTTGGCGGCGGGGATAGTTTCGATTTCGGCGTTGGCCTCGTCGAGCAATTCTTTGACTGTCTTTTTCAATTTGACCGGCATCGCTAACGTCCCTTGTAGTTTGGTTTGCGCTTTTCGATAAAGGCCCGCGGACCCTCGCGCGCGTCTTCCGACTTCATCACGGGCCGCGCCACCTGGTTCTCGATTTTGAAGCCTTCTTCGTAGGTATGTCCAACCGCGCGCCGCACGCCTTCCTTGATCGCGCGCACGGCGATCGGTCCGTTAGCCGCGATCGCCGCGGCGAGTTCTTCCGCCTTTGCGATCACTTCAGCGGCCGGCACGACATAGTTCACCAGGCCCAGACGGTAGGCCTCCTGCGCGTCGATTAAATTGCCGGTGAGGAGGATTTCCATCGCCTTGCAATAGGGCATCTGGCGCGGCAGACGCACGAGCGAGCCGCTCGCCGGAATGATTGCCCATTTGACCTCCTGCAAGCCGAAGCGCGCATGATCGGCCGCGACGCGCAGGTCGGTCGCCTGCATCAACTCGAAGCCGCCGGCGATGCAAAAACCGTTGACCGCCGCGATCACCGGCTTATCGACGTCGTAGCCGCGCAGCAGGGCGTGGTCGCCGAGGCGGCGATTTTCCTTGAGCCGGTTGTCCCATTCGTCTTCCGGCTGGCGCGCACCGGTCAGCAACGGAATCATCTTGGCGAGATCGGCGCCCGCCGAAAAAGCCTTGTCGCCCGCGCCGGTAACGATGGCGACGCGCACGTCATCGTCCTGGTTGACCCGCACCCAGGCGTCAGCGAGTTGCACGATAGCTTCGGGATTAAGCGCGTTGTGAACCTGCGGCCGATTCACCGTCAAATAAGCGATGTGATTGCGGACCTCGAACTCCAATGCGGACATGAATATGCGCCTCGAATGCGGCTAATGCCGATACGGTGGTCTGAGTGCTAGCGAAGTTGGCAGGGCTATGCAAATCAACATGGACCGCGACGGACGTTTGTCCGCCGTGCGAACCGGAAAGTTTCCAGAGGATAGCTTTCCATGGCGGAATTGACTAATTTCGCTGCTAGCACCCGACCTGTTAGGGAGGTCCGCTATGAAGTTCATGTTTTTCTTTTTGCCGACTCTTCCGGCGACTCTCGAAGAGCGCCGCAAGCTGCGCCCAATCGCAAACCATACCGAACGCTGGCAGAAGATGATCAGCGAGGTCGTCGAAGTCGCGCAAATGGCGGAAGACCTGGGCTTCGATGCGGTCTGCTTCCCCGAGCATCATCTGCATAGCGAGGGTCTCGAGATCGGCGGACTGCCGACGCTCTATCAGCACGTCATTCACAACACCAAGCGTATCAAGGTGGGGCCGATCGGATATGTCCTGCCCGGATGGAATCCGCTACGCCTGGCGCTCGAAATCAGCTGGCTCGATC
This sequence comes from uncultured Pseudomonadota bacterium, assembly GCA_963804355.1. Lineage (GTDB taxonomy): Bacteria > Desulfobacterota > Binatia > Binatales > Binataceae > JASHZA01. The sequence continues at coordinate 9,911 of CAWDQC010000035.1, read as the reverse complement.
AGCTGACCAAGGGACGCACCTTCGTCGGCTTCGCGCGCGGCTACCAGGCGCGCTGGCTCAATCAGATGGCGCAGAGATTCATGTCAGCGCCACGACCAGCGATAAGAGCGAAACCGATCGTATCAACCGCGAGGCCTTCGAAGAGGTTTTCCGCTTCCTCAAATTGGCGTGGGGCGACGAACCGTTCCGTTTCAAGGGCAAATATTACGAGTACCCGTCGCCGCAGGAAGGAACTCCGTGGCCGGCGCACGAATGGACGCGCGACTACGGTGCATTGGGCGAAGTCGATGAACAGGGGCGGATTCAAAAGATCAACGTGGTACCGAAGCCCTACCAGAAACCGCATCCGCAGCTCTTCCAGGCCTTTTCGGTCAGCGAAGAGACCGTTCGCTGGTGCGCCCGCGAAGGGATCATCCCGACCATCCTGATTCCGCAGCCGGATGTCGTCCGCAAGTTTGTCGAGGCGTACAAGGACGAAGCGGCGAAAGCCGGTCGTAATTTGAATCTCGGCGAGAACGTCGGCGTGGTCCACTGTGTTTACCTCGCGGAGAATCGCGAGCGCGCCTTCGAACTCGGTGAAGCGGGAATTTGCGGCGCCGGCTTCCGCAACTTCTTCCATCATTTCGGTTTCTCCGAGGCCTGGCGCGAGGCTGGTGACGAAGCCCGCTATCCGAGCGGCAAGACCATGCTGCCGGCGTCGGAAGTGACGATGGATCGTATGACGCGCGTCAAATTTGCGTTCGCCGGAACCGTCGCCGATGTGCGCAAGGAAATGGACGCGATGGTCGAGAACGTTCATCCCGAATGGTTCGTATGGCAGGGCGATCAGGGCCTGCTGCCGGTGGCCGAAGTGAAACGCCAACTCGAGGTTTTCGGCAAGGAACTGCTGCCGCGCTATAGATAGAAATTTAGCCTGAGAGCCAACGATTCCAGGAGATCGACTATTGACCGCATCAGCACTCGATGATCTGAAGGTCGTCGAATTCGCGCAGATGGTTTCCGGTCCAATGTGCGGCAAGATGTTCGCCGACATGGGCGCCGAGGTGATCAAAGTCGAACCTCCCGCGGTGGGTGACGAAGCTCGCAGCCATCGTCCGTTTGCCGGCGACACGCCCCATCCGGAAAAAAGCGGCTTTTTCCTCTACCTCAATACCTCGAAGAAAAGCATCACGCTGGATCCGGCGACGGCGAGCGGCGCCGCAGTGTTCAAAAAGCTAATTGCCGACGCCGATATTCTCATCGAGAACAACCGGCCCGGATATCTCGAGAGTATCGGGCTCGGCTACGAGACGCTGAAATCGATCAATCCCCGCCTGATCCTCGTTTCGATTACGCCGTTCGGACAGACCGGACCGTATCGCGACTGGAAGGGTGGCGAGCTTATCGAATGGTCGATGAGTCTTACCGGCTACAACACGCCGACATTGGTCGATGATGGCGACAAGGAGAATCCGCTCAAGGCGCCCGGTCACGCGGCCGAGATGATGGGTGCAACCAGCGCCGCCGCTTCCGCAATGTTCGCGCTATTCCATCGCGACTCGACGGGCGAGGGGCAATGGGTGGACGTTCCGTGCTGGCAGGCGACCGTTAATACCGCGAAGATCGAGATGGCGGTATGGAGTTATGTCGGGCTGCCGTTCAGCCGTCTGCGGGCCAACGTCTCGGTGGGACTCGAACCGCTGCCGTGTCGCGACGGCTATGTCTACGTGCTGTGGGCGGCGGATTCTCATTGGGATGCGCTCAAGGATATTCTCGGCAGGCCTCCTGAGCTTGACGACGAAATTTTCAAGGATCTTGCCGGCCGTCACGAAAACGATGATGCGCTGCGTCCGATGGTGAAAGCGGAGCTGCTCAAATACGACATGGAATATCTCGTCGGCGAAGGGCAGAAGCGCGGGCTCACTATCGGTCCTGTCCATACCGTGTCGCAAGCCGCGGCGCATCCGCATTTGATCGCGCGCGACGCCTTCACGGAGATCGATCATCCAATCGCGGGGCGCTTCAAGTACCCGCATCACCTGGTCTCGATGACGCGGACGCCGCCGGCTCCTGCTCGCGCTCCATTGCTCGGAGAGCACAACGCGGAGATTCTTGCCCGCCTCGGTATCTCAGTCGAGGAACAGCAAGGACTGCGCGCCGCCGGAGTGATCTAGAGTAAACTGCCGCGGCGCATTCACGCGCAAACGCGTCTTCAGAATTTCGGATTCACGATTCGGATCGGCACCGTCAGCATTCCACTGCCGCTGTACGAGAAGCTGGCCGCTTTGAACGAAGGTGGCGCGGGCGGCAGCATCGTGACCTTGGCGTCGTTGGAGAATCCGAAGCCCTTTTTCGGCATGCCGAGTTTGTTGAAATCCATCTTGCCGTTGGAGTTCGTGTCATGCAGAACGGTAGCGGCGTAAGTTCCTGCCGGTACGTTGTCGAACTCGCAGATGCCGGTGCCCCCATGAATCGACACATGGGCGCCGCGGAATTGCTTGTGAGCATCACGCGGGAAGCCGTCGGGGCCGTTGAAGAGGCTGCATAGGAGCCGGCCGTCGTCGTTCTTCATGCCGTCGACGCGCACCGCGATGCCGTTCTTGCTTTGCGCCAGGACCTTCGCCGGCGAAGCCACCACGGCAATTGTCAGCAAGGCTCCGGCGACGATCGTTTGCGTTAGTAATCTCATCCGAGTCATTCGAAACGGTTCCTCATCAAGTACGCCGGTTTCATACCGGGTGCTGGTCAATCCACGCCTTCTATATTAACAATAACTTCAGGAAAGATCGCCGGAACTTTTGCGCCACGCGAACCACGGTTCCGATGATCCGTCAGAGGAGGCCTATGGCACGTCTTCCGCTCGAAGGAATCCGCGTCGCCGATTTCAGTTGGATCATCAACGGTCCGCAAATCGCGCAGTGGCTGGCCACGATGGGCGCCGAGGTCATCAAGATCGAGTCGCAGGTGTATATCGACATCGGCCGGACCAATCCCGCCGGGATGGCGGATCGCAAGTCCGGCATGAACCGCAGCGGCTTTTATCATCATCTCAACTACGGCAAGAAGGCCATCAATCTCAACCTGTCGAGCGCGAAAGGCCGCAGCCTCGCCTACCAGATTATCAAGAAGAGCGACATCGTCCTCGAATGCTTTCCGACTCCGACCGGCGAGAAGCTCGGGCTGAGCTGGAATGAAGTTCAAAAACTCAAGCGCGACATCGTCATGATCTCGGTATCGTTGCTCGGCAAAACCGGCACCGATCCCTCGCGCTGGGTCGGATGGGGTCCGATGGCGTGTTGCTTCGTGGGGATGTTCGACGCGCAAGGCTATCCCGGTGGACCACCGCGTCAGACCGGCGGCACCTGGCCCGACTATGCGATCGCGAGCGCCGTCGTCTTCCATGCACTGGCCGCACTGCGTCATCGCAACCGCACGGGCGAGGGGCAGTGGATCGACGCCAGCATGGGCGAGACCGTAATCGGGCAGATGAACGAATGGTTCATGGATTATTTCATGAACGGGCGCGACCGCCGGCAGCTGGGCAATACCGACGACGTGATGGCTCCGCACAACACCTACAAATGTTCGGGTGACGACAAATGGATCGCGATCGCCGTCGCTAACGACAAGGAATGGCACGCGCTATGTCGCGTGATGGGCCATCCGGCATGGGCGAACGAATCGAAGTTCGCCGATCAGTTTGGACGTTGGAAACATCGCGACGAAATCGACGCACATTTGCGCGACTGGACGCGATCGCATGAACATCGCGAACTCGCCGCGAAACTACAGCAGGCCGGCGTACCGGCCGGTCCCGTACTCGATGCGGTCGAAATTCACGAGGATCGTCATCTGTGGGAATGGGGCTACTGGTGGAAGATGAATCATCACGAAGTCGGCGAGCGCATCATGCCCGGGATGCCGGTCAAGATGAGTAACGTGCCCGAATTGAACTATTCGCATCCACCTGATCTCGGTCAGCATAACCGCGAGATTTTCAACGGCCTGCTTGGCCTCAGTGATGGCGAAATTGCCGCACTGATCGATGAGAAGGTGATCTATTGAGAGTCGCGTTTCGGGTAAGGAGTAACTGATGTACTCACTTAAGGATAAAGCCTGTATCGTCGGCGTCGGCGAATCCGCCTTCAGTCGCGGCTCCGGCAAGACCGAACTGCAACTGCTGCTCGAGGCCTCCGTCAATGCGATCAGCGACGCGGGACTCAAGCCGCACGACATCGACGGCATTATCGGGCCGCCCTCGGCGCAACCTCGGAGCATCTGCCGCCAACCTCGGAATCGAGGACATGCGCTACGCGACGACCGTTCACATGGGCGGAGCGAGTCCCGTGGTTTCGCTACAAAGCGCGGCGCTGGCGGTCGCTTGTGGAATCGCAAATAACGTCCTGGTCCCGGTCGGATGGAACGGATACTCGTCAATCCGGTTCGCGGCGGCGGCGCGCGCGCTCAGACCGGCGAGAAACCGATCCCCGCGCCCAACCCGCTGCAAAATACCATTGGCGCGTATTACCTGCCTATGGCGCGACCGTTCCCGCGCAATGGTACGCATGGCTCGCGACTCGTCACCAGCAGCTCTACGGCACGCCGTTCGAGTCGATGGGCGCGGTCGCGATTGCCGAGCGCAAGCATGCACAACTCAACGATCGCGCGATGATGCGTGGGCGTCCGTTGACGATGGACGACTACCTGGCGGCGCGATGGGTCTCGTATCCCTTTCGCCTCTACGATTGCTGTCTCGAAACCGACGCCGCGTGCGCGATCGTGGTCAGTTCGGCCGAGCGCGCGAAAGATCTGAGGAAGCCGCCGGTATATATCTCCGGTGTCGCCGAGGGTCATCCATATCCGGCCGACGATATACCTGCTCGTCCCGATCCCTTCGTGATCGGGCTCAGCTTCGCCGCGCCCAAGGCGTTCGAGATGGCGGGTGTCAGCCACAAGGACATCGATTTCCTCGAGGTCTACGACTGTTTCACTTACGTCGTGATGCTGCAGATCGAGGCCATGGGTTTTTGCAAGCGCGGCGAGATCAAGGATTTCGTCACCGGCGGCCGTATCGAGCTCGGCGGCGAATTACCCCTCAATACGCATGGTGGACTGCTCTCCGAGGCGCATGTGTGGGGCACCAATCATATCGTCGAGGCGGCTCGCCAACTGCGCAACGAATGCGGCGCGCGCCAGGTCAAAGATGCCGAAGTGGGACTGGTCACCGGGTGGGGCGATTTCGGTGACGGCGGGCTCGCGATTCTGAGGAAATAACCGTGGCTAATTCAAAACCCTACAAACTACCACTGCCACGCGTGGGCGGGCCGTCGGCTCAGTTCTTCAAATTCTGCCAGCAACACGAGTTGCGCTTCCAGCAATGCAAGGACTGCGGCGCCTGGCGTCACGTCCCGCGTGATATGTGCGCGAAGTGCGGCTCCTTCAACTGGGATTGGTCGCGGTCGTCGGGCAAAGGCAAAGTCTTTTCCTGGACCACCGCGATTCAGCCGATGATGCCGCAATTCGCCGAAGAGGTCCCCTACAGTCCGGTGATCGTCGAACTCGAGGAGGGCGTGCGGATGGTCACCTGGCTCACCGACGTGAAACCCGACGACCTCAAGTTGGGGATGCCGGTCGAGGTGGTATTCGACGACGTCACCTCTGACGTGACCTTGCCGAAGTTCCGCCGCGCCGCTTAGCGTATTGCACACTGGCGCCGACCGCGTTCGATGCGGTCGGCAGCCATGACTTCGCGAAAGTTTTCTCTTGACGGTCGTGCGGGGTTATCTGGCGTCGCGCTATTCCGGCGAGGCGAGTTGCAATAATTGTTTGCCGAAGTTGGCGCCGGTGAAGAGCCGGACGATCGTCTTCGGTGCGTTCTCGAGGCCGTGCGCCACGTCGAGTTGATTCTTGATCTTTCCTTCGGCCAACCATTTCCCCAGCTCGGCCGCCGCTTCAGGAAAGCGCTTGCTGAATTTCAGCACGATGAAGCCTTCCATCCGCGCATTGCGCAGGATCAGATTGAAGTAATTCTTCGGGCCACCGCCGAACATTCCTTCGGGAGCGTTGTACTGCGAGATCCCCCCGCACAGAACGACGCGCGCGCCGTTGGCCAGCCGCGCCATCGCGTGATCGAGAATCTCGCCGCCGACATTGTCGAAATAAATGTCGATTCCCTTTGGACACAGCCGCGACAGCGCCGCCCCGACATCTTCGCCCTTGTAATCGATCGCGCCGTCGTAACCGGCCTCATCGGTAAGCCACGCGCATTTCTTGGATCCGCCCGCGATCCCGATAACCCGGCAGCCTTTGATCTTCGCGATCATCCCGGCCACCGAACCGGTCGCACCCGCCGCGCCCGACACCACGAAAGTCTCTCCCGCTTTCGGCAGGCCGATATCGAGCACGCCGAAGTAAGCGGTCAATCCTGTGATACCCAACAGTGACAACGCCAGCAGCGGATCGGTGCCCGCCGGCAATTTGTACATCGCGAGCATCCCGTCGCCGGTAGTAACCGTGTAGTCTTCCCATCCGGCCATTCCCTGGACTAGGTCGCCCTTGGCGAAACCACTCTTCTTCGATTCGACGACCTGGCTGACGGTGGCGGCGCGCATCACCTGGCCGATCGGAATCGCCGGACGTACGTATCCATCGACATCCATCCGCGCTGGGTGGGGTCGAACGAAAACGCGAGGTTGCGCAGCAGCACTTCCCCGTCCTTGAGCGCCGGAACCGCGATCTGATTCCAGCGGTAGTCGCTGTCCTTGATCATTCCGACGGGGCGCGCGGCCAACAGCCATTGACGATTTTTCAATTCAGCCATTTTTTTCCACCTGGAGCGAGTCTATCTTGGTCAGTCTTAAACTCAAATTGGCGCGCGAACAGCAGATTTGCCTGGCGGCGAGCGGCATTCCTGACTTTCGCACTTAGACGGGCGATGTTCCGCTTATTGTATCACCGAACGGCGCTTGCAATCTCCCGCGAACTCGATTCTCCAAGTAAATCAATGCGAATCGGACTCATCTTGCGCGCGCTTGCCTCTGGCCGCACACAATGCGCTCAGCGATAATATTTACAGGGAAACCGTTATGGGAATGAAACTCTACGACCTCGCCGGCGCTGAATCGAATCGTCGGTTTAGTCCCTTCTGCTGGCGGATCAAGCTGGCGCTTGCGCACAAGGGTCTCGAGGTCGAGACCATTCCGTGGCGTTTTTCCGACAAACCCCTCATCGCGCAATATAAATGGGAACGCGTCCCGGTCCTGGTCGATGACGGCCGCGGCGTGGTCGATTCCTGGACCATCGCGAACTACCTCGAGGATGCTTACGGCGATCGTCCTTCGTTATTTGGCGGCGGCGCCGGTCGAGCTCTCGCCCGTTTCTACAACCAATGGAGCGACTCCGTCCTGCATCCGGCAATATCCCGCTTCGTGATACTGGACGTTTTCAACCATCTCGACGCACGCGACCGCGAATACTTTCGCAGCAGTCGTGAAGCGCGCATCGGTATGACGTTGGAGGAATATTCCGCCGGCCGCGAGACGCGTCTTGCGGCCTTTCGACAGAGTCTCGAGCCTTTGCGGCAAACCGTTAGCGCCCAGCCTTTTTTAGGAGGCGAGACGCCGCTTTATCCCGACTACGTTGTGTTCGGCGGCTTCCAATGGGCGCGCGCGATCAGTCCGCTCGTGCTGCTTGAAGCGGCCGATCCAGTCAATGCGTGGCGTGAACGGCTCCTGCGCGCGTTCGACGGTCTTGCAATCGAGGCGCCGGGCTATTGGTGAAGATGTGGCGACGATCATCTTGGGTAGGGGCAGATCTTGAAGGAGGGGTGGCGAGAGATGAAATGGCGCGAGGCGGAGATCATTACCGATCGTGACGCGATTCTCGAACTCGACAAGCGTAACCGTCAGGACACCGGAGGGCCGCTGGCCTGCCAACTGTGCGCACAGGATCAATTGGCCAAAGCGCGCGTCTTGATCGAGCGTAAGGTCATACCCGAGAATGCGCACATCATCAGGGAGGCGAAAGTTTCCACCGTCGTTGCGCTGCTGATCTTCGACGATGGCTCCGAAGTGTGGGGCATGTGTCTCGATCATCTCTACGACTTCAGTCTCGAGAGCGGCGCCCGTGGCGTGAAACGCCGAGGTCATCTGCGCCTGGTCAAAGCGGAGAAATCCGCCCACTGATTGCACTATCGATAATCGGAGGAACTTGTGAGCGTTTTAGTAATCGTCCAGGGCACGCCCAATAGCGAAAAGCTCGAAACCCTCAAGCAGTATCAGCGCGCGGCACTTCCCGTGATCCAGAAGCACGGCGGCCAGGTAGTGGCTCGCGGTAACGGCATGGGAAAGTATCGCCGGGCATCACCAGTGGTCGCTTGGGATCGTCCTGCGCTTTCCCGATATCGCCGCCGTCATGCATGGCACAGCGATCCCGACTACGAGAAAGTTATCCCGTTGCGCAACGAAGCCTACGCGCAGCTCGAAATAAACGTCTTCCAGGAATAAGCCGGACCGGCCGGCTTTTCTTGATTCGCTTTCGCGGCCTCGTCACGAGGCCTCGAAGATCGTACCGATTGTCTCAGACTTCGCTTCGCGCTCGCAACTTTTCGCGCGTTCCGACTTTGCTCTCGCGACAGTCGCTACGACAGTCGATTTCGTCGCGGCCGCGTCCGGCTGCGGATTCGCTTCGCGAAACTCGATCGCGACTTCGCTCATGGTCTTGAAGCTCACCCCTCGTGCTCGCGAATATGATTGACCAATCGTTCCAGCATCAACAGACGATGACCACGTCCGATCGCCTGCGGATGCATCGTTAGAATGTAGACGCCTTCGTCCAGCCGGTCGTAGAGATAATCGAAGTCGCCCGCCCAGATTTCGTAGATGTGCGAGGGCGACGCCAATCCCGGGTTGACCCCGTTGCGCGTCCACACGTGCTCGAATGCCGGAAAATCATCCAGTCCCCAGGTAAAGGGCAATTCGACCAGGGACGTATTGCGTCCCCATACGAACGGTCCGTCGCTCGGCGCGAGGTCTCCGATGCGGCAGTAATAAGGTGAGAAGTCCTGCCCCATCATGCTGCTGTCGTACAGGAAATCCCGCTCGATCAGGCATTGCAGCGTGCTCGTCATCAGGCCCGCCGCCGGCAATCGGTAGCCGACCGGATTCTTACCCACCAAACGTTTGAGCGTCGCGCTGGCGCGATCGAAGTCGTGCGCTTCATCCTCCGCCGTCTTCGGACGGTCGTGAAAGTACCCATGATGCCCGATCTCGTGACCGGCGGCCGCGATCTTTCGACCGTAGCCGGGAACGCGTCGGCGGTATGGCCGGGTATAAACCACGTTGCCGGGATACCCCACTCGCGCAGCATCGTCAGCAGTCTTTGCGCGCCGACGTTGCCGAACTCGCCACGTGAAATCGCACTCGGCGACTTGGCGTGGAATGTGCCGATCCAGACCGACATCGCGTCGAAGTCGAAGCTTAGGCAAACCGTCACATTTTTAACCATCGCGCTAACCTCTTGAATAAGGACGGTGGATGTACCGTCGAATATAAAACGTTGGAGGTATGCGGCTACCTCTAGTTCTGGTCCGCAAACCTTGTCCAGCGGTATGATTGGAGGGCTGGCTATCACCAAGGTTCTGGCCTCTCGACGGCGTGTTACGGCCCATTCCCGACGGACTATCATGCTGCGTCCGCATATCGCGGGCGTTGACTTGACAGCCGCGGCGACCATGTTGTAAGCCGTGTCAGGCCGTGGGTCAGGACGCCGAAGCATGTCAATTTGCGCAGCGAAAAATGAAATCTCCGAGGTAGCGAAGCGCTCCCGTGAGACGGCCTCTCCAATCCATGGTGCGCCCCGAAAATCTCTGGCACCAAGGTGAGGCGGGTAGATGCCACGGAAATCCTCTCGCCGCACCCCATCTCCTGAAGCTT
>CAWDQC010000034.1:0-28709 GCA_963804355.1 uncultured Pseudomonadota bacterium | reverse complement strand
TATCGCTTAGATTACATTTTGTTTAATACATTACATTTTGTTTAATACATTACATTTTGTTTAATACATTACATTTTGTTTAATACATTACATTTTGTTTAATACATTACATTTTGTTTAATACATTACATTTTGTTTAATACTTTGTTGTTTTTATATGTTATTTTTATATTACATTTTGTTTAATATGACATTTTGTTTTCTTTGTTTAATATTTTTCTCTCTTTGTTTAATATCTTGTTCTCTCTTCATATATTATTTTTACATTTTGTTTAATATTTTTATATCACCTTTATAATATCATTTTTTATGGCAGAAATGTATAATACACGCATATGGTATTTACTCCCGCCAGAGAAAAACTATTATTTCTATTAGCAAAGTCGAAGTTTTTTGCAACGCATTATACACATATTGTAAGTATATGATATCATTAACTATTTTATGAATGTATTTTACATTTTGTTTCTCTTTTCCGAATTATTAAGTAAAATCATATACTTACGAGCGTCCGATTTCGCGTCCGCCAAAAAAGAGGGCATAAACACCGTATAAATCAACATTTTTACTGTTTTTTGATTAAAATATAAAATATATAAAATATTTTGTTGATTTTGTTTGGTTATTTGATATAAATATTTTGTTAATCTTGGTTATTTGATATAAATATTTTGTTAATCTTGGTTATTTGATATAAATAAACCAGACGGACCTTTGGTGTTTTCGAAACAGTCACATCGCCCCCCAACCTTGCGCCGCTATTGTGAAACCAGCATTCGCGAGCTGGTCGACATAGTCACTGACGTTGTCGGCATGAATGGGATGCTGATGACGTAGGGATAAGAGATCGTAACCAGCGCATCGGTCAATGACGGCAAATTGGCGTCGGCGGGAAAGGTCACCGAGATCTGGCCGCTGGTGATTCCCAAATTGGGAGCGGTATTAATCGCGACCTGCTTAATCTGGGCGGTAGTTGCGGGATTTGCGCTAGTAGGAGAATGCACGATCGCATAGCGCACGGCCTCGCGCGCCGCGTCGCACAAACTGTTATACGCCATTACCGCAGATCCCAGCTCGATAATTCCAAATGACAGCATAAAAAAAATCGTGCAGACGAGTGCGAATTCCGACATGGTCGTGCCTTTTTCGCCGACTCTCTTGCGGCGCACGACGAGACCCGAACCTCATCATTGCTGAACCTGCATGATGGCGTGGCCGGTCAATGTGATCGAGGACGGCAAGCCCGGGTACGTCACCAGGTCTTCGGAACGGCGCCTGCACCGTTACCGAGACGTACGTAGCCTGCGGATTGTTAGTACAATAGGTACTGGCAATCGTGGCGCACTGAGTGACGCTGGTCGAGGTTTGACAGGTGCACTTGGGTAGCACTGACGTTAAGTCCGGTCCATCCGTCGGTCTTCGCCGCGGCGGCCATCCCAACCGAATCGGCGGCGGTGACCACGCTCTCGCGAGCCATATTGCGCGGGCCTGGCGCGCGCCGCGTTGTTTACCGCGATACTGGTATAGAACACCCGGCCGAAATCGGCGGCGACGAGCAACAGCACGATCATGATCGGAGTGACGAGCGCCAGTTCGACCGCGCTCTGACCGCGCGCATGCCGACGCCGATTCACCGCTCGCTTTGCCGCATTTGCCCAACACTTATTCATATACGTACTCCGATTCGACCGGAGATCCGTTGGCTAGCGTCGAATAGTTATCACCAATCTGCATACTCGAATTGCCGGTTACCGAGATGGTATCGGCGATCAGAAACGTGTATCCGCTGCCGCTCGAGTTGCCGACGTACCGCACCGATGTCGTCGGAAAGTATATTGCTCCATCGAAGGTCGAAGACGAGTTACCGACAATCGAATTGCCAGTACCGCTTGAGACCGATCGATCCTGGAAGAACAGCATTGCCGCGAGCGTACCCGAGGTCGGGGCGCTGAGATTCGCGGTCTCATTGCCTGTCATATTGATCGGAGCGAAGCTGTAGCCGGTGGCCTGGGAGTCATAGAAGGTCACACCCGTCCCCGTCAGGGTGGAATTGCCGGTAACCGACAAACCGCCTCCGGCCAGGATGTAAGTTCCTGGATTAAAGGTGACATTGGCGTTGCCGGTGATCGAAATGCCGCCGTAATAAGTTCCGGGACTGAGCGTGACCCGGTTGTTGCCGGTAATCGATACGGTACCGCCGAAGGTATAAGTGCCACTGGCATTGAAGGTGGTGGTGGCGTTGCCGGAAATGCTGATGGAATTGCCGCTACCGCCGTTTTGATAAGTTCCTGGATTGAAGGTGGCGCTGGAAACGTTGCCGCTTATGCTGATGCCGTTTCCATAGTTGCCGCCGTTAAAAGTTACCACGGCGCTGTTTCCTGTGATGGAAACGCCCTGTGAGTAGATCTGAGGCGGAACCGTAACTACCTGGTTATTGCCGCTGACTGAGTACTGTCCGGTGTAGGTGTTGCTCAACTGGTTAAAGTTCGCACTAAAGGTCGGCGCTGGTACATATGCGAGAGGATCGATCGAGGGAGCGATATTGATATTCGGCGTCGGTGTCATCGTTACGTTGCCCGACTTCGTGTAGTTCCCGGCGACTCCGGTATAGGTGGCCTGGACCGTTCCGTTGCCGGTCGCTGTCAGCGCCGAAGAACTGTTCGAATTGTCGATGATCCCGCAGGACGCGTTGACCGTGAAGTTTCCCGTCAGCGCGATCGTCCCGCTTTGCGAGGGGTCGAGCGCGTAGATGCATCCCTGTCCATTGATCGTGCCGGAGACGGCGCGCGCTGAAACGCTCAGGGTGTTGTAGCCGAGGACGCGCAGGAAGAAAGTCGGTACCGCCTGGTTGACGTCCACCTCGACATAGTTGGCATTGCCCGAATATGGGCCACTGGTCGGCGTGCCGACCGTCACCGTCACCCCATTTTGTCCGTTGGTGAAGCCGTTCAATGTCGCGACGTCGGTCGCCGCGGTCTGGTAGCTGCCGCTGTTGCTCCCTTGCAGGGCGTTGGCCGCGGCGATTGCGGCGGCGTCGGCGGCGGTTTGCATCGTACGCCTGGTCGAATACATGTAGCCGATGTCCACCGCCAGTGCCGCAAATCCGATCAAGGCGATCATCGAGATCGAGGCAAGCACGAGAATTTGGCCGGAGCGCGAGCCTCTAAGAGGTTTCATAAGTGACAAGCCCTCATTTTTGACGTTATCTGACAAAATCCTATCGCTAGGGATTATATGACGCAATTGAGAACGTTCTATATCGCTTTAAGAGATAATTGGGCGTCTCCTGCAGCCTTAAAGCAAAAAATTCCCAAATAAGCGGGTCAGAGTGGAAATCTGCCATTATTCGGCGGGTTTTACCGGCCAGCCCCTATTGCGGTAATTGTTTCCGTATCGACCATGAGCGCGAGCCCAAAAGCGCCTGCCGCCCTTTCTTCGCCGTCGCACGATAGCCATGAGCTTTCGCGCGCCAAGAAATGGATCATCGCGCTGTCGGTGATGTTGGGCACCATCCTCGAGGTCCTCGACAGCTCGATCGTCAACGTATCGCTGCCCCATATGCAGGGCAGCTTTTCGGCCAGCGTCGACGAAATCGCCTGGGTCGTCACCAGTTATCTAGTTGCCGCCGGAATCACGATTCCGATGACCGGATGGATAGCCGCGCGTTTCGGACGCAAGCGCTATTTCATGGCTTCGATCATCACGTTTATCATCGCCTCGGCGATGTGCGGTCTGGCCCGCTCACTCAATCAAATCGTCGCCTTTCGCGTCCTCCAGGGAGCAGCCGGCGCGGCGATGATGCCGCTGTCGCAAGCGATCCTGATGGAGACCTTTCCCCACAAGAACAAACCATGGCGATGGCGATCTGGGGGATGGGAATGATGGTCGCGCCGATCATGGGACCGACTATAGGCGGTTGGATCACCGACACGCTGAGTTGGCGCTGGAACTTCTATATAAATCTCCCGATCGGCACGATGGGCGCTTTCATGGTCGCGCGCTTCGTCGACGATCCGTCTTACCTACGCCAACTCCGCAAAGATGCGCCCGTCGATTGGCTGGGGATCGCCTGCCTGTTCCTGGGGTTGGGCTTGGGTGAAGTGATCCTCGATCGCGGCGAACGCGCCGACTGGTTTGCCAGCCCCTGGGTCGCCTACTGCACCATAATCGCGGTCTCGGCGCTGATCCTGCTCGTGGTGCATGAATTGCGCACCGCGGAACCTGTGGTCGATCTTAAGATTTTAAAGGACGCGAAATTCACGCTGCCGGTTTCACTGGTAATCCTCTTGACCTTCACGCTCTACGGCACCGCCATCCTGAATCCGATTTTTCTCCAGGAACTGCTCGGATACGACGCCTCGAAGGCCGGACTGGTGATGGCGCCGCGCGGTTTCGGCACGATGTTCGCCATGCTCGCCCTGGGAACGCTCTCACGTCGCGGTTTTGATACGAGGCCGCTGGTGGGACTCGGCTTCGGTCTGGTGGCGTTCGCGATGTGGGCGATGGCGGGGCTGGACCTCGATACGAATACGTTCCGCATCGTCTGGCCGACGATCGTGCAAGGAGTCGGGACCGGGTTGGTCTTCCCGGGATTATCCGCCGCCGCGCTGAGTTCCATGCCGCGCCAGCGAATGGGCTACGCGGCCAGCCTCTACGCGGTTACGCGAAACCTCGGCGCCGCCATCGGAACTTCCTACCTGACCACGCTGTTGATTCATCGGCAGCAGGTACGTCAGAGCTACCTGGTCGAGCATCTCTCGATCTTTACGCTGGCGCGAATTACGCCGGCCGTCGGCAATCGCAGCGATCTCGCGCATCAACTCGCGGCCGGTCAGAAGCAGGGCGTGATGATGCTCTATGGATTGGTGCAGCGGCAGGCAATGATGCTGTCGTTCAACGACATCTACAGAATGTTGTGCCTGTTGATGCTGGTACTGGTGCCGACTTTTCTCTTTCTCAAACGCGATCTACGCAACGTAGCGGCGGCTGAACACTAGGCCGTCGCGTCTGCAAGATATTCGCTTCGCGCAGACGGCAGGTAGCGGTTCATTGGGGGGACGCCGCACCACCGATTCTGTGTGACGATCCCGATTTCCCGAGACCTGGATCCTGCGGGCAATTTAGCTCAGAGACTGACTCGTTCGACGATAGCAGGCAGGCGGCTTTCCCGCGCGCGCCCGAGGCCCGCGCTATCGACACGCTCGAGGTATTCGCGAACGACGAGTCGAATGAATTTTATTATCGCGGTGCGTCCCGTTCCGACTTGATCGGCGTTCAGGCCGCCGCCGCAGATTATAATGAGCGGTTCGCTGACTTCCGGACTTCCGAGTAGCGCCAGCATCGCATGCTCGGCGCCATCGAGATAAGCACTCAGCGCCGCCTTTTGCGCCGGTTGATGTTCCAGGTGGTAGCGCAGGCATCCCGTCCCATAACTGACCGAGCGCGCCGCGTCCTGCATCGCGAACCCCATGATCGAACGGTCGACACGCGACGGCGCGAAAGCGGCAACCTGGCGGTAGATCGCCAGCATAAAGCCGGTCAACAGCACGTTGATCGCCAGGGATCCCTGCGGATAGGTATCGGCCCAGAGCAATTCTTTGAGCCCCTGTTCGGCGGCGACGCTGGCGCGTCCCAGTCCCGCGCCGCTATACAACGCGCGTTTTCGGAATGCCTCGAGCAGGCGCGCGCCATCAAGCATTTGCGCGCACATGAAGCTCTTTTGCTCGATAAATTCCTGGTTGATCAGCGGAACCCAGCGCGCGGGAAAATCCAGTCCGACCAGCGCGCATTCCTGCAAAAAGGTGTAAAGCTGCGCGCACGCGGCCTGCACATCGGCGGCGATGGGATGCTGATCGAGGTCGGACCACGGAACGTCGACGGCGGGTGCCCAGCGGCGCGCCTTCGCCTCTTCGTACAGCTCGGTCACGTTATCCGACCACACGTCGGACTTGCGATTCACGACGTAGCCCATATCGGGCAGCTTGCCCCACTTCTCGCTGCCACGCGCCACCATCGATTGTTCGTTCAACACGAACTCCGGCACATCGGTATAACCGTAGCTGCCGATATCGAGATCCTGATAGGTAAGCCCGCGACGAGGGTCTGAAGCACGCCCCCTGATTTTCTCGGTGTGCGCGTCGAGCCAATGCAGGGTGAGGTTCCCCTGCATCACGGAATTGATCGCGTCAAGAACTGCCTGGTCCTGCGTGTAGTCCTTGTCAGCGTAGAACGCCACTAGTTGTTCGGCTCCTCGGCGCGCGCCGCTAGAACTTGATCCCGGCTTCGGCGGCGGCCGCCTTACCCATCTCGAACATCGCCCACAATTTGGAACGATCGATACTGCTGCGTTCCGGCATCCCGCATTTTTCGAGACGCTCGAAATGCTCCTGCATCTGTTTCAGCTGAAACGCGGTGGTGATACGCACGCCCTGCTCGATATTCTCGCGCTTGAGTCCGCCGCCGGCCAGGACGATGAACGGTTCGGTCAACTCAGTCGCGGCGCCGCCCGCGAACGAGATATTTTCGGCTTCGTCGAGATGGGTATGCAGAATCTCGCGCTTCTGCGGGAAGTGTTCGAGGATCCATTTGAAATGCTGCATCCCGTAGCCGACGTGGCGCGCCTCATCCTGCATCACCAGGCGGAAAATCTTCTTGTCCACGTCGGTGGGCGACAGGTACTCGCTGAAGCGGAAGAGGGTCAGCACGTTACCCTCGGCCACGAGGTGAAGCGCGACCGACATCTCACTGAACGAATCGGCATCGCGCAGATGCTTTAGCGCCATCTCGTTCATCGGGCTCGCCTTCATCAGGCCGAATCCGGTGGTCAGCGCGCGCTTGCGGAAAACCTCGGTATGGCGCGCCTCGTCCATCACCTGGGCCGCAATGAAGGATTTAACCTCGATGAAGTCCGGATTAAGCCGCGGCAGCCAACTCGCCGGCGTATCGGTCGCGATCATCTCGACTTCCGTCAAGAAGGTCATCAGCTGCGAGAGCGCCTTGCCAGTGGCCTCCGGCAGCTCGACCGCCTCGAGACGATCCCAGGGGATATCGGTCGTCGCGTTCCATTGCCGGGTTACGGCCTCTTCATAATAACCGTCGGTGTTATGCGCCCACAGTTCGCTCTTGCGGGAGACCCAGGGCTGTGAGTCCGGCAAGCCCTCGGGGAGGTCGGCGCCGCGTGGCGCGAAACTGCGATTCTGGCGAACCTTTTCGGGGATCGCATCCACCCCATAGCCGCCGAGATTGATGTCACGATAGATCAGGCCGCGGCGGGGATTTTCGGCGTGCGGTTGAACTTTTTCCGTGCCGCTCTTCATCCATGAAAGGTCGAGTTCCCCGGTGCGGATGGTATAGAGCCACTTATCGACGAAATCGCGATCTTCGAAAAAGTTGGTCGTTGCGAGGTAACCCATTTCCCATCTCCACCGAGCGGCGCGCGACGTTAGAAGCTGACCTCGACCTGGCTGCTCAAATGAAAAATTCCTGATCGATTCCATGAAGCGGTAAAGCTTGTCATGACCCTCGGGGTCCGCATAGCTGATCTTCAACGCTTCGCCGAAATGAGCGAGGGTGTTGAGGTCGTGCTGCGCGTCTGCCTCGCCGTTGCGCCGGATATTTTCCAACATCTCGCGCCAGACGGCGACGTCTCCCGCGATCACGAAATCGACCTGCGCGAGATCGATTTTCTCGACTTCGCGCACATCCTGAAGCTCGAAAACCTCGAACGTGAGTATGAAGTTGTGGCTGGCCGTCATGCGCAACGCTCACACCAAAGGTCGTATCGATGAAGCCGAGACGGCTGAATCGCGCCTGCGCCGCTCCCATGAGCTGCTTGAGCGAATTGAAATAATCGGTGGAAGGGAATCTTATCGCCATCGAGATACCGGCCGGAGTCGGCCCGACTGGTAATAAATAAGTCCTGCGGCCTCGCCATCCAAGTCAAGTCGCGGGAATAACGGTGGGACGTTTTGCTGGGGAGAGTGTAAAGACTGGGTCCGGCGAACTGGACCACTATTTGTCCGGGAGAGTCTAGCTGTGACGTCGCGGCCACAGCGCGCCCGCCGTCAGCGAGGCGACCGCCAGGCAATTGAAGACCACAAACCCAATACCCACCGGCGTGCGCTTGAATTATTAGCCACATGTCGGTTCCGACAGCGACCGCGGCGACGAGAAATCCGATTGCTCTGAGTTTCAACGAAAACCCTTCCTTGCGGTCAAGCTGAAAGTTTTACTGTCCGCAACGCGCATAATCAACTAAATGATCGCGCCGCATCGCCTTTGTGCGGTGAAATGTCACAGGAAATTCGCGTTGGCAATGTCGATCTTTACTTCCGCTGCGTCGGGAGTCTTTTCCTACACCTTTATCCCCGCTCGACAATCACCGCGTACGCCGCGTGACCTTTCGTTGTGAAAAAGAAAAACCCCTCCGCCGGGACTGAACGAAGGGGTTGAGGAAGCGAATTAGCTTGAAGCTTGTGCCGGTTATCCAGCCTCGCGATTCCTATTGCGACAAGCGCAGCAGAATTTCCGCGGCGATCGTCTGGAACACACTCTGAAGATCCGCCGCCGTCGGTGCGAACACGGCTTCTCCCGTCGGCAGACTGGAATTGTAGGTGCTGCTCGCGGGATCGTTGGCGACCTGCTGGAGAAATGCCTCGCTGATTTTGTCGCCGAGTCCGATTGAATAGACCACGATACCCTGGTTTTGCATCGCCTGCGCCACGGTCACAGCGCGATACAGAGCGTCGTTAGCGACGTTGGTCTGGTTGATCGTCAGCGTAGAGCCGGTAACTTGCGACGGGAAAGTCTGGGCTCCGCAGCTGACCGAGTTACCGGTGGTCGGATTCATAAAACTGATCAGTGCACCAGCCCGCGGACTGTTCTGGCGGTGAGCAGCCGCCAAAGTTCAGGTTCGTATTCGGTGGGCAATTCACCGTATTGTTGATGGTGTTCGCCCAACCGTCGGTAAAAAATACCGCTACCTTGATGACGTTTTGGCCCGCCGCAACCGGGATACTGTTGATTTGCGTCTGGCCCGACAGCAGCGCCGCCTGCGAATAGGTCGCGCCGTTAAACGCCATCTGGTTGACGGCATTAGTGATCGGGCTGGTGAAGTTGGTACGGATACTCACGTCGACGCTGGCGAGTGACGCGAAACTTACGTCCGCAACCTCGTCCGTAGTGTTATCGAAATAAGTCAGGAAGTTGGTCACCGCGGGAGGCAGCGCCTGTGCCCCGCCGTTGAGATTCATCGAGCCGGATCGATCCAGTATCAGCGACATTATCAGCTGCGGCCGCGTCGCCTGCCGGTCGAGCTAACGCTCAGGGTGTGATAGCCCGAGAGCACGCCCAGGAAAAATGTGTTGATCGTCGCGGTCGCGGTCGCGTTCACCACCTGGTTCGAGGTGGCGTTGGTGGTGAACGTAATATTGAACACCGGCGGATTCGCATTGGGCGCCGGTGTCGAAGCGTAATTGGTATTGAAGGCCGCCGTCGCGATCCTGGTGGCCGCGTTCTGTCCCTGATTCAGGCTGCGCATCCCGGCGAGGGCCGCGGAATCGACCGCCTTGGACAGCGTCGTTTTGGTGACGTAGGCGAAGCCAAAATCCAGCGCAAGCCCGACGAAAATGATGAGTACGGGAAGGAAGAAGGCGAAGAGAAGATATATTTGTCCCGCTTTATGCGCGCGGTGGCGCTTGTTCGACACTTTCATCCGTGAGTTCTCCTAGAAGTACGCGGCTTCGTAAAGCGTCGATGGCAGGACCATCTTGACGAAGTTGCCGATCGGTGTGATCGGCTTGTAAGTGAAGTAAATCTCAGTGACGTAGATGGTCTGTCCCGGCTGCACCATCGTCTGCGCCGTCGTAGAGATATTCGCCCTGCTGCCGACCGTCGATCCGATCTTGCTGGTATTGCTGGTGCCGCCCTGGCTCGATTGCCCAGTGATTTGATAAGCGCCGGCGTTGTTCATTACCGAGGTGATGATCACTTCGCCGTTGCTGGTCAGGTTCAAGGGCGCATCGCCGGTAACGACCGCCGCCGTGGCCTCGGCCAGACTGTCGCCGCGTGACGCCAGATTCGATCCCTGCCGGGTGAGGCCCACCATCACCTGCAAGTCGTAAAGCGCTCGGCTGAAATCGACCAGTGCGAGCACGAGCACCAGCAACACGGTGGCGACCACCGCGAACTCTACCGTCGCCTGCCCGCGACGACCGTCGCGGAACTTTCTCGCAATTGAACGGGGGTTGAAGGTAATGCGCATGTTTGCCCTTACCTAGTTGGTCTGTGAGGAATTAAAAGGTTCGTTTTTGAACGTGGCGCTCGAGGTGAAGGTGAACGCGCCTCCGGGAAAGAACTGACCGACGAGCGGTGTCATCAGCGGCAGGCTGGCCGTCACCGCGACGGTAACCGTGTCTCCCGGACCGCCCGCGCTTCCGGCACCGCCGTTCACGCTCGAGATGTTGATGCTTGAAAGGGTCGCGCCGAGGCTATCCGCCGCTTGCTGTGCGATTGAGATGATCGAGTTAACGCGGGAGAGGTTTTGCCCGGGATTGCTCGGATTGGGCAGATGATTGCCGGTGGAGGCGTAGCGGCCGGCCTCGAACACCGCCTGCTCCAGGTTCATCTGAACGAAGAACAGCCGTCCGAAATCGAACAGGGCGAACATCAACCCGAAGAAGAGTGGCGCCACGATCGCGAACTCGAGGAAGGTCTGACCCCTCGAAGCCTTGCGCCTGAAGAGCCTCGACCGGCCATATTTCTCCGAGCTATTACGATTTAGATTGTTCATGAGCTCCTCCGAACGAGGATCTGTCGCTTGCTATGAAATCCGGGGCGCCATCGTCCTCTTTGAGATTCTGTTCAGCATCCCTGGCGCCCCTCTATAAAATGCAATCCGGGCTCAAGAGCGTTTCGGCCACAAATCGATGCGCTCTTAGTGTAGCTGTGTTAACTTAAATCTATCTTTGCCGAGTGTCAACATTCTAAAATCGCCAATTTCAGCCGAGACGTTTCATAGACTCATATTAACTTATAAAGTCTAATAACATTATATAGCATCAAATGGCGCACAAGTTGAATACAGCCTTGGCGCGGGCCGGTTAAGCCTGACCATTGAGGGGTCGGAAGGCGCGAGAAAACAGGTCTATAGGGCAGGGCGACGGTTAAAAATTAAGCGGAATGATGCGGTAATCGGATAATTTTGTTCGGGATTTTCGGCAAGATTTTGCCGCTAACTATCAGTTAACTAATATCGCTTATTCGGGTTCATTAACTGTACGAGATGAAATTAGACGGTGACGGTCGATCGTTCAACAATCGCGCGCAATAATCCCATCGCGCTCCTGGATCGTCACTCGACTACCCCCATCAGGCGAAGGCGGGCATCGATCGAGAGGCTCGCGTGCTTCCAATACCATTCGACGGCCCGTAGCAGCGCCACCGCTTCGCCATCGTTGAGCCGCTGTAACCGATCGGTCAGGCCTTCCTTTTCGGTCTCCGAGAGGACGTCGGCAGCTTCCCCTCTAAGCGCCTTCTGAACGTCGCCCCAGAGCAGCTTCGCGGATTCAGGTCCCAGCCGGACGGACTTGAGTGCCGAACAGACGACGGTTGCCTCGGCCTCCGTGAGATGGAGTCGACGCAACAGGAGCCGATCGACCGGGTCCAGCTCCGCTGTGGCTTCTTCCAGGGTTTGGTCTCTGATTACTCGGCGCATTTCTTTAAAGAGCTTTTGTTCGCTTATTTTGGCTAACATATCTTTTAGGTAGGTCGTGGTGTCACGTAAACAAATGTAACATGAAGATGCATCGTATAAGAATAAATAAGAGCTAATGACGACCGTCTCGCAAAGGCTCGGCGAAGCAACATCACATTACATGTTTTAGATAGATTTAGAATAGAACTAGGTGTTCCATAGTGCTATATCACTCTATGAGATGCTCTCGGTTAAACCGAACCGCGGCATACGAAAAGGGGATTTCTCGAAATGGCATCACGGAGACTGAGCCTTTGCACAATTTGCGGCGCCTCTGCCCTTCCGGAACATCGAGGTGAGTCGGTCGACGGCGCCCAGCACTTCGACCTTCATTGCGGCAAGGGCCATTTCGTCCAGTTGCACTTCTTCACCCTCGGCACCTATTGGGCCGGCGCTCCGATGGACGACGTCAAACCGAAGGCTTGCGCCGAAAACTGCCAGTTCCATACCGATTCGGACTTCGCCCGCATCCGCGCGGCGAGCTGAGCGCCCATCACCACCGTCGTCTCGCTCGAACTGTTACTGCCAATGCGCGAGGAAGTGCATGACGTCCTCGTTGAATTGCTGCGGGTCCTGCAGCATCGAGAAATGGCTGACGCCGGGCTCGATGAGCAGTCCCGCGTTGGGGATTAGCGCCGCCATCTGCTTCGGTCTGCTTGCGATCGATAGCCTCGTCATGATCCCCGTCGGCGATAACCACCGGCACGTTGATATGCTCTAACTGCTCGCGCGAGTAGTTCGGCTCGGTCGCCCACATCTTTTGGATCGCGGCGAGAAATTCCTTGTATTGCCCCGGCGTCGGCGACAGTCGCTGATAGTCGATGCCGCACCGCGCAATGAAAGCGTTGAAGGTCGTGCTTGAACCGATATCGCTGCGGACGCCCGCCGGATTGTAGTTCGCTGCAAACGCGAACAGCTTGGTGAGGCGCTCCGGATGATGGATAGCGAGGTCCAGTCCGATAATCCCGCCGTCGCTCCATCCGACGATCGCCGCGCGCTTGATTCCTAGGAAATCCATCAGCGCCATCACATCCGAGGCCATCAGGCCGTAGCTGAAGGGTTGTGCCGATCGGGTGCTGCGGCCGTGTCCGCGGCTGTCGGCGACGATCACCTCGTAATGGCGGGCCAGCGCGGGCACCTGGTTGCCCCAATAGTCCGAATTGGCGAGTCCGCCATGAATGAGTATTACGGGGCTGCCGCTGCCGAAGATCGCGAAGTACATCTTGATATCATTGACGGGTGCATAGCCCTGTCTTCGCGGCTTGGGCATCGTGGGCGTCGGCGGTACTCGTTGCCATGGCGGATTCGCCATCGCCGCAACCGGAGCTAATGCCGCGAATGAAATCAATGCCGCGACCAACATTGCGATCGCAAACCGGTTTGCTCTCATGGAAATGATTCTAGCGGGCCACTCGCCGCGCTTGATGCACCTCGAACCCGCATCCACGGAAAACTTCCCTCGACAAAGAATCATGGTCACGTCAGGAAAGTCTGCCGGAGTTCCCGTCCGCTTGCCGGATTCAATCGCTTTCATGGTAAGTGTGGCGAATCGCTCGCGGAGGTGCGCCCGATGCCACAATCTGGACCCGATGTCCTGCTGGTGGGCAGCGTTCCCCTCGAAACCGCCCGGGAAGTGTTCCAGACATGTTCGACTGCATTGGGAAACCATCTGGTGGCGCTGCCTGATGGCGAGGTCGGCGCACGAAAGAGTTGGATCCAATGCCAGGCCCTTCTTGTCTTCGACGGTCATCCCGCCCTCGAGACCATCACACGGCCGAAATCAGCTGATCGTCTCGCCTCCGACTACGATGACAACTGGTCCTTCAGGCTGAAGCCGGACGTCGACGAGATAAAATTCGAGGACCTGCGGTACGCGCGATGGGCCATGGATTCGTACGAAATCTTCCGCGAGATGCGTCAACGGGGAGATATTCCTGCCGCAACGCGCTTTCAGGTCAGCCTGCCCACCCCATTAGGCGGAAGTGTGAGCTTTTTCCAGTCGCCGGAGGATCGCGAACTTATTTATCCGGCCTATGAAGCCGCGATGCTGCGCGAGGTCGCCACCATCTGCGCGAAGATTCCACATCGCGATCTCGCCCTGCAATGGGACGTCTGTCTCGAGATATTGGAGATTGCAGCCGGTCTTCATCTTCTGTTGGCCGACCCGTGGACGCGAACGGCAGCGGAGTTCGGGCGTATCGCTCGGGCGATACCGGCCGACGTGATGCTCGGGTTTCACTTCTGCTATGGCGACCTCGCTCATCACCACATGATTGAACCCGATGACCTTGGCCTCAGCGTCCGCATGGCCGCGCTCGCTATTGCGCAATCGAATCGCCGCGTCGATTGGATCCATCTGCCGGTGCCGATCAACCGAAGCGATGACGCGTACTTCGCGCCGCTGAGAGACTTGCCGAGCGGCGACGCGAAAGTTTTTCTCGGACTGATTCATCTCGAGGATGGCGTTCAGGGATCGCTCGGGCGAGCCCGTGTGGCGCGGCGTCATCTTAAGAGCTTCGGTGTCGCGACCGAATGCGGTCTCGGACGTCGCCCCGGCGCGACGCTCCCCGAATTGTTGCGCATCCACCGCGAGATCGCCGATCAACTCGATACTCTGGCGGAATAGAGCAAAAAGAGGGGATGCACCTCGACGAGTGCTGGATTGCGGTATGCGCGCGAACGATACCAGCCGCTCGCGATGCTCGCCTCTCTAGTAGACGCGATGCTCGATTTTCCTTCCGGCGCGATTAACAAGTCGTGAAATTTTTGCCCATCTATGCCGAGTGACGACGCAAAAGAAATTCCCGACGCGACCCCGGCATCCTATCGCTCGCCGATCATGGAAAGGCTCTGGCCGAGGCTCAAAATGACCTCCATCATTGGGCTACGAGGTGCTTAGAAAAACTCAGCGGCTCTCGGAAAAAGGAATTGTGGCTTAATTTGCAAATTTGTGTAAAAACCTCCCGACTCTCTTCTGGACAAACGCCACGGATCAGCTACTCTGCCTCCATCCTTCGCTGTTCGTTCCCTGTTTCAATAAACGGAGGATCTAATATTTCATGGCAGCATGTGATTGTTGTGGCACTGACAAGGCCAACGTGCGTATCCGGGTTGGCTTGCGCGCTCTTGACCAGCGCGGCCAACTGACTGATAGACCCTTTCACGGTCCTCTTTGCGACGAATGTCTCGCTCGAGCGAATCGGATGGGCTCAGCGGAGCAGCGCTGGCTACTGCATCGTATAACCGAGGGTTCACAACCGTTTCAGAACCGGACACAACGGCGCGGAACGGTCGTACCGCTAAGACCGGTTCGGTCCAAACCTGCCGAACCGAGGCGTCATTAGACGTTCGAACGTAAAAGGAGCATCGACATGCCGCTGACAGGCAGGGACGTATGGGACGCCATCGTCAAGCTGGGCCTGATGAGCGGGCCCTACGATCCGAGAACTAACCGCTATTGCGAAAACGCGGAAAAGATCGCTGGGTTGCTTAACGAAGTTCTTAACCGCCGCCAGAGCTGGCTTCCAAAATTGATCGAAACCGAGGATGCGATGCGTACCTGGGAGTCCGACACTCCGCATGAGTACGTGCTGCGGCTCTACAAATTCCTCAACCTGGCCGGCTACACGGTGAGCGGAATCGACGCCGCAATCGAGCGCGAGGCAAGAAAACGCAGGGCTTCCTCCGGGGACTCGCCGGTTACCAAGAACAAGCCATGATTTCATGCCACAGGAAATCGCACTCGACGCACTCGATCTCGCGGCGATAATCCGACCCGGCGATCAGATCGTCTGGGGCCAGGGCGCGGGCGAACCCTCCACACTCGTCGAAAAGCTGCTTGAGCAGCGCCATCAGATCGGACACGCCAGTATCTTTCTCGGCGGCGTGCGATCGCGACGTCTGCTGCAACCCGAACACGCGGACGTCCTCAGCTTCAGCAGTATCGGTGCGATGGGCAATCTGCGCGGTCTCGCGAGCGCCGGCCTGCTCCATGTTGTTCCGACCCATCTTTCCCAATTGTGCGGTTATTTCGATCAGGGTGTCATTCGCGCCGACGTCGTCTTTATCCAACTGAGCGAGCCGGACGAACACGGCGAGTATAGTTTTTCGATCGCCAACGACTTTCAGCAGGCCGCGATGGCGCGGGCGCGAGTGGTGATTGCCGAAGTAAACGATCGCATCCCGTGGACTTACTGCGAAGGTCGCGTCGACCCCGCCCGCATCGATTACATCGTTCGCACCTCGCGGCCGCCGGTGCAGGTGCGCGGCCAGGAGATCGGCCCGATCGAAGCGGCGATCGCGCGTCACGTCGGACGCTTCATCGAGGACGGCACGACCATCCAGATAGGCGTCGGCGCGATTCCGGACGCGGTCCTCGCCAGCGTCGGCGACCGGCGCGACCTCGGCATGCACTCCGGGCTGATCAGCGACCGCGTGGCGGATTTGATGGAACAGGGGGTTCTCACCAACGCCCGCAAGCCAATCGACACCGGTATCACGACCACCGGATCGCTGCTCGGCACCGACCGCCTCTACCGCTTCGCACACAAGAATCCTTCGATTCGCCTCTTCACCCAGCGGCATACCCATCGCGCCGAAATCCTGAGCCAGCTCGGCAAAATCGTCGCGCTCAACTCCGCGGTCGAGGTCGACCTGACCGGGCAAGTCAACGCTGAAATGGCGTCCGGCGCCTATCTCGGCGGCGTCGGAGGTCAGGGTGATTTCGTTCGCGGCGTGCAGATGGCCACCGGCGGACGCTCGATCATCGCCTTGCCGGCAACTGCGCGTGACGGCGCTATCAGCCGAATCGTTCCGAAGCTGGAAGATGGGGTAGTCACCACCGTTCGCAGCGACGCCGATATCATCGTCACGGAGTTTGGCGCGGCGGAACTGCGTGGTTTACCGCTGGAGGAGCGCGCCCATCGGATGGCTGCCATAAGCCATCCGAATTTTCGCGATCAATTGGCGAAGACCGTCGGTTAGACGCCTACCGTGCCTATTAGGCGAAGATATAGCGGAGCGTCGGCCAGGAATGTTAAGGAAATCGTTAAATTTTATGATTAAACACTGGGAAACACGATTGGCATTGCCATCGCGCCTCGTTACACTCGTAGAGTCAAATGGCCTGAATAAGGCCATGCGCGGGGAGGATGTCGATGCGGTGGATGCGGACGCGCTTTTCCCAGGTTTACCTCAAAAGTCACTCAACCCTTTCCAAATGGCATAGAGCCCAGGCGATGGCCGAGTATGCGCTGGTCATCACTCTGGTCGCGATTGCGGTTTATGCCGCGTACACGGCCACCGGCAAGAACGTCAGTTCGTTGGTGAACAAGACCGACGCATCGATCACTGCCAGCTAAGCCCGATCTGCTTTGCGATTTCTCTGACCGTGCGCTGTCCGGGTGCTCGAGGTTTTGCTCGAGTCTTGGGCTGCGAACGGTATTATCGCGTCAAGAACCAAAAAGAGAGACAACGGCGGGGAGTAAACACCCGCCGTTGTTTTTGAGAGGAGAGAGAGGGGGTCGCGCTTAGAGGAAGAAGTAAGCTTGACCCTAGTGAGTCCGAATTTAAATCAGGTCGCGGTGAGGCTCTTGTCGATGTTGTTGACCAGCGAATTGATGTCCTGACCCATTACCTCGTAGGTCACGAAGACAACAACGGCCACTGCCGCCAGAATCAGAGCGTACTCTGTCATGGTCTGGCCTTTGCGCATTTCGCGCGCTTTCACAAACAAACGGGTTAGAAATTCCATTTCGGTCTCCTTGTCACGCCCTGGGGGCGGTTGGTCCTTTTTGAATCTGCCTCAGGCTTGAGCGAACGTGTATTTTCGCGGAGCGTGCTGACGAAGGAACGCTCTCAGCGATTCGGGATTGTAGTTTTGCGCGACCGTCTGGTAGCCAGCGCCATTCTTGTGCTGGACCTGCCATTCACCGCTATCGAGACGGATGATGATGATCCGGTTCGCATCGAGATTGGCGCTCGCGCTCTTGAGAAAACGCCGTCCGACGATTCCGAACTCACTGAGCATCCAGTTCCAGTACGGCCAATCCGGGACCAGCCGGGGATTGCGCTGCGGAGGCAGGTCGACGACCTCGAAGCGTTCCTCGATCGCACGGATCAGTTTCCGGGCGGCCTGGACCTCGGCCGGATAGGCGCCTTTGTCCTCGGTGAGATTGCGTAGCGCTCTAAGCCTGCGCTGGGCATCTTCGCGGTTCATTGACCTGGCTTCTACTAGGAGACCAGCCGCGTTCCCTGAGGAATCTCGCGCCAGCAATCGCCGCAGAGTACCCACGCTTCTTCGACCTCGGGGATCACGACGATTCCTGCAATCACCTCCGATGCGTCATTGCATCGGTGGCAAACGAGCATCTCGCCCTCCGAACTCGCCATCGCGGACAAGTCGCTCAGACGGGCGCGATCCTCGATAAGCTCAATGTCGACTAATTGGCTGGTCATTCAATTTCCTCTCGCAATTCTCTCTCGAAAGCGTGACTACCGGTTGGTTCAGGCCTTGGCCAGATGGACTGACGGACGACTCGGCGAACCACCGAACAAACGGTGAAGCATCGGCAATTTGTCGGCGATTTCTCCGGTCTCGAGACAATTCCAGGTGCCGCTATCGAGAATCCAACGACGGTTCAGGCGATCGACGCCTGATCCATAGTTGTCGAGAGTGACTTTTACCTTATCACCCGTCGCTTTTATTAGTGTTATTGACCGCATCTACTCGCGCCCCTTATTCCTAGATGAAATCAGCTCGCCTAGTGATGATAAAGTACCGTATAGGCATGTATTACGTCAACAAACAATGTTTTGCTAGCTCAAAGTGAGGATTGCAACAACATCCAGTTAGCAGCTTAACTGGTGGTCAACCGCACTTAACGTCCGGCTTTGCTTCTACGAGAAAAAGGCCGTCCGCCCCTTTATCAGAAGGAGGGGTAGTTCGAACGACCGCTTGGTAAGAAGCGTGAGTTGGTTTCAATAGCGGAGCCCGGCATCATCGTTGGGAATGGGCGAGTTGAAACCGGATCTTTCCCTCTGGAGGCACGGGCTGGGCGTCGTACCGGACGAGGTATGGCTCAGGACTGACTTGCGGACCCTCGTACTGGCCGATAACGCTCTAACCGAGGTCTCGGAACGCATCGGGAATCTCCGCAACCTGCGGATGCTCGACCTCGGCCATAACAGGCTGCGCGAGCTGCCGAGCAGTATCGGCAATCTCGAAGGGTTGAGCGACTTCCTTTATCTGCACGATAACCGGCTCACGCAGCTCCCGGAGTCGCTTAGCCGTCTGCAACGCCTGCGTTACCTCAACATCAGCGAGAACGCGTTCGAGCTCTTCCCCGAGGTCGTCACCACCATGCGGAGTCTCGTTGAGCTCCGCGTGACGGACAATCGTTTGACCGAGCTTCCGCCGTCGATTTCGCGGCTGACGAACCTGCGCGAGCTGCATCTGCGGAACAATAAGCTGGCGACGCTGCCGGACTCCGTCTGTGCCCTGCGCGAGCTTCGCCAGATTGACCTTCGAGGAAATCCCGTCATCGGCCTGCCCGAAGGGCTGCTCACGATGCCACGTCTGGAGAAGCTCGATCTTCGCTGGGTGACCACCTTGGAGCCACCGTCATGGTTTTCGAAGCTGGCGGCGAAAGGGTGCATCGTCTACTTCTGAGCCGCTTCCTGACCCCCGGCTCGCCGTCACAACCGAAAATCAAACCGAGCCGACGCCAGGAATTGCTTTCTTCCTGCACTAGATGGTTTGCTGTACCAGCCACGAAAGCTGCGCAATCAGTGCGCACGGAGCGTCGTCAATGGAACAGAGCGGTCTTCTAGCGGGAATCAAGGTTATCGATTGCGGGACCTACGTAGCCGGGCCGGCGGCGGCAACGGTAATGTCGGATTTCGGCGCCGAAGTAATCAAGATCGAGCGTCCCGGCGGGGGCGACCTTTGGCGGCTGTTTTCGAGCCTGCCGGGTACCGCCAAATCGGACCTCGATTGGTGCTGGACCCTCACCGGTCGTAACAAGAAAAGCGTCGCTCTCGACCTGCTGCGGCCGGACGGGCGCGAGGTGTGATGCGCATGGTGAAGACCGCCGACGTCTTCGTGACCAATTACCAGCGCACCTTGCTGGAGAAATTCCGCCTGACCTGGGAGGACCTGCGCGCGGTCAACGATCGGCTGATTTACGCTCATCTGACCGGTTACGGCGACGCCGGCGACGACGCGGACGAACCGGCGTTCGACGCCCTGGCTTACTGGGCGCGATCCGGCCTGATGATGAGCGTGACCGGGGTTGACGGATCGCCCGGCGCGCCGCGGCCGGGAATGGGCGATCATCCAACCTCGATGTCATTATTCAGCGCCATCATGCTCGGGATGTACAATCGCGAGCGCACCGGACGCGGATCGAAAGTAGGGACGTCGTTGATGGCCAGTGGTGCGTGGGCCAACGCCTGCGATATCCAGGCGAAGTTCTGCGGTGGAGTATTCCCCGAACGCGGCACCGGGAAGCATCCGCCGAACCCGTTACCTCGGCCTACCTGACTCGCGACGGCAAACCGTTCCTGCTGGTGGCAATCGATCCTGACAATGAATTTCCGCGGCTGTGCACGGCGCTCGGGTTGGGCGAACTCGCGACCGACCCGATGTTTGCAACCAACGCCGGCCGGGCACCTACGCCGCCGAGTTACACGGTATTCTCCAGTCACAATTCGAATCGCGCGATCTCGCCGAGTTGCGCTTGTTGTTCAAGCGCTAGACTCAAATGGGCGGCGATGCCGAAGCTCGACGACGTGATTGAAGATCCGCAGATGCGGGCGTCGGGCGCGTTCATCAAAATGGACTACCCGGGGCATGGCGTGCTCGAGACGGTGAACAGCCCGGTTTTTATCGACGATTTTTCGAGAAGCGCAAGCCCACTGCGGCGCCGGAGGTCGGACAACATACGCGCGAGGTACTGCGCGACCTCGGCTACAGCGACGATCAGGTCGAGGCGATGATCCGCGGCGCCAGTATCGCAGCGAAGTAGTAGAGAAAACGACCGCGTCGACAGCGGCGGGTATCACAGCACCGATGTCGATACTGGCGCGCTGCGATGATCCCGGGGCTCGCTGCAATGGCCGATGGGGCAGGGGAATCGGACCTGGCCGCAGAAAAAATATGGCGCGGTGTTCGATCACCGCGCCACTTTGAACTGGCCGCGTCAGGTAGGGTAGTCAGGGATTCCGCTTCTGCGACTATCCGGGCAAGCTGTATCGCTCCGCTTCTTCAATGGCCCTTCGGGTGAGACGGCGCTGGCCGTCAACTTCGATTCCCGAGTGCCGCTGGCGAGGCGTCGATTAGACTGTCCTCGCCCCCCTCTCCTTCGCACACCGCCGGACGCCGTTTTCGCGCCGCGGTGGAAGTAGCGACTTCTACAGCCCCTGGACGTTATCGCGACCGCTTCCGCTCATTGCCGCCTCGCGTTGGGGTCGCCCTTCTCGGCATTCGCCCGCCAACGGTCGATCGATTCGAGGTTGAAGCGCCAGTCGCTGCCGACCTTGAAAGCCGGGATCTGTTGCTGCTTGAGCAGACGATAGATGGTTGAGGGGTGGACGCGCAGATAATCCGCGACTTCTTCTAAACGCATTACGCTGGACATTTCGAAACCTCCTGCTGGAGCTGGCTGGGTTAGTCTTGTTCTTCTTCCTGGGCCTGGCGAATCGAGTTCAGGATGAACAGGAAATTGCGAGGCGCTGAAATCTTACCCAGGAGATTGACCTGGGAGAGTACTTTCATTTCGTTTCCGGTCACCTTATGCCGGGCGAGCAGATGCCGGTTGCCGGTGAAATCCCTCCACACCTGGTCCTTGGCCACGGCGCATGGTGATCCTTGCGCGCATTCATGAACGGCTTCGCCTCGGGATGCGACAGGCTGATCATCATCTCGCGGTCAAGGCCGAGAATCTCGGCGATGCGGGCGAGCAAGGGCAGCGAAGGCCGCCGGCGGTCCAGTTCCAGGTAGGCGATATGTGCCGGCTTAACTCCGAGCTTCTCGGCGAGTTCCCGCTGCGTGAGGCGCAGGTCCTGGCGCGCCTTCCTCACCACCTGGCCGAAAGTCTTGCTGGGCTTGCGCACGGCGCTTTGGCTCTTGCTGCGGCTACCGGCGCGACGGGCGGTCTCAGGGGACGTATCGGAAGGAGCGTCCTCCATGGGCTTCGCCTGGACTGCCGCGCTATCGGGCATGTCCGACGGCGTATCGGTCATTTCCAGTGTTTCTACTGATTCATTCCTGAGCTTCATTACAGTGCTTCCTTTGTCCCCTCAAACCTTAGGCCGCGAGACGCGCGCGCAGCACTTCCAGCGTCAAAACGTCGGAAGTGCTGCGCGCGCGTCTCGCCTTTAAGGGGCACAAGGAAGCACTGTAATGAAGCTCAGGAATAAATAGTAGAACGCTGGAAATGACCGATACGCCCAGTCAGATGCCCGATAGCGCGGCAGTCCAGGCGAAGCCCATGGAGGACGCTCCTTCCGATACGTCCCCTGAGACCGCCCCGTCGCGCCGGTAGCCGGCCGCGAGCCAAAGCGCCAGTGCGCCGGCCAGCCGTTTCGGCCAGGTGGGTGAGGAAGGCGCGCCAGGACCTGCGCCTCACGCAGCGGGAACTCGCCGAGAAGCTCGGAGTTAAGCCGGCACGTATCGCCGACCCTACCTGGAACTGGACCACCAGCGGCCTTCGCTGCCCTTGCTCGCCCGCGTCGCCGTTGAGGCCTTGACCGCGAGATGATAATCAGCCTGTCGCATCCCGAGGCAAAGTTCAGATCTCATGAATGCGCGCAAGGATCACCATGCGCCTGGCCAAGGACCTGTGTGGAGACTTCACCGGCAACCGGCATCTGCTCCACCCCCGGTAAGAGGGTAAAATTCGGAAACGAAATGAAAGTACTCTCCCAGGTCAATCTCCTGGGTAAGTTTCAGCGCCTCGCAATTTCCCTGTTCATCCTGAACTCGATTCGCCAGGCCCAGAAGAGACAAGACTAACCCAGCCAGCTCCAGCAGGAGGTTTCGAAATGTCCAGCGTAATGCGTTAGAAGAAGTCGCGGATTATCTGCGCGCACCCCTCAACCATCTATCGTCTGCTCAAGAAGCGAGAAAACGAATCCGGCTTTCAGGAGGATCAGGGCACGGACTGGGCGTTTGTGTGTGTGTGTGTGTGTGTGTGTGTGTGTGTGTGTGTGTGTGTATTTACACACACAAAGGTGCCCCAGGCCGGCCCACGGCTGCGAGAGCACGAGCGGAAGCGGTCGTAGTTAATTCCAGGCTTCCACCGCGGCGGAACCGTGCGGTGTGCGAAGAGGGGGGGCGAGGACGGTCTAATCGACACCTCGCCCACATCGGGAATCGAGGTTGAGCAGGCCACGCGAAGGGCCATTCGAAGAAGCGGAGCGATACAGCTTGCCGGATAGTCGCGGAGCCGGAGATCCCTGAGCTACCCTACCTGACGCGGCCGTGGAGGGTGGACGCACGTGGGGATCGAACACCACGGCCGTATTTTTTTCTGCAGGCCGTTCCCCTGCCCCATCGGCCATTGCAGGCCGTGCATCGCAGCGCGCGTATCGACATCGGTGCTGTGACTCCGCCCGCTGTCGACGCGGTAGCTTTCTCTACTCTCGCTGCGATCTGGCGCCGGGATCCATCGCCTCAACCTAAATCGTCGCTGTAGCGCCGAGGTCGCGCAGTACCTCGCGCGTATTGTCGAACCTGCAGGCAGTGGTGGCGAGCTGAAACCGTCGATAAAAACCGGGCTGTTCACATTCTCTGCCGAGCACGCCGTGCCCCGGGTAGTCCATTTTGGACGCGCCCGACACCGCTGCTGCAGATCTTCAATATCGCGTCGTCGAGGCTCTCGCCGCCCATTTAACGTCGTAGCGCTTGAACGACGAGCGCAACTAGGGCCGATCGCGCAATTGACTGTAACTCGAGATACCGTGTAACTCAGCAGCGTGCCGCGGCCGGCGTTGGTCTGCGAACATGCGCGCGAGTTCGCCCAACCCGAGCACGTGTCGCGGAAATTGTCGTCGATTTGCCACCAGCAGGAACATTTTGCCGTCGCAGATCTGCGGGTGAGCCAAGGGTGAGCGGTTCGGCGGATGCTTCCCGGTGCGCGTTCGGAGATCTCCACCAGAACTTCGCCTGGATATCGCGGCGTTGGCGCCGCCGCTCGCGACGACGTCCCTACTTTCAATGCCGCGGTGTGCGCCTTCGCGATTGTACATCCCGAGCGTGATGGCGCTGAATAATGACATCGAGATTAGGATGATCGCCCATTCCCAGCAGCGGCGCGCCGGGCGATCCGTCAACCCGGGTCACGCTCGTGGTCAGGGCGTCGCGCCCGGTGGCAGGCCAGGGGGTCGAACGCCCGGTTCGGTCGTTGCGCCGGCGTCGCGTAACCGGTCAGATGATATAGACCAAACGCTCCGCGCCGTCTCCCAGGTCAGGCGGAAAATTCTCCGGCAAGGTGCGCTAGTGGTTAGCGGAGAGCGTCGGCGGTCTTCCGCCTGCGCGTCGAGCCTCACCCGTCCGCGCACGGCGACGCTTTTCTTGTTACGAGACCGGTAGGGGCCCGGCGCCAAAATCGAGTCCCAATTTGGGCCCTATTACGGCAGGCTCAAACCAAAGTTCGCCCCCGCCGGGACGCTCAAACTAGGTACCGGCGCCCCGACCCAATTACCGTTGCCGCCGCCGGCCGTCTACGTAGGTCCCGCAATGATAACCTTGATTCCCGCTAGAAGACCGCTCTGTTCCATTGACGACGCTCCGTGCGCACTGGATTGCGCAGCTTTCGTGGCTGGTACAGCGAACCGTCTAGTGCAGGAAGAAAGCAATTCCTGGCGTCGTCTCGTGACGGCGAGCCGGGGGTCAGGAAGCGGCTCAGAAGTAGACGATGCACCCTTTCGCCGCCAGCTTCAAAAACTTGGGGTCCACTTAAGGTGGTCACCCGAAGATCGATTCCAGACGTAAGGTGGTTGAGCCCTTCGGGCAGGCCGATCACGCAAAGTCGCTGGCGCGACAACTCCGCGCACGCGGCAGCGTCGCCGGCTTGCGGGATACTCGCGCCAGTTCAGTCAGCCGCGAGATCAACAGCGGAGAGCTCGGTCAGAACACGATTTGTCCTCACGCCGAGGACGAAGACTCCCGCCGTGGTGACGACCCTCGGGGGAAGAGCTCGAACGCGTCTCGCTGATATTAAGATAACGCCAGTTGCAGACGGCTAAGCGACTCCGGGAGCTGCGTGGGTTATATTGCAGGAGTAAAGGAAGTCGCTCAACCCTTGCGAGATTGCCGATCTTGCTCGGCCGCCTTCGCGCAGCCTGTTATGGCCGAGGTCGAGCGTCCGCAGGTTGCGGAGGTTCCCCCGAGATACGTGTTCCGAGGACCGGTTAGAGCGTTATCGGCCAGTACGAGGGTCCCAGGTCGGTCCCTAAGCCTAGTACGGGTGCGACACCCCAGCCCTGCCTCCGGGGAGAGGGAAAAATACAGATTTCAACTCGCCCATTCCCAGCGGTGCCAGGCTCCGCTATTGAAACCAACTCACGCTTCTTACCAAGCGGTCGTTTCGAACTACCCCTCCTTCTGATAAAGGGGCGGAGCGAGCCTTCTCGAAGAGAAGCCGGACGTTGAGTGCGGTTGAGCGGGTTAAGCTGCTAAGCTGTTGCAATCCTCACTTTGGGCTCACAAAAGATTTGTTTGTTGACGTAATACGGTACCCCTATACGGTACTTTAGCATCACTAGGCGAGCTGAGATTTCATCCTAGGGATGAGGGGGCACTAGAGTAGATGCGGTCAATAACACTAATAAAAGCGAAGACAGTGGGGAGGTAAAAGTCACTCTCAGACAACTATGAATAGGCAGTTCGAATCGCCTGAACCGTCGTTGGATTCTCGATAGCGGCCCCTGTGAATTGTCTCGAGACCGGAGAAATCGCCGACAAATTGCGATACCTCACCCGTTTGTTCGGTGGGGTTCGCCGAGTCGTCCCTCGGTCCCCATCTGGCCGAGGCCTGAACCGACCGGGTGGTCACGCTTTCGAGAGAATTGCGAGAGGAAATTGAATGACCAGCCCAATTAGTCAACATAGAGCTTATAGAGGATCGCCCCAGTCTGAGCAACTTGTTCCGCGATGGCGATTTCAGGAGGGCAAGATGTCCGTTTGCCACCGATGCAATGACGATTGGGAGGTGATTGCAGGATCGTCCGTGATCCCGAGGTCGAAGGACGTAAGGTCTTTGTGCGGCGATTGCTGGCGCGAGATTCCTGCAGGGGAACACGGCTGGTGTAGCCATCTGGAATGAACCGCGAAGATCCCCAGCGCAGGCTTAGGAGCCTCTCGGCGACAATCTCGCCGAGGACAAAGGCGCCTGCCGAGGTCCCAGGCCGCCCGGATCCGTGCGATCGAGGAACGCTTGGAGTATGGAGCTCCTCCGCAGCGCAATCCCCCGGCTGGTCCCGGATTGGCCGTCTGGAACTGGATGCTGGTCGGTCGGAATCGTCGGACAGCGTTCTCAAGAGCGCGAGCGCCAATCTCGATGCGAACCGGAAGTTGGTCATTGCATCCGTCTCGATAGCGGTAAATGGCGGCAAGAATGGCGCTGGCTATGCTCAGACGTCCGGGCACGCGTTTGCAATTGCCGAATCGCTGAGAGCATTTGCTCGTCAGCACGCTCCGCGAAATTGCACGTTCGCTCAAGCCTGAGCAGTTCAAAAAGGACCAACCGCCCCGGCGTGGACGAGGAGACCGAAATGGAATTTCTGACCCGTTTTGCTTGTGAAAGCGCGCGAAATGCGACACCGCAGCCCTGACGAGTACGCTCTGATTCAGCGGGGCGTGGCCGTTGTCTTTGAGTAGGTTCAGAGGGTGATGGGTGCAGGACGTCGATTCGCTGGTCAACAACATCGACAAGAGCCTCACCGCGACCTAGATTAAATTCGGGACCCAGCTAGGGTCAAGCTTACTTCTTCCTCTAAGCGCGACCCTCTCTCTCCCTCTCAAAAACAACAGCAGTATTACTCCCCGCCGTTGTCTCTCTTTTTTGTTCTGACGCGATAATACCGTTCGCAGCCCAAGACTCAAGGGAAAAGTTGCGAGAGCACCCCGGACAGCGCACAGCAGGTCAGAGAAATCGCAAAGCAAATCAGGTTGGCTGGGGCCGTAACGATGCGTCGGTCTGTTCACCTGCGAGGAATCGCGACCAGAGTGATGACCACGGCATACTCGGCCGTCGCCTGTCTAGGGGTTCTATACCAATTTGGACCGGTTAAGTAACTTAAGTAAACCTGGGAAAAGCGCCCGTCCCCATCCACCGCATCCTGCCTCCGGCATGGCCTATTTCCAGGCCATTTAACTCTACGAGATATTAAGGCGATGGCGATGCCCCTTCCCGTGGTTGAAAATTTAACGATTTCCCTTAACATTCTTCCTCTAGGGCCGACACTCCGCTATATCTTCGCCTAAGGGCACGGTAGGCCTGACCGACGGTCTTCGGCCAATTTGAATACGGAGGAGTTCGGATGGCTTATGGCAGCCATCCCGATGGGCTCCTCTCTGCCAGCGGTAAACCTCGCAGTTCCGCCGCGCCAAACTCATGACAATGATATCGGCGTCGCAAACGTGTTACCCCATCTTCCAGCTTCGGGGAACAAGATTCAGCTGATAGCGCCGTCACGCGCAGTTGCCGGCAAGGCGATAATCGAGCCTCAGCCGTGTTGGCGCCAGAACGAAATCGCCCTGATCTACGCATTTTCGGTAGGAGCTTGCCCGGGTCAAGTCGACCCTCGACCGCGGAGTTGAGATTTGCCGAGCTGGCTCCTTTTCGGGCGGCGGTGGCCATGCCCGCTGGTAAGAGGCGAATCGAAGGATTCTTGTGTGCGAAGCGGTAGAGGCGGTCGGTGCGAGGGCGCGATCCGGTAGGGATCTGGGTGCCGAGATTGTCGATTGGCTTGCGGGCGTTGGTGAGAACCCCCTGCTCCATCAAATCCGCCACGCGGTTGAGAAGTCCCCGGAGTGCATGCAAGGTGGCGCCACGCTCAGCAAGGAGCCCGGATCGGCCGGAGCACCCTTCTGTTGGATGGTGGTCATCCTCGATGTGGACGCGTCCGAGCGTGACGCGCGATCGCCGCTTCGATCGGGGCCAAATCTGCTGGCCGCGCGCCTAGTGGGCGGCCGCGAGGTGCGAACGAGTGTAATCGATGCGGGCGGGGTGCGCGACCTTCGCGGTAAGTCCACGGGGATATCGTCCCTCGGCAATCACCGCGCGCGCCATGGCGGCTGCTGGAAGTTGGTTGGGCAATCGAAAAACTGTACTCGCCGTGTTCTCCGGCTCGCTCCAGTTGAGGATAAAGACAACATGGCGCAGGAATGACACCCCTAATGGAAATAACCGCGATTTGGGACATTCGAGAACGACATAGAGCGGCCCGTTGCGCGAGCGCGCAGTTCCCATCGCGCCGATACTGCTGAAGCTGAGGGACATTGCACATGTTGGGGTTGCGACGGGGACCCGTCAGGAATCGCACGCCGCCAAAGAAGTACTCGGCGTGTCCCAATCTGATGGCGCTGCTGAAGGACGAGTGTGGAGGGTTCGCCCGCGCCCTGGGCAGGACATGATCGCCGGGTCGGATTTATGGCCGCGAGATGGAGTGCGTCGAGTGTCCTCTGTGGCATGAAATCATGGCTTGTTCTTGGTAACCGGCGAGTCGCCGGAGGAAGCCCTGGGTTTCTTGCCTCACGCCGATCGCAGCGTGTCTCGCCGTATTCGGCCAGGTTGAGGAACTTGTGGGAGGGGCGCAGCGTACTGAGTGGGGGAGTGTCGGACTCGGTACGCATCGCATCCTAGGTTTTCGAATCGATTCGGAAGCCAGCTCTGGCGGCGGTCATTAACTTTGGTTGAGCGACCCGGCGAATACTTTCGCGTTTTGGTTGAGT
>CAWDQC010000033.1:0-8960 GCA_963804355.1 uncultured Pseudomonadota bacterium | reverse complement strand
TACCGTCTTCAAAAGGATGAATCCAATTGATTCGCCAAAGCAGATAGGCGCTTAGATGGATTGGGGATGGAATCGAGATTCGCATTGACATAGTCACACATCTCTTCTGTCAATTCCCGGAACAAGATAAGGGGGTGGCGGATGATGGCGGCTTAAACTGATTTCCATTTCACTAGGACCAAAAACGCCCGCAAGTGGATTAACTCCCTCAATGGTTATGCGATTGATTTTGAGAATGTCGGAAATGCGCAGTTTGAAAGCACTCGAATGTTCTACGGAATCGATGGATTAATTCTCGAATTGCATCGACTTGGCGAAGGCCATTGCGCGCTTCAAGGAGCGCTATTTCTTCCGGGGTCGGTGGGTATCTCTGACGAAGGGGTTTGCTGGCACGCTCCCCTTCATCCATTATGATTTTTCCTTAGCTAGTGCCTCGGCCGCGCGTTCGATGGTTACCTTGGTGATGCGATCATTCTCGATTTTTGTATTGCCGTAGGCAAAACTAGACGCTGCTCTTCGCGTTCCTCGGAGGTCATTTGTACTGTCCGCGCAACTTCCAAAAGTTTATCCAACCTATTCGACATCGCATTACCCCTCGAGCGCATCGCTACCCACACCAGTTCCAACGTATCACGTTAGCGTAATTTTGGTCGTGCCTACAAGCAAATAGGCGAATATTTGGCGAATCGCAAGCCATCTGTACGTGGCTCGGAGCCGTGCATTTACCCGACTCGAGTGGACCGAGATTTCAACGGTGGGCCTCGGTGGGGAGAGCAGCGCAGGGGTTGGAATCCGGCGTCGGGGAGCCGACTTTGCGGATTAGGACGGGGGCGGCGCCGAACTCCGCAGTATCTCAGTCGCGGCGGTTTCGGAGTCCTCGAAGACCCCGATTAGCTGACCCGAACGGAATACCACGAACTTGTTCAAATAGTGGCGCTCGAGTTCGAGCTGGCGCATTTCGTATGCGCGGATATCTGCTTCCGTTGGCATTGCCGCGAGCCTCTTCTGGTGGATATCAGGTGTTCGAAGGCTGGAGCCTCCCACTCTGCTTTGTTCCGGTGCCCAGCCTTGGTTCCCTTTACGGCATCGCCGAGATCTGCAACCTCGACGCTATTTAGACAGTAAATTGCATTGTTAAATAAGTCAAGGCATCATATTGAGGCTTAAAAGCCGGATATACATTTGGATTGGGCTTATAGATGATCGCTGGAGTCCGTCGCCGTCAGGAACTCGTCGCACACGCTGCTTGGCCGAAGCTTCCCGCTCAAATTTTATGCGGATATCAAAGGCTCGAACTTCGAGTTTCGTCGAGGGTTCGAAGCCAAAAGGTGGGCGGGCTCTACTCTACTTCGACGAAAACCTCGTCGCCGACCACTTTCACCGGGTAGGTCTTAACCGGTTTGTTCGCTGGAGGACCCAGCACGAAACCGGTGCGGATATCAAAGAGAGCTGCATGGTAGGGACACTCGACGGTGCATTCCTCGAGGTCGATGTCACCGGCGGCGAGCGACGATTGTGCGTGCGTACAGGTGTCTTCCGTGGCGTAAAAGCCATCATTGAGGCGATATATCGCGATCGGCGGGGTGATGTTCAAGCGCAGCGCCTCCCCCGCTTTGAGGTCGTTGGTACCGCACGCTCTTACCTGTGCCATCTGCTTTCCTCGGATTACTTAATCTAAAGCTTGAATTAATACTTAAAGTTTAGCTTTATTTTGTCTTGCTGCCGGCCCACCAGAAGGCGTCACATAACACTCCGCAGGCCGGAATATAAAGCCGGGACGGTTGTGCCCTTCGATGATTCCTCGCCCTGCTCCAGATGCATGTCGGAGGCCGTGGGAATTGCCGTCGTCGGCTCGACCGGGGTCTTCTCGAGCTCTTCCTCGTTTTGATCAGCCATGACGGCGGATCATAGCCGAGACGCGCGGACTAGTAGAAGCGCGCCTGTCCAGGTGGGCGGGTTTTCCAACGGCGGTGTATCCAGTTCCAGTGGTCGGGCCGCTCCCGGATCATCTCCGCGATCCGGTCAGTGAAGCGCTGCGTGTTCATCCGCACCGATTCTTCGCGATTGCTGCCGCGTTCGAGCTCGATTATCGGCAGGAACCTGATTCGATGACGAGTGGTGGTACCCTCGCGTACCATGAAGGCCGGTAGGACCGGGGCTCGACTCGCCATCGCGATACGGGCGAGCGCCTTGTTAGTCGCGGCCGGCAGTGAGAAAAAATCGACGAAAACGCCGCGGCGAGTGTCGAGGTCGAGCGGGATGGCTACCATCCAATCGTCGCGCAGACAGCGGATTATCTCGCGGCCGGCCCCTTTGCGCGGGACCGGGAGATTACCGAAGCGGACGCGGCGCGCCGTCACTGCGGCGTCGATGACGGGATTGCGATTGGGACGCTGAACGATCGCCGTCGGGGTGCCGTATATCGCGTGGGCCAGGGAAAGCAGTTCGAAATTGCCGAAGTGACCGGTGAGGATAAGGATACCGCGCCCAGCTGAGATGCGCTGGGCCTCGTCCCAATGCTCGCGCGCTTCGTAGGTCACGTAACGTTCGATGTTATCGCGGTTAAACTCGAAGAAATGCACCCACTCGGCAGTCATCCGGCCATAATTGCGATAGGCGTCGATAAGGATACGTCGCCGTTCGGCGGGGTCACGGTCGGGAAATGCGATCTCGAGATTGCGCATCCCGATGCGGCGGTTGGAAGGGTCGAGTTGCCCGATCAAGCCGCCGACCGCTGCACCGACTTTCGCAGCGGATTCAAGCGGCAGTGCGCGCAGTATCGCCCAGGGCGGTGCGATCGCGGCGCACTCCGCCCATGCCCTCAGCTTGCCAACTTGACGCGGCATAACAGGTCAGGCTTCCAAACCACGTCATTACGCGCAAGCTTTCTTGCACGTTCTGTCGCGCGGGCTATCTGAAGACGGTATTGCGCGGCTGACTCGGGGTTCAGGGCGTCGCGCCACGGTCGACGACGCTGGTGTCACCAAGGCGCATCGCGGGAAATGCCGGCGCCGAACTGGGGCTGGCCGGCGACGCGGGGACGCTGGGAACGGTCGACGGCGCGGAAGAGGCAGGGGGAGATGCCGATGCCATCACTGGATTACTCGCGGGATTACTCGCGGGACTATTTGAAGGATTGCTCGGAGGGTTACCCGGAGGATCCGCAGCGGCTGTAGTCGCCGGAGCCACGGCTGCGGCAGGAGCTGATCCGGCACTCGTCCCGCC
Source organism: uncultured Pseudomonadota bacterium (assembly GCA_963804355.1). Lineage (GTDB taxonomy): Bacteria > Desulfobacterota > Binatia > Binatales > Binataceae > JASHZA01. The sequence goes on along the minus strand of CAWDQC010000033.1, from coordinate 5,735 downwards.
GCTCGCGGCGGAGGCCATTGGCGCGGTCGTGGGCGATGTTGCGCTTGGCGAAGTCGGCAACGCGGACGAAGCATTGGCGAGCGGCGGCGAAGTGCTCGCGGGCGCTGCCGGATTCGCCACTGGCGGAGTAACGGTGTTCAGACTGTCTCGCCCCGTGGCGGCACTCGAAGGCGCGGCTAGGCCGGCCGTACTCGACGTGCCACCGCCGGCGGCGCTTGACGCGGTAGGTGCGCTCGAAGTCGCTGAGGGCGCAGTCGCCATCGGCAAAGTCGACGGTGCCGCCGCGGCGGTTACGGCCGGCGGGATAGCGGGGGCCGCGGAGGCGGTCGAGGACGCGGGCGGCGTCGCAGTGTTGTAACTACTCGGACCGAACGTTGGAGCCGGGACGGCTGCCGGCAGAGATGGAGCCGGTGCTGCCGGCGCGAGGCTCATCCCAGGCATCGGAGCGTAGCCGGAATTGGGCATTCCGGGCGATCCAGCCATCGGCGCGTAACCGGAGCCGGGCATGCCGGCCGATCCAGGCATCGCCGGAGGCTGCGATTGCATGAGACTATCCTGCGGCGAAACCGGCGCGTTGAAGGTCGGCTGATACAGTTGCTGGAACTGCGACGGCGGCATGTTGTTGACCTCGCGCTTTCCGAGCGCGCGAACAAACTTCTGCCGCTCGTCGAGCGCGAGAGCCTGCAGGTCTTCGTGAGTGCGCACCACGTGCGGGGTGAGAAAAATCAGCAGGTTGGTTTTGGCCAACGAGCGGGAATTGTCGCTGAAGAGATTGCCCAGCACCGGAATATCGGAGAGGTAGGGAACTCCCTGGCGGCCGTTTTCCTGGTCGCTCGAGAGCAATCCGCCGATGACCGCGGTGCGATGATCCTGGACCAGCACGCTGGTTGAGGCCGATCGAATCGTCGTGGTCGGACCGAGCGGGTTGGTCTGCTGGTTGGTGGTGGAGGCAACGACGTTCGACACTTCCTCGTAGACGTCGAGCTTGACGTAATCGCCCTGCGATACCTGGGGCACGATATCCAGCGTGATACCGACGTTCTGACGATCGACCGAATTGAAGATCTGGCCGGGCAGACCCGCATTGGCGGCGGCGGAACCGACGAAGGGCAGGTTCTGTCCCACCACGATCATCGCTTCTTCGTTGTCCGCGGTGAGCAGGGTCGGGGCCGAAAGCACATTGCTATGGGTATCGCTTTCGAGCGCGGTCATCAGGGCGATGTCACACGGTGCGGTGATTGAGCCGGTGGTGCTGGTATTGCCGGTCACCGAGCTAACCACCGAACTCGCGACGGTCGAAGGGATGCTGCACGAACTGCCCGACGCGAGACCGATTCCCAGGCCGGTCAATCCCAGCGGATTGCCTAGCGCGGTTTGCAAGTTACCGAGATTTAGCGAGGCGATACCGAGGGTACTGCCGAACCCGGTTGAGGCCAGAAAGTTGACCCCGATGTCCTTGGCGCGTTGGACGCTTACTTCAACGATGATCGCCTGGACGAAGACCTGGACCCGCGGAATATCGAGTTGGTCGATAACCCGGTGGAGGGTTTCGTAGTCCTGGGGCGCGGCGCTGACCACGAGGGAATTGGTAGCGGGATCTGCGGTGACCGTTACGGGATTCTCGAAGTCCGCGGTGCGCGAGCCGCCGCTGCTGGCTGTGGTGGACTCCGCCGGGCTGGTCGAACGGTTCATCATGCCGCCGCCGGACCCGCCTGCACCGCTCATCGCTCCGCCGCCAAAGCTGCTGCCGCTGCCGAAACTGCTGCTATTGCCGAATCCGGAGGAGCCGCTACTGCTGCCGAAACCGCCACTGCCGAAGGAGGAGCCATTAGAAGTCCCAAGGAGCTGCCACGGCCGAGCGAATTGCGTCCCGTGGTCGGCGATAACGAACTGGGGCCACCACCGCCGCTGAGCAAACCGTTGAGCACATCGACCATTTCGGCCGCCGGAGCATACTTCAGATGATAAACGTGTATGCGATAGCTCTCGTTGGGCGGGCGAATATCTAGTTTGGCGACGAGCTCCCTGATCTGGCGCAACTGCAGCGGTCCCGCCAGTACGACCAGTGTATTGGTGCGCTCATCGGGTACGACGCTAAATGAAGTGGCTCCGCCCTGCGCCGAAGGCGCAACCACGCCCATCCCCGGGCGCAACATCATGCCGCCGTTGGAATGCAACGCGGCATCGCGGGCGTTCATGATCTTCTCGACCTTCTGCGCGAGGTCTTCGGCGTAGGCAAGTTTGAGCGGAATCACCGTCACCTGCTGCTGCATCCCCTGGACGTCGAGACTGCCGATAATCCGAAGCAGCCTCTGCACGTTAAAGGCGCCGTCGGTGATGATTAAGGTGTTGTCCTGCGGAAAAGCCGCGACAAGACCATCATGCGAGATCATGGGCTGTACGATTCCCATCACCGAGGCCGCATCGATGTTGCGCAACTTGACCATCCGGGTGACGTACTGGTCGCCCTGAGTAAGTCCCGGCTCCTGGGATTGGGTCAATTCCGCCGACTGGCGCACGTCGCGCGACGGCACGATTTTAATGACCGCACCGGCTTGCACGGTGGTGAAGCCTTTAAGCTGGAGAACGGACTGGAAGATTGAGTAGGCCTGCTGTGGTGTGACCTTGGTCGGCGAGATGACGCTGACCTTGCCGCGCACGCTCTCGTCGATAACGAAATTTTTGCCGGTGATTTCGCTGATAAACTTGGTCAGGACAGGTATATCCACGTCCTGAAAATTCATGGTGATGAGGGGTTCTTCACCGGCGGCCGGTGGTTCGGCGGGAACCCCGCCCGGATTCGAGTCGGCCGAGTCACGGTCGTCGGCGGCCGCCGCCCCGGGATCAGAAGCCGCGGACCCCCCGGAGGTGTCAGCGCTCGAAACGGTTGCCGGTTCGTAACCACCAACTGGCGCGCCGCCGGCAGCGTAGCATCGCCCCGCCACTGCCAGCGCAACGACCGCGACAGCCGCTAGTGTCCTCGAGCACAAAGCCTTCATTATTCCTACCTCCGGAAACCGGAAGTCCGCTGCGAGTCTATGGTGCTCATGGCGGGGTTTCAACTACCCCCTGATTGCAAAAGCTTGACGGCTCGGAGAACATGAAAAGCCATTTCGCACCCCTCGCATCGGAGACCTCGACGGCGCGTTGATGCGCGGAGCGGAACGGCAAAAACCCGTAACTTCCACCGGTTATGCCGTGATCGGTGGCGCGCAAGCAGGCATCGGTGTCCGTGCGTTTCGAGTACCTGATTGGAATCCGCTATCTTCGCGCTCGCCGGCGCGAACGGTTCGTTTCGCTGATCGCCCTCATCTCGCTGGTCGGGGTCGCGCTGGGAACTTTCGCGCTCACTGTCGTGCTGTCGGTAATGAGCGGATTCCAGGAAGATTTGCGCGATCGGCTGCTGGCTTTCAACCCCCAGATAACACTGGAGAAGACCGGCGCTTCGACGGGAGACTATGCCGACTTGAGCCGGCGGATTTCTTCAATGCCGGGTGTGGTGGGGGTCGCGCCGTTCATCGATTCGCAGGTGATGGCGGTATCGACGACGGCAAATGGGCAACCTGGATACGTATCGGGCGGGATGCTGCGCGGAGTTATCGCCCACAACAATCCGGTGCTGAGGGAACTATCGAAGACCCTTACGGCCGGATCACTGGACGTGCTCGAGCAGACGCATCCGGTGAGTATCGTGGACCACGGCAAGAAGCGAACGGTCGAACTGCCGGGCGCGATCGTGGGAAAAGAGCTGGCGTTACAATTGGGTTTACGTCCGGGCGACCCGGTCATCCTGATTTCCCCCGCGAGTCTGGGCGCTGGTGCAGGAACGCCGCGATTGCGGCGCTTCGTGGTGGGCGGCTTCTTTTATTCCGGCATGTACGAGTTCGACTCGTCGCTGATTTTCGTCGGACTGAAGGACGGCGAGGCGCTGCTTGCCGACGATCCGCAACTCGAATCCGGCCTCGAAGTGCGCGTGGCAAACCTGTTCGACGCGCCTGCGATTGGCGAGCGGATCGGAGCGATGGCTGGTGCGGGCTTCACCGTGAGCAATTGGACGCAGACCAATGCGCCGCTGTTTTCCGCGCTCAAGCTCGAGAAATTCACATATTTTCTGGTGCTGTTGCTGATTGTGCTGGTCGCGGCGTTCAATATCGTCGCCACGCTGGTGATGGTGGTGATGGAGCGGCGCAAGGAGATCGCGATTCTGCGGGCGATGGGAGCGCGGGCGGCCTCGGTCGTCGCAATATTCCTGTGCGAGGGGGCGGCGCTCGGTGCGGGCGGCACTATAATTGGCGTGGGGTTGGGTTTTCTCACCTCGTTTCTAATCGGCAAATACCATCTGATCCATCTTCCACCGGACCTCTTCATGGTGAGCGCGGTGCCGGTGAGGCTGTACGCGGTCAACTTCGTCGCGGGTTGCGATTGCCGCGGTGCTGCTATGCCTGTGTGGGGCGCTTTATCCAGCCCTGCAGGCGCGATCGCTGCGGCCGGTCGAGGTCATCCGCTATGAATAAAGCGCGGGGCGCAGCGAATGGCTGAGGGTGCGCCTGGGACCGCGGCGCAGACGGGATCGCTCTTGTGCGCGCCGATGGAGTCGACAAGAGCTTTTCTGACGCGGGGCGCGAGATTTCCGTCCTGCGCGGGCTCGACCTCGAGGTCGTGGCTGGGGAAGAAATCGCGATCGTGGGTCAGTCAGGCGTGGGCAAGTCGACCCTGCTTCACGTGCTCGGAAGCCTGGAGGCGCCCAGCGCCGGAAAAATCCTGTTCGAAGGACAGGATCTGTTTGCGATGGACGAGCGGGCGCTCGCGGAATTTCGCAACAGCAAGCTCGGCTTCGTCTTTCAGTTTCATTACCTGCTGGCGGACTTCAGTGCCCTTGAAAATGTAATGCTGCCAGGTACGATCGGGCGGCTGGCCGACCAGGAAGCGCATCAGCGCGCGGAGCAGATGCTCGAGTTGGTCGGGCTCAAGGACAAGCTTCATCGCCGGCCTACCGAACTCTCGGGCGGCGAGCAACACGAGTCGCGGTCGCGCGTGCGGTGGTCCTGCGCCCGAAGCTGGTGTTGGCCGACGAGCCGACCGAACCTCGATCCGCATACGGCGGATGAAGTCCATGGCCTGTTCCATCGGCTCAACCGTGAGCTCGGAGTGACTTTCATGGTCGGCACGCACAATGAACGTCCCTCACGCAGCATGGGACGCACTCTGAGGTTGCGAGAGGGCCGGCTGGTGGAACGAGACGGCTGCATAGCGGCATCGCCGGACGCGAATAGCGGAACCTCGAAAGGAAATGTACGAGTTGTTCCTTTTTGGACAGACACGCGAATCGATTTCGTAATTCGTTTCACCAGCTTGGTTTACTTCACGGAAGCGATTGGTTAGCGTGGTCGCCGCTTTTCGGGGTCCATTTTGACGGGTGCAAAGATTAGCGCGTTCCGCAGGAACGCATTCTGCCTGCCTTCCCGGGCTGCTCGTGGCGTTGCTGTTAATCACGGCAAACGTGCGCGCACAGGCCGGTCCCGTCATTGCCGATATCAGGGTGGCGGGTAATCAGCGCGTCGAAACCGGCGCGATCCGAATTCATATCAGTTCGCAGGTCGGGCAACCGCTCAACGACGCCACCGTCGATGCCGACACCAAGTCGATTTTTCGCATGGGATTTTTCGAGGATGTAACCGCGAGCTTCGACCGCGACCATGACGTCTTAACTTTTCACGTCAAAGAACGACCCTTGA
>CAWDQC010000032.1:0-103278 GCA_963804355.1 uncultured Pseudomonadota bacterium | reverse complement strand
GACTGGATCACGCTTTTGATCGTGTCGGCGGTGTGCGCGGCAGCGCTGCTGCTAGGCGCTTAGTGGCGACAGCTCTCAGAAGCGGACCAGTGCCGACAAGTACGCCGAGCGCGCAATCGGGGATGCGTTCGGCCGCGCGCAGCAGGAAGTTGAGTTTCTCGATGCGCTCGCCGACCGCGGGGCGCCGTTCTTCTGAAATGGTGCCCCCAGCCCGACCGCCAGGTCCATCACGACATCGCCGATGACACCGCCCGACCGGCCCGACGGAATCGCCAGAATTGCTTGCTGCGCGGCGTATTCGAAGCGGTCGAGTGCCTCGGCGATCGTCCCGATCTGGTTGGGCTTGAGGATGAAGCCGTCAACGGCCGAGGTCTTTACGGCCCGCTCCAGGCGGTCTCGGTTGGTGACGATCAGATCGTCACCGAGGATGATTGAGCGGTCAATGGCCTGCGTCCGCTTTGCTGAACCCGTCCCAGTCGTCCCCGTCGAGCGGATCCTCGATGAACACCATCGGGAAGTCCTCCGACAGCGTTCGGGCGTAATCGATCAGAGCCTCGGCGGTCACCCGCCCGCCGTTCAATGCGTATGTTTGCGTGCTGTTGTCGTATACCTCGCTCGATGCGCAGTCCATTGCAAACGCCATGACGTCGGCACAGCCGGCTTGCTCGACTGCCTCGGCCAGCACCTCCATCACCACGCGCGGATCGCTGGACGGAGCGACATACCCGTACGAGGCTGCGATCAGCGGCGCTCGGCCGAGCCGTCGGGCCAGCACCTCGCCCAGCGTGCCGAACAGGCTTACGCCCTTTTCGACCGCCGACTCGATCGATTCGGCGCGATAAGGCACGACGAGGAATTCGCTGAACGTCTGATAGATATCGCCGTAGCGACCACCGTTGATCATGTTGAAGCTGGGCGTGGGCACGGTGGTCGGCGGTTTGAGTCCGAGCAGCCCACCGAGATAGGTATATGTGGGCATGCCCGCCGCCGCGGACGCCGTGCGCAGCAGCGCGATCGAGGTGGAATAGATGGCGTTTCCGCCTAGCCGGTGCTTGTCGGTGTGCCGTCGAGTTCGGTCATGACCCGGTCCAGGGACCGCGGGTCGTCGAGTTCGGCGCCCACGAGAACGGGAGCGATTTCGTCGGCCACCGCCGAGACCGCCCGGTGCACGCTCAGCCCGTTGTAATCAGACGGTCTCCGTCACGCAGTACGAACGCCTCGTGCGCGCCGACCGAAGTGCCCGTCGGTGACGCGCCACGGCCGACATGGCCTGTGTCAGTGGTGATTTCGACCTCAACCAATGGCCGGGCCTTGCAGTCCAGCACTTGGCGGGCGCACCACGGAGGCGATCTTCATGAAGGGCCTGCCGGGACCCCTGAGAAGCCCAGTGTTGGCTCAGAACACCGCGATGCAGACCGCTACGAACTGGCAGACCGCCGCGACCGCGGTACACGCGTGAAAAATCTCGTGATAGCCGAATGTCGTCGGCCACGGGTCGGGCCGCGCAGTGCGTAAAACACCGCACCGAGGCTGTACAGTGCGCCGCCGACTGCGAGCAGTACCACCGCGGCCACGCCGGCGTTGTGCAGGATCATCCCTGCGTACCAAACGGCCACCCAGCCCAGGAGCAGATAAAGCGCCACGCCCAGCCAGCGCGGCGCGTCGGGCCAGAACAGCGTCAACGCGATTCCGGCCAGCGCGCCGCCCCACACGATCGCTAGCACCTGATGCCCAGTCGACCGTGGCATGTCCAGCCTGGCGAACGGCGTATAGGTGCCGGCGATGAACACAAAGATCATCGAGTGGTCGAGCCGCCTCATCCAGCTCCTGGCAGCTGTCGAACGCCAATTGACACGGTGATAGGTGGCGCTTACGGCGAACATCGCCACGATGGCCAGCGTGTACGCCAACGTCGCGTGACCAGCTTGCGTCGATGCCACAGCCCACGACACCGCGACCAACGCCGAACCGGCTATCAGCGCCGCGAAGGCGCAATAAAGATGGATCCATCCGCGCAACCGTGGCTTGCCCAGAACACTGGTCTCGGACTCGGCGAAACGTCCGGTGCCGGGGAAATCAGAGGCCGGTCGGCGCGCCATGGACCGGGGGGCCGCATCGATGTGGTAGCTCAGACTCTCCCTTCGCGTCCCTTTCGATCGCCTATCAACATGGGAGCGCCAGGGTATGAGGAGTCGCTGAGAAGCCGCTGAGGAACGGCCATCGGGCTGGGTGCCAGCGCGGACGGGATGGTGACCTTCGCTGTTCTCAGCCGGTCCTGAGCCCTGCAGAATCAGACTATGCGGGTGTCTTTCCGGCCGCTGCGGCGAAGTGAGCTCGCGCGTCTGATGTGCCTGCCCAGTTTGGGTATCTCCGCTCGCTCAGCCGCGGTCTCAGCGGTGGTCGTCCTGGTCGCGCTTGCTTTCGCGGGCGTGGCCTTTGACCTGATCTTGTATCGGTCATTGTTGGAGGGTGTCGATGACGCCACCGCGGGCAGAGTTCGCACCATCGTTGACGCGCTGCATTCGGATTCGCCCGACGATCTCGACAGCGCGCTTCTTGCCACCAATCAGCATGTGGTCGCGATCCAATTGATAGCCCCCGACGGCCGGGTGGTGAAGCGGTCCGGGGCCGCGCCTGCGACACCGCTGATACCCATCAACGAGTTTGACTTCAACTTGCGGCGCGGCATGTCCGACGATGCGGTGCGCCATGACGACATGCGGGTGAGCGGTCAGAGGGTCAACGCCGCATCCGGTCAGTACACGGTGCTTGTCGGCGGAGGTAGCGAGGCGGTCGAGGCGACTGTGCGGACCGTTGCGCTGCTGGTGGCTGGCGGCGCCCCGATCATCATCGGGGTAGCAGCAGCCGCGACCTACCGGCTCGTTCGCCAGTCACTGCAATCGGTGGACGCAATCCGCAGCAGGGTGGCTGAAATCTCCACCTCCGATTTGGCCGAGCGGGTACCCGTGCCTACGAGTCGTGACGAAATCTCAGCCCTGGCAGTCACCATGAACGAAATGCTGGCGCGCCTCGAAGCCGGCCACCGAGCGCAACAGCGATTCCTCAGCGACGCCTCTCACGAACTGCGCAGCCCGCTGTCCACCATCATCTCCGGTTTGGAAGTCGCCGAGGCCCATCCGGAACTGCTTGATGCGGAATTGGCCGTCGACACCCTGCTTCCCGAGGCGCACCGCATGCGGGTGCTGATCGAGGATCTGCTCTTGCTGGCCCGCGCCGATGAGCAAAGCTCGGTGATGCGCAAGGAAGAGGTGGCCCTCGACGAACTTGCCGAGGTCGAGGCCGCTCGTGTTCGACGCGAAGCGGGATGCACTATCCACACCGACATCTGCCCAACGCGTCTGACGGGTGACCCAGCCGTGATGTCTCGGATGATCCGCAATTTGGTGGATAACGCTGTCCGCCATGCGAATTCGCTTATCATTATCGAAGTCAGCAGCCGGGACGGAACAGCTTTTCTCAGCATCGGTGACGACGGTCCTGGCATTGCCCCGGCCGAACGAACGCGAGTATTCGAACGCTTCGTGCGTCTGGATTCCGACCGCTCCCGCAGCGGCGGAGGAGCCGGCTTGGGCTTAGCGATCGTTGCCGAGGTCGTTGCCGCCCATGGTGGCACGGTCACCATCGACGATCGACCTGGTGGCGGGACCAGGTGATCGTGGCATTGCCTCAACACAGCAACCGATAACCGACGCCTCGGACTGTCTCGATGGTGTTGGTACCGAACGGAACGTCAATCTTGCGCCGCACATATCCGACATAGACTTCAACAACGTTGTCAGGACCCTGATAGTGCGCATCCCACACGTTCCGCAATATCTCGGCTTTCGTTACCACCATGTCCTTGTTGCGCATCAGGAACTCGAGCAGCCCATACTCACGAGGAGTCAGAGTGATTGGGATCGAACCACGTTCAACCTTGTGTCGAGCAGGATCGAGTGACAGCGATCCGGCGGTCAACACCACAGGTCGCTCCGGCGCACCACGACGGACCAAAGCATGGATGCGCGCCACGAGCACCCGAAACGAAAACGGTTTCGTCAGATAGTCATCCGCCCCGAGGTCGAACGCATCGGTCTCGTCGTACTCACCGTCCTTGGCAGTCAGCATGAGCACCGGTGTCCACACGTCTTGCGCGCGCATTCGTCGCAGGACCTCATATCCACTGTGGCCGGGGAGCATGATGTCGAGGACCACGACGTCGAAGCTGTTCTCGATCGCCTCGTGTAGGCCGTCGACGCCGTTGCCGACGGACACGACGACGAAGCCTTCGGCCTTCAGGCCCCTGGTGAGAGTCGTCGACAATCGCGGCTCATCCTCGACGAGCAGAACTCTCATGTCGGTGCCTCGGCCGGATGACGTCCCGGGCGCTGCGGCAGCGACGACGATTAGCACGACAATGACGGCCGCGATGACCGCCGAGGCCAGCGGGCGGCTCAGGGCGAGGCCGCCGTCGGCGACGGGCTTATCGACGAATCGCCCACGGTTGCGCCCAAAGGCCGTGTCAGGATGAAAGCGACCCAAAACAAGGTGACGCGCGAAATTCCGGTCCAGTAATAGAGGGCTATGACAATCGCGAGCGCAGCGGCGAATACCAGCGCGCCCCGCTCGTATCCGAATCCGCTTGTGTCGGCGAGCCAGTCGCCGAGCGCGGTGCCAAGGTCTGCGAAAACGTGATGGTTGCCCAGTAGAACGCCTCGACTTTTGGCGTAGAAACAGTGCTAACAGCTACTGTTCCCTCGGACCAACGCCAGAGTCCCAGCGTCGCCAACAGGCAACCTAGAAGCAGAAGCGATCCGCCGGTGTAGCCGATTCCCAACGATCGGTCGGCGAAATCCGCCAGAGTCGTGCCGAAGGTCGTCGAGGCCACGATCGTCGCCCAATACAGGGTCGCATGGAAACGTTTGGCGAGGATTTGCCCGGCGACCAGCGCCACTAATGCGACGCCGAAAAGTGCGACTCCGGCCACGTAGCCCCAGTTCAGGGTCATTGTGACGGTGTCGCCGCCCGTCTCGCCCAGCGTTGTGGCCAAAATCTTGATGACCCAGAAGCCCAAGGTCACCGCCGGCACCTTGGTCAACGCCTGTTTCGAGCCTTCATTCATCGGTAACAAGTTTCCGGCCTCACGTGAAATTGGTTGGAATTGGGGGCTGCTTCGACATCGTGTGGGTGCTTACGGCATTGCTTACGCTAGCGGCGCTTAGAAAACGTTGAGAATCGGCGCCATGTGTTGATGCCATCAACACCGCTCGGCGCATCCGCAGGTCATCTCGCGTGGTTTGGTTGTCTCGCTACTCGATTCCGTCGTTTCCGCAGGTCAATCGAATTTTTGAGCCTGGTTCGATTTCCGGCAGCTCCACCAGAAGGGCCGCAGATCAGGCTCGCGTCGAGGTCCAGCACCTGCGGGCGGCGGTTCCAGGCGCGGGCGTCGCTGCGCTACATATCCGAAGTTGGCGGTGCCATTGCGGCGGCGACAATCCAAGTCGAACATATGATGCCGCAAAAGTGAGCGCGCGAGGAGCGAAACGACCAGTGCCACGACGTCTATCCCGGCCCTCAGTGGGCGGACATCAGCGCACCGGGCGACGGCTTCCCAGCCCGTGCAGGCCGCGACGCCTTCCGGGCAGGATCGCGCCCGCCATCAATCCACAGAAGAAGCCCAGAAGGAAGAACCCGCGTGCGCGCCGCTTGTTCCTCCGCACAACGGCCGACGCGATGAATCCACATGTCGCCGCAATGATGGCTACCGCGAGGAGCAGAGAAATCAGATGTGTCGGTCCGAGCGACCCCATATCGCAACCTCCGGGCCGTCGTCTGCGTAGGCCGCTTGCCCGATCCAACCACCGTCTTCGCCGGACCAGATTGCTGGCCAATGTTCGTAACCAAAGCGAGCATGAAGCATTAGCCGCCCGCTGCCACACCAGATCCGGCGTGCCGCCGAGCAGTTCGTCCACGGGACCGATGACGGCGTAGCCGTCCGCGTGATCTGAACGGCGACCGATTTGTCTGGGTGGCGCTGTATCACCCGACAGCGCCCTGGAATAAGGGTTCGGCCTAGTCCGCAGTCAGTCCGCAGGAGATCTACCGAAGCCGTCATAATGTCGGCTAACCCGGAACCAACGGGGTGTCGCCGCAGTTCAAGGCTCATGTTTCGCAAACTGCTCATAAGAAGAGGCAAAACAGCAAACGCCAGGACTGGGCGATCTTTTAATCCGCAGGTCCTAGGTTCGAGTCCTAGTGGGGGCACCCACAATAGTTAATGGTTGAGCTATACCGATCGGTGTACTAACGTCCGGTGGATACCTCGACATGGGAGATAGCCGTGACGAACACCGATGACGACAAGACGTTGCGGAAGTTCCGCAGGGAAGGGCCGTCGGACGCTTGCTCAATCCGGCAGTCAAAGGGTTGAGGAATGAGGCTGCGCACGGCGCTGGCCACCGAATTGGAGACCGTCGGCCGAAAGACCGGCAGGCGCGCCGCGTTCCCGTTTCGGCGGGATCGACAACTGCGGGGCGTGGATCATCTCTCAGCACGGCACTCGCTCGGGTTGGGGTCGAAACATTGTCGACAACCCGAATGTCCTTATCCGACAAGGCAATAAGTGGCGTGCCGGAGTGGCGAAATTCAAGCCCGACGACGATGTCGTCGCGCGCGGTCGCAACTTCGGGCGAGTCGGGGCCAAGGTCGTCAAGGCGCTGGAGACGACTCCGGTGCTGGTGAGGATCGACTTCACCGATTGACGAGAAGCGTTTGGTCAGCGCTCAACACGGCCGAAGGGGTTGCGTTATGGGTACTCCTACGCCATGAGAGGGATATCACGGCGCTCCTTTGGTCGGCTCGCGGCCGCCGCGGGCGCGGCACGCCGGTGGGGTGGCCGCATGCGGCGCCAAACCCGCCGGCTCCCCGTCCGCACCGGCCGCGCCACCACCGCCGTCGGGACCGGTTTTGGGCTTGGTGCTCGGGCACGAGGAGTTCACCGCCGCCCAACTGGTCGACCAGGCGGTGGCCGCCGAGCGGGCCGGGTTTCGGTATCTGTGGGCCAGCGACCACATCCAGCCCTGGCAGGACAACGAGGGCCATTCGATGTTCCCCTGGATCACGCTGGCTCTGGTCGGCCAACGCACCAACCACATCCCGTTTGGCACCGGCGTGACCTGCCCACCTATCGCTATCACCCCGACGGTGGTCGCCCAGGCGTTCGCCTCGCTGGCGAGCTTGTATCCGGGACGGGTCTTCCTCGGCGTGGACACCGGCGAGCGCCTCAACGAGCAGGCCGCCACCGACCCAGTTCGGGTCCGTACCGGGAACGCCACGACCGCTTGGCAGAAGCCATCCACCTCATCCGCCAACTTATGGAGTGGTCAACGAACCTCATTTCAGGGCCGGTACTTTCAGACCAACCAGCTCAAGCTCTACGACCTGCCGCCGTCGCCACCGCAAATCTTCGTTGCCGCGGGCGGCCCCAAAAGCGCGCATCTGGCCGGACAGTACGGGGACGGCTGGATTACCCAGGCGCACGGTTTCAACGACAAAGCTGCTCGACGCGTTTCACCAAGGCGCGCAACAGTCCGACCGGGACCCCGCCAGGCTGGGCAAGCGCGCGGAGATGTTCGCCGTCGTCGGCGACACTAACGAAATCAACCATGCCGCCGAGCTTTGGCGTTTTACCGCCGGCGCCGTCGACCAGCCCAACCCTGTCGATATCCAGCGTGCCGCGCAAGCCAACCCACTGGACAAGGTGATCAGCAGGTGGACGACCGGCACCGACCGCGAACCACATCACCAGGTGCAAACGGTTCTCGACGCCGGCGCCACGCCGTTCGTGCACTTCCGCAGCAGGATCCGACGACGGCGATCGAGTTCTACCGAACCAAAGTTCTGCCACGCCTGCACTGACCGAGCTAGCGCAGCAGCGCACGGCCTGGAGGTAGGTCATGTCGGCGAAAGCCGCGCGACCTCGTCGTCGGGGTAGACGAATCCGTTGGCGGCATGCAGTCTGCGGCGACTGTGCGGTCGACACCTGCCAGCCGCGCCCGGTCAGGTATTCGATGATGTGGCTGCGCTCGAAGTGGTACACGAGTTCGTTGAAGTCGATGCTCGAACCCGAGCTCGCTCATCCGCTCGTGATGTGCGCGCCACCGCTCGTCAGCGAAATACCTTGTGTCAGGGACGAATTCGCAGGCCAGTTGGCTGCCTGGCGCGCTCATCGCGGTGATGTTGTCGAACAGCTCGTCCTGGGCTTCGGGCGGCAGATAGACGACCAGCCCCTCGGCGGTCCACGCCGTCGGGGCGTTGCGGGTCGAAGCCGGCGGCGCTGCAGGGCCGCGGGCCAGTCGTCGCGCAAATCGATGGCGACGGTTCGACGCTCGGCAGTCGGCTTGGCACCAAGCTTGTTCAGCGTCGAGGTTTTGAATTCGATGACTTCCGGCAGGTCGACCTCGTAGACGACGGTGCCTTCCGGCCACGGCAAGCGGTAGGCCCGCGCGTCCAGGCCGGCCGCCAAGATGACCGCCTGTCGGATACCGCTGCGGGTCGCGTCGAGGAAGAACCGGTCGTAGAAGCGGGTACGGACCGCCATCCCCCGCGCCATCCGGCCGGGTCGAACTCGTGTCGTCGGTGACGGGAATCTCGCCGTTCACCAACCGGGTGTAGACGTCGATGCCGACCGCGCGCACCAGCGGCGCGGCGAAAGGGTCGTCGATCAGCCCGGGTCCGAGGCCAGCGCCCGCTGGGCGGCGACCATCGTCGCGGTCGCCCCGACGCTCGTCGCCAGATCCCAGCTGTCACTCTCGCTGCGCACGGCATCGCAGCTCCTATCTCGGCGTTCCCAAATAATATAGATCCGCTAGTTATCAGCGCCTCCGGACGGCGGACCCGCTTGACACCGCGCAGCGACCATCTGCGCTATCATCTGCGTATGCATGCAGGTAGGAAGGATGGGTTGCCGGCCGATCAGGTCAACCTGGTTGGTCGAGAGTGTTCCGGATGCTGGCCGACGCCACCCGCGTGCAGGTGCTGTGGTCCCTGACCGACCGCGAAATGTCGGTCAACGAATTCGCCGAGCATGTCGGCAAACCGGCACCGTCGGTCTCCCAGCACCTCGCCAAGCTGCGGATGGCTCGCCTGGTGCGCACCCGTCGGGACGGCACGACGATCTTCTACAGCCTGGAGAACGACCACATGCGCCAGCTCGTCGTCGACGCCGTCTTCAACGCCGAACACGCCGGTCCCGGGGTCCCACGGCATCACCGCGACGATGACGGTTGCGAGCGTGGTCGCGATCGAAGCATTACAGCCAAGCACAACATGTTTCACACAAAGGAGATGATCAGCATGACCGAGCAGCACACCCATGAAGGTCCGCATTCACACGAACACCAACACGGCGAGGCCACACACTACGCACGCGCACACGACACACGAGCACGAGCATGTCGAGCACGAGCACACCCACACCCACGAGGACGGGACCGAGCACACCCACGCACACGTGCACCAATCCGGCTTCGAGGAGGATCGCGACCACGCACACCCTGATACGCACGGCCCTAGGGGCGCTGCTGCCGTCAGACGTTGGGGCAGTAGTGCTTTGGGTTGTCGCGCTCGTCGAGCGGCGGCAGGTTGCGCGCCGGCGTTTGCACCAGCGGCGCATCGGCGGGGATACGGCCGGTGGCGCGGTCCCAGCCGGCCCGTGCCCGCGGATGCATGCGGTACCGCGCGGGCACGACGGCGAAAACCAGACGGACGATGTCGCCGAAGCGGCGGTGTAGCCACTCGTCGCGACGCGACCAGCGGTAGCCCATCAGCTCGCGCACCGGCGGGTCGTACAGCCCGACCGTCACCCAGACGAAGAACGGCGCCAGCAGTTTGCGCTGCAGGGCCCACAGCCGGTCCGGAATCCATTGCGCAAACGGCGGTTTGGGCAGCTCGGTCAGGTTGAGCACCTCGCGCGCGGCATAGTTGTTCTCCAGCACCTCGCGGCACATGTGGTCCCAGTAGGCCTGGAACTCCTCCCAGGTCTTGGGCACCGGCCGCATGCTCATGCCGTACATCCGGTACCACTCGACGTGCTCGTCGAACAGCTGGCGCTTCTGCGCTTCGGTGAGGCCGCCGCAGAACCGTTCGGCCACATGCAATGTGCCGACGAAGAACGTGGAGTGCGCCCAGTAGAAGACATCGGGGTTCAGCGCGTGATAGCGGCGGCCCTGACTGTCGACGCCCTTGATGTCGACGTGGTAGTCGCGCACCTCGGCGCCGGTCGTCGGTGCGCGGTCGCCGTCGAAGACCACGCCGCCGATCGGGTACAGCGACCGCAGCAGCCGCGGCCAGCGCTCCCGGAAGAACGTTGAGTGCTCCTCGACCGCGGCACCCAGTTGCGGATGCATGTTCTGCATCGATCCGGCCCACGGGCCCTGCAGCATGCCGCGCCAGTCACCGAAGTACCGCCAGGTCAGCGAGTCCGGGCCGAGCGGCTGCGGCGGCGCGTCATATCCCAGCGGCGCGACCGGGCAGCCGCCGGCAACTTCGCGGCCGCTGGTCAGCGGGCATGCCTCAGACGTATCTTGAGTCACTGGTGAACGTTTCCTGTCCGGGTCAGCCAATCTGACTACACGCGTTGTCATCTCGAGCCTAGGAGTGATGTGCCTTCCGGTCAACGACGAGGCCGCTGGTCCGGTGTCCCGCTGCAGGATCGCCAGGCCCTGCGCCGCGATGAACTCCTCGCCGCGGGCGTCAGTTGCTGGGCGGCGAGAGCGGGCCGGCGCTGACCGTTCGCGCGGTGTGCCGGCAGGCCGGGCTGACCGAACGCTACTTCTACGAGAGCTTCGCCGACCGCGACGAGTTCGTTCGCGCCGTCTACGACGACGTCTGCGCCCGGGCGATGTCGGCGCTGATGTCGGCGACACGCCGCGCGAAGCCGTCGAACGATTCGTCGCGCTGATGGTCGACGACCCGGTGCGCGGGCGGGTGCTGCTGCTGGCCCCGGCGGTCGAACCGGTGCTGGTCGCATCGGGCGCGGAGTGGATGCCCAGCTTCATCGACCTGCTGCAGCACAAGCTGACCCGGATCGCCGATCCGGTGCGTGCAGACAATGGTCGCCACCAGCCTGATCGGCGGCCTCACCGCGCTGTTCACCGCGTACCTGGACGGGCGACTGGCGGCCACCCGCGAGCAGTTCATCGACTACTGCGTCGACATGCTGCTCAGCCAGGGCCGCAACTGCACTAGCAGGCGGCGTCAGCAGCGCCACGGATATTCAAGCCGAGGACGGAACTTGAATGTCACCGGCGTACACAGATATATTGACTGAAACCGACAGATACAGATAACTGGGAGGCGCCATGTGCCGGACCCGCACAGACCTGCGACCTGTTGCGCGAGCTCGAGCCGGTCGTCGAGAAGAACATGAACCGGCATCTGAGCATGCGCAAGGACTGGAACCCGCACGACTACATCCCGTGGTCGGACGGCAAGAACTTCTACGCGCTCGGCGGGCAGGACTGGGAGCCCGGGCAATCCAAGCTGTCCGAGGTCGCCCAGGTCGCGATGGTGCAGAACCTGATGACCGAGGACAACCTGCCGTCGTATCACCGCGAGATCGCGATGAGCTTCGGCATGGACGGCGCGTGGGGTCAGTGGGTCAACCGCTGGACCGCCGAGGAGAACCGGCACGGCATCGCGCTGCGCGACTACCTCGTCGTCACCCGCGCCATCGACCCGGTCGAGCTGGAGAAGCTGCGCCTCGAGGTGGTGAACCGGGGTTTCAGCCCGGGCCAGAGCCAGCAGGGCGACCTGTTCGCCGAGAGCCTGTTCGACTCGGTCATCTACGTGACGTTCCAGGAACTCGCCACCCGCGTCTCCCACCGCAACACCGGCAAGGCGTGCAACGAGACGATCGCCGACCAGCTGCTGGCCAAGATCTCGGCCGACGAGAACCTGCACATGATCTTCTACCGCGACGTCACCGAAGCCGGCTTGGACATCGCGCCCAACCAGGCGATGAAGTCGCTGCACCGGGTGCTGCGCAACTTCAAGATGCCCGGATACACGCGTGCCGGAGTTCCGCCGCAAAGCCGTGATCATCGCCGTCGGCGGCGTCTACGACCCGCGCATCCACCTCGACGAGGTGGTGATGCCGGTGTTGAAGAAGTGGCGCATCTTCGAGCGCGACGACTTCACCGGCGAGGCCGCCGAGATGCGCGACGACCTCGGCCATGCTGATCAAGGAGCTCGAGGTGGCCTGCGACAAGTTCGAGGTGTCCAAGCAGCGCCAGCTCGAGCGGGAAGCCCGCAGGGGCGAGAAGAGGCTCACTGCCGCAGCAGCTGCACAACACCGAGGCGACGCTGACCCTGAGCCGGCGGTAGCCGGCCATGCGGATCGGTCCCATCGCGCTGCGCCAGCCCGGTGGTGCTGGCGCCGATGGCCGGTGTGACCAACGTCGCATTCCGCACCCTGTGCCGTGAACTCGAGCAGGCACGCGTCGGCACGGTCAGCGGGCTCTACGTGTGCGAGATGGTGACCGCGCGCGCGCTGGTCGAGCGACATCCGGTCACCATGCACATGACGACGTTCGCCGCCGACGAGTCGCCGCGATCGCTGCAGCTCTACACCGTCGACCCGGCCACCACGTTCGCGGCGGCGAAGATGATCGCCGACGAGGGTCTGGCCGATCACATCGACATGAACTTCGGCTGCCCGGTGCCCAAGGTCACCCGCCGTGGCGGCGGGGCGGCGCTGCCGTTCAAGCGGCGGCTGTTCGGCCAGATCGTCGCGGCGGCCGTGCGCGCCACCGAGGGCACCGACATCCCGGTGACCGTCGAAGTTCCGGATCGGCATCGACGACGCCCACCACACCCACCTCGACGCGGGCCGGATCGCCGGAGCCGAAGGCGCGGCCGCGGTCGCGCTGCACGCCCGCACCGCGGCGCAGCGCTACTCCGGCACCGCGGACTGGGAGCAGATCGCCCGGCTCAAGCAGCACGTGCACGACGATCCCGGTGCTCGGCAACGGCGACATCTTCGACGCCGGCGACGCGCTGACCATGATGGCCGCCACCGGCTGCGACGGCGTCGTCATCGGCCGCGGCTGCCTGGGCCGGCCGTGGCTGTTCGCCGAGCTGTCGGCCGCGTTCACCGGCACGCCCGCCGCCGACCCCGCCCGACTCTCGGCGAGGTCGCCGACATCATCCGCCGACACGGCGAGCTGCTGGCCGCGCATTTCGGCGAGGACAAGGGCATGCGCGACATGCGCAAACACATCGGCTGGTACCTGCACGGCTTCCCGGCCGGATCCGAGTTGCGGCGGGCGTTGGCGCTGGTCAAAACGCGCGACGAACTCGACAGGTCTGCTGGACAAGCTCGACGCCAACCGTGCCGTTCCCGACCGCGGCCGCCGGGCCGCGCGGGCGCCAGGGATCGCCGGCGCGGGTGGCTTTGCCGGACGGCTGGCTACCGACCGCGACGATTGCACGGTGCCGGCCGGGGCCGACGTCATGCACTCCGGCGGCTGATTCATCCGAGCACCGTCTCGAGATCGCGTTTCTGGGCCGTGCCTCAGTACCATGTGGAACTTGTTGCATTTCGCGCCGGTGGCCGAGCCCGTTGCCACCAATGCGGCACGGCTTCACAAGTACGAAGCGACCGCACCGGTCGCGCGGATCTGCAGTGCTGCCATCAGCAGCGCCGCGCTGATGTGCGCGCACGAGCACGTGGGCACCTCATCAGATTCGGAGGCCGGTAGGACATGAGTGACGGCGACGCTGGCGCCGACCTCCTGCTGCCACTTCCAGTCGGGCCATCGTCCCGACGGCGACGACGTAAGTCTTACCGGAACGCCGCCGGGATCGCGAGGCGCCGCGCCGTGGGAGCGCTTCGGGGCGCCCCGTCGATGCGGTCGCCGTCGCCCATCGATGGTCGGCGACGCCGCCGACGTCCGCGCCGGCCGAGCACGCCGAGCCCGCCGCGGACGACGACCACCAGACCAACACCACGACACCGGTCGGATGCCACACCGACGGTGGGCTCACCGTCGCCGATCTCATCGCCAAGATTGGCGGCTCCAGCCGCCGGCCGACCGCGCCACCACCACGCCGCTCCCGAACCCGAACCGGCAGAACCTGAACCTCCGCACTGCCCATCGACGAGCAGGACAACGGATACGAGGCCTACGCGCTGTCGGCCGCCTCGGAATACGCCTACGCGCTGCCCGACCTGGACCCCGTCCGCCTCGAGTCGCTGCATCGACGACGCCGACGTTCGAGCAGACCACCGTGCCGCCGAGAAACGCCGCGCCCGGCCGCGACCGGCGCGGCCTGGTCGACGATGCCCGCAGCCGACCCGGCCTCGACGAAGACCCGCGGCTCCAACGGCGCGCGCCGGCGGGGCCCGCGCTGTTGCTTGCCGGCCGTTTGGCGGCTGCCACCATCGCGGCGGCGGCGCTGGCCATGACCGGCGGCGCTTGGCAATGGAGCACACCAAAAACCACCGGCTCAACACGGTCAGCGCTTGGACCCACAGTCGCGAGATGTGGTCATCCAATACGCCACCCGCAGTAGAAGCCACCGCGCGATAGATCCGAATCCGCTGCTCGCGGACCTTGCGAGCTTGCCTCGCCGTTGCGCTAAAATGATAGCCCGATGGAGCACGCGGCAATCTTCGTGCTCGGCCTGATGGCGTGGACGCTGCTCGAGTACGCGATCCACGCCTGGCTGAGCCACACGTTCAAAACTTTCGCGACCCCGATGCACGAGGCGCACCATCGCGAACCGCACGCGGTGTTCGCGATTGGGCGTGGGTCCCAGTCGCGGTGACTTGGTCAGGTGGTCTGCTCCTGTTCGGATGGATACCCGCAACGATCTTTTACAGCGGGATGGTCGCCGGCTTTGTCGCTTATGAAGCCATCCATTATCGCGTGCACTTCTCCGCACCAAGTTGCGATCTCGAAGCGTATCTTCGTCTCCGCCATCTGGTTCACCACCATCGGATGCCACAGGCGAGCTTTGGGGTGACGTCGGCGCTCTGGGACTGCATCTTTGGTACAGAGACCAATGGCGAGGCGATGACAGCCAATCTCCAGCGTGTCGCGCACCTGCCGCCGCTCAGCGGGGCGAGCAACCTAGGAAGGCTGTTCCTGCTTCGCCCTTTCAGACGCTAGACGTACGAGGCCGGTCCACGCTCCCATGGACCGGCCTCCTCTTCCTCATCCCCTACCCTTTACTGCGACGCGCGAAAACTCCCGCGCTCCCATCAACGGCCTTTCACCACCACCACAGCCTCACCACACGCCCAGCACACACAACATCCACACTACAGCCGTCCACCACCACTCCACCGCTAGTCGCAGCTGACTCCAGCCCTCTCTTGCCGGAGCCTGTCATCCTCGATAAGGGGATAAAGCAAGAAGCAAACCATCGAAAAACCAAGGGTTTCGTTGCGTTTTCGCGGCGAAACAGTTGCAAATGGCAGCTTCGCAACAAAATCGTCGCAAACCAGAACACTGGCGAATATGTGGCGAAGGCTGCTGCGCCGGTATCAGATGGGATTGCGCGCGAGCAGGCCTCGTGCGATTACCAACGCCTGTATTTCATTGGTGCCCTCACGATCATCATCAGCGGCGCATCGCGATAGAATCGCTCGACCGGGAACTCGGCCATGAAGCCATAGCCACCCAACACCCGCATCGCGTCGAGGGTCATTTTGGCACACGCCTCCGACGCGAACAGCTTGGCCATCCCGGCTTCGACGTCACAGCGCTCGCCAGCATCCTTTTTGCGGGCTGCATTCTCGACCATCAGTTTGGCGGCCTGAAGTCGCGTTCCCATGTCGGCAAGCGTCAGTTGAACCGCCTGATGCTGCGCGATCGGCTTGCCGAAGGCGCTGCGCTGTTGCGCATAGCGGATAGCGGCGTCGAAGGCGGCCTGCCCTACTCCGACCGCGCGCGCGGCGACGTTGATACGGCCGACCTCCAGTGCGCTCATCACCTGCTTGAAGCCCTCCCCCTCGCGCCCACCGATAAGGTTCCCGGCCGGTACCTCAAGATCCTCGAACTGCACCTCGCAGGTATCGATACCCTTATAGCCAAGCTTCTTGAGTTGGCGGCTTACGGTCGGACCGTGATCGTTTTTCTCGACCGCGAACATGCTGATGCCAGCGTAGGCGGGTTCTGCCTTGGGATTGGTCTTGGCCGCTACGGCGAGCATCGTGCCGTGGCGAGCATTGGTGATGAACATCTTGTTGCCGGTGACGACGTAGTTGTCGCCCATGCGCTTGGCCGTAGTGCGAAGCGACTGCACGTCACTGCCGGCGTGCGGTTCGGTCAGCGCAAGTCCGCCACGCTTTTCGCCGGACGCCATCGCCGGCAGGAAGCGTTGTTTTTGCTCCTCGGTACCATGATTCGCAATGATGTAGGCCATGATTAGATGGCTGTTGATTACACCCGCCAGGCTCATCCATCCGCGCGACAATTCAGCCATGATGCGAGCGTAGCTGATGAAGCTCAGGCCGAGCCCGCCGTAAGTCTCCGGGATAGTTGCGCCGAAGAGACCCAACGCTTTCATCTGCGCGACGAGGGCGTGCGGATATTCGTCGTTATGTTCGAGCTCGTTTGCAGCGGGAATTACGTCGCGGTCGACGAAACGGCGCACGGCTTCGACAACTTCGTGGTCAAGGGCTTCATCCATGTTGGTGACAATTCCTTTTTCTGTTACGGGCGGGATGACGCGACGCGTCCCGCGATGGCGGTACAGTAACAAATCCCGCCAGATTCGAGCCAATGGACGACCATTCTGGCGCTACCGCTGACTGCCCTGTTAATATGATCATGTGGCGTTGACGATCGAAATAGATCGCGAAGTGTGCCATACGCCGGAAGGAAACGACGTTCCTGGCCGCTGGATTGCCGAAGTGCCCGATCTCCCGGGATGCCTGGCCTATGGGGCTGAACAGGATGAGGCGGTCGAGAAGGTCAAGGTGCTCGCCCATCGCATTATTGCCGAACGCCGTGATCACGGAGAACCTGCGCCAGAGCCGGTCTTTTCATGATCGCGAGGAGATGGGTCCGATCATGCTTTCCAAAATAGCTAGGAAGACTGGGCTCGTGCCCAAGATTCTCTAGGCCGCCGCATTCAATTCCCGACCAGAAACCTGCTACGGTTTCGGCCATGCACGGACATCCTGAATTCGACTTGTTCGAGGCGATCTACACCACGCGTGCGATGCGCCGGTTGAAGCCCGACCCGGTGCCGCGCGACGTCATCATGAAGGTGATAGAGGCGGCGACGCTGAGCCCTTCGAACAGCAACCGGCAGCCCTGGATCTTCGTCGTGGTGACCGATCCTGCAACTAAACGTTTTGTCGCCGAGCGCTATAAACGAGCCTGGGACACCTTTTATTGCACGCCGGAAAAGCGCCACGTGATGGAGACTCAGCCCGACACGCCCGAGGGCAAGAGTCTTCGATCGGCAAACTATCTCGCCAATCACATCGGAGAAGTGCCGGTGCTGATCTTCGCCTGCGTGAAGCGCTACAACGACAAGCAGCGCACGGGACAGCCGATGGTCGGATCGATTTATCCGGCCGTACAAAATCTTTGTATCGCCGCGCGCGCCTATGGACTCGGAACATCGATCACCTCGATGCATGGAATGTCCGGCAAGGAAATCGACGAGCGACTCGGCGTGCCGTCGAACTACGCAAACGAAGTGCTGGTGCCGATGGGTTATCCCAAGGGTCGCTGGGGACGTCCTGCGCGCAAGCCGGCCGCCGACGTGACGTTTTTCGAGCATTGGGGCGATCGCGCTTAAGCTTCGTCACGATTTTGCCGACCGAAATGGAGATCGCGTGATGTACACGCTGGAAGATCTGGTGACGGATCTGCGTCAGGCTACCGCAACGCAGGATTTCAACGCGGTGCAGGAGGCGGTCCGGCGCGCCGTCGCAGAAAAACCCCTAGTGTCGGAGCCCGGCAGGTTGCAAATTCTCCACGACGAGCCCGGTATGACGGTCGTGCACGTCGGGGTGAATCCCGGCTTCGTCTCGCCACCGCATGAGCATTGCACCTGGGCGGTAATCGGAGTCTACGGCGGCCAGGAAGATAACACGTTCTATCGATTGGTCGGCGCGACGCGCGCGATTGAGGAGGCGGGTGGCCGCACTCTGCGCGATCGCGAGGTGATGATGCTGGGCGAGAAGGCGATTCACAAGATCGCGAACCCGCGCGGCGACAGCCTGCACGCCCTGCACGTCTACGGGAAAAATATTTTCAAGATCGAACGCAGCGCATGGGACCCTACCTCCGGTATCGAACGGCCCTTCGACTTGAAGGTCGCGGGACCTCGCGTCGATAGCGGAAAACGCGAGACTACTCGTCGGCGCAGGACCGGCGTCGTCCATTGAGCCTCTTCGCGGACTTGATATTCGCGTTGGGCCTGAAATACTTGAGCCGGAGCCAGGTTACGAAGCAAAAACTCGAATCGAGGCGTAAAAAATGGCGCGAATCCAAGAGAATATTCACAAGATAAAATATCCCGACGCTGTCGATGCCGATGGGCATATCCTCGAAGCAAAGACCTGCTGGGAGGAATATTGCGACCCGAAGTACAAGCCTATCGCCCTCCGTATCAAGGAGGACAAGGACGGGCTCGAGTACCTCGAGATCGCCGGCACACCTTCGCGGGTAAATCGCGGCGGTAAGTTCGGTAACGTCGCGTCGATGGGCCAAGTGACGCGGGAAAAGGGTGAGTTCGATTTCCGAAAAAAATATGGCGAGGATGTTCCGTTGGGTGCTTGCGACGCCAAGGAACGAGTCCAGCGACTCGACCTCGAAGGGCTCAAGGCCGCGATTATCTACCCGAGTCTCGACCTGACCTGGGAGACCGAATGCGAGGACGCGGACTATGCGCAGGCGATGTGCCGCGCGTATAACCGCTGGATCGTCGACTGGTGCTCGGATAGCGGCAAGCGTCTGATACCCGTGGCCCATCTGTCGCTGGGCGATCCGAAGGCCGCGGCCGAGGAACTCGAACGCGCCGTCAAGGCTGGATGCAAAGGCGGATGGGTGGTGCAGTTCACCATGACCCGCAAGCCCCACGCGCATCCCGACCATGACGTGCTCTTTGCCAAGGCACAGGAACTCGACGTGCCGCTGGCGCTTCACGTCTCGCTCGAGCCGCCCTGGGCGCTACCCGGACGTTATTCGCCCGACCACGTGCGCAAACAGGTTTTTTTCCAGAACGTGACCGCCTCGGACGCGAATCGCCACGCGCTTGCGAGCTTCATGCAATACGGGACCTTCGATAAATTTCCCAAGCTCAAGATAGCCGTGCTTGAAGTCGGCGCAGGTTGGATCAGCTATTGGCTCGACCGCATGGACGCGGTCTACAGCAGCGTCATGGGCCGTTCGGTACCGCTCAAGGAGAAGCCGAGTCACTACTTCGGGCGTAACGTATGGATTTCCGCCGACCCCGACGAGCATGCGCTGCCCGCGATGATGGACCTGTGCGGCGATGATCGCTTCTTCTGGGCTTCGGACTTCCCGCATCCCGATCATACCGGCGACTATATCGAAGAGCTGGAGGAAGTCGCGGAGAAGCTGAAGCCGGCGGCGCGGCAGAAACTACTCGGCGAGAACGTAGTGAAAGCCTACAATCTCGAGGTATAAGACTAGCAACAGATCTCAGGTAACAGACGGCCTGCGAGGCACAAGCTCGCGGGCCGTCTTCGCTTTTAGAAGCACCGCTGCCTGGCGTGTCGGGGTTCAACTCCAACTCGTGGTCGCGGGCACAAAAAGAAAGGGCCCGCAGGCGAACGCCCACGGGCCCTTGATTAGACGATAGAGCGGCTTGTCAGTTCACCGTCCAGGTATCGCCGCGGTTGAGCAGTTCCTGCAGATCTCCGGGTCCCTGCTTGGCCTTGGCGTCGGTCAGCTGCTTATTCATCGCCGCGTCGAAGGTCGGACGCGAAACCGCGTAGAAGACGCCTATCGGCGACGGCAGCGGCGCTTCGAAATTCGCCAGCATAAAGGCCAGCGCCAGGTTGGTCTCGTCATGGACGACGAGGTCCTTTTCAGTAACGCCGTCGCCCAGTTGGACGACCTCGGCGCGCTGCCCGTTCATTCGGATTCCCTTGTCCTTGTTCTTGCCGAAGATGAGCGGCTTGCCGTGCTCGAGCACCAACTGGTGGTCGGCCTTGATCTGCTTATCGCTCAATTCGTTGAAGGCGCCGTCGTTAAAGATATTGCAGTTCTGCAAAATCTCGATAAACGATGCGCCGCGATGCTGATGGGCGCGCTTGAGCGTTTCGCCCAGATGCTTCTGTTCGACGTCAACCGTGCGGCATACGAACGAAGCGCTGGAACCCAGAGCGACGGTGATCGGATTGAACGGGAAGTCGACCGATCCGGCGGGCGTCGACTTGGTGACCTTGCCGACTTCCGACGTCGGAGAATACTGCCCCTTGGTCAGGCCGTAGATGCGGTTGTTGAAGAGCAGAATCTTGAGATCGATATTGCGGCGCAGCGCATGAATCAGATGGTTGCCGCCGATCGAGAGGCCGTCGCCGTCGCCGGTGACCACCCACACGTCGAGCTCCGGCCGAGTGACCTTAAGCCCGGTCGCGATTGCCGGGGCGCGCCCGTGGATCGTATGGAAACCGTAGGTATTGACGTAGTAAGGGAAACGGCTCGAACAGCCGATGCCGGAGATGA
The DNA here is from genome assembly GCA_963804355.1 of uncultured Pseudomonadota bacterium. Lineage (GTDB taxonomy): Bacteria > Desulfobacterota > Binatia > Binatales > Binataceae > JASHZA01. The sequence continues at coordinate 82,558 of CAWDQC010000032.1, read as the reverse complement.
AGACCATCTTTTCCCGCGGAATACCGAACTCAGGCATTATCCGTTGAACTTGCGCGAGGATCGCATAATCACCGCATCCAGGGCACCAACGTACTTCCTGGTCGGAGACGAAATCCTTGCGTGATAGAGCAGTAGCCATGTTCTGTTCAGCCCTCCAGCGCGCGCGAGATCCGGCCGGTCAGTTCGCTAACTTTGAACGGACGGCCCTGGATCTTGTTGCAGCCAATGGCGTCGATCAGATAGTCGGCGCGCACAATCTTGAGAAGTTGTCCCATGTTCATCTCGGCAACCATCACCTTCTTGAACTTGCGCAGATGGTCTTCGAGGTCGCTGGGTAGCGGATTGAGATAGCGCAGGTGGATGTGCGAAACGCTCTTGCCCTTGTCGCACACCTGCTTCACCGCTTCGCGAATCGACCCGTAGGTGGAGCCCCAGCCGAGCACGACCAGGTCACCGCCGTTCTGATCGCCGAAAATCGTCGTGGGCGGAATTTCGCGGGCAATCCCCGCGATTTTACGCGCACGCGTGCGCACCATCAGCTCATTGTTCGCGGGCGAGTAACTGATGTTGCCGGTCTGATCCTCGCTCGACAACCCGCCGATACGATGCTCGAGTCCCGGAGTTCCGGGAACCGCCCACGGCCGCGAGAGCGTCTCGGGGTCACGTAGGTAAGGCAAGAAGCCCTCGGGATCGGTGCGAAATTCGACCTTGATCTCGGGAAGCTTACTGACGTCGGGCAAGGCCCACGGCTCGGCGCCATTCGCCAACTGGCCGTCCGTCAACAGGATCACCGGCGTCATGTATTTGAGCGCGATCCTGACGGATTCGTAGGCGCAGTCGAAACAATCCGCAGGGGTGGAAGCCGCGATAATCGGAATCGGCGACTCACCGTGCCGGCCGTACATCGCCTGAAGCAGATCTGCTTGCTCGGGCTTGGTCGGCATCCCGGTGGAAGGTCCAGCGCGCTGGATATCGGTGACTACTAGGGGAAGTTCAGCTTTGACCGCGAGTCCGACGGCTTCGGCTTTCAGATTCATGCCGGGACCCGAGGTGGTGGTAATCGCGATAGCACCGCCGAATGCGGCGCCGATTGCCGACGCTACGCCGGCGATCTCGTCCTCAGCCTGGAAGGTGTATACCGGAAAATTCTTATAACCCGCCAATTCGTGCAGGACGTCACTCGCGGGTGTAATCGGGTACGATCCGAGGAAAAGCCGCAGTCCTGATTTCACCGCCGCGGCGACAAACCCGAGAGCAGTCGCGCTGTTGCCGGTGATGTTGCGATAAGTCCCGGGGATAATCCGTGCAGGCGGGACTTCATACGAGCTGGCGAACATTTCGGTCGTTTCGCCATAGTTGTAACCGGCCTTCAATGCCTTCAGGTTGGCATTGAGCAGTTCCGGCGTCTTCTTGAAACGACCTTCCAACCAACGCTCGGTGCTTTCGACCGGCCGCTGATAGAGCCACGAAATCATTCCGAGCACGAACAGATTGCGGCAACGGAAGACCGCGCGATTGTTGAGGCCGGTGTCGTGCAGGGCCTTGGTGGTCAGCTTGGTGACATCGACCTGGAAGACCTGGAACTTATCGAGAGAGTGGTCGTTGAGCGGGTTCGCCTTATAACCCGCGCGCTTAACATTCGCCTCGTTGAAGGCTTCCTTGTCGACGATTATGACGCCATTGGCAGGTACGTCATCAAGGTTTGCCTTGAGGGCTGCTGGATTCATGGCGACCAATACGGTCGGCTCGTCTCCAGCAGTGAAGACCTCGTTACTGGAAAAATTGACCTGAAAGCCGCTGACCCCAGCGATAGTACCGGCAGGAGCACGGATTTCCGCTGGAAAATCGGGCAGCGTGGCGATGTCGTTTCCCGCCAATGCAGATTCGGCCGTGAACTGCATCCCGGCCAACTGCATACCGTCACCCGAATCTCCGGCGAACCGTATTACGACGCTGTCGCGACGTTCACCGGCCTTACGGGCCGCGCCACCGCCGAGACTAGACGACTCGGCAGCATGTCCGGCCGCCTCAGGTGGTAGAGCCATTTCGCTACACACTCCTTATGCTAGAGAGTTACTCGACGTTACTTCTCCGCTTTAAAAGCAGAATCGATAGACGCATGTTGACAAGAAAAGTATAGCTAATGAGCTTTTTGAGGGAAAGGGTTGTCGGTTAAACCCTCTCAGATGGGTCAACGAACCTTGAATTGGCCAAATTCGCCTGCAAACTTGCCCCAAACCGTCTTGACTTCTTCAACTTTCGCGTGTGGCGGACCCTGCCGCGACCATGCCAAAAGGACTTCAAGATTGTGACGATCACCTTCCGCGAGGATCTCGACGGAACCCTCCGGCCGATTGCGCGCGAACCCGTGGAGTCCGAGGGCGCGCGCCTCATTCAAGGCGGCTCGGCGGAAGAATACCCCCTGGACTCGACCTGTCACGATTAGACGCAGACGCGCCATTTCTCGATCCGACATCGGATTTATCCTCTTTCCAAAAGCTGGACGAACTCGCGCTCGTCGAGGATCTTGACCCCGAAGATCGGAGGCCTTGCGCAACTTCGATCCGGGATCGGCGCCGGCCACCACGAAGTCGGTCTTACGGCTTACCGAGGAAGTCACGCGGCCACCGGCGCTAAGCACTTTGTGCTCGGCCTCCTCGCGGGACATCGATTCGAGCGTACCCGTCAACACCACGCTTTTGTCACGCAGGGCCCCGCGGCCCGCCGCAGGCGCAGGCGGCGGTTCGACCTGCAGATGGTTCATCAGTCGTTTAACCGCGTCGCGATTGCGCGGTTCGTCAAAGTTCTCTCGTACGCTTCGGGCAACCTCGGGTCCGATATCGCGAACACTCCGTAGTTCGTCCTCGCTGGCAGCCATCAGGGTCTCGACGTCGCCAAAACGAAGCGCCAGTTGGCGAGCGGTATGTTCGCCGACGTGGCGGATGCCGAGTGCGTTGATCAGGCGGTCCAGCGTAGTGTGTCGCGAGTGGTCGATAGAGTCCAGCACATTCTGCGCGCTCTTGTCAGCCATCCGCTCGAGATCGATGAGTTGTGGTTTCGTGAGTCGATAAAGGTCGTCGAGTTCCTTGACCAGGCCGGAATCAACCAGTTGCGCCACCAGCTTGTCGCCGAGACCATCGATGTCGAGTCCGGCCTTGGACGCAAAATGGCGAATCGATTCGCGCATTCGCGCGGGACAATTCACGTTGACGCAAAAATAGCCGACCTCGCCTTCTTCGTGGACGATCGCGCCGCCGCATTCGGGACAATGCGTCGGCATTTCGAATTGAGGCGCACGCGGGTTGCCGTGATCGGTCACGCGAACGATGTAGGGAATAACGTCGCCGGCGCGCTCGAGCATTATCGTGTCGCCTTTGCGTACGTCCTTACGGCGAATCTCATCGAGATTATGCAACGAGGCGTTGGAGATGGTGACGCCGGCCAGTTGCACCGGCTCTAGTTTAGCGACCGGCGTCAGCGATCCGATTCTTCCAACCTGAACCGCAATGTCGCGAATTTTTGTCTCGGCCTGCTGCGCTTTAAACTTATAGGCGACGGCCCATCGCGGAGACCGTGAGACCTCGCCCAGTTGTTCCTGCAAGGCAAACGAGTTGACCTTGGCGACGACGCCATCGGCCTCATAGTCGAGTTCGTGACGTCTCTCGGTCAGCTCATTCCAGTACTCGAGCACCGCTTCCACGCCGCCACAAACCTTGGTCAGCGGATTCACCTTGAGCCCGAACGCCTTGAGGCCCTGCAAGAAGTCCCATTGGCTTTCGAAGGGGACACCTTCCATCGAGCCCGGGGTATGGCAGAAAATATCGAGCGGACGCGAGGACGTGACGTGCGGGTCAAGCTGGCGTAGCGAACCGGCGGCGGCGTTGCGCGGATTCGCGAACATCGGCTCGCCCGCTTTGACACGGTCGGCGTTAAGGCGTTCGAACGCCTTGCGCGGCAGGATCACTTCACCGCGCACTTCGAGCAGATGCGGCACTGGTTTCGACGCCGTCTCGATCAGCCGCAGCGGAACACTCTTGATGGTGCGGATATTCTGGGTGACGTCTTCGCCGTTGACCCCGTCGCCACGGGTCGAACCAATGGTCAGGCGTCCCTCTTCATAAACCAGTTCGACCGCGAGTCCGTCGAGCTTTACTTCCGCGACGTATTCGACATCCGCGTCGCTCTTGAGAAAACGCTTGATACGACGGTCGAATTCGAGCATCTCCTCCGGGTCCATCGCGTTGGCCAGCGACAACATCATCTTCCGATGAACTACCGCGCCAAACTTTTCGCTGGGAGCGGCGCCGACGCGCTGAGTCGGTGAATCGGGAGTCAGCAGTTCGGGATGCGCCTGCTCGAGGGCTTCCAATCGCCGCATGAGCTGGTCGTATTCGGCATCGGTGAGCTCGGGCGAGTCGAGTACATAGTAGAGATGGTTGTGGCGGTTGATCTGAGTGCGGAGTTTCTCCGCTTCTATACGAAGTTGAGAAGACGTTGGCATAGGTCGAGACTGAAAGTTCAAATCAGATGGTGCTGACTAGCGCTTTAACCACCTCAATGACGGTTTCACGCGTTAGATCGTCAGTGTCAAGAGTGACGGTGTCGAATCGGTCGTTTGAAGTAGCGAATTCTACCAGTAGACAGGCGTTGACCTCGAATAACGTCCAGAACTATCTGTTGCTGTATCCCATCGCGTCGAGGAAGTCGTCGAGGTTATTGAAGCGCATATACATATTGTGACGCTTTTGATCGGCTATCGTCGTGCTCGATTCCGAGGAATAGGCGTGTCCGGGGTAGACGACCGTCGAGTCGTCGAGGTTACGCAACGTGTGATTGAGGCTGTAGTACATTGCCTTCGGATCGGAACCGGGCAAGTCCACTCGTCCGCAGGAATTCACGAATAAGGTATCGCCGGAAATTAGATTCCCGGCCACCAGGAAACATTGCGAACCCGGGGTGTGGCCTGGTGTGTGGAGGAATTTGACTTCGAGGTTGCCAATTTTCGCGACGTCACCGGCCTCGACCTTAAGCAGATCAGAGTCGCTCAATCCGGAGACACGCTTGACCCCATCGGCTTCATTTTTATTGACGTAGACCTTGGCCTTGATCAACTCGAGAAGATTCGCTGCGCCCTGGATATTTTGGCCCATCATGGCGCCGCCGAGATGGTCCTGATGGTAGTGGCTGATCAGGATTTTATCGATTTCGTAACCTTCATCCTGGGCAAAGTTGACAATCGCCGCGACGTCCCACGCGGGATCGACCACCGCCGCCTTATGTGTCTCCGGGTCGCCAACCAGATATACGAAGTTGGCCATCGGCCCGATCTGAGCCTGGCGCAAGTAGAGCTTTTGCTCGGTTACCATCGAACTGATCTCCAATTCACCATTCAGGCTTTGGCTTTCGGCTTCGATCGATTGGCGGCCGCCTTACGACGGTTGGCGTTTGCGGCGCGCGAATCAAGTCTTAATCCACGATCCCACAGAAACTCCGGTTCGCCCAGACGCTTCGCCACCCATCGCGATTGAACGAACAGATGATCGCTCAGGCGGTTGAGATACATTAGCACCTGATCGCTCAAAGCTTCCTCGCGCTTAACGGCCCAACAGACCCGTTCCGCCCGGCGACAGACGGTGCGCGCCTGATGCAAGAAAGCGTTGAGCTTTCCACCGCCGGGGAGCGTAAAGGACTTGAGCGGCTCCAACTCGGCTTGCATGCGGTCCATCTCGGATTCCAGCAGGCTGACCTCGGCCTCGCCCATCTTGTGCATGCCTTCGTACTCGGCATCGGGCGGGGTGGCGAGTTCGCTGCCGACGTCGAAGAGTTCGTTCTGAATCCGACGTAGCATTTCCGAGTACCAATCGAAGTCGGCGGCGAATCCTTCACGATATTCTGGGAGTAGTGTGCGTACGATACCGACGATGGTATTGAGCTCGTCAACGGTGCCGTAAGACTCGAGGCGTCCGCTTTCCTTCGGCACACGTTCGCCACCAACCAGGCCGGTCAGACCACTGTCGCCGGTGCGCGTATAGATTCTGGTGAGTCGAATCGGCATCTCGATTTACAACCCCGCCTTTTTTCGCAGCGCCTGATACGACGCCTCACCGAGGTCCTGCGAGACCGGCAGCCCGGCGTCGCGCCATCCGGCGACCATTACCTGGCCCGAGCCGTCGCGTGCGCCGCCGAAACCGCCGCGCACATTGCTCACATCCGAATAGCCCGCCTGTTCGAGCGCTTCGCAGGCCCGCTGCGAGCGACCACCGGATAAGCAACCGACGACGAGCTTTTTGCTTTTCGGCAGGACCTTTTCCGCGACGGCGACGAAGTCCGGATTCGGCTCCATCTGGCCGAGTCCCTTGATAAAGACGAAGGGTATATTGACCGCACCCGCCGGATGGCCCTGCGCAAACTCCTGTTCCGTGCGGACGTCGAGGTAGGTCGCGTCTGAATTGCTTTGCAACGTCTGATGCGCCTGCGGCGGTTCGAGCTGATTGATCGGCATAGTGAGCTAGGCTCCGAAAGTCAGAGTTTCATTTGAACAGGAATCATTTTACCACGAACGCGCCGCTATTTTGACGATCGATTACCGTAACGTTCGTAGTGGACCATTTCGTCGCGCGATTTGAGCGGACGCGCTTGAGGCGGATTGGCAGCGTCCGTGTAGCCGAACGGCAAGATGGTGAAGATCGCCCATCCGACCGGCACTCCGAGAATCTCGGCGAGCCTGGCGCCGTCGAAATTTCCGACCCAGCAAGTGCCCAGACCGAGCGCCCATCCCGCAGTCGCCATATTTTGCACGGCCTGCCCACAATCGATATCAGCCCAGCGCGCGTTCGAAGTATCCTTGAGTACGACCACCGCTGAGGGCGCATCGGCGACGAATTTTCCAGTCGAGCACAACGATCCGACTTCACGCAAAGTGGCCTGATTCTGCAGCACGATAAATTGCCAGGGTTGAAGATTGCGGGCGCTCATGGCGTGGCGTCCCGCACTGACAATCTGCGAGAGTTTTTCGGGCTCGACAGGGGTGCGTGCAAACGCGCGCTGAACCCGGCGACTCTTAATTGCTTCCAATGCGTCCATCAGGAGTCTCCAATCGTAGCGGTAGAGGCCTACCACGCAGCTTTAGTATCCGGCGCGCTTCGATTCCAGCGCCAGCTCAACTATGAGGCTCGGGCGAAGCAACCCTGCGTGAAAGCTCGCTCAGCGCAGCCGAAGCCAGGTGGGAGCCGAGAGCCGGAACGGAGCTATCGATAGCGAAAACTGCATCGCCGACCATGAGAAACGCCAGGAGTTCCTGCGAAGTGGTATTTGTTGGGTCTTTCGCGGCCGAGTTCCTCACAAATGTCCGCAAGCGACCCCAGTCTTCGCGGAAAAGTGGCAGAGGATCGCGGTTCGCCGGCGGCTGATTTGCCGCCTGTTGGGCTCGATTTCTGGCGTCATCGGCGACCGCCTGAAGCTGAGCGGCAAGCTTTTGATCGGCAACCATGCCGGGAATCTGCTTGGCGGCATCTGCGATGAAGCCCGCGACATTGTTGGCCGCGTCATGCCATTGCGCCGCCTCGGCCGGCGTGATCGGTTGGGGGCTCGGCGCGGCCAGCAGAGCGTCGGGCAATTGCATTTGCAGCGTTACGCGGACGCCTTCAGGCTCAGTGACGACGTCGGGGGCGAGCCGCAAACTCTGCAGGGCGGCGCGCACCTGGTCGCCTTGTTCGCCGGAAGGAACCGAGGCGGCGAGGCCGTCGATTTGTTGTATTGCCGGGGACAGGTCATATGAGAAGGCCTCAAGTTGCGGAATCAGGTTGCCCTTAATCATATCGAAAGCGCGTCCGGCGATGTCACTCTTGCTGCGGTCGGGATTGTAAAAGTTGAGGTCGGCGACGCGAAGCTTGAGCGCGCGACCCTCGATACGGGGCTGGGTCTCGGCCTGGATTATCCCCTGCCACGCGATCGGGCTGACGCAGTTTCCTCCGAGCGCGATACCAAGACTGAGATTACCGTCGGTATTCAGCTCGAGCTGAGCGCCATGAGGACCGAAACGAGGCTTCTCGGCGTAGAAATACTGGCACTGGTCGCTTCCACGAAAAAACTGCGCTTTCCCACCGGGCGCGGTGTAAAGCTTCTGCGCGATAGCAGCGTCCAACAAAAGATAATCTACCTGAAGCGGTACATTGACTTCGGCGGCGTGAGCCAAAACGGGCAGGGCCAAGGCCAACCACGCACACGCAACCGCGATAACCTGGCTGGATCGATTACGGATGCTCAAACCTGATCCTATCATCACTCTGGAACGCGGGTCTTATTCTTCGGCAGGGTTGCCACGTTCGCGTCCCATCCCGAAGGCGACTCCACGTTTGCTTGCGCGGATAAAGGCGACCATTTCGGCGACCTCGGGCGTAAGCGGACCCGAGGCGGCCAGGCGTTCAATCGCGAGCCTGAGATTCTGGCGTTCGCCGAAAAGTTGCGTATACGCATCGCGCACGGCGCGTATCGCCTGCGAGCTGAAGCCCGCGCGCCGCATCCCCACGGAGTTAATTCCGCGCAACGTATGGGTCAGGTCCATCATGCAGAACGGCGGAACGTCGCGACTGGTACGGCTCAGTCCGCGCATCATCGCGAGCCGGCCTATGCGGACGTATTGATGGACCACACAATTGCCGGAGACCAGCGCGCCGTCGCCGACTTCGACCCATCCCGCGAGGAGGGCTCCGCCGGCAATAATCGTAGAATTGCCGACGCGGCAATCGTGCGCGGCGTGCGCATTCTGCATGAAGAAATTGTTGTCGCCGACGATGGTAACGTCGCCGTGTTCGCTGCCGCGATGGATGGTGACGCCTTCGCGGAAAACGTTGCCGTTTCCGATACGAACCCGTCGCTCACCGCCGCCATAAGCCAGGTCCTGCGGCTCATCACCGATTACGACATTGGGATGAAGGACATTGTCCTCGCCGAGGTCGGTATCTCCCAAGATCGTCACGTGGGCGATTAGCCGGGTGCGGGCACCGACTCGAATCGTGCCATCGAGGACACAGAACGGCCCGACCTCCACGCCTGGTGCAAGTTCAACCTTTTCCCCGATTACCGCGGTAGGATGAATTCGATTTTTGGGCCGCGGCAGCTTCTCCACAGCGGCGTTGCGAGGAGACGTAGCCTTCGTTGCGATCGGCACGCTTCGACGCGGCATGGTCAGAACATCGGCTCGCGCAGGCCGAGACCGAGCAACACCTTGCCGGCGGTTTCGTACACTTTGAGCGATCCGATGGTGTGCTGGTTGATCGTAATGACGTCGCGCAGATGCCGATCGAGCGGCCCCGATTCGTAGACCGCCGAACCGCCATACGCCTTGTAGAGCATCTCGACTGCCTCGACACAGGCCTCATGCGTATGACTGATCGCAATACGGTAAAGGGCGCGTTGCCGAGGCGAAGGCGCGTCACCGGCGACAACGGTGCGCCAGATATCCGCCAACTGGTCATAGGCATACCCACGGGCGGAGCCGATGAGCCCTTCCGCACGCGCGACAATCGACTGGACGTAACCCTCGTCACGTAGCATCAGCTTGCGCGCGGAGAGCATGCTGGTGGTGACCACCTTGTGATCGGCGATCTCGACGAAGGTGTCGATAGCGTTGCGAGCGATACCGAGCGCGACCCCCGGAACGTTGTAAGCGAACATCATGGGAAAGGCGTAGAGGGCGCCATCGCGGCGCGGTCGCGAGGGAAAGCCGTATGCGCGTTCCGCTGGCAAGAACAGGTCCTTGACGGCGAAGTCGTGGCTGCCGCTGCCGCGCAAACCCGTGCGTGCGCCAGGTATCGACCACCTGCCCCTCGTCGCGACGAATGAAGCATACGGTGCGCTCCGGGCCGCCGTCGGGACGAAGCCGGGGCGCGCCGTTTTCGATCAGGTTGACGCCGACGAGAATCCAGTCGCAATGCTGGCAGCCGCTGACGAACGGCCATTGTCCCGAGACGCGGTAGCCGCCACTTACGGCCTCCGCCTGACCACTGAAAACCAGTTGGCTGCCGGTGGGAGCGTCGAGGTCGCGGTACATCTCGCGGGCAATGTCCTGGTCGAGATAGGCGGTGAAGTAGCCACCGTCACTGTTTATCATCGCGCACCAGCCCGCGGATCCATCGGCTCGCGCGATTTCCTCGATCACGCGCATCTGGGTCATGGGATCGAGTTCGGGACCGCCCCACGCCCGTGGCATCGTCATGCGGAATACGCCCGCCGTTTTCATCCGCGAGACGATATGGTCGGTGAGTCGCCGCCCGCGATCGATTTCGCCTACCGCCGCGCGAATTTCCGGTCCCAGGGCAATCGCGGCTTCCAGGGTGCTGTCGCTATGCGCTGCGGTGTCGGCCATGCGTTCGTCTCTCCCGCGTGCGAACAGTGCTCATCGATCCGCACGGCACGGTCTCAAAGGACCATATGAGCGCCGGCGCGACTATTCGTCCGGCGGTCAATGCAGAATTTTCTTGTTATTCGGATCGTCGTCAGGATGTTCGCGGTCGTCGACTTCCTTGCCCGGGATAACGTAATCGCCACCTGCCCAGGTTCCGAGGTCTATCATACGGCAGCGTTCGGAGCAGAAGGGGCGAAAGCGATTCTTTGGAGTCGAATCGACGGGTGTCTTGCAGATAGGACAGCGCATAGATCTCTCACTCCGTCAGAAAATTGCCAGAATATAGAGGTCGCATGCAACGCCATAATTATGGTTCCGGCCAGTGTTTCTACTCGCGGTCCGGCGCGGGCGCAGCGGTTGCCTCGAGTTCGAGTAGCTCCTCGCATCGCGGCGATCCGCCGTCGACGTCGAACAAGCCTTCGTCAATCTCGTATGCGTACCGCTCGAAGAAACAAAGATAGCCTTGATGCGGGCCCTGGTACCTCACGCCGACCTCGACCCGTATCGTTGATCGGCCCGCTACCACAGCGTCGTATACGTCTTGGGACACGGGCATGAACAGGCGATGCGTCGGACCAGGGGAAAGAATGCCGGCCTCCTTGCGCCGGGTCTGGTCGTGGACGACCTTACCATCGATCAACAGCCGTCTGAACATCACGACGCCCTCGGCCGCGACCGAGCCGAAATTCTTGTATTCAATCATGATGCGGGGATCACCCGGACGATTGTGCGCCCAAGTCGACCGATGAAACGCCCATATACGGACGCTCCGAAGCCATGTAAATCGCGGTCGCGATCGAGGCGGTGCGCCAGGTCGCGATTGCGGTGCAGACGGTCGCAATCACCATCATAACCGCGACCAGGTCAACGATTCCGAGGAAGTCCGCGATGCTACCGAGCAACCGCCGATCGCGGCGGCTGAGCGGCTCCGTGCTTGCGTCTGACCCTCCGCCGGGTTCAGATTTTACGTTGTCAGCCGGCGACTCTTCCTTCGTCCCTCGCATCGAAGATCCCCCCACGTGTACGTCCCCAGTACGGCTTTCGCTCTTTAGGCTGGCGCCGCGAGCCAGAGCACGCCGAGCGGCGGCAGCGTCAACGATAAAGAATACGGCAGGCCATGCCACGGCACCTCCTGCGCCATCACGAAGCCCGCGTTACCGATATTTCCGCCGCTGAACGCCTCCGAGTCGGTATTGAGAATTTCGCTGTAGCCCCCGCCGGTCGGCACCCCGACCCGATAACCGTAACGAACTACCGGAGAAAAGTTACATACGACCAGGATTGTGCGCGAGCCGCTGTTGGGCGCGATCCGCAAAAAGGCGATCACATTTTCGTCGGCATTGTCAGCGTCAACGAAACGGAATCCCTCGGGCTGCGCGTCGCCTTCCCACAGCGCCGGTTCCTGCCGGTAGATCCGGTTGAGCTCGCTCACCATGAATTGAAGGTTGCGATGATCGTCGTACTCAGCGAGATGCCAATCGAGACTTTGGTCGAAATTCCATTCGTGCCACTGCCCGAATTCACTGCCCATGAAAAGCATCTTCTTGCCGGGGCGCGCCCACATGTAAGCATAGAGCGATCGGAGATTGGCGAATTTCTGCCAGCGATCCCCCGGCATCTTCGACAGCATCGAACTTTTTCCGTGAACCACCTCATCATGCGACAGTGGCAGGACAAAGTTCTCCGTCCACGCATAGAGAAAGCCGAAGGTAATGCGCTGATGATGGTAGCGGCGATGTATGGGATCCTTCGAGAAGTATTCGAGCGTATCGTGCATCCAGCCCATGTCCCATTTGAAGCCGAAGCCGAGTCCGCCGACATAGGTAGGGCGGCTCACCGCGGCCCACGAGGTCGATTCCTCGGCTATCATCATTATTCCGGGATTGTTCGCGTAGGCCGCTTGGTTGAGCCCTTTGATAAACGTCACGGCCTCGAGATTCTCGCGACCACCATAGATGTTGGGCAGCCACTCGCCGGCTTTGCGCGCATAGTCGAGGTAGAGCATCGAGGCGACGGCATCGACGCGCAGACCCGTCGACATGACACTCGCCGAGCCAATAGAGCGCGCTCGCAATTAGAAAGTTGCGCACCTCATTGCGGCCAAAGTTGAAGATGTAAGTGTCCCACTCCGGATGGAATCCCTTGCGGGCATCGAGATGTTCGTAAAGTGCGGTGCCGTCGAAGCGTCCGAGACTCCAGGCGTCGGTTGGAAAATGGGCCGGCACCCAATCAAGGATCACTCCGATGCCGCGCCGATGGAGGTAATCGACTAGAAAGCGAAAGTCGTCGGGACTGCCATAGCGGGACGTCGGTGTAAAATAGCCGGTGACCTGGTAGCCCCACGATGGTGTGAACGGATGTTCCATCACGGGCATCAACTCGACGTGGGTGAAGCCCATCGCGGTCACGTAGTCGGCCAGCTTGGGAGCGGCCTCGCGATAGGTGAGCGGGCGATTGCCTTCTTCGGGAACGCGTCGCCACGATCCCAGATGGACCTCGTAAATCGACATCGGAGCGCGCACCGCGTCACGCGTGGCGCGGATTTCCATCCAACCCCGATCGTCGTAACGGTAGGCGGATTGCTCGACGATTGAAGCGGTGGCGGGCGGTTGCTCGGCGGAGAATGCGAATGGGTCGGCCTTGAGCACCAGCCGGTCATCCGAGGTGCGGATCTCGAACTTATAACGGACGCCGACCTGAATCTCGGGCACAAACAATTCCCAGATACCCGAGGGTCCCAGCGATCGCATCATGTGAAAACGCCCGTCCCAGCGGTTGAAATCGCCGACCACGCTTATCCCGCGCGCGTTCGGCGCCCAGACCGCGAAGGCCACACCCGCGACACCCGCCATCGTGCGCGGATGAGCACCGAGCTTTTCGTAAACCCGCTCGTGCCGCCCTTCACTCCACAGATGGAGGTCGAGTTCGCCGAGCGTCGGCAGAAAACTGTAAGGGTCGTACAGCGTCGTGGAGCTGCCGTCGGCTTGCTGCACGCGTAATTTGTAGGGGAAAACTTCCCGTCGATCCTTGATCACGACCTCGAACAGCCCTGCGCGATCGCGCTGTGCCATCGACCATGGCGCACCGCCATTGGCCAGCACCGAAACTTTTTCGGCGCCAGGCTGAAGAGCGCGAATCACCACGCCTTCGGGCGCCGAATGTGCGCCAAGAATCGCGTGAGGATCGGAATGCTGCAGCCGCAGAAGGCGATCCAGTTCCATATTGGGGAGAGTAGTGTTGGCCAAAATCAGGTCCTCTTTGTTGCGATCAGACTCTGCTTGATATGCGAGATGGAGGTACGCACCGATGGCGCGCACTCCGCCGCCACATCCCCGCCCACGTATTCGATTTTATCCAGCAGACGCGGAGCTACGCCACCCGTCCCGGAACCATTGCGGTCGGGGGATGTCGGACTGGAAACTGGCTATTCCGTCAGATTCGCGCCGAGGGGACCGAGGGTCGCAAGGGTCAGCCCCTTGAAGGCGGGCTCGCTCGAAGCCATCGCGGCGAATAGGGAATCCGCCGAATGCAGGCCATCACTGTGGCCGAGCGCGGACTCGATTCGCCCGAAAATCTCGATCGCAGGTAGCGCTTGTCCAGGGGGATCGAAAGCGCGGGTCAGGCGCTGGACGCGCCCCTTGAAGTTGGTGAAGCTGCCGTCGAGTTCGGGATACGCGGCAATCGGCAAAACCTGGTTCGCCATCTGGCAGGTCTCATTGGCGTCGGTATCGAGCACCACCAGGTAATCGAGTGCGCCAAACTTCTGGGTAAAAACTTCTTCAGTAAAGGCGCGCACCAAATCGGCTCGCAACGCAAACAAGATTTTGAGTTGTCCCGATGCAATTGCCGCCGTGACGCGTTCGAGACCCTTGTCGTCGATTCCGAGCGCCGCCAAACCGCGAGTGTTCGGATTCTTGTTGGCGCGGATCAAAAGATCGTCGTCGCCGCTCATACCGGGCGGCGTAAAAGTTCAGCGCTCCCACCAGGTCAGATCCGATTGTCACCGACATCAGGCGCTTCAATGCGAAGGCTTCCTCGTTGGTCGAATGCGCATCGATCACCGCGCCAATCGACTTCCCGCCTCCGGCCGCTATCGCCTCGGCGATCCGCGAGGTCGCGCGTTTGATCGCGGAGTCCCACGACTCCGGCGCTAGACGATCGTGACCCTGGAGCAAAGGCGCCGTCAGCCGCTTCTCGCTTTGCAGGACGGGGAAGCTGTGACGTCCCTCATCGCACATCCAATAGCCGTTTACCGCTGGATTCTCGCGCGGCTTGAAGCGGTAGATACGACCGCGATGATGGTAGATGTCGATCGCGCAGCCACGCTCGCACAGGTCGCAGACCGAAGGCGTTCGATGCAGGTACCATACGCGCGATCGGAAGCGAAATTCCTTCTCCGTCAACGCCCCGACCGGACAGATATCGACGACGTTGCCTGCATACTTGTTGTCGACCTTGTGCCCCGGCGCGTATTCGATCCGGTTGTGGTCCCCGCGCTCGAAAATTGCGAGTTCGCCCGTATGCGTGATCTCGTCGAAGAATCGCGTGCACCGCGCGCACAGAATGCACCGCTCCTGGTCGAGCATCACGCCCGACCCGATATCGATGGCCTTGCCCTTGTGATTCTTGCGCACAATCGGAAAGCGCGAGTCTTCCCGATCGTAGTCCATGTAATAATCCTGGAGCTTGCACTCGCCGGCCTGGTCGCAGACCGGGCAGTCGATCGGATGATTTATCAGGAGAAACTCGAGCACGGCGCGTTGCGCCGCCTTGACCCGATCGCTGTTCGTGCGCACCACCATTCCTTCAGCTACGGCGGTGTTGCAGGATATCTGGAGCTTCGGCGCCTTCTCCACTTCCACCAGGCACATGCGGCAGTTGCCCGGCACCGAGAGCGCCTCGTGGTAGCAATAATGCGGAATCTCGATTCCCGCGATCCTGGCCGCGTTAATCAGGTTGGTGCCTGGCGGCGCCTCGATCTCTTTGCCGTCGATATTCAGCTTTGGCACGGTTGTCACGCGGCCGCGGATTGCGGCGGAATCGGTCTTGAAGGGGCAGCGCCCCAGCTTGACATGAGCTTCGAACTCTTCGCGGAATTTCGGGATAAAACTCTTGACCGGCATTGAAAGACTATCCGCGAGCACGCAGATGGTATTGCCCTCCATGTTCGCCGCCGCGCTGAGCATCGTTTCGAGGTCCTCGATACTGCCGCGCCCTTCTTCCATTGCGGTCATCAACTTCTCGATCCACCCCGTACCTTCCCGGCACGGCGTGCACTGCCCGCACGACTCGTGATGGTAAAAGTGTGCAATCACCCGGAGCGCATCGACCATACAAGTATCTTCGTGCATAACCATCACGCCCGCGGTGCCCATCAACGATCCTGCGGCGCGTACCGAATCGAAATCCATGTTGACCTTTACCGCCTCTTCGGCAGTGAAGACCGGAAACGAGGAACCGCCGGGGATTACCGCCTTGAGCTTTTTACCGTCGAGAATCCCGCCGCCGATATCGTAGATGAGATCCTTCAGCGGATAGCCCATCGGCAATTCGTAAAGGCCGGGCCTATTGATATGTCCGGAGAGGCAGAAAAGCTTCGGTCCCGGGCTTTTCTCGGGACCTATCGAACGATACCAGTCGGCCCCGCGAGCGATAATCGGTGGAACATTCGCCAGGGTCTCGACATTGTTGACCACGGTCGGACATCCGAAAGCTCCCTGAATCGCCGGAAAAGGCGGGCGATTTCTCGGGTATGCGCGCTTGCCCTCGAGCGATTCCAGCAGTCCCGTCTCCTCGCCGCAGATATACGCGCCCGCGCCCCGATGGACCCAGATATCCACGCTGAAACCCGAGCCCATTATGTTCGGACCGACGTAACCCTTCGCTCGCGCCTCCGCGAGGGCTTGCTCGAAGAGCCGAATCTGCAGGGCAAACTCGCCTCGAAAGTAGATGAAACAGGTATGCGAGTTGACGGCGCGACAGGCGATAAGAATGCCTTCGATCACCGCGTGCGGATCATTTTCGAGCATATACCGGTTGGCGAAAGTGCCGGGCTCGCTTTCGTCGGCGTTACAGCAGACGTAAACCGGATTCTTCGAATTTTGCGGGATAAAACTCCACTTGACCCCGGTGGGAAAAGCCGCGCCGCCGCGACCGCGCAGATTCGACGCTTTGACTTCGTTGATGATCTGTTCCGGGGTCAGCTCGAACAAGGCCTTGCGCAAAGACTTGTAGCCGTCGTGCGCCTCGTAAACGTCGATTCGACGCAGATCCGGGATATCCATCCAGCGTGTGAGAATTCGTTCCATTGATGCGGCCGGGAGTCTGACTGATGACCGTTTTTGAGTTCTTGGGGAAGTCCGAGAAGCTTCTGCTTCTGACCCTGGATCTTACGTTGCAACGCCATCAAGGCGTCCAGCACCGCTTCGGGTCGCGGCGGGCATCCGGGCACATAGACGTCGACCGGAACTATGTGATCGATTCCAGGGAGGGTTGCATAGTTGTCATAGAACCCGCCGGTCGAGGCGCAGGCGCCAAACGCCATCACCCACTTCGGCTCGGCCATCTGTTCGTAGACCCTGCGCAGAACCGGTCCCTGCCGTATCGATACGGTTCCGATTACCATCAAAAGGTCGGCCTGCCGTGGCGTAAACCGCGGCAACAGGGCGCCGAAGCGGTCCAGGTCATAGGCCGCCGCCGACAGCGACATGTACTCCATTGCGCAACATGCGGTCGCGAACGGATAAGGAAAAATCGAAAACTTCCGGGCCCATGCCACTGCCTTGTCCAGTCGCATGAGTCCGCCGTATCGCCAAGAATCGCTGAGTCGCCCTTGTTCAGGGCTGCTACTTCGTCATTGCGCTGCATCATCGCCTCGATCGGGCGTCATGTAATCCATTTTTTGCTTGTGATTCAACGCTAGCGAGGGTTGACCAGCAGGTCAATCGGGCCGGTTGTAAACCGTTCATCTATGGGAGTCCGACGAAACACGCAGGACGGCCGCGCCCTTCAACTGATCCTGCTTCAACATCTGCAGCGCGCGATTCGCTTCCTCCAACGCCATCGGCGTCACACGCGTCTGGATCGGGATTTCACCAGCAAGCCGCAGAAAGTCTTCGCCATCGGTGCGCGTGTTGGCGGTCACGCTGCGCAGTTCTTTTTCCTGGAAGAGGTATCGTTCGTAGTCGATCGACGGAATTGGCGTCAGGTAAATTCCCGCGACCGCTAGGATCCCGCCCCGATCGAGCGCTTCCATCGCCGGCAGCACGAGATCCCCCGCCGGAGCGAAGAGGATCGCCGCATCGAGCGCCCAGCCGGCGGCGGTTCTTCCGCGCTCCCGACCCACTCGGCACCGAGTCCCTGGGCAAGCTCCTGATGCTTTCCGCCTCGGCTCATCACGAATACGCGGCATTTCCAATGCTTCAGCACCTGGATCGCGAGGTGAGCCGGCCACCGAAGCCATAGAGTCCCACCGTCGCGCCAGGTTTCACCTCGGCGCGCCTGATCACACGAAACTCCGATGATCCCGGCGCACGATCGCGGTGCGACCGCCAGATCGCTCAGATGTCCGGTAATGCGTACGCGAAATCCTCGCGCACCACCGCCCATTCGGCATAGCCGCCGTCGTTGATCCCAACCGGTGAACCGTGCCGCAGGCACAATTTTCTCGGCCGCGCGTACAGTAACGGCAGCGCCCGCAGGTCTCGCGCAGCCATGCGATCACCCTCGCCTCCGGGTTCGACGCTTCGGCAGCCGGCGCCATCTCTTCGACCACGCCACCGCTTCGTGTCCCGGGACCATCCGCGGATGCTTCGGTCCGAGGTCGCCCTCGGCGATATCAGATCCGTGCCAGAGCAAACGCCGCAACATTCACTCGAACGAGAATCGACCTGCTTGCGGGCGCGGCTTCTCAGCCTCGATCAGGCCCAGCGGATTGTCTCTCGATCTGCGCCGGCCCATGAACCGCATCGCACGCATGATCCCCTCACGACCGGTCGCGCGATTGAGCGCCGCATCACGACCCTAACGCTCGGCCCGAGCCGCGCGTCCCGACGCCAGTCATCGTCAGGAGACCTTGAGCGCCGCCGCGGATCGTTCGAAGCTGTCGAACACCACCAATCCGCGTTCACGCGCGAGTTGTTTGGCCCGCACTACGATCGTTTCGACATGCGCCGGATGCAGAATCACGACGAACGGCTTGCGCTGTGCGCGGCCGAACCCCGCGATCTTGATCGAGCAAACCGGTCAGTTCGTCCTCGTGCGTGGCCCAGCGCTGCGCCCGCAAGCCGGTGCCGATCTCGAGCACGATCGCGTCGATCACCGGATCGCGATCGAGAATCTGTAAAATACGCTCAAGAGTTGCCGGTATTGACGCCGCCCCGATCGTCCCGCCGGCATCGAGCGGATTGCGATAGCTGCCGCCGATAATGTTGAAGAAGCTCTTTAGTTCGTCGTACGACGACCGACGACAGTGCCGGAATCTCCAGGCCCGCGCTGGCGAACGTATCGGTAATTACCACCGATTGTCCGCCCGTCATCGCGACCAGTCCCATCCGCCGACCATTCACGCGGCGCCCGCGCGCGAGCATCTCGACCGCATCCGAGCATCGCATCGAGTCCCGCAACGCTGACCGCCCCGCTCTGCCGCACCATCGCGGTCCATACCGCCGCCGGCGTCGCCAGCGATCCGGTATGCGAAAATGTCGCGCGCGCGCCAGCCTCGGTCATTCCGCCCTTCCATACCACTACCGGATGCGTTGCGGCGGCGCGCTTGAGGCTCTCGAAAAAGCGCCGGCCGTCGCGCACGCCCTCGACATACATGCCGATCACGCGCGTCGCCGGGTCCGCCGCCATAACGTCGATAAATCCGCCGCCTCGATCATCAGGACGTTACCGATGGAAGCCGCCTTGTTGACGCGAATGCCGCGCTGCGGCGCCTGCGAGCAGAAATTTATCGAATGCGTGCCGCTCTGCGAAATGAAAGCAGACGTCGCCGGTGATCCGCCGACTTCAGGTCCGGGAAGTTGCACATGCCCGTCGACGGATTGTAGAGCCCCATGCAGTTGGGACCGACCAGTGCGATATCCGACGCCGTCGCGAGCGCTTGCAGTTCGTCTTCGAGCTTGATGCCGAGCTCTTCGGTGGTCTCGGAAAATCCCGAAGTGAAAAACCCAATGCCGCTGACCTGGTTGGCGATGCAGTCCTTCAGGATGCGCGGCGCGACCTGCCGTGGCACCGCGCTCACCGCGTAATCAACCGTTTCCGGCACTTCAGCCAGCGACTTATAGTTGACGACGCCCATCGCCTCGATCCCTGGAATCTCGTTGGGATCGATCTGCATCGAATAGAGCTTACCGGTGAAGCGCTTCATCGCGCGCAGCCACATATAGCCGCCCATGCGTTTGTCACCGATCACCGCGACGGCCTTGGCGTCGAATGCCTGCCGAGATTCTCGATGCGCCGGCTATGTCGCTGCGGATCGGTAGCGCCGGCTTGCCACGTTGCGCGCGCCGCGCCAGCGATAGATCCGGGCGTCGAGCACCGCCAGCCTTGCTCGTAAGCGACAATCGGATTGAGATCCATCTCGCTGATTTCGTCGACGACTTGCGGCCAATTCGACAGCGCACCAGCAGATCGCGCCATCGCGCATGTATCGATCGGCTGCGCGCCCGCGCGCGCCATGCGAGCAGTCGGACGCGCCGCGCAATTCCTCGATCATCGCGCGCGCCTCGCCGTTGATCGATTGGCGCCAGCCGCATCGCCGTGTCGTTGAAGCACTTCGACGAGAGTTCCGCCGAGTCCCACAATTACGAGCGGGCCGAAGCGTTTGTTGCGATGATTCCCGCGATAGCTCCACGCCAGCGGCCGCCATGCCTTGCACCGCGACGCCTTCGAATTTCGCGCATCGGTGCATCCGTCCGCGAGATTCTTGCGGATTCGCTCGAAGGCCTCGCGCACCTCCGCTCGGTCGCGCAGGTTGAGCGCGACGCCGCCCACCTCGCTCTTGTGCGCTGACCTCGGGTGAGAGCACCTTGAGCACGACCGGGAAACCCGATACGCTCGCGGCGCTCGCCGCTTCATCGGCGCTGCGCGCCGGTTCCGCCATCGCGGTCGCGATACCGCAGCGTCGAGAATTCGCTTTGATTCGATTTCGGAAAGCGCGCTGCGTCCGGACGCGGATGCAGTCGCGATCACTTTGACCGACAGTATTTTCATCCACGTTTCTGGCGTATAGCAAAGGTTCCGCGATATTGGAAACGTGAAGCCGCACGTGTCCGTAACAAAAATCAGATCAAAACGCGTTTTTGTCACCCGGCCGATCGCCGAAACAGCCCTGCGCCGCCTTGCTGAAGCGGCCCGCGTGGATTTGTGGGACGACGAAATGCCGCCGCCTCACGATCGATCTGGTCGCGCATTTGAAGCATTGCGACGGCGTCCTCAGCATGGTCAGCGACCGCCTCGACGCGTCGACCATCGCGGCCTCACCACGACTCGCCGCCATCAGCAACCTCGCGGTCGGTGTCGACAACGTCGACCTTGCCAGCGCCACCCAGGCCGGAATCCCGGTCGGCCACACCCCCGGCATCCTGACGGAGACCACTGCCGATTTCGCCTTTGCCTTGCTTATGGCGGTCGCGCGTCGCGTCGCCGAGGGCGATCGCTTGTGCGGCCGACGCTGGCGCGTGTGGACGCCGCGCCTGATGCTCGGCCACGACGTCTGGGGCGCGACGCTCGGAATTATCGGATGGGGCGCGATCGGACAAGCGGTCGCCCGCCGGGCGCGGGCTTCGGGATGCGCCTCCTATACTTGGGACGCGACCGCACTTCATCGCGCGATCAATCGTCAAGCGCCGCGATTACCTCCGCCTCCGCACCAGCGGCGGAGCGCACCGACCTCGAGACCCTGCTCAGAGAGTCCGACTTCGTTTCGCTTCACGTGCCGTTGAAGGCGGAAACCGCCACCTGATCGGTGCCCACGAGCTCGCCGCGATGAAACCCGGCGCAATCCTCATCAATACCGCGCGTGGACCAATCGTCGACCAGGCCGCGCTGGTGGTCGCCCTGAGTTCCGGCAGGCTCGGCGGCGCAGGCCTCGACGTCACCGAAGTCGAACCGATCGCGACCGATGACCCCATCCTGAAGCTTTCGAACGTGGTCATTACGCCCCACATCGGCAGCGCCAGCCATGCGACACGGCTTCGGATGGCCGAACTGGCGGTGGATAATCTGCTCGACGTGTTCGCCGGACGCCTGCCGCGCTTTTGCGCTAACCCGCAAGTCATCTTGCGCGATACCGACGCTTGACTGAAAGTGCGTGAATCGTGGCGATAAGACGCCGCTACGACGCCAGGACTGATTCTTAGGCGACGATCGCGCGCGCCTGCGTCAGGGTGAAACGGCCCTCGTAGAGAGCCCTGCCTGTTATCGCGCCGACGACGCCCTCCGGCATGAGCTTCTTCAACGCCGCAGATCCTCGAGCGTGGCGACGCCCCCCGAAGCGATCACCGGGATCGACGCATGACGCGCCGCCTCGGCGAAGATCGCGACGTCGGCGCCAGCCTCGGTGCCGTCGCGCGCGATATCGGTGACGATCACCGCGGCCACGCCGGCGTTGCGAAATCGGAGTGCCGCCTCGGGCACCGTAAGCTCACTGGTCTCGACCCATCCCTTGATCGCGAGGCGTCCGTCGCGCGCATCGATTGAACCGAAGATACGCTCTGGAAATTCGCGCAGGCGGTCGCCAGCAGCTCCTGGTTCAGGAACGCCGCCGATCCGATTGAGACGATATCCGCCCCCGCGCGAATGCCGCTCGTATCGAACTCTATCGTCCGCAGGCCGCCGCTCACGTCGAGGCGACAGCCAACCGCGGCGCGGATCGCGGAATCGAATCGAGGTTGCGGGCTCTCCCGCAATCGCGCCGTCGAGGTCGACGATATGAATAAGTTCCGCCCCTTCGCGCTCGAACGCCGAGGCGCTGGCGGCGGGATCCGTTCCGTAAACCGTCGCGCGCTGCATCTCACCCTGCACCAGGCGGACGACCGCTCCGCCTTCAGGTCGATCGACGGAATTACGATGAAACGGTCGAACTTCAGGAAAGGGTACCCTTGGTCGAGAGCACGCCGCTCAAGCGCGGCTCAATCGACGTCGCCTGGTCCATCGCACGCGCCAGCGCTTTGAAGCAGGTCTCGATAATGTGATGCGGGTTGCGGCCGGCCTGAAGATTCAGATGGAGGTTCATGCCGGTCTCGTCAGCCAGCGCCTTCATGAAGTCATGCAGCAGCAAGGTCTGAAAGGTCCCGACGCGTTCCTGCTCGATCGGAACGTTGTAAGCGAGATAGGATCGCCCGCTGATATCCACCACCGCCGCGGTCAGAGCTTCGTCGAGAGGGACGGTCGCACTGCCGAAGCGCCTGATTCCCGAACGGTCACCCAACGCCTCGCGAAAGGCCCGTCCCAGACGATCCCAACGTCTTCGACGGTATGGTGATCGTCGATATGAAGGTCGCCCACCGCCTCGACTCTCAAGTCGAAGAACCCGTGGCGCGCGAAACTGTCCAGCATGTGATCGAGAAATGGGACGCCGGTATGAATCTCGCCACGGCCCTCGCCGTCGAGCGCGAGCGTGATCGAGATTTGCGTCTCGCGCGTCTTGCGATCGATCGTCGCATGCCGCACCGGTGCGCCCGCGGTGGTCTCCACGGTCCTGGACTTTGCCGCGGCAACGCGAATTGGACGTGATTTATTGTGTTCTTCCATTTTTGCTCGATGCTTTGCGCGCGCGAGCCGCCGGCCGGGGCGCAGTTCTGATTTCGATCGCGCGGGCATGCCCCTCGAAGCCTTCCATCCGGGCCAGGCGCGTAAGGGGCGGACCCAAGGTCTTCAGCGCAGCCGCCGAGGCCCTGATTATACTGGTTCTTTTGAGGAAATCGTAAGCACCCAGCGGAGATGCAAAGCGCGCCTATCCCCCCGTCGGCAGCACATGGTTCGGTCCCGCCAGGTAGTCCCCCAGGGCGGCGGGAGATCCAGACCCTATGAAAACCGCACCGGCGGCGCTGACCGAACCGAGCCAACTCCCGGCATCTTCCAGGTCCAACTCCAGATGCTCGGGACCAATCCGATTTGCCAACTGGAACGCCTCGGCCAGATTGCGCACGATAACCGCGGCGCCGCGCCGTCCGAGCACGCGCCTGACCTCGATCGCACGTGGCAGATCCTCGAGCGCATGGTCGATCGCGACGACAACCGCGCGCGCGAGCCGGCGCGAGGGGGTGATCAAAATCGCGCATTCGTCGCCCGATCCATGCTCGGCCTGTGCTATCAGATCCGCCGCCACCCACGGCGCTCGCGCTTGCGCGTCGGCAATGACCAGCACCTCGCTCGGGCCGGCCATTTTGTCGATATCGGTGACGCCGTAGACCATCCGCTTGGCCGCTTGCACGTAAGCGTTGCCTGGTCCGACGATTTTGTCGACCGCGCGGATACTCGATGTCCCATAGGCGAGCGCGGCGATCGCATGGGCGCCCCCGGCGCGGTAGACCTCGTCGACCCCGGCAATTGCCGCCGCGGCGAGTACCGCGATGCGATCACCTTCGCCCGTCGGCGGCGTGACCATCGCGATCTCGCCCACTCCGGCGACCCGCGCCGGAATCGCATTCATCAGCACCGTCGATGGATATGCGCCGGCGCCGCCAGGAACGTAAATCCGACGCGCTCGAGCGGACGCACCATCTGTCCCAGGCGCATCCCCAACTGGTCGCGATAGTTGAACGATTTTTCCACGGTGCGGCGATGGAATTCCGTGATTCGCCGCGCCGCAAGCTCAGCGCCCGCCGCTCCGCCGTCGGCAGACCGGCGCGCGCCGCTTCCAGCTCCTCCGCGCTAACCCGCAAGCGACGCTTGTCGATCGCGACGCCGTCGAACTGGCGCACGAAACCCAACAACGCGCGATCGCCGCCGCGACGCACCGCCGCGACAATCTTTGCCACCGCCTGGTCGACCGCACCGCCGCTTTCTCCACGCCGACCGATCAGCGCTCCGAGAAATCGCCCGAAAGCGGGCGAATCGGCATCAAAGATCCGCAGCGACATAGGGCATCACTCGGCCCTGCGTTCGATCCGCGCGCCCACCGACTTGAGCTTGGCGTCGAGCGCCTCGTAGCCGCGATCGAGATGATAGACGCGGCTTACCTGCGTTTCATTGTCGGCCGCCAGGCCCGCCAGTATCAGGCTCATCGAGGCGCGCAAATCGGTCGCCATCACCGGAGCGCCGCTCAGGCGGCAAGGCCCGCGCACCACCGCGGTCGGCCCTTTCATCACGATATCCGCGCCCATCCGCAACAGTTCGGGCGCATGCATGAAGCGATTTTCGAAGATCGTCTCGGTGATCACAGAGGTGCCGGAACTTTGCGTCAGCAGCGCCATCATCTGGGCTTGCAAGTCGGTCGGGAAACCCGGGTACGGCAGAGTGCGCACTTCCACCGGCTTCAGCGGTCCCTGGCACTTGACGCGCAGTCCGCCGTCGCGCAACGAAATGTCCGCCCCGGCCTCGCGCAATTTATCGATTACCGCACCGAGCTGGTCGGTCGGCGCGTCTTCTATCGTCAGATCGCCGCCGGTTATCGCCGCCGCCACCATCAGGGAGCCGGCCTCGATACGGTCGGGAATCACGCTATGGTCGGCGCCGTGGAGCCGCGCAACACCCTCGATTTCAAGCACGTGGGTGCCCACTCCGGTAATTCGCGCACCCATCGCCGTCAGCATCGCCGCCAAGTCTTGCACCTCGGGCTCCCGCGCGGCATTTTCGATAAAAGTCATGCCTTCCGCGAGCACCGCCGCCATCATGATATTTTCCGTAGCGCCGACCGAAGGCGAATCGAGCCATACCCGCGCCCCCGTCAGATGCTTCGCGTGGGCTTCGACGTAGCCGTTGCGTAATTGGATACGCGCTCCCAGGCTGCGAATTCCCGCGATATGCAAATTGACCGGACGGGCGCCGATTGCACATCCCCCCGGCGTCGAAACGCGGGCGCGGCCGCTGCGAGCCAGCAGCGGACCGAGTACGACGAACGACGCGCGCATGGTCTTGACCAAATCGTAAGGCGCTTCGTCCGAGGTCACCTCACGCGCCTCCAGCTCGAGTTCGTGTTCCCCGGTCCATCGCGTCTTGACGCCCAGGCGTCCCAGCAGATCGACCGCGGTGCGCACGTCGCGCAGGCGCGGAACATTGCGAATCGTTACCGGCTCGGCCGTCAGCAGTGACGCCATCAGGATTGGCAGAGCCGCATTCTTGCTCCCACTGAGCGCGACCGTCCCGCGAAGCGGCACGCCGCCATGAATTGTCATCCTATCCATTGGCGCTGCCTAGAATGCGGCGCGCTCCGGCAAGGTTGTGACTGGCATTATGATTTCCCCCATTCTGAAAAGTCCGTTGCAGGGGTAATTCTAAGCGATACGCGCGCGCCAACCAATGTAGGTTTCCGCCGCCTGCCCACGGTCAGCTAACGCAGACGACTCGCGGGATTCCGGCAAGATCGCGCCGCATCGTCGCCTCGGAAAACCCCTCGGCGCGAAATATCGCCTCGACCTCCGCCGCCTGCCCCGCACCGACCTCGACCGCGACTCTCCCGCGCTCCCGCAAATGGCCGCGCGATTGACGCGCCAGCATCCGGTAAAAATCCAGCCCGTCGGGTCCGCCGGCCAGCGCCGACCGCGGCTCGTAACGGCTGACCTCGGGTTGCAATCCCTGCCGATCTCCCCATCCGGCACGTAAGGCGGATTCGATACTGATCAGGTCTGAAGCTGCCCAACTCCCCGCCGCTGTCCATCGATCCGAAGCAGTCTGCCCGCCGAATTTCGATCTGCTGCCCCAGGCCGAAACGTCGAACGTTTCGCCGCGCCATTTCCAGGGCTTCGATCGAGAGATCGCTGGCGACGATTCGCAGCCGCCGGCACACGAGTAGCGATCGCGACCGCAATCGCTCCGCTGCCGGTACCGAGGTCGAGCACCCTTGCCGCGCCCATCCGCTGCAAAATCTCGAGCGTCGCTTCAACTAAAGTCTCGGTCTCGGGACGCGGGATCAAAACTCCGGGGCCCACTTCCAATTCGAGGGAATTGAATTCCTTATGGCCAAGAATATAGGCGATCGGCTCGCGCGCGGCGCGCCGCTTAATCGATACTTCAAAGCGCTGCCGCACCGGATCGTCAAGCGTGACCATCCCCGCCAGCACCTCGGTTCTCGACACGCCCGCCGCCGCTCCCAGCAACAACGTCGCATCGAGGCGCGCGCTTTCAACGCCGGCTTCGATCAACATCCGCTCGCTTGCGCCAAGCAAGGCTCGCAGCGCGTCGATAGCGTCTGCTTCCGTCTTCAAACCGTTTCAGGCGCTCAACGCCTGCGCTTGTTCTTTGGTCGCGAGCGCGTCGATCACCGCGTCGAGTGCGCCGTCCAGCACCTGCTCGAGCTGATGCACCGTCAGGTTGACGCGATGGTCGGTGACTCGCGATTGGGGGAAGTTGTACGTCCGAATCCGTTCCGATTGATTGCCGGTGCCGACCATCGACCGCCGGGTCTCCGCGATCTTGGCGTCCTGCTCGGCACGGGCAATATCGAGCAGTCGCGAACGAAGAATCTTGAGCGCGCGGGCCTTGTTCTTGTGTTGCGATTTTTCGTCGCGGCACACGATCACCATCCCGGTCGGCACATGCGTAATCCGCACGGCGGAATCCGTCGTATTGACGCTCTGCCCGCCCGGCCCCGACGCGCGCATGACATCGATCCGCAGATCCTTGTCTTCGTTGATATTGACCTCGACCTCGTCCGCCTCGGGCATCACCGCCACCGTCACCGCCGAGGTGTGAATCCGTCCGAAGCCTCGGTCGCGGGCACCCGTTGCACGCGATGCACCCCGCCTTCGAACTTGAGCCTGCTATAGGCCCCGCGCCCGTTGATTAGCGCGATCACTTCCTTTATACCGCCGAGGCCGGTGGTGCTTAAACTCAGCGTCTCGACCTTCCATCGATGGCGCTCGGCGTAGCGCGAGTACATGCGAAAGAGGTCTCCGGCAAAGAGCGAAGCCTCCTCGCCGCCGGTACCGGCGCGAATCTCCAGCAGGACGTTCTTGTCGTCGTTGGGATCGCGCGGCGTCAGCAGTTGCCGCAGATGCTCTTCCGCCACCGCCTGATTGCGCTGCATGGCGGGCAACTCGCCCTTGGCCAGTTCGCGCAGGTCCGCGTCATCGCCCTCAAGGATCCCTTTATGTTCGGCGATTTCGTCGAGCAGTTTGCGATAATCGCGGATCGCGGCGATCACCTCTTGCAACTGGGCGCGCTCCTTGGCGACCTGCGCGTATTCCCGGTTGTTGCCGATGACCGCCGGATCACTCAGACGACGCTCGAGCTCTTCGAAGCGATCTTCAATTCCTTTGAGCTTATCGAGC
This sequence comes from uncultured Pseudomonadota bacterium, assembly GCA_963804355.1. GTDB lineage: Bacteria > Desulfobacterota > Binatia > Binatales > Binataceae > JASHZA01. The sequence goes on along the minus strand of CAWDQC010000032.1, from coordinate 54,718 downwards.
ATCGCGATGGCACCGGTCAGCTAAGGTCGAAATCATCGCGACGCAAGTGCCGCGATGTCGACCTTGTTTCCCGCCCTTCCATGCACATTCTTGTGACTTAATCGGCGGGAACCCGATGCTATTTCATGCCGTACTTCCGCTTGAACCGCTCGACCCGTCCGGCCGTGTCGACCAGCCGTTGCGTGCCTGTGTAGAAGGGATGGCATCGCGAGCAAACCTCGATATGAATCTCCGGGAGCGTCGAACGCGTTTCGAAGGTATTGCCGCATGCGCAAGTAACCGTGCAGCGACGATAGTCAGGATGAATTGCAGCTTTCATTGGTTGATTGTGGGCATCCAGCCCATCCCGCCAAATATAACAACGAATAGGCGTCCAGACAATTCGCCTGCCTTGAAACGCTCTTCGCTCAACTCCGTAAGCTTTGTCGACCCATGCGCCGCGGGACTACAATGGCGGCTTCGTAATTTTCAAGTCGAGGCGCGCGAACAAACCGTTACAGTGGCCATAAAAAGAATTGTTGCTTCTTCGTTAGTTGCGGCATTGCTATGCGTCGCCGGATGCGGTTCGCATAGCGATACCGACACGACTCCGGGTACGCCGGTCACCTTCGAGCCTGAGCCCGACGCCCTGGCCAGTGCCGCCCCGCCTCCGGCCGGCGACAGCAATGCCGCCATTCAAGCCAACATAGATCGTTACTACGGCTCGGAGACCAATCACCCTACGTACGGTCCCGGACCGGTCCGCCCGCCCGGCGACGCCATCCTTGGAAATCGGAAAGCCGAACAGTACGGCGATTTTACCTATGTCCTGGCGAGACGCACTCTCGACGCCGCGCAGGACCTCGAAACCGACAAGCTTTCCCAGCGCAAGATGCGCGACGACTTGCAGCCGGTGGTCCTCACGGCCGTTATGGATCCAATCGGCAGGCTTACCGAGATCGTTATCGACCAGCATTCCGGCGACCAGGCGGTGGACCAGATCTTCATCGCCGCGTGTAAGAAAGCGCTATGGTCACGCAACCCTCCACTCGGTGCGCGCGCCGACAACGATACGTATCGCTTGCGTATCTCGGGCAAGGTGACTAACTACACTTTCGATCGTTACGGAAAATACACGTACAAAACGCAGGTCGAGCTCTCGCTGTTGTAGTGTAGCCATCGTGGGCGGAACGGCCTCAAGACGCATTGTGAGTGCGACATGCGAATAAACAATCTCTTTGGTTTGAGTTCTGCTAAAGTACAGCGAGTGAGACAAAGTAAGCGTTATAGGCCTCCGGCAGGCCTTTCAGTACCCGTTGTAACGGTGCTCGACCGCTCAGGACGGGTAATCGCGGACGAACAACGTGAAGTGATTCGCTACGCGGTTCAGGACGGCGCCGGCGCTAACGTTATCTTTGCCGCCGGCACCACCGGCGAATGGGACAAGCTCGATAATCATCGGCGTCAACTGGTCGCGACCATTGCGGTCGAGGAATGCCAGAGGATTTCTCACGTCAGCGGCACGAATGTCGAAGCCTGGGTGGGAATAACCGGCCGCTCGCGCGCCGAGACGCTCGATAATCTGGTTCATGCGATCGAGATCAACGCCGACGCCGTCGTCGTGGCGCCCTTGTCGATCGAGGACGTCGACGACTGCGTCGACTTCGTCACGCGCGACATCGGCGCGGTCTACGAGGAGCATAAGCGGGCGCTCCCGCTCTTTTTGTATGACAACGCGGACATAGCCGCCGCCGGCAAAAGCGACCATCTCCACACGCGCGACGTCAAGCGCATGAGCCGTTTGGGATACGTGCGCGGAGTCAAGGTGACGGCCGGAAAGGCGGTGCTCGGCAACTACATGCGCGCCGCTTCGCATTTCAAACGCAAAGGCGAGTTCGTCATCTATCCGGGCAACGCTTACCTCATTTTCGACCTGTTTCAGCCTCGTAAGGGGATGCGTGGCAAGATACGGCATTACTGGAATCGTTATTTGACGCAAAATTCGTTGCCGCACGGAGTCGTCGCCGGCGCCTCCAATGTAATGCCGCGCGAATGGCAGCGCGGATGGCAGGTATGCGAAAAGGCGGACCTGCTCCTGATGCGGCGCTACTCGACCGTATTGGAAGAGTATCGCGACGCCTGTGAGTTCTCGCGCGGCGGCAAGCCCTATCGTCCCACCATCGCTTGCATCAAGGCGGCGCTCAAAGACCTCGGGGTGTGTAGCAGCGAAGCGTTGGCCCCCGGCACTCCTGAACTGAGCGAAGGCGAACGGCGCGAGTTCATCCGACGCTTGAGATTTCTCCGGCGGCGCGCCGCCGCTACCCTCGAGCCCGAGTGGCTCAGCGAATGGGGCGCCAAACGGCCGATGCTGAGGCAGGCCCGCCGCGATGCCTGAAGCGTTACTCGATGCGGTCGGCTGCGGCAGTATGGTGGTGGACCAGTTCCTCCGCACGCCTCGCATAATCAACGCTGACGAAAAAATTCTCCTGGACGGCGAAGGCGCGGGCGCGTCGGAACAGCTCGCTGTCGGCGGCCTCGTCCTGAACCATCTCGGATGGGCACGCGTGCTCGGTCTCGAGACCGGCATCTTCGGCAAAATGGGCGACGACCGCCAGGGCGAGTTCTTGCGGGCGGGAATGAACGCGCTCGGGATTCACCATCATCTCACGCTCGACGGCAGCGCCAGTTCGCGCGCCACCGTCTTCGTCGACGCCTCCGGCGACCGCGCCATCTACATGCTCCGCGGCGCGACCGCCGAGTTGAAGCCGGCGGAGATCCGCCGCCGTCACAGCGCCTTTATCCGCAGTGCCCGGATGGTCACGACGGAAATTTCGCAACTCCCGCTCGCGACCGTCGTCGCGATCCTGCTCTTCGCGCGCGCCCATGCGATTCCGACCGTACTCGACGTCGACGTGCCGCCGAGCGACGCCTGCGCGAGCCTTGGCACCCGCAGCGAACTCGAACGCGCCCTCAAGCTCGCGACGATCCTGAAGCCGGCCAAGGCGGCCGCGAGCGAGCTTTCCGGTAATAGCAACGGCGACGCGCTCAAGACCGCGGAGACCCTGCGCGCCCGTTACGGCAATCGCGCGGTGATAATCACCGAGGGCGAAGGCGGATGCGCGATCGCGGCTCGTGACGCCGCCTTGCGGGTGCCCGCCTTTCGCGTGCGCCAGATCGATTCGACCGGCGCCGGCGACGCCTTCCTCGGTGGGATGCTCGCCGGATTGCGCTGGGATCTCAGCTGGGAGGCGATCGGACGGCTCGCCAATGCGGCGGGCGCCGTATGCGTAACCCGTCTCGGCGCGTTTCCGTCGGGTTTCGAGCTCCGCGACGAAATTGCCAATCTATATGGTGCGGATTTGCCCCAGGCGCCGGTCATGCCGCCGGTTTCGGTAGGATTGGCGAACGGCGACTCCGCGCTCGACCCGGTGCACGAGGTCGAACGCTTTTTCGATCTCAGCCTCGGGCAGCTCGCCGCGCTCAAGGAAGTCTTCGACCTGGCGGCGATTTCGCGCGCGGTCGAGATGATCCGCAACGCCGAAACCCGCGGCGGGCGCGTTCACGTCACCGGCGTCGGCAAGTCGGAGCACGTCGCGCGATACGCGGCCAGCCTTTTCTGTTCCGTCGGCACGATGGCGACCTTTCTCCATGCGACAGAAACCCTGCACGGTTCGCTCGGCCAGGTTCATCCCAAAGATGTCGTGATCGCGATCTCGAATAGCGGGAACACCGCCGAACTTTGCGCCGCCGCCGACGCCATCAGGGAACACGGCGCGCAACTAATAGCGATTACCGGTAACCACACCTCGGAACTGGGACAAATCGCCGATTTGGTCCTGCGCGCGCCGATCGACAGCGAAGGCGGTGTGCTCGGACTGGCGCCGCGAATCAGCGTGCTTGCCCAGGTCTTCGTGCTGGCCGCGCTGTCGGTCGCTCTCGAAGCGGCTCGTGGCTTGACGCTCGAGGAATACGGCCGTCTGCATCGCGCAGGATCGATCGGCGAAGCCGCACGCCGCCTCGCCTCGCGCACTTCCCGGCGCAAATTGGACTCCGCTCGCTAAACCTCGGCGCGCGATTATTCTCCGCGCGGCACCGCCTGGAGGCCTACATGAAATTCGGCATCGCTATCCGCAACATGGGACCGCAGTCGACCCGCAAGACGATGCGCGAATGCGCCCGCGTTGCCGAGTCGGCGGGCTTCGATGCGCTCTTTGTCTCCGACCATCTGTGTATTCCGCCGGACGACACCGCCGGTTCGGGCGGCCGCTATCTCGACGTGCTGGCGGCGCTCGCCTTTCTCGCCGGAGCGACCGATCGGATTCGCCTCGGCGTCTCCGTGCTGGTGCTGCCCTACCGTCCGCCGGTACTGACGGCCAAGCAGATCGCGACCATCCAGGAGTTGTCCGACAATCGTATGATCGTCGGCGTCGGTATCGGCTGGATGAAGAGCGAGTTCGAGGCCCTAGGCGCCGACAAGCGCATGCGCGGGCGCGTCAGTAACGAAACCCTGCGCGTCATACGCCATCTGTTCGCCCATGACACGGAAGGCTACCAGGGTGACCTGGTGAAATTCGCCCCCTTCGTCTTCTCGCCCCGTCCGCCCTGTCCTCCAATCTGGATCGGCGGGAATGGCGCCCCGGCGATCGATCGGGTGGTCGAGTTCGGCGACGGATGGCATCCGATGCTTCCCGCTAATCAACTGAAGCCGGCCCTCGCCGATCTCGGCCAAAAGCTCAAGGCCAAGGGCCGCGGCGAGGTCGAAGTGGTGGTGCGGCGCGTGGTCCGTTTCGGTGATATCGGCGCGGCGCGGGCGCAAGTGCAGGCCGAGCGCGACGCCGGCGCGACTTATTTTATCCTCGACCTCGGCCGCTATCCGAGCGAACGGGAGTTCACCGAACAGGCGGAGACTTTTATCAACCACGTCGCGACTTGATCGCTAGATCACCTTGTCACGTTTGAGCGATTCTATTTCCGCTTCGCTGAGCCCGACCATCTCGCCGTAGACGCGCTGATTATCGAATCCCACGCTCGGGGCGCCGCGCCAGACCCGGCCCGGCGTCGCCGAGAATTTCGGCACGATACCGATTCCCTTGACTCGGCCGGCCTGCAGATCCTCCCATTCGACGTGCATCTGCCGCGCCTTGTAATGCGGATCCTCCGCGAGGTTTTTCGAGGTCATGATCGGTGCGCAGGGCACCTGCGCTTCGTTGAGCAGCCGCACGACCTCGGCCGTCGTCCGCTCGTTAATCCATCCGCGCAGGATGGCGTCGAATTCGATGCCTTCGATAGTTTCGAGGTTAACCCGTGCGCTTTCCCATTTCGGGTCGTTCGGGTCGAGCCCAATTGCCTTCAGTAATCGATTGTAGACCTCGCTAAGTGCGCCCAGAACGACCCAGCCGTCGCTGGTTTCGAAGCTGTCGAGCGGCTGGAAACCCTGCGCCTTGTTGCCCGAACGCTCACGCACGAGGCCTTGCTGGAAATACTCGAGCATCGTCCCGCCCAGCGTGCGATGGATGGCCTCGTACTGCGCGAGGTCGATCGACTGCCCCTTACCGTGCGCCCGCGCATAGGTCAGCCCCGCCAGCGATGACCACAGCGTGAACAGCGCCGTCATGTAATCACCCGTCCACGGAGCGGCGCGCGACGGCGGATGGTCGGGATATCCCGTCTGATACATCGCCCCGCCAAAGGCCTGGCCCACGATGTCGTACGAAGCGCGCGAGACATAGGCGGGGTCCCCCTCCTGGCCGTAACCCGAGACGTGGGTGATGACCAGCTTCGGGTTGACCTTCCAGACCGAGGCGTCGTCGAGCTTCCAGCGTGGATAGGTGCCGGGCTTCGAACTTTCCATCCAGATGTCGCTCATCGCGGCGATCTTCAGAAAGAGTTCGCGACCGCGCGCTTGCGAAAAATCGAGCGTAACGCAAAAGACGTTGCGACGTTCCTGTATCCAGTTGGTGGCGACAGGAGCGCCGCCCTCGCGATTCGGCAATTGGATGCCCAATGTGCGCCAGCCGACATCGCCGCTGCCCGGGCGTTCGATCTGAATCACCTCGGCGCCCATTTCGGCGGCCAGGGCCGCGGCAAACGGCTGCGCGATCAAAGTTCCGGTCGAGACGATGCGCACGCCCTGGAGCGGGCCAAACTGTTCGGGTATCAGCGATTTTCCTGTCATCCACGGTCCTCGGAAAAGAATTGCTAACGGAGGCTACTACTCGCGCCTATCGACCGGATGATGCCTTTTTGAACACACTCCGGCAACCTCCGCTGACTATACGCGCCGGCCCTGTCGAAAGCCGGCCGGGGTCTCGCAGAAAACCGTTTTAACTGGTTCCAAGGCGGGCTATTATGATCTTCGCCCGATTGTAAAAATTGACGAGTATGCTCGAAAAGACCCTCCGGTTCGGCGGCGGAATCAACAAACGCGAACTCGCCTTCAAGGCCCTTGCGGGTCTCGCCGGCGGCGCCGCCGGATGGGTGCCGGTCGAGCTGGCGATGGTCGGGCATACCTTCGAGCATCCTCCGAACGGTTTCTCGCGCGACCTGCTGGTTATCACGATGGGCATCCTCTCCGGGTGCATCGGCGGGCTGATCAACGCCGCCGAACTGCAAACCCTGGAATTCTCCCGCCCGGTCAAGAGCCGCCTTATAACCGGGTTTGTAATCTGTTTTTTCCTTGGCCTGGTCTCCTTTTGGCTCTCCGATAGGGCCTTCAACGCCATCCTGCATCTCGCCGGATGGCAACCGAACCAGCAAATCGCCGAGTTCTACCTGGTGCTGGCGCGGGTCGTCGGCTGGGTGCTGATGGGGGCGATGCTCGGCGCGGGCGTCGGCCTCGCCGGTTTTTCACCCAAGTCTCCCGCAAAAAGCCTGCAAAATGTCCTCAAGGGCGGCGCCGGCGGATGGGTCGGCGGCTTTATCGGCGGTCTCAGCTTCGACCTGGTAAGTGCGATCACCGGTGGCGGCCTCGTTCCGCGACTCGCCGGCTTCTGCCTGATCGGTCTTCTCATCGGCCTGTTCATCGGGCTCGTGCAGGAGTTGACCAAGGTCGCATGGCTCGCGGTTGAAGCCGGACGCCTGCGCGGCCGCCAGTTCCGCCTCGAAGGGCCGACCATAATGATGGGGCGGGCGGAGGAGAATCCGGTCGGGCTCTTCGGCGACCCCGGGGTGCAGCCGCGTCATGCGGTGATCGAACGGCGAAACGAAAGCTACGTGCTCAAGAATCTCGCCGTGCAGGCCGGGACCCTGGTCAACGGCGCGCGCGCCGAAACGGTCGAGCTGCACGACTCCGATATAATCAAGATCAGCAACTACGAGCTGAGCTTCCATCTGCGCGCGGGAGCGTCGGCTGAACGTCCGGTCGTACCGCCGGTCGCGATGCGCCCTGCCCCGCCGCCCGCCGCGGTGACGCCCGCGCCGGCCCCGGCCAACTCGGCGCCCTCGGCTTCCAAGCCGTCGGCCTGGCTGATCAATGGCAGCGGCGAGCGATTTGATGTGCGATCGGGCGCGGCCACGCAGATCGGACGCGCGCTCGACAACGATATCGTGGTAAACGACTCTTCCGTGTCGCGTCATCACGCAACTATCGAGTCGCGCAACGGAAGCTTCACGATGCGTGACCTGGGCAGCCAGAATGGTACTTTCGTCGCTGGCGAAAAGGTTAACGAGACGCCGATCAAGGACGGCGATTCACTAAAATTCGGTGATGCCGCCTTTACCTTCCATGGCTGATACCAGCGCCGAACGAGCGCGCTTTTGCTCGCAATGCGGTCAGCCGGTGATGGTCGACGACGCGATCTTTTGCAAGGAATGCGGCGCGCCCCTGGCCGGCACCGTTTGGTTCCGTCACGACGTCACCTGGCATCCGTTCACCGCGCTCATCCTGAGTTTTCTTCCCGGCCTCGGCCATTGGTACAAAGGACAGCCGCGCCGTGCGATAATCTGGTTCCTGGCGGTGGCCTTTTTCTACATGACCGCGCCGGTTATCGGCCTCCTGCTTCATATGATTTGCGCGGGAAATGCGGCGTTGGCCGGTGCTATCCGCGAGGAAGCGGTGGCGCGATCGGGTCGAACGGGTGCGGATGGTTTCTCCCCGACCTTCGGACCCGGTCCGCGATGAGATTCGTCGTCACCAGATGTTAGCCCCCAATACTATCGTCGGCGGACGCTACCGGGTGGTCAAAACCCTCGGCGGCGGGGGCATGAAGCTGGTCTACCTGGCCGAGGATCTGCGGCTGGCGGCGCGCAGTTGCGCCCTGGCCGAGATGGTCGACAGCTTCACCAACCCGGACGCGCAAACCCAGGCGGTCGCGGCTTTTCAGCGCGAGGCCGACATGCTCGCGCGACTCAGCAACGAACATATTCCCCGGGTCTTCGACCGTTTCAGCGAGGCCAACCATCACTTCCTGGTGATGGAATATATCGAGGGCGTCACCCTCGAGGATGACTTGCGCAAGAACGGCGGCAAGCTTCCGCCCGAGAGCGTTATCGCAATCGCCGTGCAGGTGCTCGATACGCTCGAATACCTGCACAACCTGACGCCGCCGGTGATCTATCGCGACCTCAAACCCTCCAACGTGATGATCTCGCCGGGTGGCCAGGCCAAGCTGATCGATTTCGGTATCGCGCGCCATTTCCAGCCGCTGACCAACGCCACGATGATCGGCACGCAAGGTTATGCGCCGCCGGAGCAGTATCGCGGCAAGGTCGAAACCCGATCCGACCTTTACGCCCTGGGCGCGACGATGCATCAGGCGCTCTCGGGACGCGACCCCGCGGTCGAGGCGCCGTTCAGCTTTCCGCCATTGCGCAAGCTTTGCCCGGACCTCAACCCGACGCTCGCCGCGATCGTCGATCAGTCGCTCGCCTACGATGTCGTCAATCGACCCTACGATGCCGAGGAGTTTAAGCGCCGGCTGTTCGAGGCGGCCACCGCCGCCGCCGCCACCACCTCGACCAACGCCGCAGCGACGACCAATCACGCGAGTTCCAAGCCGCAACTGCGGCTGCCGCTCGAAGTCACGCTTCCCGCAGCGAAGCCTGAATCGCCGGCGACCCCGCCGAGCACTCCCGTCTCACCGACCGTATTGACCGTCGCCACCGAGATCAGATGCCCCAGTTGCGCCCGGACGATTCCCGCGGATTCGCGCTTCTGCTCGTACTGCGCTGCCGATTTGAGCCCGGGAGCGACGCCCAAATTCATGGCCAATCCCAACGACGCCACGGTGGTTCTTTCGCCGCAGCATACCGGCGCGCAGCATCCGGGGATGCCGCATGGGGGCATGCCGCGTATGGGCACGCGTGCCCCCGCCACGGGACGCCATCACTCGCGGCGGCATTCGCGATCGGGAGAGTTTCGCGCGCAAGGCCGTGAGCATCGACGCCGCACCCGGCGCCCGTTCCTGCTTCTGCTGCTGATCTTTCTCGGCGGTTTCGTCCTGATGAAGCTGCTGCACGGCGCGGCGGCGTCGAATCCGTCACCGCCCTCGTACAACACCGGTTCGACCGGTTATCCATCCGACCCGGACGGCTCCTTTGCGAATCCGCGCCTTACCGCCTTGCGGATGGCGCTCAATGCGGGCGGCTACGATGCGGTGCAATTTCGTCCGGACGGCGACGCGATCGAATTATGGGGCACCGTCCGCAATAATTCCGACCTCTCGCAAGTCGAGATGATCTGTATGACCCTGGGCTTTCCGAAGCTCGAAGTCAGTCGTCTCCAGATCGCCGACAATGACGGTATGGGATAACCGGCTTCGCGCGGAAATTCGCGATCATCGCGTCCCGGGAAGCCTCATATCGCTGGAAACAGGATGCGCCTGAAACGCCATGCTGATTGACCTGCACGTTCATACCAGGCTCTCGTCGGACTCCAACGTCCTGCCCGAGACTTACCTCGAAGCCGCTTCGCGGCATCAAATACCCTTGGGCGCGATTTGCTTCACCGAGCATCGCCTCTATCCGACCGATCCTGAAATCGACCAACTCTACACCGATCTCTCGGAACGCTACGGCGTGCGGATCTTCAAAGGGATCGAAGCCGACACCAACCTCGGCCACCTGCTCATCTTCGGCGTAACCGCGGAAGTGCGGCGGCGCTTCGACCTCGACGGTCGCATGCATCGCGCGGAACAGATGATGGAAGTGGTGCACGGCGAAGGCGGCATCGCCATCCCGGCGCATCCGTTTCGCGACTCCGGCTACGGCACGCGGCTGGACTCGTTGCTCGCCAAGGTCGGTCCCGCGCTCAGCGTGATCGAAGCCATCAATGGCCAGAACTCGCCGAATCAAAACACCGACGCGATCGCCGCGGCGGAAAAGCTCGGTTTGACCGCTGTCGGCGGGAGCGACGCACACTTCTCGACGCCGAACTGGTTCCTGACTTGCGCGACCGAGATCGATCGCGAAATCACTTCGGTGGAAGAATTGTGCGTCGAGCTGCGCGCCGGCCGTGCTCGTCCGTATTTCTTCCCGCAGGAGAATTCGCCACGCCGTTGAGGTCGATCACGACAGTCGAAGCGATCAATCGCGTGCCACGGGATACCACTGACGAGGACCCAACACTTTGTAACCGCGGCGTTGCGCGGGCGTCTTAGCATCCAAGGACCCCGTGCTGGCTCCTCTGGCTTGGGGCTGACGGTGAATGGCCCGGCCTCGCCGTCGGCCTCGAACCAGCGGCGCCTGGACTTTAACGGTCGTGGCAGAAACCGATGGATATGCCCATGGCAATCGCGTGCGCACTGTTTTTTTTGGGGGCGGTAATAGCGTGGAGGTTCCTCTAGCTCGCGGGCTGGGCCTCGTTGCCCTGGCGACGGTAGCAATCGCATGCGCCACCCCGGCGGCGAGGGAGACTTCGACCCCGCAGGTGCGCTCCCCCGACCGCTTCATCTATGTGACGGCTCAAGAGCTCCCGGGAGAATGTTACCGGGACCTCGGCACGGTGAAATTTGACGAGCCCTTCAGCGACGCCACGATCGATGAAGACGACACGGCGGCGGCCAAACGGCTCCGTGTAGAAGCACTCAAAAATTACCCAACAGATGCGGATGCGGTCATAAAGGTGCAAAAACAGCAGAACGACGCCGGTACCACCGTCACCGTGACGGGAGAAGCCGTACAGCTGCAAAAGCACGAGACCGTCGTCTGCGCGATCAGACAAGCGCCCGGGGTTCTGGACAAATCGGCCGCCCTCGCGGCTGGGGGAATTGCCGGAACGGCCCTCGAGGGTTCCGTGACCAGCCAGGTGCAGGGCGCCGAGAATGGGGCCGCGATGGGCGTCGCTGGTGTCGGCAAGTATCAGCTCTACGACGCGCAGAAGGAGGCTACGTTCCAGGATATCGCTATCAAAAACCAGCTCAGCGACCAGCTTCATCAGATCAATCAACTGTTGACCACGCGGGCGCGCCTGCAGCAATGCCAACAGGAAGAAACCCCGTTGTCCAAGTGCGACGTCACCGACGTTTCGGCGAACAATGGCGAGCAGGACGACAAAGAGCCGCAATGGAACGGCTCCACCTACGAGCTTCAGAGACAGATCCAGGAGCAACAGCTCTATATCGGCCAGCTCAAGGATCAAGTTTCCGACATCCGGCGGTCGATGGGAGGCGCTGACTAGAATCAGCCACGTCTCTGCCCGCTTCGCCGAGCCTTATTTTTAGTCCGATCCCAGGAGGTAATCACATGCCCGAAGAAACCGGCGGCCCTGGCCAGCCGCAAGATGGACACGACGCTCTGGTCCGCCGCATCGAGCATCTCGAGCAGGAGATACTTAGGGAAAATCGCTGGTGGCGCGGCGGCCTCATCGCAGTACTGTTCCTGCTCGTGCTGGCGATTTTCTTTGGCGGCCACCACCGCCATCATCACCGCCCTGGTCCTCCCCCGATGGCCGCGGGACCGATGGGTGGTCCCGGATGCCAGGGCGGAATGGGCTACGGTCCCTATCGCCCCTACGGACCACCACCGCCGTGGGCCTTTGGACCAGGCGCAATGGGCGGAGGGTGGGGTTACGGGCCCGGCGGCTTCGGCGGGCAGAGATTCCATCGATTTGGCTTCCGCCAGTGGGATGGAGACGGCGGACCACAGCCCCCTCCTCCTCCGGGTCCGCAAATGCAGCCCAAGCAATAGCGAGTAACGGCAAAGCGCTCGCCTGGCGGACCACCGCTTAGGCGAGTCGCTTTATTGGTGCTATGGTTCCGTCGCGGCCACGGTCATTTTGATTACTCTACGGAGGTGACGCGATGAAGTTCGGAACCTTTATCACTAGCCAGCGTCCTGAAAGGATCATTGCGAACGTCCGCAAGGCCGAAGAGGTCGGGATGGAGTCGGCCTGGATCGGCGAGCATCTGATCCTGCCGACCAGCTACACCTCGAAGTATCCTTATACGCCCGACGGACGCTTTCCGGCGCCGCTGGATGTCCCCTTTCACGATCCGATGCTGGCGCTCTCCTTCGCGGCCGCGGTGACCAGCAAAATCCGGCTCGCGACGGGGATCTTCGTCGTGCCCTTGCGCAAGCCGGTCGAAACCGCCAAGGCCGTCGCCTCGCTGGACGTGCTGAGCAACGGGCGCGTGATCTTCGGCGTCGGGATCGGCTGGTTCGCCGAGGAATTCGCCGCTGCCGGCGCCAGTTTCAACGATCGGGCGTTGCGCACACGCGAGTATATCGAACTGATGAAGGCGCTTTGGACCGAAGAGGACCCGGTTTACGAGGGCAAGACCTTCAGCCTGAAGGGCGTGCGTTTCAATCCCAAGCCGGTGCAAAAGCCCTACCCTCCGATCGTGGTCGGTGGCACCACCGAACTCGCGATGAAACGCGCGGTACGTTACGGCGACGGATGGTATGCCGTGTCACGGAGCCTCGATGAGACTCGAAGCCTGATTTCTCAGCTCAAGGCACAGGAACGCGCGGCCAACCGCAAGAAGCCGGTCGAAATCACGCTAAGCATGCGGACCGGCCACACCCTGACCCTGGACGAGCTTAAGCAGTTGACCGATTTGGGCGTCGCGCGAACCCTGGTCGGGATGCCCCTGCGCGCGTTCAACGAGGACGAGCTATCGCGGTTCCATGACGACGTGATGGCGAAGGCGTAACCGCCCTCGTCAGCTTATAAACCTTCCAGATAACGCGTGAAACGGCGGAGGTCGCTCGGACGACCGGCCGCGATGATCACGTCGCCCACGGCGAGTGGACGGTCCGGGGCGATCGGCGCAAAGCCGGAGTCGAGGTCGCCCTGTGGCTGCACCGCAAAGATCGTAACGTTGTATCGCGCGCGCGGATCGAGTTGACGAAGGGTCTTGCCTGCCGACGATGTCGGTATCGTGATGCGCGAGACCCGATAACCGGTCGCCCAGAAAATGTCGCGCTCGCGCGTCGCGAACGAAGTCAGCGATACGGTGACGCGATTGACGGCCTGGGCAATTGCGTGTCGCGAGATTAACCCCAGAAACACCAACCCATGCGGACGGTCGGTGACCGGCAATTCGTCGAGCGCCTCGTATTCCATCAGCTGGATGGCTTCGTCGAGGGTGGAATCGGGCGTCAGCGTCGGCGGATTCGAGCGGCCGAGGTCGTAGGCATTAATCAGCGGGCCGAGCTGCGAGCCGCCCGCCAACAGCGCGAGCAGGTCGCGCGTCACGATCAATCCCGCCAACTGGCCCTCGCTATCGATCACCGGAAGAGTCGCCTGCGCGGTCTCGCCGGCGGTACTCAGGACATCGCCCAGGGCCGCGTTGGAACGCACCACCGTTACGTCCTTGGTCATCACCGAGGCGACGGGCAGCTGCCTCAGGACGGATCGCTCCTGGCTGACCGCGAAGGGTCTTGCCTTCGCGGGCGAGCCGGTAGGTGTCGATCGATTCGGCTTCGATTAGACGCGAAACCACCAATGTCACCACCGTTGCGATCATCGCCGGCATCGCAATCGTCCAGTCGCCGCGGGTCATTTCGAACAACAGGAAGAGTGCCGTCAGCGGCGCGTGGGTGACTCCGCCCAGGAACGCTCCCATCCCCACCAGCGCGTACGAGCCATGCGCTCCCGTCAAGCGGGGGAGCAGGAAACGAGAGATATCGTGGAAGGTGCCTCCCGCCGTCGCACCGATGAAGAAGATCGGGCCAAAGACGCCGCCTGGCGCGCCGCAATCGAGTGAAATCGCACTGGCGACGAACTTCGCGACCATCAACGCGGCTACCATCTTGAGCCCGAGGTCGCCACGAAAGGTGCGCTCAATTATCGGATAGCCGTCGGAGAGATTGTCCGGCAGGAAGATCGCGATAATTCCGACGAGGCCGAGACCGGTCATCAACTTGAGCCATTGGGGAAACGCCAACTGGCGGATTCTCGCCCCAACCGCGTGAAAAAACCGGATGTATCCGGCGGCGAGCAGGCCCAACACAACGCCCATCGCACCGTAAGTGATCATCTCCCAGTAGCTGCGCACCAAAAACGGCAGCGGATGAAACATCGCGCCGGAATCGCCCATCAGGGCGCGGGAGGTGAGGACGGCGCTAAAAGTCGAGATCAGAAGAAGCGTCAGGTTCGCGATCTCGGTATGTCCCAGCAGGATAATTTCCTGCGCGAACATCAGACCGCCCATCGGGGCGTTGAAGGTGGTGGCGATACCGGCGCCGGCGCCCGCGGCGACCAGAACCTTGGCCCGATCGGTAGAGAGACGCAGGATTTGGGCAACGGCCGAGCCGATAGCCCCGCCGATCTGTGCGATCGGCCCTTCGCGTCCGACCGACGCACCCGAGCCAAGCGATAGCGCCGCGCCGGCACCTTTCACAAAGATCCAACGCTGGCGGATGCGCGCGTTGCCGAGATTTACCATCTCAAGGAAGTTCGGAAAGCCATAACCGAGCACGTCGCCCGGGAAGAGATAATCCAGCACCAGGATGCAAACGCCACCGCTCAGCAGGATTAGAGGAATCAGCGCGCGGCTCAATCCATGGCCGATTCCGAGCGCGTTCCATTCGATCTTGAGGAAGACCCAGGAGGCGAAATCAATCAGCAGGCGAAAGCCGAGATTCCCGCAAGCGGCGAGGATGCCGACGGCAACGGCAAGCAGAATCAGCTCGATATATTCGTACTGACCAACGGATGATGAGAGCACCGACGGCTCGGGCTTCGACTTCCCCGAGGCCGCCGCAATATCCTGCTTTATCGCGCTCAAACGTGCAGAAACCGATGAATCACCGTGAGAAATTCATCCAGTTGATCATGATGGACCCAGTGGCCGGCGTTCTTCACCGTGACTAACTCAGCGGTGCGGAAGGCGTCGAGACGTCCGTCGCGCTCCCAATCGCCCGCCCACGAGCTGTCGCCGCGCACCAGCTGCACGGGGCATCGGATACGCGACCAGATCTCCGCCGCATCCTTGAGATTGAAGAGGTAGGGCGAAGTTGCGCGCGTGTAATTGTCATATTTCCATGAAAACGTGCCGTTTTCGTTGCGACGCATGCCATAAATCGTCAAATGATGCGCGAGTTCGAGGCTGAGATGTGGATTCGCCTCGCGCATGCGTTCCATCGCCTGCTCGATTGAGGGATATTCACGCGGTTTGCGCTGCGCCAGCGCGAGCATGTCGATGACCCAATGCTCCATACGCTCATGCGCGGGAGTCTCGCGGAGCATCGCACTGGGGGGCCCAAACCCTCGATAGCGACCACCGCCCGCACCGCGTCCGGAAAGACCCCGGCGCGTTGGAGAACAACTCCCGCGCCGAGCGAATGACCGATGAGGACGACGGGCTGTTGCGGTTCAATCGCGTTCATCAGCTGGCCAAGGTCGAGGACGTGGTCGGTAATCGAGTAACTGCCGCCGATGGCCCAGTCGGAGTCGCCATGACCACGGAGATTGAGCGCGATCACATGAAAATGTTTACGGAGGTCGAGCGCGACAAAATCCCAGCTGCGGCAGTGGTCGCGGCCGCCGTGGACCAGGATAGCGATCGGCAGATCGTGGTTACCCCAGTCAACGTAGGGCGGGTTCCTGAGACGCTGTGAGTAAAAGCCCGTGACGTGGGCCCAATTATGTCCGCCATACGCCTCTGCTCCTTGAGCCAACGAGATCAACTTAAACTTACATGACGACAGGATTGACGCCTAAGGGCGCAGGAAAAATGGCTACTGAGCTTTTTTTTATGTGAAGCATCGCTTGAGCATGGCTTCGTGTGCAAAATCGTTGGCGGTCGCCGCGTCTGAGGGCCGCAACAATATACGGGAGAGCCACTTTGCTCATTTTTGGCCCGGCGCTAAGGTTTTTTTATGGGGTCGGCAAAAATGGAAACGTCGGAGTATGTATCCATTGTGGTGATGCGGTGGAAGGTGAGTACGTCGTCATCGATGAGTCGCGCTTCAATGGCAGCCACGCAAAGTTGCCCATCTGGATTGCGACAGGATTGGGGGTCTCCGTCCGGTCAAGGTAGTTTCGGCGGCGGAAATTGGATATACCTTGCCGGACCACACGTTGCTCCGTCGATAGTTTTTCGATTGGTCGTCGGGTCGGTCGATAGTTTGTTCGATCGGGCGTCGGGTCGCGAATGTCCCGCGGCGTCGCGGGGTCAAATGATCGCGCAGTTACTTCCATTCTCGCGGCCCATTGCCAGTGTGCCGAGGCGCAGAACATTCCCGGCGGCAGGCTCGCTGACGTGCCTGAACAATCGTCACCGAAAACAGTGACAATCGGCCCGCGACGTATTCGCAAAAGAAGATCCTGAAGGCGCTTTTTGCAGCCGCGGGGCAGCTTGGCATCTCCTCCGGGAACATGTAATATTGGCGGACGGCAAACGCGGCGAGACGAGGCTTCGCGCGCGAACCGCTGGAGGACTCCATGGATTTCAAGTACAGCGACGAGGCCGAGGCATTCCGGAGCGAATTTCGCGCCTGGCTTCAGGCCAATCTCCCACCGCGCTCCGAGCGTCGAGAAGAAGGCGGAGAATTCGGCGGCGGCGGAGACGATACCAGCTGGCGTTACCATCTCGACTGGCACAAAAAGATGCATGCGGGCGGATGGGTCGGGGTCAGCTGGCCGCGCGAATATGGCGGTCGCGGCGCGAGCCTGGAACAGCAGGTTGTTTATGGCGAGGAAGTAGCGCGAGCGCACGCCCCGCACTGGTCAACATGCTCGGCATCTCGCTGGTCGGCCCGACGTTAATCCATTGGGGAACGGAAGAACAGAAGAAACGCTACATCCCGAAGATTCTCTCGGCTGACGAGATCTGGTGCCAGGGATATTCGGAGCCGAACTCGGGATCGGACGTCGCTTCGCTGCAGACTCGCGCAGTCGAAGATGGTGATGATTTCGTCGTCAATGGGCAGAAAGGTGTGGACCTCGGGGCGCATCATTCGGACTGGTGCATCCTGCTGGTACGGACCGACCCGGGACGCGCCGAAGCACAAGGGCATCAGTTACATCCTGGTCGATATGAAGAGCCCCGGGATTACCGTGCGGCCGTTGGTGCAGATAACGGGCGATCGCGGTTTCAACGAAGTATTCTTCGAGGATGTGAGGGTGCCGAAGAAGAACCTGATCGGCAACAAGAACCAGGGCTGGCAGGTCGCCGTAACGACATTGATGTTCGAACGCACCGGAATCGGCGGCGGCCAGGAGATGATGAGGCCGGACAACGATCTCGCCAGATTGGCGAAAAAAGTGCGGCGCAACGGCGGCAGCGCGTGGGACGACAGCAGCGTGCGGCAAAAGATCGCGGCGCTCGCGTGCGAGGCGTCGGCGCTGCGTTACACCGGAATGCGCCAGTTGACGCGGAGGCTCAAGGGACTGCCGCCGGGGCCCGAGGGATCACTCGGCAAGCTGGTGCTGAGCGAACTCAACATGCGCATCGCGAAGTACGCGATGGAGTTGCTGGGCCCTTACAGCCAGATGGAAAACGAGGCGCCCTTCGCGATCGATCACGGCAAATGGTCGTACCGGATGCTGGCGTCGCGCGCCTATACGATCGCCGGCGGCACCAGCGAGATCCAACACAATATCATCGGCGAGCGCGTCCTGGGACTGCCGAAGGGCTAGACCAGGGTCACCATCACGTAGCGGCGCACCATCATCATCAGGGCGTCGAGAGCGTGCGAGAAGCCCTGTTCGTCACCGCGCAGCAGAGCGAAGGCCAGCGCCGGGCAATACTCGTTGATCAGATCGGCGAGATGATCGCGGCTCCAGTCGGGACCCTTGTCGGCGATTTCCTCGATAGCTTTCAGGATCGCTTGTAATGCCCGCAGGTCAGGCATGGAACGCGTGGACCTCGGTGGCGGAATTGTGTGCGCCCATCGCAATGCGACGCAGAGTAAATTGCGCGACGCCGCTCGCAATAGATTAGCGCGACCAGTCCGCCTTGGACAGGTATCGCGATGCGGACGGCGCGACCACGCGCCCTTCGGACATTGCATCGCCCGTTCGATCAGAATATCTACGAATCATCGGCGCGGTCAGATTAATTGTTCGAGGGCGAATAGGCCGGAGAGAACCATCAGCATCGCACCGCCGGCGAATTCCGCGCGGCGTTCGTAGCGTTCACCGAGGCGCGCTCCGAAGGCCAGACCGAGCAGGGTGAAGATAGTGGTCGAGATCGACAGGGTGATGAGCAGCGGGATGAGCGGGACGCCCGCGCCGGGAAGTGCGATACCGACACCGAGAGAATCGAGACTCACGGAGAGCGCGGTTAAAAGGAGACCACTGCCTTCGGTGGCTTTGAAACCCTGCGCCGAAGAATCGCTCTCGTCGCGACGGGAATTGCGAATCATCAGCAGACCGATCAACGCGAGCAGCACGATACCGATATAAACCGCCACCTGGCCGAGGAATCTGCCCGCTCCGGCGCCAAGCGCATAGCCGATCACCTGCATCGCGATTTCGGATCCGGCGAAGATGAAGCCGACCTTGAGGCTGGCGTTCAAGGCCAGTCGCGCGACGCCGACACTCACCGAAATTGCGAAGACGTCGAGGCCAACGGCAAAGGCCAGGGCGAGAATCTTGCCGAGCGTCACCAACGAATCATGCATCCAGGTAGTTCCTCAAAGAGCCGGTTGAGACCAAACCAATCGCCCAGGTCGACGCGGTGGGGAATTCGCGGGCACTGGCGTTCGCACCGCCGGCCATGGGAATGGCAGATTGGAGAATCCAGTGGCGGACGATTTGTATACGGGTTGTAAGGAGTTGTCGCGTTTTCCCGGTCCTTTTTCGGCCGGGACAGCGGAATCAAGCGAGCCTCGGCCAGTTTCATCTGGTCCGAAGGTCTCGTTCGCCTCGCTTGCGAGGTTGGGGGACCGAGCCCGAAGGCTGTGCTGTCGATTGCCCCGACGTCGGCTTGCGTGCCGACGTGAACTACTCCCCTTTGGAGTGATTCCAGCTAATAGCGTCGCAATCGCCATGTCAATCGGGCGCGCGGTGAGGGCAATAATGAGGCCCGATTTTGAGTTGCTTCGAGGGTTGTCAGTCGGCGTCATCAATTGGTAAAGTAAGTGTCATATTGACGCAAACTCAACGCCTGGATGTGGCAGGCCACAACAAAAGTGGAACGGATGGGCGGCGGCGTTGAGAGCAAGTTGAAGAGTAAAGAGGAGCAATTATGAACGCCCAATCCGCAATCACCGGAAGCGAGCTCCATACCAAGCTAAGCGGGCTTCAGGATAGTTACACGCCGGAAATCTGCGAGGAGTACGCCGGCATAATCGAGGAGATACTGCGGCTCAAGGTCGAGCGCCGCGCGGTGGTGCTGGCGCACAATTATCAACGGCCGGAGATCTTCGAGGTCGCGGACTTCATCGGCGATTCGTTCGAGTTGGCGCGCAAGGCGCGCGAGGTGGAAGACGCGGACGTGATCGTCTTTTGCGGCGTCCATTTCATGGCCGAGACGGCGAAGGTGTTCAATCCGGAACGAACGGTGCTGTTGCCGGACCTGCGCGCCGGCTGCTCGTTGGCGGATTCGGTCACGGCCGAGGCGCTGGCCGATCGCAAGGAGGAACTGCGAGCGCTTTACCCCGACCTTAAGGTGGTCTCGTACGTGAACTGCACGGCGGATGTTAAGGCGCTATCGGACGCCTGTTGTACCTCGGCGAATGCGGTGAAGGTGGTCAACGCGATCGATTCCGAGCATGTGCTGTTCGTGCCCGATCAGAATCTCGCCAACTACGTTCAAGGCCAGACGCACAAACAGATAATTTCATGGGACGGTAACTGTTACGTTCATCATCAGATTACGCCGGAAGAGGTACAAAAGGCGAAGGATGGGATTCCCGGCCTGGTCGTAATCGCGCATCCGGAGTGCCGGGCGGACGTGCTGCGTCTCGCGGACGCGGTGCTCTCGACCAGTGCGATGATGCGTTATGCGCAGGAAAGCAAGGCGGAGAAGTTCCTGGTAGTGACCGAGTGCGGGCTCTCGGACCGTCTGCTGATGGAGATCCCGGACAAGCATTTTTACAAGGTGTGTAAGCTTTGCCGCTACATGAAGATGATCACGCTGCCGGGGGTTCTCGATTCGCTGCGCAACCTCCGTTATGAGATTACCCTCCCAATCGAGGTGCGCGATGGGGCCAAACGTGCGCTGGAGCGGATGCTCGAATTGGGCGCCTGAAGCGCGTCGCATGCCCGCATGGCCGCCGCGATGACCTCAAGATCGCCGCACGGCGGCATAAAGTTACGGATCGAACGCGGTTCGAGCCGGGGTCGCGGTAGCACGGGATCGCGGTAACAATCGATGAGTGCAGTAATGACACGGCCGCTGCGAGCGGGCGAAGTCGCGAGCGCACGGCCGATCGGCGGTCAACGCGCGGCGCGCCCGAAAGTCGCGGTCGACATCGTCTTGTTCGCGGTCGAGAGCGAACGGCTCAAATGCTACCTGGTGCAGTTGAAGGCGGGACCGGCCAAGGGTCGCTGGGCCTTTCCCGGCGGCCTGGTGCGCGTCGGCGAGATGCTCGACGAAGCGGCTCGGCGCGAACTGCACGTTTCGGCCGGCCTGGTCGATCCTTATATCGAGCAACTATTTACCTTCGGCGATCCGACGCGCGATCCACGGGCGCACGTGGTTTCGGTGGCCTATGTGGCGCTAATCGACGATCCGGCCGCGGTAAGGTCGCAGTCGCGCAAGTACGCCACGGGCCGCTGGTTCGAGGTATCAGACCTTCCGGCGCTCGCCTATGATCATTCGGTGATGGCGCGGTATGCTTTGAAGCGGCTGGCGTCGAAGCTCGAATATACCAATATTGCGTGTCATCTGCTGCCGCGGACGTTTACCTTCGCGCAACTGGAAGATCTATACGCGATGCTGATTGAGCGTCCGCTGGATCGAGGAATTTCCGCCGCAGGATCCTGGCGACCGGGCTCTTGCGGCGGCTCTCGCGCGAGCGTCGCGGACCCCATCGTCCGGCAGCCCTTTACACCTTCGCTCGGCGCAGCTTGCAAGTGATCGAAATGCTATAGTTGACTGGGGGTGGGGACCTCGATGGAAAAGCCATACAGACGAAGGGCAGGCGTAATCGCAGGCGCCGTGGTCGATGGGGCTGCTGATTTTCATGGCGGCGGCGGTCTACGAGTTGCGTGCGGCGGATTCAGCGGCCACCGCGAACAGCCTCACCCTGGATCCCAACCTTTTCGAGGGCAAAACGCGCCAGGCCTACGTCGTCGCGCAACAGCATCCGGACCTGCTGGCGCAGCTTCACTGCTACTGTGGATGCGAGCAGCATGAAGGCCATAAGAGTCTGCTGGATTGCTTCCGCACCAATCATGGCGCGGGATGTGCAACGTGTGTGGGCGAGGCCGTGATGGCCGGGCAGCTTTACGACAACGGTACGCCGGTCGACCAGATTCTCGCGACCTTGCACGAACGCTACGCAAACGGGAGCTAGAGCTTGGCTGGTTTTTTCTCAGCTTATATTCAGCATTTCACTTACACCGGATTGTTTCTGGTGCTGGTACTGTGCGGCATGGGATTGCCCATGCCGGAGGATATCGCGCTACTCGCCGGCGGCTACCTGGCGCATCGCGGGATCACACAATATCCGGCGACACTGGTGATTTCGTTTGTGGGAGTCATCGCCGGGGACAATTCACTGTTTTTCCTGGGACGGCGTTTCGGCACGAGCCTGGTGAGTTATATCCGCATCGGCCGGCCGCAATCGCAACATCAGATCGATCGCCTGAAGAGTTTCATGGACAAGCATGGGCATCTGGCGATTTTTTACGCGCGCTTCCTCGCCGGAGTCCGCGCACTGGTCTATCTTACCGCGGGATCGCTCGGCGTACGGCCGAGCCGTTTCCTGATTTACGATGCGCTGGGGGCGGTAATCTCGGTGCCGATCGTGGTCTCGATCGGTTATTTCTTCGGCGCACAGATCGGCATGGTGATTCACTACCTTGGCGGGTTCGAGCGCATCATCTGGCTGGTAGTTTTGTGCTCGGTAGTTTTTTATCTTTCCCGATATTTCAGCCGCCTGCCGGTCGGGCGTACCAACAATCTGTCGACCAGGGCGGATTAAGACCGTGAACGGCGCGTTGCGTTCGCGGCGACGCTCGGTATTTTACGGTTAATGCAAGTACGGCTGCCATTTCTCAACCTCAAGGCCAAGTTGATCGCACTGATGGTGGTGCTGCTGGCCTTGACCCTGGGCGCCGAGTTAATTGTTAGTCTGCGCGCACAAGACGCGATCGTCCGCACCACGCAACGCAAGGTCAGGGATCTCGCGAGCGTTATCCAAATCAGCGTACAGGAATTAACCTCGATCGCGCCGATCGATCGCGACCGCCTGCAGAATCACGTCACCAAGCTGCATACCAGCGGCCTCGAAGTCTCGATCGCCTCGTCGCAAAATTTGATCATCAACAGCTCGAATCCGAAGCTGATCGGCGCGGCGCTCGATCCGGCGATCGTACGCGAGTTGATGACGATGCCCAGCAGTACCAGTGAGCCGGTCGGCGTGCCGGCGTCGAAACTGGGGCTGCCGAACAGCTCGAGCACGGTATATTTCATCCCGGTCGAAGTCGAAGACCATCTTCTGGGATACGTCGAGGTCAGTGCGAACTTCAGTGATTTCGACCGGCCGCTGCGAGACTATCGGATTAGGCTGTTATCGTTGGCGCTGGCGATTTTCGCGCTCGGACTGGTATTCGCTTACGTGCTGGCCGAGCGTTACGTCGAACCGATCCATGCGGTCGCCGACGCCGCCCAGAATATCGCGGCGCGCGGCCTCGAACCGGTGCCGGAGGCTCGTCGCCGTGATGAGATCGGCTTGCTGACGCGCAGCTTCAACGAGATGGTCTCGCAACTGCGTCATGCGCGCGAACGCGAGCTCGAATTGAATCGCCTCGAGCGCTTCACCGCCCTGGGCCAGCTCGCCGGGGCCCTCGCGCACGAGGTCAAGAATCCGCTCAACTTCATCAGCCTCGCGCTCGACCAGTTGCGCACCCGCTACGGTCCCCAGCTCACGCGCGGACGCGAGGATTTCGTGCGCCAGCTCGGGATTATGAAGGACGAGGTGCGGCGCCTCTCCGACATGGTCCAGACCTTCCTCCACTATGGTCAACCGATTGAAATTCATCCCGCGCCGACCGATGTGCGGCAACTCGTCGAAGGCGTGCTGGCGCTGAGCGAGTCGAAGCTCAAGAGCCAGGGTATCGAGGTCGCGGAACAGGGCGTCGAGATTCCCGGCGAAGCTCAACGTCGATGCCGAAAAGGTGCGTACCTGCTTCGTCAACGTCGTCGCCAATGCGACCCAGGCGATGCCCGAGGAGGCCATCTGAACGTGGCTTTCGTTCCGCAACGACGGCCATTTCACCGTACACTTTCGGACACCGGCACTGGAATCGACCCCGAGCTGGTCGAGCACATCTTCGAGCCCTTCTTCACCACCAAGCGCGAAGGTATCGGCCTGGGGCTGTTTTTCTCCAAGGCAATCGTCGAAAAGCATGGGGGAACCATCGCGATTGGGCCGAATGCAGCCGCCGCCCGGAACTACCGTCACTTTCACCTTTCCGCTCGGCGCGATACAAAAGAAGGTATGAATCAGGCTTCGGTCCTGGTGGTCGAGGACAACGACCTCGAACGGCAGATCACTGCCGACACCCTGCGCGACGAAGGTTTTGCGGTCGAAGCGGCAGCCTTGGGCAAGCGCGCCATGGAGATGCTGCAGCTCAGCCGTTTCGACGTGGTCCTGACGGACCTGATGATGCCCGGAATGTCCGGCGAGGAGATCCTCGCCAAGGTCAAGCTGCAATACCCTGCCACCCAGGTGGTCGTGCTGACGGCGCACGGCACGATCGACAGCGCCGTCCAGGCGATGAAAAATGGCGCCTTCTACTATCTCACCAAGCCGACCGATCGCGAGGCGTTGGTGATGACGGTCGGAAAGGCCGCCGAGCTCGCGAATTTGCAGGAGGAAAATCAACTTCTGCGAACGCAAATGGAGGGCAAGCCCCAGGTCGAGGGTATCATCGGCCAAGACCCGGCGATCAGGAAATCATTAATATAGTGCGCAAAATCGCGCCCTCGAATTCGACGGTGCTGATCCAGGGCGAGAGCGGCACCGGCAAGGAAGTCATCGCGCGGGCGATCCATCAGATGTCGCCGCGCGCGCAGCGTCCGTTGGTCGCGATCAATTGCTCGGCTATTCCCGACAGCCTAATCGAGAATGAGCTTTTCGGTCATGAGCGCGGCGCCTTTACCGGCGCGACCGAGCGCAAGATCGGCCTTATCGAGAGCGCCGACAAATCGACCTTATTTCTCGACGAAATCGCCGACCTTGGGATCGGCCTGCAGGCCAAGCTCCTGCGCGTCCTGCAAGAGCGCGAAGTTCGCCGCGTCGGCGGTAACGAATCGGTCCACGTCGACGTCCGCCTAATCGCCGCGACCAACCGCAACCTCGCCGAGGAAGTCGCCGAGGACGATTTCGCGAAGACCTCTACTATCGCATCAATGTCGTCACGCTGACGCTGCCGCCGTTACGCGATCGACGCTCCGATGTCCCGCTGCTGGCGAAGCATACGCTGGATCGTTTCAGCCATCTGTCGGGCGGCGGGTGAAGGAACTCAGCCGCGAGGCGATGGCCGTCCTGCTCGACTACTCCTGGCCCGGCAACGTGCGCCAACTCGAATCGGCGATCGAGCGCGCGATTCTGCTATGCGAGACCGACTAAGATCACGCCGCGTGATCTGCCGCAGGAGGTGCTCGCGCGCAAGCCGGTCTCGCGTGGCGGTGAACGTCCGCGCGGCGGCGATCGCTTCGAGATTCCCGCCGAG
Source organism: uncultured Pseudomonadota bacterium (assembly GCA_963804355.1). Taxonomy (GTDB): domain Bacteria; phylum Desulfobacterota; class Binatia; order Binatales; family Binataceae; genus JASHZA01. Next base: position 29,505 of record CAWDQC010000032.1, on the reverse strand, counting down.
GGGCTCAACTTCGAGCATTTCGAGCGCGACTTGATCATGCAGGCGATGGAACGTGCCGACTGGGTCATCGCCAAGGCCGCCAAAATGCTCGGGATGAGCTATCGAACGCTGCAATACCGCCTCGATAAATTCGGAATTCATCGCCCCGAGGGCAAGGGTCCGTCCCCCGCCGAAGCGAAACCCTGAGCTACCAACGTCACGCGAACAATCAGCGCCCGACACTGTTCAGGCGAGGTAGTCTTGCCGCTCAATCCTTGCCGATCACCTGATCGGTCGGCAGATACACGAAGCAGCGGACGATGACGCCGTTCTCATCGGTAACCTCGGCCAGTTCGCGGGTGTAAAGCACGGGTACCTCTTCGTATTCGTCGAGAACCGCAAAGTCGCCGGCGCTAAGGCCGGTCAGCAAGAGGCCACGGGTCTCGATACCCTCTTGCTTGCGCGAGTAAAAATGCCGTCTACGCCCCCGTTCGTAGCCTTTAATCGTCGCCGGAACAGCCTCGACTTCGCGACCGATTATCTCCGCGCGATGCCCGGGTCGATCAGGCTCCCGTAGACGAATAAGCTGCTGCCAGATTCGTCGGATCGAATTACCGTCGCGTCTTTTCTTTCACCGATCATCCTGCTTTCCTGAATTGCGGAGCATCACGGAAATGGCCCCAAGTTCAACCAGCATAACGGAAATTAAAGGCCGCGAGATTATCGATTCCCGCGGTAATCCGACCGTCGAGGTCGACGTCGTTTTGAGCGGAGGCTCGCGCGGTCGCGCGGCCGTACCGTCCGGTGCTTCGACCGGAGTCCACGAGGCCCTGGAGTTGCGCGACGGCGATTCCAAGCGTTTCGCCGGCAAGGGTGTGCTCAAGGCGGTCGCCAACGTGAATGGTCCGATCGCGGCAAAGCTACGCGGCGCGGACGCTTCGAATCAGGCCGCCATCGACGCCGCCCTGCTCCAACTCGACGGCACCGAGAACAAGTCGCAACTCGGCGCCAATGCGATGCTCGGCGTGTCGCTCGCCGCCGCCCATGCCGCCGCCGCAGCCGCCGGCAAACCCCTTTACAGCTATCTCAACGCTGCCGGCATGTGCTGCCGGTGCCGATGATGAACGTGCTCAACGGCGGCAAGCACGCCGACTCCAGTGTCGATATGCAGGAGTTCATGATCGTCCCGCACGGCGCGCCGAACTTTCCCGATGCGATTCGGATGGGCGCCGAGGTCTTCCACTCGCTGGCTGCGGTTTTGAAAAAGCGGGGTCATTCGACCAACGTCGGTGACGAAGGCGGTTTCGCTCCGAATCTACGCAACAATGAGGAACCGATAGAAGTGATCATGGAGGCGATCGTCGGCGCCGGCTACCAACCCGGCAAGCACGTTTCGATCGCGCTCGATCCCGCCTCCAGCGAGTTCTACGAAGAAGGCAAGTATGTTTTCGCGCGCTCGGACAAAAAAGCCCGCAACGCCGAAGAAATGGTGCGCTTTTACAGCGACCTGCTCGGACGTTATCCGATTCTCTCGATCGAGGACGGCCTCGCCGAGGAGGACTGGCCCGGATGGATACTTCTGACGCGTGAGCTAGGTGGGCGGATACAGTTGGTGGGCGACGACCTGTTCGTGACCAACCCGAAATTTCTGCAACGGGGTATTAGCGAAAAAGCGGCGAATTCGATCCTGATCAAGGTCAACCAGATCGGCACGCTGACCGAGACCCTGAAGGCAATCGAGCTTGCCCACTCGGCCGGGTACACTGCGGTGGTTTCCCATCGCTCGGGCGAAACTGAAGATGTGACCATTGCCGATTTCGCGGTCGCCACCGGCGTCGGCCAGATTAAGACCGGATCGATGAGCCGCGGCGAACGAACGGCGAAATACAACCGCCTGCTGAGAATCGCCGAGGAACTGGGCTCGAGGCGGTCTGGCCGGGTATCGGCGTCTTCAAGGCGAAGGCCGGGAGCGCGTCATGAGTCGTCCCCCCGTGGCCGCGCTGATTATCTTCGACGGATGGGGGTTGCGCCCGGCGCGCGAGGCCAATGCGATCCTCGCCGCACGTACCCCTACGATGGATCGCCTTTTCAAGACGCAGGCGCATACCGAAATCGATGCGTCCGGCGAAGCGGTCGGTCTGATGCCAGGCGTCATGGGCAATTCGGAAGTCGGCCACCTGACAATCGGCGCCGGCCGCGTCATTTACCAGGACGTGATGCGAATCACCAAGGCGATCGAGACGGGAGATCTTTTCCGCAACGAGACGCTGCTCAAATCGATCGACAGCGCCGTCGTCAACAAGCGCACGCTGCACCTCTGGGGTCTGCTCTCGGATGGCAGCGTGCACAGCCATATCGATCATTTACTCGCGCTGCTCGACCTGGCCGTGCGCCGCGGACTCGATCGGATCGCGGTTCATCCGATGCTCGATGGGCGCGACAAACCGCCCCGCTCCGCCCTGCCCTTCGTCGATCGACTCGAAGCCAAGCTCAAGCAACTCGGGCACGGCCGTATCGCAACCGTTTGTGGACGTTATTTCGGAATGGACCGCGATAAACGCTGGGATCGAGTCGAGCGAGCCTGGCGCGCGGTGGTTCTGGCCGAAGGGAAATCGGCGTCAACGGCGCGCGCGGCGATCGAAGCAGCTTACGCGGCGGACCAGGGCGACGAATTCGTCGAACCGTGCATAATTGGATCGCCGCATCCGATCGAAGATGGCGACCAGGTCATATGTTTCAATTTTCGCGCGGACCGCGCGCGCGAGCTGACCGCCGCACTCGCTCTCGAAAATTTCTCCGGATTCAAACGTCCGAAATTTCCGCGTGTTGGCTACGTCTGCATGACCGAGTACGATCGCAGCTTCAACCTGCCGCTCGCCTTCGGCCCGGAGGATATTCAGAAATACTCTCGCCGAAGAATTGGCTCGTTCCGGAGTAAGCAATCTACGAATCGCCGAGACCGAGAAGTATGCTCATGTGACCTACTTCCTCAATGGCGGAGTCGAGCAGCCCTTTCCTCTCGAAGAACGAATACTCATTCCGTCGTCCAAGGTCGCGACGTACGATCTCGAGCCCGCCATGCAGGCGAGCAAGATCGCCCAGCGCGCCGCCGACGAGATAGCCAGTGGCAAGTTTGGTGTGGTCGTGATGAATTTCGCGAATCCGGATATGGTCGGGCATACCGGTCAATATGGAAGCGACCGTCACCGCGATCGAGGTATGCGATGCGGCGCTTGGTGTCGTGATCGATGCGTTGGAACGCGCCGGTGGCGCGGCGTTAATCACGGCGGATCACGGTAATGCGGAGTTTATGGCCGATCCTGCCACCCGGCAGCCTCACACGGCGCATACCACCAACCCGGTCCCGCTCATCCTCTACGACCCGGCGTTCAAGGGGAATCTCGATTCCAAGGGTACGCTCGCGGATGTCGCGCCAACATTCCTCGCCATGCTCGGAATGCAAAAACCGGCCGAAATGACGGGTCGAGACCTGCGCGATCCCAAGCCGCGCTAGACCTCCAGCGCGGCTACGTCCGCCGTAACTATTGTCAGCTCTCCCGATTGGCCTCGAAGTAGAGGATCCGCTGGCAATTGGGGCAGAAGTAAATCTGCTCGTGGCGCTGAATCTCGTTGTAGAACTGTGGCGGCAGCCGCATCCGGCATCCCTGACAAGTCCCGCCCCTGGCTGCAACGACCGCCAAACCAGCCCGGCGGCTGAAGATCATTTCGTAGCGCTGGAGCACCGAAACCTGCATCCCGTTGACCATCAGGTCGCGATCGACTCGCTGCTTGCTGATGGAAACCTTGAGGTCCTCGACCTGCGCTGCGATTTCCTTCTCGGCAGCCTGTAACTCGACGCTCTTTTGCGCGACCGTCTCAGTGACTTCCTGGATGCGCTTGGTCCTCGGATCCGCCCCCTCCATCAGCACCAGCAGATCGGCTTCCATCCGCTGATTGGTTTCCTTGAGAGTATCGACCTCGTGGGCGAGCGCCTGCAGTTCCTTGTCGTTGCGCACCTGGTTAAGCCGCATCCGCTTGTTGCGGATCCGCGCTTCACCCTCTGCCAACTCTTTTTCGAGCGTACGACGATTGGTGGTCGCTTGTTGGTCTTCTTTGGTGAGATTGTCGAGTTCGACTTGAGCCTGATCGATCTCCTGACGAAGTTCCTGACTCTTCCGGCGATGGTCGAGAGCGATCCCTCGAGTACCTGCAACTCCCGGTCAATCCCTTGGAGACTAATCAATCGGGCTATTTCTTCAAGCAAAGCATCCTCCATAGGCCGTGCGTCGAGCCGGAGGCGTCGCGCGGCGCGAAAGCGGTGCAAACAATTGGCAATGAATGTTCGGGCAATGTACTGGCGAGCGGCATTGAATGGGATGGGCCCACCAGGATTTGAACCTGGGACCAACCGGTTATGAGCCGGCAGCTCTGAACCGGACTGAGCTATGGGCCCTCGAGAACGCATCCCTAGCGGTAAGCAAAGCAATTCTACCAACTTTTCCGAAGCGATTTAAGTCCCGCTAATACCAGATCGCATGTTGCGCCGAAGCAGCCCTGCTTATCTTTCCTTTGGTGTTCTACGACGCAAATCAATGATGCTCTGGGCGGCAGCCACCATCGCCTCCCGTTCGCTCCCGCCGACGAGGCCTGCCGCAGCGCCTCATCCAGCTCGAGCCGATCGCGATGTTTGGTCAGCGCCGCCAGGTAGTCGGTGACCAGCCGCCGCGCGCTGGTCGGGTCTTCGAGAAGCGGTCCAACCAGCAACTCGCTCAGACGACCGCGCTGGTCGTCGCTCAACTGGTTGGCGACGGTCACCTCGAGCGACGCCTGAGCTTCGTCGGATTCCACAGATTTCGAGGAGCGCCGCACCCAAATTTTCGTCTCCAAATTCAGTTCCGGCACGTAACTGTCCCGCAATTTCCACTCGAAGTTCGGGGTGACGCAGCGCGATCGCAACCAGACCCAGCTCAGCGAGACCTTTCGCGTCAGGACGTGGGTTATCGCGCTTTACCTCCAGTCGCTTTGGTGTGTCACGAGGACCCGCCGGCTTCGTCCGACGCGCTTCGCTACGCAGAACTTCCTCTCCCAGACCAACAATCCCGCCGCCTTGCGCACCAACAGGTTGAATTGAAACTCGTCGCCCACCAGTCGCAACTTTTCAGCTACCAGCGCCGCCGCCTGCGCCCGCTGGTCGAGCGGACCGTTGGGTCCGCGCACCTTGGCGCTTTCATCCTCGAGGAAAAAATCCACCAATAACCGCGAAGAATCGAGCAAATCCGTGAGCGCCTGCGCGCCGCGCTCGCGTATGAGCGTGTCGGGTCGTAACCGCTGGGGATGAAGGCGCCACGCGCGAGGAGGCCTGCATTCAGGAAGACTTCGAGCGCCCGCAAGGACGCCTTTTGGCCGGCCGAGTCGCCGTCGAAGCACGCGATGATGTTGCGGCTGTAGCGCGAGAGAAGACGCAGTTGGTCGACCGTGAGCGAGGTCCCGAGGCTGGCGACGGCTTCGTTGAATCCGGCCTGCCATAACACGATAGCGTCGAAATATCCCTCGACCAGTATCGCGCGGTCCGCCTTCATTATCGCGGTGCGCGATTCGTAGACGCCGTATAGCGCGCGCGCCTTGGAATAAAGGGGCGATTCGGTTGAGTTGATGTACTTGGGCAGGCGGTCGTCCAGCACGCGCCCGCCGAACGCGATAACCCGGCCTTGCGCGTCGCGAATCGGGAATATCAGCCGGGCGCGAAACATATCGTATGGCGCGCCGCCCTGATCGCGCTTGACCAGGCCCAGCCTGACCCCTGCCTCGACCAACCCGCGCTTTTGCAGGCTTGCGGCGAGATTGGCCGGCCGCGACGGCGCGAAACCCAAGGCGAATGTACGCGTCGTATCTTCGGTGATTCCTCGTGATTTGAGGTAATTGCGCGCGATTTCACCGTCAGGCGTGTTCCACAAGACGTGGGAATAGAATTCCGCCGCGGTAGCGTTCGCGCGGGTGAAGGCTTCGCGTTCGCTCGGCCCCGGTCCTCCCGGTTCGCTCCGTTCGGGCAGGACGATACCGTAACGGCGTGCCAGCGATTGCAGCGCCTCGGGGAAGGTCGCACCCTCGACGCGCATCACGAAGTCAAAGACCGTGCCCCCGACACCGCATCCGAAGCAATGGAAAAAACCGCGTTCCGCATTGACGTTGAACGACGGTGTCTTTTCGTTGTGAAACGGGCATAACCCGACGAAGTTACGTCCGGCGCGCTTCAGACGAACCTGGGTGCCGACCACCTCGACGATGTCCGCGCGCGCCCGCACCTCTTCGATCTTGTCCTGCCCGAAACGCGCCATCAGCCGCCTATCACATCCCGGAGACGTCCAGGCCAGTTCGTCATTATCCCGTCCACGCCGGCGGCGATCAGACCGCGCATCGCGTCGGGTTCATCGACCGTCCATGCGTAGACGTTCAATTCACGGCTGTGCGCTGCGATACAGAGGTCTTCGGTAACGATGTCGAAGCGGGGATTGATGGCGTCGGCCTTCATTTCGGTGGCGGCGCCGACCAGGCGGGCCGGCCAGCGGCTCGCGAGGAGTCCGACGCGCAACTCGGGCGCTACATGCCGTATCCGGGTGAGGGCGGCCCAATCGAAGCTGGAGACGAGGGTCCATCCGAAGGCGTCGCGCGATCGGACCATCTCACTGACCTTGGCTTCGAGACCGTCGGATTTGAGTTCGATATTAAGCGCGCAGCGGCCGTCGACCAATTCGAAGACCTGATCGAGCGTTGGGACGGTTTCACCGGCGAATCGTTTATCGAATTTTACCCCGGCGTCGAGCTGTTGGATTTCGGCAAGGGTCATCGACGCGACGGCGCCGGTTCCATCGGTGGTGCGATTGTCCGTGTCGTCATGGATCACGACCACGGCACCGTCTCGAGTGAGCTGAACGTCGAGTTCGCACATCTCGGCGCCGGCTTCGATCGCCGCGCGAAAGGCGGCAAGCGTATTTTCGGAAAGCTGCCGCTCGCTCCGCGATGGGCAATGTTCAGCACGAGATCCTGTCCACCCTCCACTCCGCCAAGTTGAGAGATCCGGGACTCACTTTCTCACGAATAGCAGCGCCAACCGAGTCGGTCGACAATGTCAACGACACCACTCACCGTGCCGGCAAAACCTTGGACCGGCTTGAACCGGTCGTCCGGTCGTGGGAAAAACTTCGTATCCACTTGTCGCGTGAAAAACATCCCAAGTTTACCTGCGCGGTCTTCCAGGTACCAGCGGCGGCAGCTGATGATACAGCCGCAATTCTGGTCGCGTACGGCGCGCTCGGATGCGAGGTCAAAAAAATCCCGCACAGTCGTCGTCCAGGACGATCCAGCAAGAAGGCTGTGCAACTTCATGCTTATTTTCACCGATTTACGCCGCAGATGCAGCGCCGGATCGCGTCTGTCACGCGGGGACTGACGATCGGCGGCGCGGAACCGGTGATTCAGCAGATTACCGACCCGGGTTGGGCGACGCTGTGGCAGTCGCGCTTTTCGCCATTGCCGATCGGCCGCCGTTTTCTGATCGTTCCGCCCTGGCATCGCAAGAAAGATGGCAAGAGAGACGACGACCGCGCCACAATCGTAATCAAGCCGGCACAGGCATTCGGCACCGGACATCATCCTTCGACCTTGGGGACGCTCAACCTGATGGAGGAATGGTGCGAGACGCATCGAGTCGAGCGTGGGTTCGACGTCGGCACCGGATCGGGAATTCTCGCTATCGCGATGCATAAGCTGGGCGCGAAACAGATCGTCGCGATCGATATCGACGCGATTGCGCTCGAAAATGCCCGCGAAAACGCGGAACTGAACGGTATCGATGGTCCGATTCGCTTTTCGATGGCGCCGGCGGGATCGATCCGGGGCCGTTTCGATCTGATCACTGCGAATATTCTCAGTTCGGTGCTGATTGGTATCGCCCCTATTCTTAAGACGCGGATGCGGCCGGGAGGCGGGTTGATTCTTGCCGGAATACTTAAACGTGAGGCCGCCGCCGTGGTCGCGGCCTTCGCTCCCGAATTACGTTGCGTCCGCACGCGTATCGACAAGGCTTGGGCGGCGCTGCTGATTGAACGATGAATCGCGCGCCAAAAGCTTCGCCACGGTTCTTGCTCGATGCCGATGCAATTGCCGGTGGCGTCGCGCGGATCACTGGTGCGGAACTGCATCATCTGCGCGACGTCGCGCGGATTGCGCCCGGCGAAGAAGTCACTCTCATCGCCGGCGATGGGGTCGAACATCTTGGGCGCCTGTTGCGCTTCGAATCGCAATGCGCGCTCGTCGAAATCGTGGAGTCGCGTGCGCACGTCGCGGGGGTCGCAATGATTCTGGCGGCGGCGATCATCAAAGGGCCGCGCATGGATTTTCTGGTCGAGAAGGCGGCCGAGCTGGGCGCGACGGAACTGTGGCCGCTGGCCTGTGCGCGTTCGTCGCGAAAGATCCTGGTATCGAACGCCTGACCCGCTGGCGCCGTCTGGCGGCGGCGGCCGCCAAGCAGAGCCTGGCCGCCCGCGTGATGGAAATACGCGACCCGCTTACCGTTGCCGCGATGGCGCGGAACGTGCCAAAAGAGACCCTCGCTGCAGCCTGCACGCGCGGGCGCCGAGCCGTTGGGCCGGATGCTTCGTCGTCTACGCCCACGCGCTATTATCTTGGCGTGTGGGCCCGAGGGCGGCTTTGACGAAGATGAGACACAGCGCGATGAATTCGGCGAGCTTCGTGGCCGCGAGTCTCGGGCACAACCGCCTGCGCAGCGAGACGGCAGGGTTGACCGCGCTGGCGATTGCCGGTGATGCGATCGATGAAATCAACAGGGGAAGCTGACCAGTGGCGTTAAAGTTCGCGTTCGTGATGGACCCGCTCGAGAGCGTGCTGCCCGATAAGGACACCACGTTCGTCTTCATGCTCGAATCGATCGCCCGGGGTCACGAGATCTACTTCGTCGCGCTGAAAGACCTCTACGCGATCGGGCATCAGGCGATGGCGCACGCGCGTCGATGCGAAATGATGCGCGCGACGCCGCATTTTGCTTCCTCGATGAGGGCGCGGAATACCGGCTCGAGCATTTCGACGCGATCTTCATGCGCAAGGATCCGCCGGCCGACGCCGCCTATCTATTTGCCACGATGCTGCTGAGCCTGGCGGACAGCCGCCGTACCTTCGTGATGAACCATCCGGCGGGACTGCGCGAGGCCAACGAAAAGCTCTACGCACTCAACTTTCCCGGTGCGATTCCACCGACGATCGTCACTTATGAAATCCCGCGGCTCAAGAAATTCATGGAAGGACAAGGCGGCGAGATGATCGTCAAGCCGCTCGATGGTCACGGGGGCGAAGGGATCTTTCTGGCGCATGTGCGGACCGCAATCTCAACGCGATCCTCCATCGGTGACGCGCTTCGAGACCCGGCCGATCATGGGCCAACGCTATATCCCGGAAATTCGCGACGGCGACAAACGACTGATCGTGCTCAACGGCGAGCCGCTCGGGGGTACCTTGCGCGTGCCGCGCGACGACGACAACCGCGGCAATATCCACGTCGGCGGCAACTGCGTTAAAGCGGAAGTGACGGCGCGCGATCGCGAGATCTGCCGCATGATGCGTCCGCGGCTGGAGCGTGACGGGCTCTACTTCGTCGGCCTCGACATTATCGGCGACTACATGACCGAGGTGAATGTGACGAGTCCGACGGGGATACAGGAGATCGACCGGCTGGACGGCGTTAATCTCGAGGCCAAGGTGATCGATTTCGTCGAGTCGCGGGTCGCGGCGTTGCGGGCTTGAGGGAGGCGAAGCGAACGGGGATTGCAAGGAACGTTGCGGATCGGTAGCAATTAAGGTCCGCCACGGCTTTCGGCTACGGATACGGTGGGCAGGTAGCTCAGTCGGTAGAGCAGAAGACTGAAAATCTTCGTGTCGGCAGTTCGATTCTGCCCCTGCCCACCACGAATCAAGAAGAAAATCGAACCTATTTCCCACTGGCGGGGACAGAGTTTCACCGCCCGACCACCAAACGACCTCACAGGGAATCCGGCAGTGTTCTAGTCTCCGCCAAGGTCATCCAAAAATTCCGCTTTTTCCACCAGACTTTAAGCCCTTCGCTCATCGGTTGCTCGATTAGAAGCCATGTCGCGAAACCCACGATCAGGCTCACCAGCACGGGCGCAAACATCCAGACCGCTCGTGGCAAGTTCGGCAGCACACTTGCCTTGAGACTTTTCGCATATGCCGTCATCACGAAACCGTGCGTCAAGTAAAGCGAGTATGACGCGTTCCCCAATGCGAGCAGGAATTTGCCGATATAGGTCTTGGTTTGTCCTGCAAAAAGCGCCGGAACGAGCAGCGCCGCAGCCGGAACACCCCAAAAGAGAAACCGAATCTTCGGTGCCAGTCCCGCAGTCCCTTCGCTTGGTCCAAAAACGGCACCCAGGATGAGGCCCGCAGCTCCAACCACTAAAGCCGGGAAACACCAGCGGGCGGAAATATACCCGCTTGTGAACACAGCGGCCAAGGCAAAGCCAAAGCAAAATTCGACTGTAATCGGATTCGTGAGAAAATTGCGCGTCTGGTCTAGTGGTAATGCCCGACCCAAAGCCAAAATCAGAAAAATGGAGCCAACAACTGCAACGGCGCCAACACGGACGGAACTGAACAAAAGAAGACAAATCGCCAAGATGCAATAAAAATACATCTCATAGTTCAAAGTCCAACCGAGGCCATGCACGATATTCGCATTTGGTAAAAACAGCAGCGATAGCCCGACCGACCAACTCGTAACTGTTTTGTGAGCGTACAAGCCGCCCGCGTGCAGCATGACAACGGCCAGAGTACATAGCCAATATAGCGGTACTATCCTTATGATGCGCCGAGCTAAGAAATCCACTGAAGCGCCAGGGCGGCCAAAGTTAAAGTGGTTTGTGTAGTACATAATAAAACCGCTTATGACGAAGAAGATGTCCACACCACTAGCACCGAGCAGCACCACGGAGTGGGGAATTCGTCCGGCGAAAACAGGTTGTGTTTCCTCAAGAACGTGGTGAATGAGTACCGAGAAAGCCGCCAACCCCCGCATCATTTGCACGCCTGGAAGGCTTTTCCTGTCTCGCAAAGACTGAGGTTCTCGCAACGATTAACCTCCTTCACGGGTGGGGCTTCAACTCTCGCGTGGCCACAGTTTTTATCTCCGCTTTGCGCCCCCGTTTGCGCTACGCAAAGATAAATACCCGCTCATGGTCTGAGCTTCAGGTTGATCTCTGCCGATTTCGTTCGAAACAAATGCTGACCAGGATGGCTGCAGCCAGGCGAAAGCGGGGAAGTCGGTTTGTTGAGCGAGATGATTTCCAGCGACGAATGGTTTTCAGTGTTGTTATCGCCCAAATAGCAAGTAGTTTCCTGGCGATGCGGCGCTCCATATTCAAGAAAGCATTAACTGGATAGGCCAAACCTTCCGTCCTCGCCGAGCGAGTTTGGCCAGCACGTGCAAGCCATCCTCTTTTTGCTTAACCGCTCGACTCGCAAGCACCGGCTTGCTGACCGAGGTTTCGACCTTCTTTACGATGGCGTTTATAACGCCGCCGACCTTATTAAGAACGTCTAGCCATATTCATTCATTAATTTGAACGCTCCAGGCACTCTGTCAGTCGAATGTACCAGAGAATGGTATGCTATCGAACATACATCGAGTTACATTTATCCACAGAATTTGTACCTCGCGTTTTTGTAACTGCGAAGATATCGATCTGACTCTCGAAGCGGGATCATCTCTGCCTCCACTGGTATCGGGCGACGGTTTCGCACCATTCCTCGAGATCAAGTTCGGTTTTCTCGGCCTGCCTATGCGCGCGCGAGTTCCCGAGCCCGGTAGCCAAGTTGACGACCAAGACGGCGTACAATGGCAGACAATGGCGGGTAGAATAGCTATTTGCTAGACAAGAAGGAAGGGCAATTTACTACGTAGTGAACGTCAATGGATATTAGTCACTGGAAGCGAGCATTTTCGCGTCGCCCGAACTTTATTTGCGTTCAAAAGAAAATTTGGTTGCTTGCGAAGATTGCTGCGCAAATCCGGAAAATGTCGAGGCGACCCCGACCAGTTAAGGTCGAGGCCGCCTTCGGTTAAGTCCATGAAAGAGTCGAGGAGTGGGGTGAAACAGGCGGCCTACGGCTCTTGCACGGACCGTATGATGCTAAATATCCACTACCGGACGATCTCCCTGTGGTTGATCGCTCACGCATAGGATCGAAGAGATGGTGTCGTTCTGCATGTTGAACTGCGGATCCTCGACGAACTGATACCACCCTGGACCAACGGTTGCACTTGCTCCGGCGAAACCTGCGTTCTCGAAGAATCTCCAGGTGCCCGAGAGAACGATGACCGAGGAGATGGTGTCGTTCCAGGCATCGCCTACGTAAGAGTAACCCCAGCCCGGCGCCAAGCTGATCAATTGATTCGAATTATCAATGTTAAAGCCGGCGTCCTTGAAGACTATGATACTTGGCAGAAGATACATATTTTTCCCTCCCTTTCGTAACCAACTTCGAAACAACTCTCACTATTTCGTGTACCGCACGATCCTCGGGCTACCAGTCTCGGAGGTATCCATTGGAGCTTGCTGCGACGATTCCCCCTGAATAAGACTGCCCGCCACTTCGACCGGCTGGCGGATCACGACGCGGCGCAATCGCGACGGTCCCGATTCCAGCTCGCGCGGCTTTCCGGGAGCGTAGAGTCGAGATGGCCCCGACTCTGTTTTTTCGGACTCGGCGACGTCGACCGGTGGTGCCGTCGCCCGCCGCTCCTTTGATTCTCTGCTAGGCATTGCTGGTGCCTTCCTTTCGGCTCGTTTAGCCATTTTTGAATTACCAGCCGGGCTATTCCGGATGGCTGCTATAGCCTTGTTCTGTGCGCTCTAACTCGTATCAGGTCATTGGTTCCAACTGTTTCGCATTAAAATGCGAATCAGTTACGACGAATGAGCAAACGCGATACCGGAACAAGTTCGAGTGATTACAAGGACTTTTTTGGAGTGCTGCTAGACGGGCTTTGCAATTTGCATGAAGCTGCTAACGCTCATTAGCGCAGCATGTTTCATTGCTTTTTTCCTAAGCTCTAGCGAATACACATTTGGGAGTTTGATGTCGTGGCCGAAGCCAACGCGCGGAATCGTCTGACGCCGCGATGGCTGGCGTGCGCTAAATGGCAGGCATCGTCGAGCTAATCAGCTGGAAGGTCGGGCCGCGGACCAACGCCCTCCTCATTAAAGAGCAGCGTGAGCGCCTAGCCTCGGCCGTGCCCAAGCTTTCAGCGATGGTGCTCGATCAGTGGCTCGAAACTCTCGCAAATGCTGGCAACCCGCGAGCCGGCTCTTCGCCGAGTGAACCCGTTAGCGTCTTCCTCTCCGGCGCCTTCGCCCGACCCGCTGGTTCCCTCTGGTGATATCTCTCCAGCTTCATGCACGAACGCTAATCACCGGATCGTCACGGCGATCAGAATGCTATGGGATCGGTTGCGTTCTGAAGGGAGGAGTCAAAAGAGGAAAGTCAGCCGAGCTAATCGGTCCACCATAAATCCATTCGATGTTGGTGTAGTTGCCGCAAGAACCCGTCACCACACCATTTGAGATCGTCGGATCGAACATTTGAGATTGGACGCCCACATAGTTATAGGGCGGTGCGGGATAATAAATATTCGAATCAAAAATGTACCCACTTTGCAGACTGCACATGTTACAGCCGGATCCCTCCGCTGTAGAGATCACAAGTGGATTCGATATTGGCAGGCCGAAACTAACATTCTGCATATAAGCATTGCCGGTACAATTGAGACCATCATAATAAATTTCTAGTAGACCGTTGTCGCTGGTCGTCGGGAAGCCATTTTTTGTCGCATCGACTGCGAATTCGGTTTCCCCAATAAGCATTACCGTGGTTTGGTTCTCCATTGCCCCTGTATCAGGAGGATTCGCAAAAACAGGAGCCTCAGTGAGATCATCCAGCTCATAGCCAATGAAGTTGCCGTTAGCGTCAACCATCTCCTGCGGCAGGACGCTGCCTATGGTCGGCTGTGCAGTAGGCGCGGGCGAAGGGGATATACTGGGCGAGTCTGATGGACTCGGTGAGGCACCAGGTGAAGGACTCGGCGTCGGGCTAGCACTTGATGTTGGCGAGGCCGTGGGGGTGACCGAGGGTGCCGGGGAACCCACTAGTTGAGCTAGCTCCGCAGTGAACTCATTTATATGACAGGACTTCAGTTGACCATTCTTATTGGCCAAATCCAGTCGGATGTCTCCTGTTATCTTGTTGATGCAAAGGTCATCATTGCTACCAACCAGCGTATCCAGTGCGGTGCTGGTCTCGAAAGGATGACAGGGAGGCACTAGACCGTTCCTATCGAGCACAACACGGACCGCACCGGTGACCTTGTTGATGCACAGCCCACCTGTAGGCGAAGGCGAAATAGGCAACGCCAATGCACGACCGTCCAGCACAAGTATGAGAGTGACAATCCCAATTAATTTGTGCGGTATCATTTCATTTCCTATTCTTGGTTCGGCTGTAGGATGCTGAAGGGAGGAGTGAAGCCGCTCAGGTTGGCGGCGGCGGGCACACCATACTGAACCCCGCTAATACCACCAACCCCACCCTGATTTTGACAACTACCCTCTCCCAAGCTGATCACGTTGAGATTCGCGAGATTGGTGAAGTTCATTAAACTTTCCGTAACCGGATTGCTAAACGGCGGCGCGCCATAGAAAAGAGTATTGCCGACGATCCCTGCGGATGGAGCCGCCCAAGGAGGTTGGCCCCCAATACCAACTAAATCCACGCCGTCGTAGACTACCTGTAAGCCACTGGCGCTCTCCTCAATTTGCATCAACGGCGGGCTGCCGCAATTAGTTGTGGTGTAGAAGGTCATTAGTGCTCCGTCAGCGGTCTGAGTAAAGCCGCTTGCCGTCACCGGCACTTCGACCTGGGTACCGTTGAAGGTCATTTCAGCATACGCATCACCGAGTTCGTCGAAGCCAATGAAGATACCGAGTGTCTTCCCGGTAACATCGATGATCGTAGGAGGTTGCGTTGATATTGACTGCGGGATTAACGCCTTCGCCGCGGCGGGAAGCGTCCGGCTCACCAGGATGGTTGGTGAGGTGGGCAATACCGGGAGGGTTTGGAGGCTTGCCAGAGTCGTGCTTAGCGCGGTCTTAGGACAAGGCTTGACCACGTCAGCGGCGTCCGCGAGTTGCAGGCTCAACGCGCCGGTTTGGCGGTTGATACAGACGCCATTTGTCGGAGTTACTTGGGCATGCGCTGCTGGTATGACGGCTAACGAAGCTCCCAGTAAGCTGATTGCCATAGCGAGCAGGCAGCAAAATTCACTTTCACTAGTATAGTGTCGCATCGCCCACCTGTAAGCCGCACGATTTCACAAGTCAGACAATCGATAATCGTCTGAGTCCAGGAGTTCCGTGGCAAATTATCACGGTTCCCGATCTCAACTTAGGGCAGCCACCGGGTTGGATTGCCGAGGACAAAACACACCTTCGGAAGCGTAGCGTGACGAACTCAAAGAAGCTCCGGAGAGCGAGAAGGTAGAAATCGTTAAGGTGACAAGTAAGAGCTGAACCGCGCGCTACGTCTTGGTCCTTGCGCAGCCATCATCCATTGGTTCCGCGGTTCGATTCTGCAATGCACACCAGGTAAGTACTTTCTTGCAGTTTGGAAGACAGCGCTGCGAGCGTCGGCGCGGTCAGAATTCTCGAGATAGCGGTGCGCTCCGCACTGCTCCGATTGGCGGTCGTTTCGCCGATCCGGCGGCGAAGGCGCGGAGCCATCACCACCGGATCAAGGCTGGATTCGCGACGCCTCGATGATGCGTCCCGCTAATCCCCTTACGGCGTGGGTTTAGATTTCGAAGTCAGCGACGCTGAAGAAGGATTAGCCGAGGCAGGGCTTAAGGGACCCTTTATTGCGATCCGCAAGACGCCATTGTTATTGACCGTGCCGTTGAGTGTCCCGAAACCAGCGGTGGTTACCGGCGGCAGTGAAGCATCAAAAAAGGCCACTGGCAGGGTTAACCCGAAACCGCCAGAAAGCGTCTCTGGCCCGACGCAGTTAATCGGATCGCAGTCAGCCCCAAGAACGTTGAGCCGAACTATCTCCGGGGCCGCCAACTTGGTAGCCGCGGTGGTGATATAAATATCGCCAAAGAAAGGAAGACAGTTGTTTGTAATCTGTGTCACCGAAGGCGACCCAGATCTTCAGTGATCAACAGTTGGGCGGTACCTTTAAAATTACCAGTGACTTTGGCGTTTTGAATATTGACGCAGGAGCACTTCGTCGGTTTGACCCCGTGCCGATACCGCTGGGACAGATTGCATCGTATCCCCCTGGGAGTTGATCAAATCCAGCGCACGTCGTGTTAGCAACCGCCGTGGGGACCGTGGGCACTGTGATGATCGCATTTATTCGGCTCGGAGCGACTTGAGCGAACGCCGGAAAGGCCAGCGCCGCTGAAGCCAAGATAACAATCGTGCGTAAAAGACCTGCCTTTCGGGCAGTTACTCTGAGGCTTGATTCGACACGTGTGTGTGTCGTCGAATTGGTGATATTTGTCTTCCAACAGCCCACGCGGACCCTCCAAATGTCTATCGGTGCGTAATTTGCGACAATCGGTCACCCTTAGCACCATGATGCTTTTGTCGTCAAACATGACTGCTGGAAGGCGGATTCTAGATCTAATGGGCTGCGACAATCTCTGCATCTTTGTTTCCTATCGCCGAGTATTTTCACAACTTAAATAGCCGGCGACAATGGCCCGGATGAAGAACCGGCCCGCGCTCACTCCGGAAGGCTGGGAGCATAAGCATACAACGTTATGATTTGTTACTTAATGGAGAGTATAAATCGGCATTCGCTGGAACAGAACTATGGACGCTCTCCCCGGATCGTCAGGACCGGGCAGCCGGCCTTGCGTACGATCACCTCGGCGACGCTTCCCAGGACAAAATGTGCCAAGCCGCCACGCCCATGCGTAGCCATCACCACCAAGTCAGGAGTGTATTCAGCGACCGCCTCGGTGATGCATCCTGCCACGTCCCCAACATAAACGACCGCCTCATGCTCGATATCGGCGAGCTCGACTTCGTGCGATATCGTTCAACTTCGCCTTGACCTCGATGCGCTTCTCGTGGATCTCGGGAGGTATTATCGGCACCTCGCGGAATTGCAGCGTCAGCGATACCACGTGCATCAAAACAATCGAGGCCTTAAAGTAGCGAGCAACTTCGATTGCCTTTTCCAACCCTTCGAGCGAGCAGTCATCGAAATCCACTGGACACAAAATCCTGGTGTATGGAAATGCCATCTGTCACCGGCTCCTCTTTGGTATGCACCCAAGCGCGCCCTGCCCTATCGCTTAATTGAGGAAAGGCACTGCTTCGGCCGAGACTCATGTTCAGTTGGATTTTCAAGCCAATCAACCGTGACCGTGGATGGCGTTACCAACCCGCGCGACCCGTGACGGCGACCAGTGTGGCGGTTCTATCCTCGCCTCGATGTCCCGCTCAAAACGAGATGTTTAGCGTGCCTCAACGATACCGATTCGTCGCGAGCGCCCTACGCGGAGAGAGCTGGAGCCTCGATCATACTGTGCCGAGTGCTTTTCTCATGCTAAAAAGGAAAGTCTGCGAATCGGGGAGAGCATGATCGTCAAAGATAGAAGGTTAGTGTGGCTCGCGGCGTTAATGGCCGCGCTTGTCATCAGTGCGACGGCGCCGGCGGATGCGCTTGCGGCCGAGAAGGTCACGAGCCACTGGGCCGGAACGACCAGGGCGCGATGTGGAATTGGGGTCACGGATCATAGACGCTGCGGCGCACTGCAGAATATCACTCTGACGTTCGTCCAGCAGGGCTCGAAGATCCTCGGTTCTTACACCTGCGCATACGGCAGCCAGAATTGCCGCGGGATGCAGGAAGTGGGCACAATCATCGACGGTTCGCTCAATGGCGAACGGATAGAGTTTGCCGTGATGACGCCGGACCGCTCGACTTGCCGCTACACGGGGTTGCTTGCGAACGACTCGGGCAAGGGCAACTATAATTGCAAGGGCGGCAGCGAACTGGGCGAACGAGGATCATGGAACATACACCGCTCGACCGAAGGGAGTGCGCCGCCCAAGCCGCAAGTGCCCCCTCTCTTACGCCCCTGAGAATCGGAAGGAAATCTTAACTTCTCAAATTTCCGAGGCGGCCATCGACTCGGACGAAGGTTCATAATGCCAACTCTTCAATCAGACGCGCTGGTATTTTTCGGAGCAACCGGCGACCTTGCCTATAAGCAGATATTCCCGTCGATCCAGGGGTTGATTCGCGATGAAGGTCTCAACGTACCGATCATCGGCGTGGCCAAATCGGGTTGGTCGCTCGACCAGCTACTTGCTCGTGCGAAGGACAGCCTGGAGCATGCCGGCGGCGTCGACCAAAGCGCTTTTCAGAAATTGACCAAGCTTTTGCGCTACGTCGACGGTGACTATGACGATGCGGCGACCTTTGCCCAGGTTCGCAAGGAACTGGGCTCTGCGAAGCAGCCCATGCATTACCTCGCGATCCCGCCCAGTTTGTTTGGCGCAGTCGCCGAAGGATTAGCGAAATCAGGATGCGGCGACAACGCACGTATCGTCGTCGAAAAACCCTTCGGACGCGACCTGGCTTCGGCGCGCGAGCTCAACAGTATTCTGCATCGATACTTCCCGGAAGAGAGGATCTTTCGCATCGACCATTTCTTGGGCAAGGAGCCGGTGCAGAACATCCTTTATACCCGTTTTGCCAACCCGATCTTCGAGCCGATCTGGAACCGCAATTACGTTCGCAGCGTCCAGATCACTATGGCGGAAAAGTTCGGCGTCGAGGATCGCGGCCGCTTTTACGACGAGGCCGGGGCGCTTCGCGATGTGGTCCAGAACCACATGCTACAGGTACTGGCCAACCTGATGATGGATCCGCCGACCGGCGAGGATCATGAGGCGGAACGCGATCAAAAGTCGAGCCTGCTGAAGGCTATCCGTCCGCTCAAACCGACCTCGGTCGTGCGCGGACAGTACAATGGCTATCGCGCGGTGCCCGGAGTGGCGCCAGGTTCCACCGTCGAGACTTTTATTGCGCTCAAGCTCTTCATCGAGAATTGGCGCTGGGCCGGTGTTCCCGTGTTCATCAGGGCGGGCAAGATGATGCCGGTCACGGCGACCGAGATCGTCGTCGAGTTCCACCGCCCACCGCGTGAGACCTTCGGCGAAATCGTCTCTGCCTCTTCGGCGCACATGCGCATGCGGGTCAGTCCCGATATCAGCATCGGATTGGGTGTGCGTGTAAAGATGCCGGGCGAGAGAATGGTGGGGAACGATGTCGAGTTGATGCTCCAGCGCCAGGCCGCGGAGGACGAACCGCCCTATCAGAGGTTGCTCGGCGACGCGATGCGGGGAAACAACGAGTTGTTCGCGCGCCAGGATCTGGTTGAGGCACAGTGGCGCGCGGTGGAAGCGATTCTCGGCAATGTAACGCCGCTCTATACCTATGAGCCCGGCACCTGGGGTCCGGGAGAAGCCAACCAACTGATCGGCGCACAGGGCCCCTGGTTCGATCCGCAGATGCCACCGCATAAGTGACGGGCCGGCGGTGCATCGCCGAACCATCGGGAAATTCGATGATGGCGGCGCGTACCACTGATTCTTGCGCGCGACGATGAAAGGAGCCGATCTCGTCGTGGCCGCGCGACGATGATTTTGTCATCAGCTCGTAATTCAATTTTGGAATGACATCCATCATCGTGTGGCATTGATTAGTAGCGCGGGTCCGATGACTCAGATGACTGCCATCATCTAAATTCTGGCGGCCTGCAAATAAATTAGTTGAGGCTAAAGATGGCCGTTTCAGGCAAGCTCGCCGGCGCCGACACAGTATCGAAGCTCGTCGCACAATATGTCTCCGAACCGACCACCTTTACGGGCACCGAAGAGGCTCTTTACGAACGCCATCTGCTCTTCGACAACATCGTCGACCCGGAAAGCATCAGCCTGCGTGAGCGCTTTGAAGCGGTCGCCCGATCGGTGAGGGATCTCTTCTCGCAGCGATGGATACGCACTGAACAAAGCTACGACCGCAAGAATCCGAAACGCATCTACTACATCTCGATAGAATTTCTGCTCGGCCGCTCGCTCGCGAATAATATCGAGAACCTTCAGCTCGATCCGATCGCGAAACAACTGATCAAGGACAAAAAACTCGATTGGCTCGGCCTGCTCGAACAGGAACCCGATCCCGGTCTCGGTAGCGGTGGCCTGGGACGTCTGGCCGCATGCTTCCTGGATTCGATGGCGACGATGCAACTGCCCGCCACCGGTTATGGGCTCCGCTACGAGTACGGCATGTTTCAACAGTCCATCAGGGATGGCGCGCAGCAGGAGCGCCCCGACCATTGGCTGCGCCGGCCCGATCCCTGGCAGATCTCGCGACCCCAGGACGCCGTCGAAGTGAAGCTTAATTGTTCCTTCAAGATCACCGGCGGAGGCTTGCACGCCGAGGTCGGAAAGCCCTCGAGTCTGTTCGGCATACCACGCGATCTTCCGATAGTTGGATACGGCGGCCAAACCATCAATTCGCTTCGGCTGTGGGTCGCCGCCGCGCCGGATTACTTTGATTTTCAGGAATTCAGCCGCGGTGATTTCATCGGAGCGCTGGCCGAGAAACTCGCCGCCGAGACGCTGACGCGAGTGCTGTATCCCGACGATTCGACCAGCCTAGGGCAGGGCCTCCGATTCGTGCAGGAGTACTTTCTCGTGGCCTGCTCGCTGGCCGACATTATCCGACAGTTTCGCCGCGCTAACGCCGATTGGACTGCGCTTCCCGAGAAAGTCGCGATTCAGCTCAACGATACGCATCCGACGATGGCGGTTCCGGAGTTGATGCGTATTCTGCTCGACGACGCGAAGCTTGGATGGGATCAGGCCTGGGATCTGACGCGACGAACCCTGGCGTACACCAACCACACACTTCTACCGGAGGCTCTCGAGAAATGGCCGGTTGCGTGGTTCGAGATGTTGATCCCGCGCAACCTCGAGATCATCTTTGAGATCAATCGACGGCTGCTCGACGAGGTGCGCACGCGCTATCCCGGTGACGAGGGTCGCGTCGCGCGCGTAAGCTTGATCGAGGAAGGTCCGCACAAACACGTGCGCATGGCCAACCTGGCGATCGTCGGGTCACACAGCACCAATGGAGTCGCCGCGATTCACTCCCGCTTGCTGCGCACGACCACGGTCAAGGATCTGGCGGAGATCTTCCCTGAACGTTTCAACAACAAGACCAACGGGGTCACTCCGCGCCGCTGGCTGTTACTGGCAAACCCCGCGATGGCCCATACTATTACCGACGCCATCGGCGACGGCTGGATCACCGATCTCAGCCAGCTGATCAGACTGAAACCGCTCGCGGCCGACAAGGCCTTTCGCGACGAATTTCTCAAGGCTAAGCGTGAGGCCAAATCCCGTTTCGCCGTGTGGCTCAAGTCGAAGTCCGGCATTACGGTGGATCCCGGCGCCATTTTCGATTGCCAGATCAAACGTATTCACGAATACAAGCGCCAATTGCTCAACGCCCTGCGGATCGTCGTCCTTTACAACCGGCTGCGAGAAAAGCCCGATTTGGACATGGCGCCCCGGATCTTCTTCTTCGCCGGCAAGGCCGCGCCCGCCTACTATCTCGCGAAGTTGATCATAAAATTTATCAACCGCCTGGCCGCGACCATCAATAGCGATCCCGCCACGCGCGCCCGCCTCCAGATCGTATTTCTACCCGAATACGATGTTTCGCTGGCCGAGCGCCTTATCCCTGCGAGCGATGTTTCCAACCAGATTTCGACGGCCGGCTATGAGGCGAGCGGCACCAGCAACATGAAGTTCATGATGAACGGCGCGTTGACCATCGGCACGCGTGACGGCGCTACCATCGAGATGGCCGAGGAAGCGGGCGAGGAGAATTTCTTCCTCTTCGGCCTGACCGCGCAACAAGTCGCCGATAGCCGCGGATGGTACAATCCACACTGGCACTACGACAACGAGGCGGAAACTCGCGCGGCGCTTGACCTTATTTTTTCCGATCACTTCAGCCGCCACGAGCCGGGTTTATTCGAGCCTTTACGCGACACGCTGCTGACGCACGGCGATTACTATATGCATCTGGCCGACCTCACATCTTATCTGGAAGCCGATCACAGGCTGGTTGAACTATACGGAAACTCGGAAGAATGGACGCGTAAGGCCATCCTGAATGTGGCGTCCTCTGGAAAATTCTCGAGCGATCGTACGATCGCCCAATACGCCGAAGAAATCTGGAACGTCAAACCTTGTCCGGTTGACTAACTCGGTCGCGCCCAGGAGATCCAATTGTGAAAGTCAGCGCACTCGCGGGTAAGCCCGCCGACGCATCGATTCTAATCGACGTTCCCAAGTTGCTCGCCGCGTATTACTCCGGCAAACCCGATCCCTCGATACCGGCGCAGCGCGTCGCCTTCGGAACCTCGGGCCACCGCGGTTCTTCCCTCGATAACTCCTTCAACGAGACGCATATTCTGGCGATAACTCAGGCGATCTGCCTCTATCGCAAACAACAGGCGATCGACGGGCCGCTGTATATCGGCTTCGATACCCACGCGCTGTCGGATCCCGCCTTCAAGAGTGCCCTGGAGGTGCTCGCCGCCAACGGTGTCGATTTGATGATTGACGCGGCGAATAGCCCCACCCCTACGCCGGTAATCTCGCACGCGATCCTCAGCTACAACCGCGGCCGTACACGCGGCCTGGCGGACGGCATCGTCATCACACCGTCCCACAATCCTCCGCGCTTCGGCGGCTTCAAATATGATCCTCCGCATGGAGGGCCCGCCGACACTCAGGTAACCAAATGGATCCAGGATCAGGCCAACGCTCTCATCGCCGACGGTCTGCGCGGGGTCGTGCGGATGCCGATGGAGCGGGCGGTCGCGGCATCGACGACGCATAAACACGACTACTTGAATTTCTACGTCAACGATCTTCCCGCGGTCGTCGATATGCAGGCGATAACGGATAGCAAAGTTCACCTCGGCGTCGACCCGCTGGGCGGCTCCAGCGTCGCCTACTGGGACGCCATCGGCGATCACTACAAACTGAATCTCGAAGTAGTCAATCACGCCGTCGATCCGACGTTTGGCTTCATGACCGTCGATTGGGACGGCCAGATTCGGATGGACCCGTCATCGGTATATGCGATGGCGCGGATGGTCGGACTGAAAGACCGCTTCGATGTTGCTTTCGCCAGCGATCCCGACGCTGATCGCCACGGCATCGTCAGCCGCAGTCAAGGACTGCTCGATCCGAACCACTATCTCTCGGTTGCGATTTCATACCTCTTTGCGAATCGCCCGCAGTGGTCCGGGACCGTCGCCATCGGCAAAACCATTGTCAGCAGCAGCATGATCGATCGAGTGGCCAAGCACTTGCACCGCCGGCTGATTGAAGTTCCGGTCGGCTTCAAGTGGTTCGTCGAGACTCTGATCAACGGAACCGTCGGCTTCTGCGGCGAAGAGAGTTCCGGGCAACCTTCCTACGGCGCGACGGCACGGTTTGGACGACCGATAAGGACGGACTGGTCCCAAACCTGCTGGCCGCCGAAATCACCGCTCGCACCGGCAGTGACCCGGGTACGCATTACGAGAAGCTGACTGCGGAATTTGGCGCCCCACTCTACGAGCGCGTCGACGCATCCGCGACGCCCGAGGAGAAGGCCAAGCTGGAAAAGCTCTCTCCCGAGGCCGTTAAAGCCTCCACCTTGGCTGGTGAACCGATCACTGCCAAGCTGACAAGAGCACCCGGCAACGACGCCCCAATCGGCGGTCTCAAGGTGATCGCCGGCGGCGGCTGGTTCGCCGCGCGCCCGTCCGGGACGGAGAGCATCTACAAGATTTATGCGGAAAGCCTGAAGGACCGTGTACACTTGGAGAAAATACTGCGCGAAGCCCAGGAGATCGTTAACAACTCTCTAGAGGTGAGATCATGAAGGCTACTCAATCGCTCCACAACCTCGGGCAGAGCATCTGGCTCGACAATATCACCCGAGATCTGCTCGATAGCGGCACGCTCAAACGCTACATCGATGATCTCTCGGTCACGGGTTTGACCTCTAATCCGACCATCTTCGATCAAGCCGTCTCCCGCAGCAAAGCCTACGACTCCGAAATCAGCCGGCTGGTCGCTTCGGGCTTCACCAAAGAAGCCCTGTTTTTTGAACTCGCGGTCCAGGACCTGGCACGCGCCGCCGATTTGTTCGCACCGATTCACGAACGCACCGCCGGCGTCGACGGCTGGGTATCCCTCGAAGTCTCCCCTCTCCTTGCCTATGACACCAAGGCGACTGTGGCCGAGGCCAAAGCCCTTCACAAAAGGGCCAACCGTCGCAACTTGTTCATCAAGATTCCCGGCACCAGGGAAGGGGCACCTGCGATCGAAGAGGCGATCTTCTCGGGCGTGCCGGTCAACGTAACTTTGCTTTTCACCCGCGATCATTACGTCGCCGCCGCTGAGGCCTACATGAGCGGACTGGAACGACGCATCGCCGCCGGCATGAGTCCCGACGTCCGTTCGGTCGCATCACTTTTCATCAGCCGCTGGGACAAGGCCACGATGGATAAAGTCCCCGACAATGATCGCGATAAGCTGGGCGTCGCCGTCGGCCAGCAAACCTACGCCGCTTTCCGTGACGTGCTCGAGTCGGATCGATGGCAACGCCTCGCCAATTGCGGGGCGCGTCCACAACGGTTGCTCTTTGCCAGCACCGGCACCAAAGATCCCAAGGCTTCCGATGTTCTTTACATAGGCGCGTTAGCCGCTCCCAACACCGTCAACACGATGCCCGAGGAAACCTTACTCGCGTTCGGCGAACATGGACGCGTAGACAAGGTAATTCCACGCGATGGCGCCGACCACGTTCAGATGCTCAAGGAGTTCGGCAGAGTCGGTATCGACGTGGCAAAGCTCGGCGCCGACCTGCAAAGGGACGGGGCCAAGTCCTTCGTCGATTCCTGGAAGGAACTGCTGAACACGATCGAAACCAAGAGCAAGGCGCTGAAGTAATCAGCTCAGGGGGCGGTTGAAATGGCGGAAAGCAAACTGAGGGAAACTCCTGCGTGGATCGCACTGAACGCGCACTACGAAAAGATAAAAACCGTACACTTGCGACAATTGTTCGCGGAAGATGCGGCGCGTGGTACGCGCTTCACTGCTGAAGGCGCTGGCCTTTACCTCGACTACTCCAAAAATCGCATCACCGACGAAACCCTTCGCTTGCTACTGCAACTCGCCAGGGAGCGAGGCCTCACGGAGCGCCGCGATGCGATGTTTCGTGGCGAGAAAATAAACGTCACGGAAAAACGCGCCGTGCTCCATGTGGCCCTGCGCGCCCCAAAAGAAACGTCGATCGTCGTCGACGGTGAGAACGTGGTCCCTCAGGTTCACACCGTCCTCGACAAGATGGCCGACTTCGCCAATCGCATTCGCAGTGGCGCCTGGACGGGCCACAC
This sequence comes from uncultured Pseudomonadota bacterium, assembly GCA_963804355.1. Lineage (GTDB taxonomy): Bacteria > Desulfobacterota > Binatia > Binatales > Binataceae > JASHZA01. The sequence goes on along the minus strand of CAWDQC010000032.1, from coordinate 3,893 downwards.
CGGTAAAGCGATTCGCAACGTCATTAACATCGGCATCGGCGGCTCCGACCTCGGACCCGTAATGGCCTACGAGGCGCTGCGCCATTACAGTCAACGCGCGATCACCTTCCGCTTCGTCTCAAACGTCGATGGCACCGACTTTGTCGAGGCTACGCACGACCTCGATCCGGCCGAAACGCTCTTCATCATCTCCTCCAAAACGTTCACCACCCTGGAGACGATGACCAACGCACATTCGGCCCGCCAATGGTCGATCGCCGGGTTGGGCAATAATGAAAAATCGGTTGCCAAACATTTTGTAGCGGTCTCAACCAATGCGGCGGAAGTCGCCAAGTTCGGGATCGATACCGCTAATATGTTCGGCTTCTGGGACTGGGTCGGCGGACGCTACTCGATGGACTCCGCGATTGGCCTCTCGACGATGCTGGCGGTCGGCCCGGAAAACTTCCGCGCCATGCTCGACGGCTTCCATCAGATGGACGAGCACTTTCGCACCACGCCGCTCGATCGCAACCTGCCGGTTCTGATGGGCCTCCTGTCCGTCTGGTACAACGATTTCTTCGGCGCGCAAACAGTAGGAGTCTTTCCCTACGAGCAATACCTGAAACGTTTCCCCGCCTATCTCCAGCAGTTGACCATGGAGAGTAACGGCAAGCACGTTACACTGGACGGCAGCCAGGTAGACTACCAGACGGGTCCGATTTACTGGGGCGAGCCCGGAACTAATGGGCAGCACTCGTTCTACCAGCTAGTTCATCAAGGAACTAAGCTGATCCCGGCCGATTTCATTACCTTTACTCATTCGCTCAATCCGCTCGGTCGTCATCACGACATGCTGATCGCTAACGTCTTAGCGCAAACCGAGGCCCTCGCATTCGGCAAAACGCCCGATCAGGTAAAGGCGGAGGGCACCCCGGATTGGCTCGTTCCTCATCGAGTGTTCGAAGGTAATCGGCCCTCCAACACCATTCTGACCGACCGGCTGACGCCAACGGCATTGGGCAAATTGGTTGCGCTCTACGAGCACAGTGTCTTCACCCAGGGAACGATATGGGGTGTTGATTCCTTCGACCAGTGGGGCGTTGAGTTGGGCAAGGTCCTCGCCCAGCGCATCATACCCGAACTCGAGAATCCATCTGAACCCAAGCTCGAACATGACAGCTCGACGACAACTCTGATCCGTCGCTACCGGAAACTCAAGGAAACTGCGCGGTAACGCACGAAACAAGTCGCTGTGCGATCAAGCCGTGTCTAAAACGGCTTCGTCATTGGGATGATCGTAGCGAACCAGCAATAGGGCGCACGAAAGAACAGTGAGCGGAATCGCCAACGCGATGATCCGTCCGACGGTCACCCCGGTCGCGGCCGCGAGCCCGGCCTCGAACAATCCGAGCGGCACCAGGAAATCGGACCGCGCGAGCAACTTGGTCGATCCGTTCGAAAAAAAAGAAAACGCGATACACGGTGTCGTAATTACCACTAGCGGAATGATATTCAGCTCGAGCGCCTTTACCGAAGACATCGAAATCTTGAGCGCCTCGATAGTCTGCGGGATCCACAGGCCGACCGTCGATTCCCATTCGTCCCCGTGCAGATGCACCGTCTTCAAAACAACCGCATAGGTAACGCTCGCCGCGATTGCCGCACAGGTTTGCCACCTGTGCGCGCGGAAGAATCCGCGCACAAAGATCGCGCGCGAAACCGTCAGAAACAAGAAGAACATCGCCACCTTCTCGTTAACGAACGCGCTCGGCAAGACCGCGAGGCTGAAAATCACCGGCCGGTCGATCTCGTACAGCAGAGCAAATATTACAAAAAGTGCGAACGGTTCGATTCCGTATCGCGCCGTGAACCCCGCCAACGTTATCGTGAGCAACGCGATAAAGCCCGCCTGGCTTAATGTCCCGCCGAGTTTGGTCCTGACAAATTGAAATGAAATGGTGGCTGCGGCGGCGATTGAGATGAAGGACAAAAACGCCAGCGCCTGGGTTGCTCTCCAGTATGAAGGATCAACTGAACTCGGCAACTTGCTGAACTTGACCAACGGTAGCATCCAGTACAGCGGAATCGCCGGTACAATCGAGAGTACGCGTAGCCGAAGGGCGCCGTTGGCCATACGCCCCGACCAGTGCAGAGATCAGCAGGAAAGGCGCGTAATCGTCTCTAGGTACCGTATTAAACGCCATGATTCGGTAAGTATCGAAGAACCACGGCAGTAAGATCACGCACGTGATCGCAAACACGACGAGAGGACCGGTATCATCCTGAACGCATACGCCGCGTCCCTTCCGGAAGCCGTCCCCGCAAGTTTTCCATCATTGAAAGCCGCAGTCGACGCTGACATGATCGTAGCGCCTCCTCGCCAATGGGATAAATGAACGAGATTAGGAGAACGTTAGCTCTGATAGCACGAGTGGCGATTTTTTGACAAACAGTAGGCTCGGACGGTTGCTGGCCTTCTTCGACCCGCAATCCTTATTTCTGACCTGCTGATATCGCGTTCCGACATTTTCCGCGCGTTCACCTGCCGCCAGAGTTGAAATTTGATGGCTGAAGAAACTGAGAGGCGACTCGCGGCGTTGACGATCGAATTGGCGAGCAAATCAAGCACACTCTCATCCAAAGCGGATGAAGACGGATATCCTCGTGCCGCTGTTTGTATAGCCTATGCTTGCGATTTTCGCGGGAACTGGCCAAAGTCGCCGTCGAGCAGGAGTTAAAACTCTTTCGCACGGTAAAAGACGAAGAAATTCTTGGTCATGGCCTGCGATAAAGCTGAGGCGGTCGTCGCCTGGCAAGTTCGGTCGCAAACGCGACCGCTCCCGCAAGGAAAAGGAAGCGAGGTCCGATGTCTGTCCAACGCATTGTCATCTGCGTCTTTACCTTGATGTTCCTGGGCGGCTCGATCGCCGCAGCCGATAGTTCCGCCTCGCCCGCCGCGTCCCCCGCCGCGGCATCCCAAGACCATCAAGCGGCCGCAGGCGCCGATCACGCGTCGCCCGGCACCGCAGCGATTCCGCCGGGGACCGTGATTACGATGAGCAACTGGCGGCAGTTCCAGGACTACATGCCTGATGGGATGATCTCGCTCTTTGAGGGCAAATATTCCTGGAAGATGCCCGCCGACGTCGAGATGGATGTCGGTCCAACCGTCATTAATCCCCTGCCAAAGGGATACCTCGACGCGACCGAAAAAGGTGCGTCGCAGGTCCGCCTGGTCACCCTGCCAGATGGCGGTCTCAACGTCGGCGGTTTCCCCGGCAGCCTCCCCCTTCCCTAACGCTACTGAACCGCATCGCGGATGGAAGATTCTTGCTGACTTCTGGTATCGCTACATGCCGCATCTTGTCGTCAATACCAGCGACAATCTCGGCTTTGGATGCACGCAAGATAGCTTCGGCAGCATCAACTGCTCTAAATCGCTGTGGGTCTATCGGCAGCTCGCCTACAACACCGACCCCGGAATTCCGGTGACGACACCTGGCGCGGAGGACAAGTTCTATACCGAGTGGATGATGGTCGAAGAGCCAGAGCAGGAGAAATACACGGCAAATCTCACGATTGGCTACACCGACCTGACCAAGCCCCAGGACATTTACGTTTTCCGCCCGGCGCTGCGGCGCGCTCAACAGGTTTCATCCAGTGCGCGATGCTCCAACTCCGGCTCCGATCTTACCCCTGATGATGGCCGCTTTGGCTTCGAGGGCAACATCCCGGAGTTCGACGCGACCGTCATCGGCGAGAAGAAGATATTGTCGCAGATGGACGTCGGAATCGCGGGAGCGAACTTCCCGGGGGATTACGACATGCCGTTGGGCTGGCCTAAGCCTACCTGGGGCAAATGGGAGCTACGAGACGTATACGTACTCGATGTACCTAAATTCCCTTCGAAG